>JAUWMR010000045.1 GCA_030613055.1 Desulfobacteraceae bacterium
AAATCTGCACTTGTCAGGTCAATGGCATAGGTGCATCCAGTGCCGGCCTGAATTACGGTAAAAATCTGTCCGGCAATGGTCATTGTGCCTGTACGCGCTGAACCTGTGTTTTCATCAACCGAGTAATTGACTGTTCCACTCTCTGTTCCACTGCCACCCGAGGTTACATGTATCCAGGAGTCATTTCTTACAACCGTCCAGGAACAACCCTCCTGAGTGGTTACATACACACTGTCTGTGCCACCGTTTGCATCAAAATCTGCACTGGTGGGGTCAATGGCATAGGTGCAACTACCGTTAAGGGCATCTACGGCAGCCGTTAGATTGACCCTGGGTTTGATGATCCTCGGCGCTTTAGGATCTGTGACTAAATCACCGGTGCTGGTTATCTTTGATCTTACTTCAGCAGGAGTCAAAAAATCGCCGTTAATGTCATGGGCCGCGCTCTGTAAACATGCCGCTGATCCAGCAGCATAAGGGCAGGCAGCCGAAGTGCCTCCAAAGGTGGAATTATAACCTGCAATAGCTGTAGTATAGGCATCATGGCTCGGAGCAAATAGTGTAAGAAATGAAGCGCTGTTTGAATAACAGGTCACCTGGTCGGGAGCGGTTGTTCTATCGGTGCAGATCGTATAACCATGGTACCCCACATCGTCATCATAAACCGCCCCTACGGAATTAACAATGGAAATGCAGGCAGGCCATGAGATAGCATTACAATAGCCGTCGTTACCGGAAGAGACAAAAAGGGTAATCCCGGCTGCAACACAATGTGCCGCGGCCGTGGTCATAGCGCGTGAAACACGATCGCAGGTGCTTGTATACCCCCCACCTCCAAAACTGGTGCTGATAACCATTATGGGATTGGATGGGTCGTTATTTTGATGGGTAACACACCATTCCCAGGCTTCAACCATGTCCGATTCCCAGGCGCCGCCGCCGCTGGTAGTGGATGTTATCTTCAGGGCGTAAAGCCTGGCATTATATGCCACCCCTCCGATATAATCTCCAACAACTGCAATATCCCCAGCAGCAATACCTGCACAGGCCGTTCCGTGCCCGTTTCCATCCATGGGGTTAGAGTCGTTTTGTCCAGTGTCATAACCGCCAATGACTTTGGAGTTGGGAAAACCACCATCCCCAAGTATGGGGTGGGTATAATCAATCCCTGTATCGCAGATGGCTATGGAGATGCCTGACCCATTGTAATTGTATGTGTCTCTTACTGTGGAGGCCTCCATCAGGGGTATTCCCTGTGCCAGGTGAGGATGGAGAATTCTATCCTTCTCGATGGAAACAACTTCATCTATTTCTGTTAATTCCAGTAGTCCTTCCGGGGTGACTTCGGCGGAAAAGCCAAAGATATATGTGAAACTGTTGGTGATGCGGGATTCGCTGGGGTCTATCAGATTAATCACCATGTCTTGAACTGTGTTTACCGATTCCTCCAGGTCTTTCCGAAATTTCATATCGTTAAAATTTGTAGTTTGTTGGAAGCGTGCTGGTTTTGATAAGTTCACGATTACCCGTGCAGTCGGTTTTCCATCTATAAAATCTTTCAAAACCGTGTCAGGACACCTTATTTTGGAGCTTTGGAATAGGGTCTCAATGATTTGTGCTGATCGGTCCTCCTGGCCCAAAACCATGTTTGAAAAAGCAAAAAAACTCGTAACAACGAACAACAGAAGAAAAATGCCAAAGTATTTAAAATTTATTTTCATAATTTTCCCCTTTCTGTAATGAATATATGATTATAATTTAAATTCTTTTTGTAAACAAAATTTAGGATACTTGCCCTCATAAGTCAAGAAAAAATGAGCCCTTTCTCTCTCTCACCAGCTTCCGAAATCCTGTTTGTACCTGCCTGTGCAGGCACGGCAGACAGGCGGGAATAACGATTTAGACTATTTATGGCGAAATTCAAAGGTCTCTTGGCTAAAACAGGGTGTAGATAAACGGAGCCAGGGAAGAAGTCTGCGCAAAAAACATGACCAGGCCCAGAATAAGGAGAAAGACCAGTACGGGGATGAACAGATAGTGGCCGCGCCGGACAAAGAAAACCAGAACCCACAAGGGTTGGAATAACAACCCTTGACGCCAGCCACCCCTTTCAGTTTGCGCTGTATCCTCCACAGCGCCATACGGCTCCCAGGCCGTGGTCAATTGAGGAATAGTCTCCTTCCACGCATAAAAGCCCTGGTTTCCCTTTTGCCGGCGCAGCAAAATACCTGCCGGCCAGAACATAAGGAAATAAGCCAGTAAGAGTACTGTCGAAAAAATGAGCTTGCCCAGTGCGCCGGCCCCGTAAGACCACCATTTCTCAGGATAGTACAAAAGGGATGGCAAGACCACGGATACGCCCAGCAAAATCATGCCCGCCCACAAGACCAGCTTCCAGATGAATTCGTTAGCCTCAGGCACGAAAAAGGCGCTGAAAGCGCCCACAAGCATTGCCAGCCAGCCGATGACCAAACCCAGAACCATCTGCCGCTTCAGGGAATCGTTCCGTTTTCTTTCCTCAAGCCGCCGAATATACGGGGATTTAGTCAAGCTCGAACCTCCTCAACCATTTGCTCCTCTCCTCTTCGCTTAAGGGCGGATTCTTTTGAGCTTCACGCAAAAAAAATCGGTTTCCCACCACCAGGCAGTCAATATTGGTGGCCATGAAACAGCGATAGGCGTCTTCGACTGAGTTCACGATGGGTTCACCACGCACGTTAAACGACGTGTTAATCATCACTGAACAACCGGTCCGTTCCTTGAATTTGCAAAGGATCCGGTGCATAAATGGATTCCGATCTGCATCCACTGTCTGAACGCGTGCCGAGTAGTCCACATGGGTCACAGCGGGAATCTCTGAATGCTGAATGTTAAGCAGGTCCAGGCCCCTGGCGCCAGTTTCGAACACCTTGTGGCGTTTTGCCTTCACTACCGGATACACCAGCAGCATGTAAGGGCTTTCCTGGCGAATCTCAAAATAGCTGCTCGCGTCCTCCGCAAGGACTATGGGAGCGAACGGACGGAAGCTCTCTCTGAACTTGACCTTCATATTCACGTGGCGCTGCATGTGGGGCAAGCGGGCGTCGCCCAAGATGGAACGGGCTCCCAGCGCCCGAGGACCGAACTCCATACGTCCTCTGGCTACGGCTACCACCTCGCCCCGAGCCACCCTCTCCACGATTCGGTCTTGAAGTACTTCCTCGGAAAGCATTTCCCACACGGCTCCCATGCGTTCGAGCATTGCGTCGTCAGAAGCGGAACTCACAGGGATATCCGGCCCCAGAAAGGCTCCGCGCATGCCGTCGGGGCGAGCCGGAGTACGGGGGTGACCCAATTTATGGTGCCACATCCAAAGCGCCGCGCCCAAAGCGCCGCCAGCGTCGCCGGCCGCGGGTTGGGTCCATATTCTGCGGAATGGGCCCCTGGTGGACAAAAGCCCGGCAGCCACCACGTTCAGGGCCACGCCACCCGCCAGTACCAGGTTATCAAGACCTGTCTTTCTATGAACTGTCTTGGCCATGGCGAACAGCACATCGTTTACCACCGCCTGTATGCTTGCAGCCAGGTCCATCTCTTTCTGGGTAATGCGTGATTCCGGCTTCCTTGGAGGCCCGCCGAACAGATCGTGAAAGCGATCGTTAGTCATGGTAAGACCGCCGATATAGTTGAAATAACACTGGTTCAGGACAAACGAACCGTCCTCCCGGACAGTGATCAGGTGATTCCGGATCAAGTCAGCATATTTGGGAGACCCGTAAGGAGCCAGTCCCATAAGCTTGTATTCTCCAAAGTTTACCCTAAACCCGGTGTAAAACGTAAAAGCGGAGTACAGTAGCCCCAGAGAATTGGGGAAGTTTATCTTTTCACAGAGTTGTAATTGATTTCCATGGCCGGTCCCATAAGCTGCCGTGGTCCATTCGCCCACCCCGTCCACCGTGAGCACGGCCGCCCGTTCGAAAGGCGACGGGAAAAATGCGCTTGCAGCGTGAGACAGATGATGCTCACAACAGTAAACGCCTTTCTTGATACCCATTTCCCGCGCAATCTGGTGTTTTATCCAGAGCCTCCTTGTAAGCCACAACGGCATGGCCTTCAGGAAACTCCTGAGGCTTGCAGGCGCGGTCACATGATACATGGTTACCAATCGTTCGAACTTGATCATGGGGTCTTCGTAGAAGACCACGTGGTCCACGTCGGTCTCGTGAATTCCCCCTTCATCAAGGCAAAACCCGATTGCATTGTGTGGAAACGCCGGATCCCCCTTAATGCGGCTGAATCGCTCTTCCTGGGCAGCGGCAACAATCTCGCCGTCCTGGATTAGAGCAGCAGCCGAGTCGTGATAGTAGGCGGAAATTCCCAAAATAGACGTTCCGGCCATTATTTCACTCCGCCAGCGGTTGATACCAAGGTGATCCGCACCCTTCGGTCACTGTTATTAAAACGCATCTTCAATCGAATCGTGTTCACACTCTCGGCACATTTCCGCCCGCTCATATCCCACGCTAACTCCGTACCCGTTTTTTGCCCAAAGAGGTGCAGGGTCCCGTCATCGTAGCCGAGTTCCGGATCTTCGGCGGTAATGGTGATTTTCGCCGTATCGAGGCCCTGTCCGGCTACCTGTATGGCTTGCAGTGGAACCGCTCTCTCCAGGTTAAGTTGGACAAACGGTTCTCCCGAAGGCATGCGCAGCATATATTTTTGCGCCAGGGGAATTTCCATGACCCAACTGTCTTGTGTCAAGGCAACCGGGTTCAGGTCAAAAGGAACCCAATCGTTGATGCGAGGCAACACCGGTTCTTTTGCGGGTTCGCACGCCCCCAGAACGTCTCGATAGTCCGTTTCAAGGATATCTGCCGCAAGAACAGCAAATAGATGGGTCATGGCTGCTCCCGGATGGCTGTTCACCGGATTAATGCCCCATTGCCTCACGTCGTCTCTGAGATCCTGATCCGGAACCTTTGCCATAAGATCGTCCAGGACATCGTAAAAAGGGATTCCAAACGAGTCATAAAGTTCCTTGACCTTTGTGAATCGGGACGCGTGGTATTCTCTGCCGGGAAAACCGGGTAAAGTCATTACGAATGAGGGAAAATCGCACCGGGACAAAAAGGCTTTCAGGTTCCCCACGGTTTTCCTGTACTGTTCCCAGTTTGGGCCATGTAATATCCGGAGTTCCCATTGAGCGTATGGATAACCGTGCTTTTCTCCGCCCATGGCGAAAGAGATTTTTTCCTGGCGCAGGTCGCGCAATTTGGCGTTAAGGTTGGGCAGAATGCGTCGTTGACATAATCCGTTCAAAGCGGTGAAGAGGGTGTCCGAAAATAGCAGGTCGGCTTCTGACATGCCAGGGACCATTTTCTCATCCGGATCGTTGGTGGTGTACCCCCAGATAATCAGGTCTGGTTTGAATTCGGGCGCCACCAGCATGGCGGCGTGCAGTTGATCCCGGGTGGAAAGCCCCGGATATCCCATGGCAATGACCTCGATCTGCCCATATCCACGACAAGCCAGCTCCCGTTCCAGTTGCCTCCACCACAAATCGTTCATATTGGCGTACCCGTCTCCCCAAACAAAGGAATCTCCCGTCACCAGGATACGTTTGGACTTTTTTCGGTTAAGGTCCACAGGGAAGCCTTTTGAAGTCCATACGGGATTTTCAACACATGAAAGGTTCTTGAAATCATTGTTGAGGTTGATTCGTTTGTCTTCCCAGTACCATGCAGGCAAGACCAATGCACCTCTCTTCCCAGGACCTGGCGTCAATTTCCAATCCAGTGCGAAGAGAACGCCGATAAGGATGATTACGGAGATGACAAAAGCAGTAATAGCGCGGAAAGGGAGTACAGGAACCGGTCGGGTTTTGATGTGGATCTGTGCGAAGGATCTCATTTTTTGGCCAGAGACTTTGCCACCCGAAATCCTATCATAATGCTGCGCTTGGAAGCATAAGCATTGTAACGCGAAGCGCAGCGGCAGCTCTGGATGTCATAAAACCAACTTCCGCCGCGCATCACTCGAAAAGTACCCGACGCAGGGCCGGTGGGATTCGATTCAACGGCAGAGGAATACCGGCCATAATAATCCTGGCACCACTCCCAGACATTGCCGCTCATGTCATTGAGCCCCCAATCGTTGGCTGGAAAGGCTCCCGCTTTGACGGTCCTTCGCCGGAACACTCCCTTATCGTATCCATTATAGGAATGGTTTCCGTCAAAGTTGGCCTGATTTGTTGACAAAAAGGCGCCCGTGGGAAACGAAGTTTGGGCGCCGGCCCGGCAGGCGTATTCCCATTCGGCCTCAGTGGGCAAGCGATAAGCGCTTGTGTTTTCTATTTGATTGAGAGTTCGAATGAAGGTCAGCGCATCACTCCACGACACGTTTTCCACCGGGCGGTCGTCATTCTTGAGCATTGCTGGATTGCTTCCCATTACCATTTTCCACTGTGCCTGGGTCACCTCTGTGGTTTGAATGTAGTATCCCCTGGTCAGGGTGACGGTATGTGGAATCTCATCCAGATCGCGACCCAGGTTCTCCGGGGGGCTGCCCATGACAAAGGTTCCAGGTGACACGTAGATAAATGTCATACCCACGCTGTTGGTGAAGACTTTGGGCGAAGTCTCTGCCGTTTGGCCTCTTTCAGCTCTTCCCGATTGCACAGGAGTTATTACTACAATCAGAATAAATAGCAGTGTCAGGGCATCCCTATTGATGGAAACTCTCATATAAAACTTCAGAAATCATCAAATAGTTGAGTTGTTGAGTTCACCGCTCAAAGTTTCTTCCCCTCAGGAAGCCACTGCCACTGTTTTTGATCATGGGGTTATTTATCTGAAAACTTATGCTTCCACTGGCCCGACCTGTATAACCAAAGATCCTGAAGCATCTGTTTAATGCCCTTTGGAAGGGGGGGGCCTGTGCATTCCACGGTCAAATAAACTACTCCCCTATCACCTTCTATTGTGACTTTATTCGTCTTTACCGAAAAGAACTTAAATCTTTTACCCTGCTTAACCTGGCTGAGGTAGTCTGAAAAAGGAATAGAATCTTTCTCCATCTCCTTTTTGTACGTAAATTTATAGTCATGCTCTATCAATCTCTTGGTCCAGTATTGCTCAGCCAAATCCCCGAGCGAGGCATCCTGATCGCTCCTTTTCTGAGCGCTGGCGCACCCAAACAAAAATATCAGGCATGTAGCAATACACAAAGCAAAAATATACCATTTTTTGGCTAACGGCATCTTATGAAGTTCCTCCATATCTAAAGTGATCGGTTTAGGGTTCACGGTTCAAGGTTCAGGGTTGACAACCTTTGAACCTTTGAACTTTGAACAGTGAACTTTCTTTATTGCCGTGTTATCCTTAATCCTGTTACGGGACATTCAAAAACACACGGATCCCACCGCTGTTGTTCTGGCCCAGAGAGTGGTTGAGAGCAATATCCTTATACCCGTCTCTGTTTACGTCAATGCAGTATAGATTCTTGATCTTCCTTAGCCCTTTCTCCGGAAGACCTGATACACGCATCTCGTGCCAGCGAGCCCCTTTCCGAGAAAATATCTTCACACCCCCTGCTATGGTCGCCGCCACGATTTCAACTTTTCCATCACCATCAAGGTCACATGCCCTGACAGAAGTAAAACACTCGTTCGTGGGCAACCCATCGGATATATCCTTAAAGGCATCAGACCCGCTCAAAAAGGCTTTCAGCCCAAGAAATTCCTTGCCGAGGCCTGGAAGAGTGCCAATACTGGCCACAAGGTCGTCCCTTCCATCGCCGTTTATGTCGGCAAGGGCAACAGAAAGATAATGACATTCTGTGGGGAGACCTCCGTTAAACGGGACAAAGGCACCTTTCCCATCACCTATCCACACAATCAGGTCTCTCATGTGCTCAAGACTGGCAACAGCGATATCCTTGTTCCCGTCTCCGTTTATGTCACCCACAGTCAACTGGTCGGCAAAAAGCCCGAGTGTCTCCCTCTCCCCTCCGATAGGATTACATTTCCACTTGCTATTTTCAAGGTAACAGATCCTCACACCGCTCGGAACAGGAAACTCCTCTCCAAATTTGGCTTCTGATACTGCGGCAATGTCCGGGATACTGTCGTTGTTGAAATCCGCCGACACAATCGCCCTTGACATGAACTCTTTCTTGGAAGGTATGCCGTCAGAAAAATCCACATATTCCCCCTTAGCTTTCGCCTTAAGGACCTTCATCCCGGACCCATGCATGGCAAGAGCCATGTCAGTTAGCCCGTCACCATCAAAGTCTGCAACAGCAATGCCACCATAATAAAACCCCATGCCAGAAGGCACCTCAGGCCGTGACTCCGACCACTCTCCCTTGCCGTTGCCATACCAGAAAAAAGGCGTGTCATCCCCCTTTTGCGCCTTTCTTGGACCGGGGGCGGCTATGTCCAGGTGACCGTCTCCGTTTATGTCATAAAAGGCGATCCCCTCACGCCACTGACCTGTAGAAGGGAGTCCATTTGACCAATCCACAAAGGAGAGCATATCGGTCTCTTTTTTAATAACTCCTGACTTCTGGCTCCGGCAAGAACAACCGATCAGTGTGATCGCAATGACGACTATTATCAGATTTAATAACTTATTTGGCCTGTTCACTATTATATCTAACTCCTCATTTAGCTTTAGATGCGGGGACTAAGGATCCTCCCCTTTTCTTCATATCCTTTATTTTAATCGGTGTCTTTAAAATCAGCCCGGTTGCTTTATTCCCCTCCACACTTTCTACATATCCTGCGTAAACAACTGTGCCGGTTTTAATCTCCTTACATTCCTTAACACCGGTAAGTTTCGTCTTATCGGTAAGTTTCAGTGTTACATCAGGCAGGATTTTCTTATCAGAAGAACGCAATTTTTTCACCCCGGATATGGTTATCATTGCCTTATCACAGTCCACTTTACTGATCTTGCCCTGTATCATCTTCTCTTTAGCCTTTGTTTCATCAGCAGAAACCATGCCCGAAAAAAAGAACAAAACCAAAAGTATGACAAGCAACAAGAGTGTCTTCCTCATATTCAGCACCTCCTTTGTCTAATCTCCTTTTCATCCATCCTGAACCAGAATCTGATACAGAACCCTGACATAAATCTCAACATCTTTCCTCGTGAAGAGGCCTGAAAACCCACTGAACGTTTTCAAAGGACCCCAACACCAAGACCAGGGAACAGCCGATTAAGGATTAAACAGGAATAAAAAAGCGGGCTAAAAAAAACCCGCTTTTTTAATTTTAATTAATATTATAGGTAAAGTCAACTTGTTTATCGAAACCTTACCACCGCACGCAATTAAGGCTACGGCTAATTCACCTGCCTGTCCGCAGCGTGGATAACTTCCCATGCCTCATCGGACGGCCCGTAGGCCCTCTGCCAGCTATAAACCAGCCAGGGACGCTCTGCACCATCCGTGATACCGTTCAAATTCCAATCAAAGTTCCACTGTGGACTGACAATGCCCGCGTTGAATATATCAGGAGTTTGGATATCTATCCAGCCACCATACGGGTACACACCGGCAAACAGCCCGGCCGGAAGTACGTCGCGGAGCCTGATAATGTTCAACTCATGGTCGATTGGAATGTTGGCCGAAAGACTGTATTCATCCTCGTCCCAGAAATTGCAGTGTACGTTCCCCGGAGTCAATATACCGGTATAAAATGTTTCGGTCCAGATCATAAGGAGATTCTCACCCTTATCATCCATCACGAAAAAGCGGGGTAGCAGGCGGAAACTATCGACGTTAGCAAAAACCGCCGGAACCGCCGGAAGTATAAGGTTAAGAACAGGACCAGGACCAGCAACAGGAGCAAAGAAAGGATTTGTCAGGAGAAACTCTCCAGCCCACAGCGCATGGGCTGAATAGGCCTCGTCCACCCAACCGAAGGTGCTGAAAGGAATGCCATTAAGCCCGTTACTCTGATATTGACGATGACTATAGGCCCCATCAAAGCATTCCATGCCTACGCCCTTTATTCCTGCCGCCATACCTGCAGGCAGATAGACCTGATATACATGAGACATTAAATTTTGCAGGTAATTCAAATTATATAGATAAACGTATCCAGCCCAGTGAGTGGGATTATCTATGCCGTCATCGGTGAAATCGACCTCAAGCGCTTTCTGCGCAAGTGGTGGCATCATGTTGATCAATGTGAGCCCGTCTATTCCCCAGACATCAAACGGGGTCAACTCGGCGCCAAAATTGAAAACCTGAACGCTGTCTATATCGTTCACCCATCCCATCAATACAGTATTGGGGAACATCCCATTCACCTCTGTGACAGTAATCAGTGTATTTTCATTACCATGGCCCGGCATGGAAACATAGATCCACGGAACCAGTATATCCGTGGCCACCACATCATCAGGCATACCAATCAAGGCATGTGATGTACCAAAGCCAAAAAACATAACACTTAGCATCGCTGCTACTGCAATAAGCTTCTTCATCTTTTTCCTCCTTAGATTCTTGATTTTCTTGATTTTTTGATTTTCTTAGCCAATGGCCAAGTCCCTCTCTGATTCTCAATTTTCTCAGCCAACGGCCAAGATTCTTAAATCTAAAACCAACTAATCCTCCGCTTTCTTCCTACACTGTTTAGTTTCATCACCTCCTTTGATGATTCTTGATTTCCGATGGCATGCAATTGATATCACGGCCATGACCGTTACTTTATGTACCATCTAATGAAAGGCATCTCCTTTGTCAAGCTTTTTCTCTATTTTTTTCTCTATTCTCCCGCTGCTATAATTCCAGGATAGAGCGACATAATTCAACATAACAGGCTTGTTTACGAAAACAAGCCCTATTTTCGTAAAAAATTAATGAGTTGGCTGAGCTACGATATCGCTGCGAATCCTTTGATACTGTGACATTCCCATCAAACTCAAGCGCTCCTTGATTCCACAATCCAAGAAATGGAACCGTTTAAGTGTTTAAACTTTTTTTTTAAAAAACACATAACTGTTTGACTGTCAAGGGTTTTTGCAACAAAATTGAGAGAGAAGTCTGGTTTCTAAAATAGATCCCCGTCAGCCATGGAATAATATATGTTTTTTGATGCCCAATCAAAAGACAAAGACGAAAGAAAAACCCGTCCGGTAGGTATGATGCCAAGTGGTTCGGGCAACGGTGTGAATCCACCTGAAATCGCAGCTTTAGTGAGGAAATGACGCGCCGGAAACCAAGTCTCCACTATGTCTATTTCTCGCTTAGCAAACTCCGCGCCAATTCGAGCCAGAAAATCGCTTATCATTCTGCTGGAAGGCGGGGCAAGCATATCGATAAGCCGAACTGTTTTCCCTTCCATGGAAAAAACACAATAACCTTTCAAATCTTTTTTCAGATACGTTCGATAACCCCAGATTTCATATTCGTGCGCAGGATGTTCAAAAAAACGCCAACGAAGAAATCGGGCATCCCTCAACAGCGCAAAAGGATAGTATGACCGACATTCCTGTGCCAGATGATCTAGAGAGTCATCGATTCTTCTAATAGGCTCGATTCTACCAAGAAATGGCGCAAGTTTTCGCTGGAGATCGGTCGTTGAAGCGGACAGAAAACTTACACCGTCGGACACGGCCTTATATTTGAGTAGCTTCTCTCCAAGCAGATAATGGCGTTTGCCTGGAAAGCCGTACATAAAGACCGATGCATGGGGCCCTCCATAACGGTCAAAAAAGGCATTGGCTGTCCTGACAAACAGGCCGGTCCTGCCGCCCAAAGCGCCGCGATAGGCAGGATGAGAAACATTGTCTATGAGGTGCGTAAAGCGAACCGTTTCCCCCCGCCAGTTAGCCCGGTAGGGGATTCCAGAATACATGGCCACAGGGACTCCTGCCTCGCTCACGCATAATACGATCTGACGGTCAAATGGATTTTCCAGATACTTCCAGCGCCAAAGACGCGGGGGCATCTCCTTACCAAAGGCCGCCTTCCAGAGAGACAAGATCCCTTCTTTGTCCTCAGGCTGATAAGGACGAATAAGGAATCTCCCTTTTTGCGTTTCTATCATCTTTATCATCTCTCCACAGTTCTCAAGGAATGCTTACGCCCCCGGTCCTAATCAACCACACATGACACCACTTGCAAGTCTTTCCCAAGGCCCTTCGGGCTTCCCAGTCTCCCGAAATATTGTCCAGGCGCCAGCATGGCCCAGCAATCTTCCGGAAAATCCACGCATGGACCGAGACCTTTGAAAAATGTTTCCGCTAAAAGCGGGATTCAAGTTCAAGGAAGGCAGAAATTTTAACCGGAAGAATATATTGAATATTTTGAGGATAGCGCTAAAGGTTAGCGCTGACGCTTCACTTCGTGTCACTGCGTGCCAGGCTTAGTGTCAAAGCTTGAATTGTGAATTAGGTTTTTCAAATCGGTTTTTATATGACCCCCTTGTCCACCCAAGCTCGGCACAACAGTCTGACAGTCCGAGGCCACCACCTTGATATCCTTCAAATACTGAAAGGTTTGAAGAAAAGCGTTTTTTTACAACAAATTTGATTGAACATCAATCAAAAAAGGAATTCTTATCAATAATTCAATTCAATCTGAACCCTGCCTTGGCAGGACCATTGCGTTCTATCCAAGATATTTTTCTTTAATGGAAAGGCCTAAAACAGTTTGATCTTCTGTAAACAAACAAACCTGAAGGAAGCTCCGTATGACTCCCTTGGGTGAACCAATTTCAAGGCCTTCAACCTCTTCTAAGAAAAAGCTTGCCGGCTTTTCAAACAGTTTCGAAGGTATATTCAAAACGTTGAATTGCACCTGATTTCTTGATGATTTCGTAAAAAGTCAAAAAATACCGTTTTCCGTCATTCCGGCGAAAGCCGGGCACGTAGTGAAGCATTAGCGCTATCCAGTCTTTTCAAGCAGTTGCAGACCACCTGCCCGCCATCGCTCTTGCCTAAAGGAGGCTGTTGCCGCAGGTCAAGACGTCCGCTCAGGCGAGGCGGGCGGGTCTGGACTCCGGTTTTCACCGGAGTGACGACTTTTTACGAGTTCATCAAATATGATGATTGGCAAAAAACCACATAATGTATGTTTCGCGCAGTTAGATTGTAGTAATGGGGGACGTTGGCAACTTTGTAAACTTACCCATCAAGAAGCCCTTGTCCTTTTCCTGCTCCTTAATATATGTTTTGGTTTCATCAAGCTGTATTATTCCTATCCTGGTTGTTTCAGGATTATCACATACCGGGAAGGGCATATATCAAACTCCCCTAAACTTGTCACTCCAAGTATCCTTAATATTCACCAATTTATTTTTCATTCGTGCTACATTCGTGCCATTCGTGGCTAACTATTGTTTTAGAATTATCACATACCTGGATGTTACGCCAAGTATTCTTTTTTTCTGCATTGCAGAGACGACTACTGCGCTGAAGCGTTGCGCGGACATGGGGGCCTGGATGATATGGGTGTGTTGCCATCCGGTTTTGTTTAATATACCGAGGTAGTCGTCTATCAGGATTGACGCTTCATGTAATTCTTCCATAGCTGGTTTGTTCTGAAAATCCCGCCAGTCCGCGTTGATGAAGGCAAGTCTTGTTGTCTTTTTGGCATTTTGTTTCAGAAGGGCAAAGAAGACCTCAAGGAATGCAAGATATTCTTTCTTCGACAGTCCTGATATGCTTTTCTTGTCATAGTCGGCGGCCTTTTTGTCAAAGTATGGCGGACCTGCCCGCCATCGGCTTCGCCTTCAGGCGAGGCGGGCGGGTCGAAGATAATGAGGTCGGGCTTTTCTTTTGAGCTTACAGGCCAGGCTAACTGACCTGCTGTTGGTAATGTTGGTAAAGTCCATGTGTGGGGTTCGATTTCAGGGCGTGTCTCTGGCCGGTCTGTCATATCAAATGCCCAGCATCTGCGGTTTAAAGCAAGACAGGTGTCGGGGGTTACGCCTCCTCCGGCCATGGGGTCAAGGATCAGGTCATTCTGTTTTGAGAAGTAGTAGAGGATGTGGGCTATCAATTGTGCGGGGATGCGTCCCGGCCAGTCATCGCCGAATCTTTTGTCACAGTCATTCCATTCCCACTGGTCCCATGTTCTCAGTCCCCAGCCAAGTTCCTTGAATCGCTCAATATCTTCTCTGCCTTTAAGGGCCAGTGACCAGACCATCGGCTCTGTCCAGCCCCCAGTACGATCTTCCGGACCTACGGGGCAGGCATGCTTTTCGGCTACCTGAGAGACGGTGAATCCTTGGGACAAATCGGTATTTGTCGAATTTGTATAATGGGGGACGTTCGTTCCGAGCGTTCCTAACTCCGTTGGACCCCATTAGCTAAGTTTAGCTTAAAATTTGATTCAAATTATAGTCCAAATATGATGAACTCGTAAAAAGTCAGATTCAGCCAGTATGTCATTTCGACCGCAGGGAGAAATCTTATATTTTCAATGCGTTACAGACCAAAGATTTCTCGCTTCGCTCGAAATGACAAGTTTAGGAGACTTTTTACGAGTTCATCAAATATAGTTGACAATCAAGTAAGAAAAAAACGGAAAGAGGGGGACGATAAGGAGCACAGTGACGAAAATATCGCAAACCTCGAATCCCTCCCTTTAGTGAACCTATCAATCATCAAGCAGCAGCAACTGCAGCCAAGGCATGGCATGGTAACTGACACTATTCGTGGCATATTTGAGGTCTTCGTTGGTGGAATCACGATAGCTGATATGCACCTTGTTGTTTGAATCTATGGCTATGGAGCTATACTTACCCATATCCCCTGCACTATCAATGGTAGGTGTCACCCACGAACCAGAGGCATCTGTGGCACAAACTGCTATTATACAAAAGCCCAATGAGATAATACTTAACATTGTTGAACCAGTTTTCATTTGACCATCCCTCCTACCTATTAGATCTATTGTTAATGACCATTGACAACAGATAAGGAAAAGGCAACCACTGCTGCGCCCCAAGAATGCCGACTCAGACTGCCATGGATTCTATTTCATACTTTATAAAGGGAACGGATATTGTGGGTGCTTTGTTTATACGGTTACTGTCCTTAAGTAGTCTATCAATATGTTCCCCCACCTCTCCATTCACAACCTTTTCACCACATTGAGGACACACGCCGGCTGGAAGATTCTCAATCACTACTAATTTGCCCTTAATCCAAAAGTCCTGCTGGATATTCTTCTCCTCTAGTAAAGTGTTGCAGATTTCGCATTTCCCATAATTGTACACTATTATCACCTCCAAAAAATATTATAGAGCATATACGGTTATAAAAAGCAATTTCCCAGTACCTTTGATTCTACAGATGACACCAATCTCCCTTTCATCAGTGGATCGGCCAACAATTTCATAACGCGTACCTCTTGGGTCCCTTGTAAACTTTCGTCCAATCCTGCCTGTTTCTATGGCTCTTTTGATGTCTTCAAATCCAAGATCATCTTCCGCCATTTCTTCAAAGAAATGTGGAATTGTAAAAGGCTTGGTGTCAAAGCTTGAATTGTGAATTACGTTTTTCAAATCCCGGCAATCTCATGCTCAAATTTCCAGAGTCACTTTAAACTCTTCCCCAATTTCTTCGAATTTTACTTTTTTCCCGTTGCCTGTCGCTTCTTGATAAACCATCGGGAGTCCTCGTCCAGGCTGGTCAATATAGCGCAAATTTTCCATGAATTTAACCAGAACCGGATTTGTCGCAAAAGAGACGCCGAAACGCAATTTTTCAATTGTAACAGTATTCGGCAACCGCCCCGGACTGATGACTTCCAGCCGGTCATCAAAGAGTGCCGTAATGGGGGACGTTCGTTCCGAACGTTCCTAACTCCGGACCCCACTATGTGATTGGGGACCTTGTTACCTTCTGACCTTATTGCAAATATCCCCATAGTTTTTTGTTATTGTCATTGAAGAACCCCGCAGCCCCGCTGGGGCGGGATCTCCGCTTTGCTCCGACATGCTGCGGAGAATGCGCTCGCTGTTGCGGTTCAATTTTTCAAGCGAAATGATTTGTTTGTCTTTTTCAACCAGCTCTCCACGACTTGTGCCAAGAACAGGCACAAAGGACATATAACGCATTGAACTCATACGTGGTTTCAAGCCACGCTTTCAGCGTGGTTTGTTTTTGGGGCCGTTATCGAAGCTTAAGGTATAATATTTCGCTTTAAAAATTTATTTCGGCCCTTACCGTTTAAAGGCTGTAATAAATAAAAAGGGTGCGAAACTTGAGTTAAATTCTATTGGCTCTTGAAAAAAGTCGGGCTAACTGGACTGACTGAACTGGCCACAATGTCAGGTCCGCGGCCTTGTAGTTGGCCTGGTAGGTTTCGGGTGAAAGGGTTCAAACCAACGCATGGTGAACATATACGAAGATCGGTCTCCTTTATTCCCCGAACATCTTCATGACAGTTCCGACCTTTCTTTTGAACTCCTCGGTTACGGCATCCACGTCGTCCAGACTGACGATAACATAGGGAGTTATCAAGATGATCAGTTCTGTCTTGGATACCGATTTTTTCTCCTTTCCAAAAAGATACCGGATGATCGGGATCTTGCTCAGCCATGGAGCGCCGGCAGATCCTTCAGACTTTGTTTCCTTGATGAGTCCTCCGATGACGATCGTCTGAGCATGCTTTACCGTAAGGGTCGTATTGACACTCCTTTTATAGAAGGATGGGTATTTCTTGTCCTCCACTCCGATACTGATATACTCACTCTGCTCACTCACTTCCTGGTTGATGTCCATGGTTACCAGGCCGCGGTCGTTGATATGGGGTGTAACGGAGAGGAGTACGCCTGTATCCCGGTACTCGATGGTGGTCTCCAATACAGGTTCTGTGCCGGATTCGTAAACAATATATTGGGTGCTGGCTACCGGAATCTCGGTAGAAATATCTATTTTGGCCTCTTTATTATCAGAGGCAAGAACACTTGGCGAGGACAGGATGTTCACCTTGTCCTGACTGGCAAGAAATGCCAGAGCAGACGTCCACCTGTCTGTCATGCCTATGGTATATCTGAAGCCGGAACTGCCCAAAGCCGCATCCAGGAGGCTGGTGCCCAGACTGCCGGGGCCTTTCAGGTAGGTCCATGCTATGCCTAATTCGGTAGATTCGTCCAGGGAGATCTCGGCAATTGTGACCTCGATTAATACCTGCCGTGGCAAAACATCTATCTGTTTTAGTATGTTTTCAATGACCCGGTAATCTGAGGGAATAGCTGCAATAATGAGAGCATTCCTGATCTTGTCGGCAGTAATGTGAATCTCGCCCTTTAATGTGCCCGAGCCGGTGGTCTCTGTTTTTCCAATTGACACTGACTTTTTCTGTACTTCAGACACTTTCTCACTCTTTGCTTCCTTAGTCTTTCTGGAAAAGGGGTTCCGGGATGGCGCGGTTTCGGCTTCCTTTTCAGACTTATCCTTGGTCGTCTTTTTCTTATCTGACGGTTCCCAAGCGAAAACGCTGTTCAAAACATTGCCTAAGTCTTCAGCTTCCCCATTCTTGACAGAATAAACATAAATTCTCGGGTCAACATCTTCGCTGGGCACGTCAAGCTGTCGGATGAATAACTCAACCTTTTCAAAAGCTTGAGGATTTGAGCTGATAACGAGCAGGGCGTTAAGCCGTTTGATGGCAATAACATTTACAATATCCTTGGCGATGTCTCCATAAGAACCAAGAATATTAGTGAACGCCTCTACTATCTCCTCGGCATCCAAATATTCAAGGTGATAAAACCGGTGGTTAAACATTTCAAACACATTCACATCAAACGCCTCGACCAGCCTCAGGACCTTAAGGATATTCACCCCCTTATCAACCACCAGTATGGTATTTGAAACTCCACCTGAAATAATGGTCCCACCTTCAGAGATAAAAGGGGTAAGCACCTTGGTCATCTCTTGGGCAGATATGAATTTTAAGGGAATGATCTGAATGATGACTCTTTCACCTGGCAGGACATCTTCTCCTTCGCTGCCGAACCTGGCGGTGATCGGCATTCGTGGAGCATCTTTGAGCCCGACTATCTTGTAAAGGCTCCCCTCTTTGATGGCCGTCAAACCGTTAATCTCCAGGATCTGAAAAAAAACAGGGAAAAGGTCCTCTCTTTTAAGCCCGCCGGCCGTATGAATCGTCACCTTTCCCCTGACATTCGGGTCAACAATGTAATTGATATTCAATAGCTCAGCTATGGTCCTGATCACTTCATAAAGGTCGGCATCGTCAAAATTAAAGACGATCTGGCCCTTTCCTTTTATCGGCGCTTTCTTTCCCGGTTCTTGAGCAGCCTGGGGAGCGGGTCTGGTAAGTTCGGCCCGGGATACCGGCGGCTGTGCAGTTGGAACCCTGACTTCCGGGGCAGACGGAACCGGGGGCTCTGCAGGTGCTGGTGTGCTTGACTCCTCTTCCGGTTGTTTTATTCTGTGCTTCACATAACCAAATGGCGTGGAAATGACTTCGACCGCACCCTTGTCATCCACAAAGACCTTTTCTCCAAGCTTCTCTGTTGTTTCAGCAACTCTTACGCCATCGGATATTTCGATCTTGACAGTCTCATCGCAAACCTGCGGCCTATGCGCCGCACACCCTGCCCCCAGAATGACGGCAAGCAACCCCACCCCAAAAAACAACAACTTCCGGTCTATGCTCCATTTCATCAAGTTTACCTCATCTCTCACGCTTGGTCTTCTCAAAACGGGCGTTTATGGCCTCTTGTATATCTTTAGGTAGTTCTCACCTTTTTGAAACTTGGGGCCGCGCAGTTCTATTTTTCGGCGCTACCTTAACCGCTTTCGGTTTTGCCTTCTTTGTTGCCGGTATATGCCTCTTCGGTTTATCCTTGTCATACAAAAAAATTTCATACTCCTTGGCCCCTTCTGTAAAAATGACTCTGTCCTCCTTGATGCCGGCCACCTGGAAATCACCGATTGTGTCACCCACTTTCACCCATTCGCTGTCCCACTCGCCAGCATCTGTCTTGCTTCGCCTCCGGTCGATCCTATGCTTGAGGGTGCCGACAAGGGCTGCTTCATAACCATCCATCATAATCACCCCGGACACGATAATCCTCTTGCCGGCAACCATGAGCTGCTTGACATCAGGCCCTGATTCCGATTTCTCTGGCATTGACCCTGTTCTCCCCGGAGCGAAGAGGTTCTTTTCCACCACAACACTATAGGCCGACTCAGGAGGCGCCCTCTTTTTCACGATCCTTTTCTGCCGGGATGAAGGCTTTTCAATGAGCGGCGCTTCAGAAAAACTTTTTTCTCCCTCGGACCACACCCCATAAGCCTTCAACCCAAAAAAAACAGCAAAAACTGCCAAAACAAGATTGATCAACCATATTTTTGAAAACATATAAAGACCTAAAGTGATCGGTGCAAGGTTCAGGGTTCAATGGTTAAATAGTCGAGTAGTTTAAGTCCCCTTACAACTCAACCACTCGACTAATTTCCCACTCGACTACTCGACTATTCGACCACTCGACCAATTATGAGCGAAGCGAACTAACTTTCTGCCAATTTCATAACACCAGCCACTGTCAGATTGGATTGGATTTGTCTCAAACCTCTCGTGTGACGAACGTTAATTGTGATCTTTTTAATTGTCAAATATTTTGGCGAAGTCTCAATCCTGTAGAGCATTTCTTTTAACTGCCTGATGGTAGAGCTTATGGTAAATTGAACCGGGACACTCAGGTAGTCCTTTTCATCCATTTTCTCAGGTTTTAAGACCCGCACTGTCTTTATCTCCACCTCACTTCTGCTTGCGATCTCGTTCAAGGTGTTCTGGATATTTACTGCCGCAAGCGCTGGGGTCTCTCCGGTCAAAAGTCCGGATTCCACCTGCTTGAGGGTCCGGTTCAGGGAAATGATCTTTGCCTGTAAGTCATTTCCTTTCTGAACAATTTGCCGGTACTTTACAAGCTGCCTCTCCTTCAAGACAATTTCAGCGTCTGCTGCCTGAATCCCTTGAAAAAAGGGGAATAGCCGATAAATAACGCCGAAGAGGAGTAATATCGCTGCGGCAATGAAGATATATTTTCTTTGTTTATCAATTTTAAACTTCATGGTTCGCTTCGCTCATCCGCCTGAGGCGGAGTCGAGTGGTCAAGTGGGAAATTGGTCGAGTGGTTAACTACTCGACTACTCGACCATTTCCCTACTCGACCTTAGTTTATCTTAAGCCCTATTCGAAACCTTTCCTTTCCATCTTTGCTTTTTGTGATGGAAGATAGGAAAGCCACATCCTTGAATAGAGGGGAAGTCTCGAGAAGAGGAATCAATTCTGAGGCAGAGTCCGCATGTCCTTCTATTTGCACCCCTTTATCTGAAAAGTCAAACTTGCGAACCCACGCGCCTTCGGGAATTCTCCGGCTAAGGTCTTTTAAAATGTTCAGGGCAGGCAAGCAGCCTCCGCGATGCGCATTCAGGTAATCGATCCGATCTTCTAATTTTTTACACTTTGTCTGAATTCGTTCAATACTTGCAATCTCACCGTCCAGGCGTTTAATTTCTGCGTTCAATTGGTTCAAATCAAGTTTTTGGCGCACAATATTGCCTCCACCCCAGGCAATGACTGACAAAATGATCAGGCCCGTCAGCACAAACATCGTATAATAACCAGCCTTATTGGGTTTTTTTCGAAGCTGCACAGGCAGGAGATTGATCTCCATCGGCGCTTTTTGGACTCCCTTTAAGGCAAGACCGTAGGCCGGTATCAGAGCGCATGATGGAACCGTTGTTTCGGAAAGTTCTACAGGCCGAACATCAAGGTCTCCCTCCTCCCTGAGACGGTTAAGCAGTTCAACACCTGCGTCAGGGCCGCAGAATGCCGCCTCCACCCGGCCATGCTGTCCCAGGGCTTCCCTGAGTGGTTTCAACTCCTGCAAAATAAGGCTATGGAGATTACCCTCGGTTTCCGCCATCTTCACAGATTTTGAATAATTTAGAAGCCTTTCTTTGACAAGGTTTACTTCCAGATTGTCATCCCTTAAATAAACAAGGGCATACGTATCTCCATCAGGCATGTCCGGCTTGCAGGAGAAATAGTTGGTCATGGCCGTGGAAGTAATCTCAATACCGGAGATCCCGGCGCCTAAGCGGTCTCTAAGGTCGAGATAAGGGTCTATGGCGCTCTTTTTTATGACAATCAAAAGGACCTTCAGCCGGTTACTCACTTTGTCCTCAGAAAGCACCTGATAGTCAAAATAAATATCTTCAACCGAAATGGGGACATATTTCTCCATTTCATACGTGAGAGCCCCCCGGAGGTTCTCCTTAACAGTTAGAGGCAATTCAATATACCTCAAAATCGCAGTATCCCGCGGTATCCCCAGGAAAATGTCTGCCGAGGTAATCCGGTTCTTTCCCATAAAGTCCCTGACAAGCCTGGTGATGATCCCTAACTTTTCCTCTACAGGCCCCTCCTTTTCAAGGGGATAAATGGCGTGGGCCGCCAGTCTGACCCCTTTGAAGGACCCCTTCAGGTACGCCATGGAAACAGAATTGTCCTGTATGTCAATGCCGAGACCTGCCTGAAAAAGCAAATTAAACCTCCTAAGATTGATATTCAAGGCCATCCACCCACTGAATCATACGATATCCCTTCTTGAGCCTTGTATTAATCTCAACCATGGCCTGAACGCCCTGGTGCGTTTGGCCTCCTTCCACAGTTCCTTCTGATTTGATGGTAAAGTAGGGGCTTGTTTGCAAAGTAATGTATGGAGCAATGGCCCTGTACACATCAGGCCCGACAATGGGAGGCAACTCAGTCAATGATTTGAAATCATCCTCTTTTCTGTATTCAATAATATCCTGGACCAGGTCATCTGTCATCTGGGGAAGAGACCGTAACATCGGCGATGAAGCAGCATTGATGTTTATCTTGTTAAAACCAGCGCGCCTATATCTTGAGCCTTCACCCTGATATACGGTTACCATATCCCTGAGCCCGCCGTAAAATATCTCGGCGGTCACACCCCTTACCAGCAGGAGTTCTTCAACACAATCAAAATCATCATCTTTACATTCGTAGGGCTCAGGCAGAGAACGATAATAGTCATCCTCAGCGCCATTTACTCGGTGAAGACTATTTTTGTCGCGCCAATCCAGGATGGAATCCGCGATCACATCTTTATCACTATCTTCAAGATCAAAACCGTTTACTATCATCCTCAATAAACGACTATCCGCTCTGTTTATGTTTACCTTTCCGCTTTCATTCCCAATTTTTACTTCAAATTGACCATCTCCAAAATAGATCGCCGGGATATCCGTATTGACTCTCCATCTGATCTCCTCTTCTTCCTCTTCGCTGTCAGGATATCTCGCCTTTTGAGACATAGCCTCATTCCTGATTAATTCCGCGATAGCCCTGTTTACCCCGGCCATTGCAATGTAATAGGACTGGGTCTCCTCCTTAAAATTGCGTGTGATGTTCACCTCTGTCCTCATTGCATAACAAAACTCGCCAACAATAACTGACAGCAGCGTCAGAACCCACAGCACCAGAAATAGCACAATACCGTTTTCACTTTTTAGCATTTTTCAAAGGTCCCTGTGTATCTATTCAGAGGGTATTATATTACCGCCCATTCGCTCCGCTCATTAGAGGCACAAAGCACGCAGAGGGTTTCATCTTATTAATTTTCGCTGAGACCCGCCTGCCTTGCCTGAGCTCGCGATGGCGGGCAGGGGGCGAAAATTAATAAACCCAAGCCCTTCGGGCAGATCACGCTAACTTTGATAAACTAAGATATTCAGATAATTTTGGCGGCCTCATATTATAGCTTTCTATAATACCATCAAATTAAGCGAAGCTTCTGAAGCTTTCTGTTTACCGTCGTCCTTGCCCCGTTAAATACGAAGTCCATTTAACTGGGGTCAACGGTAAACAGAAAAATAAAATTCTCTTTGCGTTCTTTGCGGCTTTGCGGTGAATAAATTCTTTGAGTTAGCAGTGTACCCCCTGAATAATTACGTCCCTGTTAGTCAGCCTCCGGCTTAATACGGGCAATCACATAGATGGGAGCCTTTTCGACATCCTCCATGAGGATGACCCTGATTGCCCGGGGAAATCCCTCGTCTATGGCCTGGTCCCAGGTTTCTTGCCATTGCGAAGTTTCTTCATCAGTCCCGCCTTTCAAGTACTCAAAAGCGATACTTTGTACCCCGGGGAACAGCTCAAAGAAATCATCTTCGTGTAGATGGCTCATATCTGTCTCTTTGTTTAACAAAACAATATTCTTCTCCCAGAATGTGAGTCGCTCCCTCTCACCACCATCTTCCGGTTTAACCAGATATTTGACATAAACCATGCCAAACTTATTGCCTGGCGCCATGGGGATATGTGACACGAACTCTATTGACTTATTATCCCCTTTTAATAACAGAGGTTGTTGACTTGCATCCTTTACCTCGCGTAAACAGATTGATGCCAGTTGATGCTTGATAAGGTCCAGGACAATGCGTTGTCTCTGGCGACTTTCCACATCCTTTTCACCCTTTTCCCATGCCCTGACTCCGATCCTGAAAGCGCCAAATATAATAACCACAATTACCCCTAAAATGGTTAAAGATATCAGGAGTTCTAAAAGAGTGAAACCTTTGTTTGTGTCGCGTAACATTTGATTTGTGGATTGAAAATTGTCGATTGAATATTGAATATTGAAAGTGGAATCGCTGAGTTTATGCTGAGGAACCGAAGTGCTCTGCCTTTTTTAAAAATTGGCAGAATTCCTTCAATAGTCAATCTTCAATCTTCAATATTCAATATTCAATCTTCAATTTCTCCTTCTCGCCTATTTTCAGTGTGCTTATTTCAAAATGCTTTTCCTGACTCCCTTCATGCCAGCTAACATCCACTTTTATACTGAAAATACTGAAGGTGTCAACCGGCAATTCCGCCTCTTCCTCCTGGGCCGGCTCAAGACGAAGGGTCTGCGCTTTCCACTCGAAACCATCGCCAAATTCGCCTTCCATTGCCATGTCTGTAAAATTATCATCAAGAAGAATCTCCTCCATTTTTTCTCTTGCATGAAATATGGCGCGGGTATAGTTATCCGATAATCTGCTCGATTTTAAGCCACCGGAGAAAAGCTGCATGATTACAACCAGAGAAATGGACAGTATAGCCATGGCGACAAGGGTTTCGATGAGGGTGAACCCGTCGCAACACCGAAGACTTCCCCTGGAGACCTTTGCAAAACGCCCTCTTTTGTCCAATTTCGGCGTCAGGCTCAAATTTTAATCCTCAAAATATTCAATATATTCCTCCGGTTAAAATTTTCGCCTTCCTTGAACTTGAACAAAATTGAACATTTTTCAAAGGTCTCCTCTGTTCAGACAGACATCAAGCCGACTCATCCCAACTCTCCAGCCGCACGACTCCTGTGATAAAATCAACGCTTATTTTGTATCGCTTTCCCCGATCATTGGTCAAAATCACATCCCCCCCGCTGCTGCTTCCGGTAGGAAAAAAAACGATCTGAAAAAGACCTGAATCAATCTCATTCTCGCCTGATACTCCCTTTTCCAGTTTGACTCCATCAGGCAAATCATACGACTTTGATCTGATCACAGGTTCTTCACCATCACCCAAGTCTTGCTCTATGGTTTCGCCTGTCTGCGCTTTTTGACCGGTCATGCCAGTCCTGCCAGTCATAATTGATAGCCGATCTTTTTCAAAATCAAAGACGGCTACATAGGTTATCTTCTCGGATGCGGCCTGGCTTCTGGCATATCTCAGGGACGCCGAAATCTTTTTGGAAGCTGTCAGCAAATTCGTTTTGGATAGAGAACCGGTCAATTGAGGCACCACGAGGACAGACATCAGGCTGATGATTACCAGCACTACCAGAAGTTCAAGAAGTGTGAAGCCCCTCATCCTCCGATGCCTTTCCAGCTTACAATATCCGTATCTTCTCCTTCTCCCCCGGTATCTCCATCAGCTCCGAGAGAAATGATGTCATAGTCTCCATGCTCGCCAGGCGATTCGTATGCATAACTGTTCCCCCAGGGATCCAGGGGCACATCCTTTGGAAGATAAGGACCATCCCATTTTTCTACACCATCCGGCTTGACCCTGAGAGCCTGCAATCCCTGTTCCGTTGTCGGATATTTGCCTATATCAAGCCTGTAGATATCCAGGGCTGTTTCAAAAAGCGATATCTGGGTATTGGCAGCATTTTGCCTGGACTTTCCCACCTTCCCAAACATGCGGGGACCTACCAGCGCCGCCAGCAGACCCAAAATGACCATAACGATCAACAGTTCGATCAATGTGAAGCCCTGCTGTTTCCTTGCATATTTCGCCATAAAAACTCCTTTCAAAAAGGCATTTCGCTCATGCTGAATATAGCCATCAACATGGATATAACGATAAAGCCGACTACAAGTCCCATAGCAAGGATCATGGCCGGTTCCAGAAAGCTGATAAATCTTTTAACCATGTTCCTTACTACCTTTTCATAAGTTTCCGCCACTCTCAAGAGCATTTTGTCAAGTTTTCCAGTCTCTTCACCCACCGTGATCATCTGGATCGCAAGCAAAGGAAATATTCCTGCCTCAGCCAGAGGCTTTGCAAGCCTATCCCCTTCCTTGACCCTTTCATAAACCTTTCCCATAGACCGTGCAATCACCTTGTTGCCGATGATTTCCTTGACCAGCTTAAGAGCTTGCAAGATAGGGACCCCGCTTTGTGTTAATGTCCCGAGCGTCCTTGCAAACCTGGCCACTTCTATCTTCTTGATCAGTTCTCCGCCAACTGGAAAATTCATTTTATACTGATCCAGCTTTAAACGGCCGGCCGTGGTCCTTATATAACGTCTCAGGAAAAAATAAATAGCGCCGAATCCGCCAAGTATGAGTAACCAGTATGTTCTCAATATCTCGCTTAACCCGAGCAAAAATCGCGTGGATAGAGGTATGGACTGGCCCATATCAGAAAAAATAATGGAAAACTTGGGGATCACAAAGGTTAACAAAATTATGATTGAGATGCCGCCCACAAAGACAAGAAAGACAGGATAAACCATCGCAGATTTTATGTAGTCCCTGAGATCCTGGGAGCTTTCTAAAAAAACGCCCAACCTCCCCAGGACAGCCTCCAGAACGCCTCCCGCTTCTCCTGCCCTCACCATGTTCACATAAAAGGTAGAGAAAACTCTGGGGTGCTTTGCCAGCGCATCCGAAAAATAACTCCCTCCCTGAACAGCCTTGAGGAGATCTTTGATGACCTCTTTGAATTTCTCCTTTTCCGCAACATCGATCAATGTGGACAAGGCCCTGTCCACCGGGAGGCCGGCTTCCAATAAGACAGAAAGATCCTGGGTAAAGCTCACTACATCTTTGTTGGAAATCCCCTTAAAGATAGAAATGATATTTTTTGACAGGTCGAGATCAAGTCTCCTGCGGTCTCTTTCGGCCAGACTGATTCTTATGGGAATATACCCCATATCCTGAAGCCTGGCCACCACTCCTCTCTCTTCTGCGGCCTCCAGGGTTCCCTTAACGATTTTACCTGCAGAATCTGTTGCTTTATATGAGTATGTAGGCATCCTATTTTTCGAGCGTTACCCTTAACACCTCTGGAATGGTGGTGATCCCCTGTCTGACCTTGTGCCAGCCATCCTGCCGCAAGGTCGTCATCCCTTTCTCAAGCATCACATCTTTGATCCTTTCGGTGCTGGATCTCTCTATGATCTCCTTCCTGATATCATCATCCACGGGAAGATATTCAAAGATGCCGGTTCTTCCTCTAAACCCTGTGTATCTACATTCTTCACACCCTTTTCCGACGAAAAAATCGATTCCTGCCGCTTCATCAGGACTCACCCCCATGGACTTTAAGAGCTTTTCCTCAGGGCTGACAGATTCCTTGCAATAAGGGCAGAGGACCCTGACAAGCCTCTGAGCCAGGACTCCTAACAGTGTGGAACTAAGGAGAAAGTTTTCCACGCCCATATCAAGAAGCCGGGTAATAGCGCCTGCTGCGTCATTGGTGTGCAGGGTGCTGAAAAGCAAGTGGCCGGTGAGAGCAGATTGAATAGCAACCTCGGCGGTCTCTTTATCTCTTATTTCTCCGACCAGTATGATGTCAGGATCCTGCCGGACGATGGAACGAAGACCACCGGCAAAGGTCATACCGATTTTTGGGTTAACCTGAATCTGATTGACACCCTTTAATTGATATTCCACAGGGTCCTCGAGTGTAATAATCTTGTTTTCCGGAGAGCTTATCTTTGCAAGTGTAGTATACAATGTGGATGTTTTACCGCTTCCTGTAGGACCGGTAACCAGTATCATACCGTAAGGCTGAGATATCAGCTCAGTATATTGCGGAAGAATGTCTTCAGGAAAACCGATCCTTTGGAGATCAAAAATTAGAGTCTCCCTGTCTAATATTCTCATGACAAGGCTTTCTCCATAGAGCGTGGGGATGGTCGATACCCGAAAGTCGATCTCTTTGTCGGAAACCCTGAGTTTTATTCTCCCGTCCTGGGGTAAGCGTCTTTCCGCAATGTCAAGTTTTGCCATGATCTTGACCCTGGAGATTATAGCAGATTGGAGACGTCTCGGTGGAAATTCCGCATCGTGCAGGACCCCGTCTATGCGGTATCTGACCTTGAACTCATTTTCATAAGGTTCAAAATGGATGTCGCTTGCCCTCAGCTCAACCGCATTTGAAATAAGACGGTTTACCAGTCTGATAATCGGGGCCTCTGAAGCAAGGTCTCTCAGGTAGTCAGCATCTTCTTCTCCTTCAGGGACCATTCCGGACATATCCTTGCCGGCTTCTTCGATTATCGTGTCTATTGATTGGGCGCCGGCTCCGTACAGTCTTTCAATAGCTTCAAGGATGTCATCCTCTT
This sequence comes from Desulfobacteraceae bacterium, assembly GCA_030613055.1. Lineage (GTDB taxonomy): Bacteria > Desulfobacterota > DSM-4660 > Desulfatiglandales > Desulfatiglandaceae > JAUWMR01. Next base: position 27,854 of record JAUWMR010000045.1, read on the forward strand.
TGCCCCGGCATACTTCTATGTTTACGCCGTAGGCAAGCTTGAGGGCATCTATGGTATAAAAGTCCAGTGGATCTGCCATGGCAATCTTCAGCGTATCCTCATCCATCTGCAAGGGGACAAACCCGGATTGCTTCATGAACTTAACAGAGAGGCTGCTAATGACTACCGGTTCCCTGGGATAGTCATGGAAAGATATGTTTATCATTACAAAAACCTATCGCCTATAGGCGCCTGTCTTCAAGGTTACACTCATCACCTACCACGCCCATAGGACGTGGTTTGATGAAGACCCCTCGAAGGGGTCTAAAAGCAGCGCGATTCCTGCAGATTACAATCCAATATCAAGGACATAGCCGTTCAAGCTAAAAGGCTATGAACGTCGAACATCCAACATCCAACATCGAATTTTGAATAAGGTATTCTGCCAATTTATAAACTGGCGGAGCACTTCGGTCCCTCAGCATAAACTCACCGATTTCATCATTCGATGTTCAACGTTCGATGTTCGATGTTCGATGTTCGATGTTCAAAAAACGCTTTACTCTGCCGTTCAATATTCTCTTATCATAAATATTTTATTTCTTAATCTTACGACCATGCCATTAGAAGAGGGAATCAAAAATACGGTAAAACCTTTTAGGGTCGCTCGGGCATAGCCCGAGGTTTAATTAAAAGCAATTAATTTAAGATAGCTCCGCCTCTTGGATTACATTAAAAAGGTTGTTTAACTAATTAATTCTATTATAAATATGTTGCAATCAGACAGCTTTTGTATCTCAAAAATTACCAGAGAGAAATTACTCTGTCAAAAGAAATTTTAATGAGTTTCTTTGCCTTTGTATCTTGATTTGCATTAAACTCAACTACAAGATCAAAGGAATTATCATCATATTGTTTGATATCATGCCAATCTTTGCAGTGAGCTACTAAATCCAGCCCTAAAGCTTTTTCATATATTATGGAATCAATCAACTCTTTTACTATTTCAGGCCCGATAAAAATAATGCGATTATAACCGCTCTTTTGAATAGCGGCTAATTTTCCCAGCAGTTTACCACGGATGTTATTGTATTCTTTTAGTTTGGATATTATAAAATGTGCCGCCAATTTTGATTTTGCCTCAATCCCTTTTGGTGTTAAAAGGTAAGCATAACCTATCTTGAGAGGATTTTTACGAAAATTGCCGATTTTGATGAGACCTTTTGCTAAAAACTGCTTCAGGAGATAATTGATCTGGCCCAGGCTGATTCCCGTAGACTTCGCTAATTGGCGCTGACTTGAAATCTCCTGACCGCCTAAAATCTCTAATATTTGAAAGTGCTTTTCTGAAAGGAGCATAGGATGATTATAAAAAAGAATGTTGTTCAATTTTGAACAGCATTCTTATATTGAACGACATGTTTATGTCAAGCAGAATAATCTTTTATGAACCAAAACGCTCACATCAACCCCTAAGCGCTTTAAGGAAGGGAGCAAATGTTTGAGGGGGTCAGAATTTATTGGCCTTTGTACGTCAAAAGAGCCTATCTGTCAAGAATGAAGACCTGACCCCTATGTTCTTCTGACCCCTATGTTCTTCCCCTATGTTCTTCCTGGTCAAAATAAGCGAGAAGAAATGAAGCGAGAAAAGTAGGACAAGCGAGAAAAGCGAGAAAGATGTCCTACACAACATAGCCGAGGTGGAGTAGTCTGTTTTTGAGAGTCTGCTGCGCTTCAGGTTCACCATGAACCAGTTTGATTCTGCCGGGTTTTTCAGGCATGGATTGTACCCACTCTATCAGATCATTTTGGTCGGCGTGGGCAGAATATCCGGTCAGGGTATGGATTCCGGCACGGATGAAGATTTTTTCGCCATTCAGATTTACATAGCCTCCCGGCCTCTGGCTGTACTTAATAATATCCCTTCCTGGTGTACCACTGGCCTGGTAGCCTACAAAGAAGACGTCATTTTTGGGGTCTTCGAGTCCGGCTTTTAGATGGTCTATGATTCTTCCGCCCGTGCACATTCCACTTCCTGCGATGATGACTGCTGGGCCGGGTATTTCCATAAGTCTCAGGTGGTCTTTATAGTTTTCTACTGCGTAAAGGTGGTCGAAGTCTATGGGATGGTCTCCGTTCCGGAGGATTTCCTTCGCCTCTCTGTCCCAGTATTCGGAAAGGCTGGAGTATATTTTCGTTATTTTCAGGCCGAGGGGCGAGTCGATGAAGACAGGAATTTCTGATGTTGAATTAAAAGATTTCTCACATTCGTTCGAAATGACAGGGGGCTCAGAGGTCTCAGGAATCCCAGGGGTCAGACCCTGATACTTGTTCTCTGTAGGGCACAGAGGCCCCACGCTACGACGTGTTGATGTCAGGCCTCTTTCCTTCGCGAGCAAGCTTGCTCCTACCAGTCGGTCTATTTCGTAGATCAATTCCTGGGTGCGGCCGAGAGAGAATGCCGGAATAAATACCTTTCCTCCATCAAACAATGCCCGCGTCAGAATCTCTCCAAGCCTCTTTGTCCGCTGTTTCCGGTCTTCATGGTATCGGTCACCATAGGTAGATTCCATAATGAGGAGATCGCATGGTTCAGGGATATCCGGGTCGGGGAGAATTGGGGTATTGGATGCTCCGAGGTCTCCCGAAAATACGATAGAGAAAGAATTTTGAGTTTTTGATTTTGAATGGTTAATTGGAAGATTTCTCGCTTTGCTCGAAATGACAGGAGGAACGGTCGAAATGGCAGGAAACGGGTTTCGGGTTTCGGAAGAATCATTGGGAATTTCGAAGCGGATGAAGCAGGAGCCGAGGATGTGTCCCGCCCGGCCTAATTTGAACTTGATCCCCGATTTCAGGTCAAAGTATTGGTCGTATTCAAAACCCCAGGAAAGGTCATCGATGGTTTCCAGAATCTTTGACGCTTGATCCTCTGTCATGTCTGAAAAACTCATAGCATCCTGGAGCATGGGTTCCAAGAGGGCCTTTGTGGCATGGGTGGCGATGATTTCCCCCTTAAATCCTCTTTGCACCAGCTCAGGGACACGGCCAATGTGGTCGATATGGGCATGGGTAAGAAAGAGGTAATTCACCCGGGATGGTGAAACAGGCCAGGCATCCATGGGAATAACATGGTCTTTCCCCTGGGCGATGCCACAGTCCACCATGATGTTCAGGCCATTGACCTGGAGAAGATGGCAGGAGCCTGTGACGTTATGTTCGGCGCCGAGATGGGTTATGAATTGATCTATCTGGTTCATCTGGTCTGTTTGGTTATTGATGTTGCTGCCAATATTCGCGGAAGGTTAATACCCTTTCTCCAGGTCATTGAAGACCTTTAGAGTTTTTTCCACAGCCACATGCTCCTTACCTTTTCAAGATATGCCATCACCAGTAAAGGAATGGGAAAATCGGACACGTTATGTAAGCTTAAGAGCTTTATTGCATAACTCAAAATTTTGTTTACGATTTTACTTTTCCTAATTCATCAAATTTGGGCTGAAACACTGTACTAATTAAATTCTGTTTTAGCAAAAATCTAATCACCTCATCCACACATTGCTGTAAACTGAGCTTATCTGTATCAATTATAAGATCAGGATGTTCAGGTTCTTCATAAGGTGCGGAGATGCCGGTCATATTTGTTATTTCGCCTGCGTGGGCTTTTTTGTAAAGGCCTTTTGGATCCCGTTTTGTGCACTCCTCAATACTGCATTTGACATAAACCTCAAAATAAGGCCAGTTAGCCATTAACTTATGCACATATTCCCGACTTTGTTTATATGGAGCAATAAAAGCGGCAAAAACAAGCAGGCCGGCATCCGCCATAAGTTTTGCCGCCTCGGCAATGCGCCGAATATTCTCTTTTCTGTCTTCAGGACTCAAGCCTAAGTCCTTATTCAGGCCGGTCCTGATATTATCTCCGTCAAGCACATAACTGCGCACGCAAAGGCTGTGCAACTTTTCTTCAACAGCATGGGCCAGGGTGGACTTCCCGCTCCCTGATAGACCAGTAAACCAGATCAGACCACCGGAGTGGCGATTTAACAGGTGTCGATCAGCAGTGGAAACAGATGATGGCGATGGAAAAATATTATGCATGGACTAGGGACATTCTTCAGTTTATAAGTTTCTATTGGTTTAGACAGGATTTACAGGAAAACCCTTCACAACAGGATCTCCTTGAGACCTTTGAATTTTGTCATTTCGAGGAGTGTCAACGACGAGAAATCTTAATGATTCAAGTCAGTTAAGATTTCTCCCGGAGCCTACCCTGAGCGTAAATACTAACCCCGCCAAAGGCGGGGCTCGCTTCGCACGGAATGACAGAATCGAAGGGGTCGAAATGACAAATATGCTAATTTTGCAAAGGTCTCAAGACTGCTCCGCCTCTTGGATTACATTAAAAAGGTTGTTTAACTAATTAATTTTATTATAAATATGTTGCAATCAGACAGCTTTTGTATCTCAAAAATTACCAGAGAGAAATTACCCTGTCAGAAGAAATTCCCATTTGTTTTTTTATCTCTGTATCCTGATCAGAATTAAACTCAACAACAAGATCAAAGGAAGCATAACCTATCTTGTGAGGATTTTTACGGAAATTGCCGATTTTGATCAGACCTTTTGCTAAAAACTGCTTCGGGACATAATTGATCTGATCAAGGCTGATTCCCGTAAACTTCGCTAATTGGCGCTGACTTGAAATCTCCTGACCGCCTAAAATCTCTAATATTTGAAAGTGCTTTTCTGAAAGGAGCATAGGATGATTATCGCAATATAAGAATGCTGTTCAATTTTGAACAGCATTCTTATATTGAACGAGCTGTTTAGCCAAGAAAAATCTGGTCTGTTTGGGTTGTTTGGTGCGGAGGTTTTTTTCTCCGGTAAATTAGGATTAAGGATTAGGGATTAATCCCATAATCCTTTAATCCCTTTTTAGTTCTTATAATAATATCTTATCAAAATATTCAATAGTTTTCTTCAAACCCTGATCCAGCTTGACAGTTGGCTGCCATTTTAGTTTTTCTTTGGCAAGGCTGATGTCAGGCCGACGCTGCATGGGATCATCCTGCGGCAGGGGCTTAAAAACAATTTTTGATTTTGAATTTGTAATTTTCACGATTTTTTTGGCTAACTCAAGAATAGTGAATTCATCCGGATTGCCCAGGTTTACGGGACCGACAAAATCATCCAACCCGCTCATCATGCGGATCAGGCCTTCTATTAAATCATCCACATAACAGAACGAACGGGTTTGGGTTCCATCGCCAAAAACCGTTATGTTCTGATTTGTAAGAGCCTGAACAATAAAATTACTCACCACACGGCCGTCATTCGGATGCATCCGCGGGCCGTATGTATTGAATATCCTTGCGACTTTAATTTTCAGATTGTGCTGGCGATAGTAATCGAAAAAAAGTGTTTCAGCGCATCTTTTTCCTTCATCATAGCAGGATCTTGGGCCTATGGGGTTTACCCTGCCCCAGTAGGTTTCCGGCTGGGGGTGGACATCTGGATTTCCGTAAACTTCGCTTGTTGATGCCTGCAAAATTTTAGCCTTTACCCGCTTGGCAAGCCCTAACATATTGATAGCCCCGTGCACGCTTGTCTTTGTGGTCTGAACAGGATCAAACTGATAATGGACAGGAGATGCTGGGCAGGCAAGATTGTAAATTTCATCCACCTCGAGATAAAGAGGAAATGTTATGTCATGACGGATAAATTCAAAGTTCGGCTTATCTAAAAGGTGGAAGATATTTTTCCTGGAGCCTGTAAAGCAGTTGTCCACGCACAACACCTCAAAACCTTCAGAAACAAGCCGATCGCAAAGATGAGAGCCAAGAAAGCCGGCTCCGCCGGTGATTAATACGCGTTTATTTTGATGATATTCCATAAAAATCCTTAAAAGTGTGTCAATGCTGGTTTGCCGATTGAGTAAACATTGAATCCGATTTCAAAAAGTTTATTCTGGTCAATAATATTTCTGCCGTCAAAGATAAAGGCCGGCTTTACCATTGATTTGTATATTTTCTCATAATCAAGATGTTTGTATAAATCCCATTCCGTCATTATTGCAATTGCATGACTTCCTGAAGCTGCTTCATAAGGATCGTCAACATAGCTTACATTTTCGTCAATTCCTTTTAGATCGATTCTTGCGTTTTTTAATGCTTTTGGATCGGTAATTGCCAAGTGCGCTTTTTCTTCGATCAATTTTTTTGCAATGTAAATGGCCGGACTTTCCCTTGTGTCTCCGGTATTGGCCTTGAAAGCAAAACCAAAAAGGGTTATTTTCTTGCCGGCCAATGTGTTGAACATGGCTGTAAGCATGTTGACTGTAAAACGATCCTTTTGAAAATCATTTATCCTGAGAACATGGTCCCAGTAATCGGCCACTTCGTTAAGGCCCTGATAGCGACAGAGATAAACCAGATTCAAAATATCCTTTTTAAAGCATGATCCTCCAAAACCGATACTTGTATTTAAGAATTTGTCGCCGATCCTGCTGTCAAACCCGACCGCTCTGGCCACATTGACAATATCCGCATCGGTCCTTTCACACAGGGCAGATATTGCATTTATTGATGATATTCTCTGGGCTAAAAAGGCATTGGCCACGAGTTTGGAAAGTTCACTGCTCCAGATATCGGTTGTAATTATCCGCTTTTCATCCACCCAGTTGGCATATATTTCAACCAGCTCATCTCTTGCTTTTAAACCACTTTGTGTCAGGCTCGATCCGATAAGAACCCGATCCGGATATTCCAGATCCTTTATTGCAGTGCCTTCAGCTAAAAATTCCGGATTGGAAAGAACCTCAAAATGAAGATTATTGTTTAAAGTCAGGATTCTCTCCATGGCCAGGGCGGTTTTGACCGGAAGCGTGCTCTTTTCGACAATGATTTTTGGAGACTGAGAATACTGGAGTATCTGTCTCGCGGTCTTTTCCCAATACTGCAGATCTGCGGCCATGCCTGCGCCAACGCCAAAGGTCTTTGTCGGAGTGTTTACGCTGACGAAAATGATGTCAGACTCTATTATGCCCTGCTGTATATTATTGGTGAAGAAAAGATTTCTTCCCCGCATTTTTTTTACAATCTCATCAAGGCCCGGTTCGTAAACCGGCAGGTCATTTGAGTTCCATTCGTCAATGCGAACAGGATTGATGTCCACAACCGTGACTTTGTATTGCGGGCATTTATAAGCAATCATAGCCATGGTTGGCCCGCCCACGTAACCTGCGCCTATGCAAAGGATGTTTTTTTTAAATTTTGATTTCATTTTTTTCTCAATGTTTATATCTCACTGCAGAGCCGCTGAGGCCCCCTGTACCATCTTCCGAAACTACGGGGCAGCATTAGTTTTTCTCGCGAAGCGATGACCATTTTTGTCCGGCGCTGTCCGCCGGCCAAATGTCTGTGTCAGTCTGTGTGTGTCTGTGGCTAATTAGCTCTTTTCTGATCACGCCGGATTATTCTTCATTGTTTCAGAGTTAAGGGTTAAGATAACTATCGTAAGTAGTGCGGATTCCGGTTTTAAGTGAAATCTTTGATTTCCATCCAAGAGCGGTCAGCCTGGAAACATTGAGCAATTTTTGCAAAGTGCCGTCAGGCATGGTTTTGTCAAAAATAATTTCTCCCTCAAATCCAACTATATCCTTCATAAGCAATGCCAATTCCTTTATACTAATCTCCCTTCCTGAACCGATATTTATCAGCGCTGGAATGCGATATGCAAGCAGGGAAGCAAAATTTTTCTCATTCAGGCTCATTATAAATACGCACGCATCAGCAAGATCGTTTACATGAAGAAACTCACGGCAGGGAACCCC
>JAUWMR010000070.1 GCA_030613055.1 Desulfobacteraceae bacterium
GGGATGGGGGACCCCCTGGCTCCGACGCTCCGAAGGAGCGGAGGAGAACAGCGGAGGGGGGAGGCTTCACCCGCACATAACCGCCTGAAATCACCAGGCCGAGAAGCTTGGAATCGAAGAAAAGACTGCTTCAACCTTCCCGTCTGCCAACTTCATATCTGAACAGTTTTTCGGTACTCATTAACCGGATGATCCGTTATAGCTTTATGTAACGCCTTTTGGCTTCCGTTACCTTCATCACATATCGCCGGGCTTCGGCGCTGGAAAGTGAGGATCGGAGCTTTTTGTATACGGCATCAGGTGTCATCCGGTTTATGATATCCACTGCCTTGGCACGATCTTTTGAGAAAGCTTTCAACACATTGCCACTGCCGGTATTGTACGCGGCAATCATGCAATATTCACGGGAAACCGGGTTTTTGATGGCCTCTAAATAGCGGGAGTCCAGGATATGGAGATAGGCCGTGCCCATCTCGATATTATTGTTCGCATTGAAGAGGTATTGCCTGGACGGAATCCCGTCTTTCTTTTTCAATAATCGCCAGGAATCCCTGCCGGCAGTAGTGGGGACGATCTGCATCAGTCCATAGGCCGGGGCGGAGCTGACCGCGTAAGGGTTGAAGCTGCTTTCAGTCTCCATGATTGCGTAAACAAGGCTTGGCTTAACGTCGAATCTTTTGGCCTGGCTCAACACCTGAGGTTTATATTTCCTGGCCCGCATATCCAGATGGCTTTTGACCATGGCCATGTGCACGTAGTGAACCGTTTTGGGGCCTTCTTTGGTGGATGCAGGGCGTGTTTTGAGGTCGTGACGGATAAGATAATTAGCAAAGCGCTCTGCCCGCCATTTCCAGCGGATATTTTTCCCGTCGTGATCCTTTACCTGTCCATGGAGATACGGGGTCCCTGTAAATTCAGGTCCTTTGTCGGAGTAAAGATCAACGCCGCTCGGGTTGTATGGGGCCAGAAGAGTACTTACTATCGCTTTTTTCAGGCTGTCTTCCGGCTTTTTTTGATCCAGGGTTTCAACAGTAATAAGACCTTTGTCGAAATTGATCAGTGCCCGGCTTTTATACTGCTGGGTATATTTGACGTATTCCTTTGGCTTAGATGTCTTTGTATCTTTTTCACCCCAAACTCCGGAAACAGCCCTTTTAAACTTTGTCAATTCCGCAAGGAAATTTTTTTTGAACAGTTCCACATCCCGCTTCAATGCATCAGGACGGGCGGCATAACGGACGGCCTTTTTAGTCGCCACCTTCCTGATCACTTCGGGATCGCCGCCCTTTATGCTCCTGATAATATTTTTATAGTCGGCAATACTGCAGGCCGCTAAAAACGACAGCATTGCTATCAACGAGAATATGGTTTTAAAGCAGTTTGTCATATTTGATTTAGATCTCATGTGCAATAATTCAACGGAAGTAAACTTTTGACAGGATAAACGGGATAATCAAGATCAAATCCTCTAAATCAATCAAAAAACGGCCTACCAACTAAATATTTAAGGAAGACCGAATTAGGCCCATCTTTAAAAATTGGAATCTGTTAACATCTATCGCGTGCCTGTCCAATGTTATTTGTTAAATGTGTCTCAATACGCGGGCTAAATAAGCGCCACAAAAAGCGGCAATTGAGACTAAACCACAGTGGTGTGGTATAAATCACCCGTTTATTTGAGAACAAAAAATTATATTATCAGGATATCATAAGGATTTACAGGAATAAAGCCTTCAAAATTGCTCAGTTCTTGCTGGATACCAAAGGTGGCTTCATTGACTTATGCGGGTTTAAGCAAAGATATAATGATATCTATATGATCTAATTCATCAACATTGTGGATCAGGTCTATTATCCGATCTGCCTGCCGGGTGCTGAGCACACGCTGGGCCTGGATGCGGAACTTATCCTCGGCTTCTTCCCATGAGACCGGATTGTTAGGATCACCCTTTGGGTAATCAACTCTTTTAGAAATCCGGGTACCATCTTTAAACCGTATCTCTATGATGGCAGTTCTGAAACCCTTTCCTGCGGGTGGTTCATGGTACATTATGTCCAGATCTTTATCCAAGTGTACCTCAACCTTTTTGGCAAGATTGGTAATGGCCTCGTCCTGAATATTGCTGTCATCAAAATCGTCGATCTCGATAAACCGCTGCTTAAGCAGTACTGTAGCGACTACAAAGGGGATGCTGAAACGGGCATCAATGGCATCTTTAGGTGCAGGGCCTCTGTTTAATTGATAGGGAATTGTATCAGTAGTAACCTTTATGCGCTCAATTTCGTTTGCGAATATCTCTTTCTCCTGAGCAATGGCCAGGGCTGCGTCGGCAGAAGAGTGCGTGAAGCGACAGGACGCGTGTGGCTTTATGCAGCTTTTACGAATGATCCACTCGCTGCGCAGCCCTTCAAGGGCTGTTGAAGGGTCCTTTTGGGCTCTCAAGACCCGATAAAGTCCCAGTTCTCCTTCAAAAAGGGTGGCAGTCCCTGTAAAGCCTTTCTTCGCTAAAAGGGCTGAGAAAGTACCTGTCATGGCAGCCCAACCGGTATAGAGATCTTTCGTATAACCACCTACACGACAGGGTTCAAAAGGGGCAACCGGAACTACCGCACAGATCCCTAAAGCATGAGACATCTCCTGGGGACCTAATTTCAGAGTCTTACCCGCTGCTGCACAGGACCCGAAAGTCCCGCCAAACATCACCAGATGTAACCCATCTCGAAATGCCTGAGGATACAGCGGAATGGCTAAGCGATGGGCCTCATATCCTGAGACAATGGCTAAGAGGAGATCTTTTCCGGAGGCACCACAGTCTTCTGCAACATTCAGAGCAGCGGGGACCACCATACATCCCGGGTGGCCTCCTGCCAACTTATTCACATCTGAAAACTCCAGGGCATCTGCCATGGAAGCGTTTAACAAGATTGCATCTGTCAAGTAAGTTTTATTTTTACTGCCAAATATACTGATTCTTCCGCCACCTTCCCTGGATGAAAGGATGAAATCCTCTAATATAAGGATTGACTTTTGCCTGCTGCCACCTAATGCACAGCCTATACTGTCAAGGAGAGTCAGGCGTGCCCTTTCTACTATATCGTCTGGAAGGTCTTCAAACCGTAATTGGGCGATAAATTCACCCATGACTTCGGTCAAAGTAGCCACTGCGTACCTCTTGCGTTGTTGTAATTATTTATTCAATCTGTATTATGCTATCCAAGTACATTATCCGCCTGAGCCAAGGCTTGATTCGACTATTTCGGTAATCCCGTGGAGATCCTTTACCTCATAATCCGGTTTTACTCCTTCAAGCTTTTCCTGGGCCCTGTTAAGCCAGGCCGTCTTCATCCCAAGCGCTATAGCCCCCTGTACATCCCATTGAGGCCTTGCACAGTAAAGTACATCATCGACTTTAAGCCGGTTTTTCTCCAGGACCCAATAATACGCACGCGGAGATGGTTTGCATGTTTTGGCCTGTTCCATTGTGCCAAAAAAGTCAGGGTTAAAACCCCCCATTTTGTCCACCATCATATCCAGATATCTGGTTTCCACATTTGAAAAAATGAGAACCTTAGCCATCTCCTGTTGTTTTTTCAGCGCAGGGACGGTATCCGGAAAGGGCTGAACTGCATCCCACAGATCCAGCATATATTTGATATCATCCGCACTACCTGGGATATTGTAATATTTAAATGTGTAGAAAAGAGAGTCTTTAAGGGCCTTTGTAAAATCACGATAGGCAGCAAAGGCCGTGCGATGGTTTTCTGATATAAGTAAATGGTGCCATAAGTTTTTGAATTCATCGCCACCAACATTGCTCTCGTAATGCTTTACTATATTAGTAGATGCTTCGATCCAGGCCTCTGACCAATCAAAGAGCGTGTTTTTCGAATCATAAAAAATTGCCTTTGGCCATCCATTTCCTCTTCCCATTATAAAATCTCCTTTATATTGATTTTTAATACCCCACCCCCTTGCGGGGGTGCCAATTAAAATGGGGTCCAGAGCATGCCCTGGGGTTTAATACCTTTTATTTTATTCTTACTCACCACCCAGATAGAGTGTGCTCAACCTTTTATCTGTCATTAGCTCCTGAGCGGCCCCTTCGAATCTGTTTTGTCCAAGCTCCAAAACATAGATCCTCTGAGCCACTTTTAGTAAGGCATGGATATTCTGTTCGATAATAAGAAAGGTTATTCCTTCTTTATTGAGTTTCTTAACCCGATTAAATATTTCTGTATTAATTTTTGGCGCTAAACCAAGGGAAGGTTCATCTAACATTAAAAGCCGGGGCATTAGAAGCAATGCACCGGCCATCTCCATGAGCTGTTGCATCCCCCCGCTAAGTTCATTGGCCTTAGCTTTCCTCTTTTCATAAAGAACCGGGAAGAGTGAATAGATGCGGCTAATTTCTTGTGTGGTATCGATTTTCTTTATAAACAAGCTCATCTCAAGATTTTCCTGGACCGTCATCTCGGGAAAGGTAAAACGACCTTGCGGCACATAAGCCAGACCCTGGTTAAGAATATCCCGTGGCCTGAGCCCTACGATACTCTCCCCCAAAAATCGCACATCTCCCTCATTAAGGTTCAGCAGGCCAAAGATCGTACGGAAGATGGTGGACTTTCCCGCTCCGTTAGGGCCGATGATACCAACTATTTCACCCTCGCTTACAGATAAGGAAACACCATGCAGTATTTCTATATCTCCATATCCACTCACAATATTCTCTACCTCAAGAATCATTCTATTCCCCAAAATACGCATCAATGGTTAGTGGGTCCTGCTGAACATCTTTGGGATCTCCGTCTGCAATCTTTCTTCCCTGGGACAGGACAATCATACGGTTGCATAGGTTTGTGAGGAGTCTTACATTGTGCTCGACGATAACAAAGGTCAGGCCCTTTACCTGGAATCCTCTCACGTATTCCGCAATCTTTTGGGTCATCAAAGGATTTATCCCGGCGAATGGTTCATCGAGCATGATGAGCTTAGGTTCCGGATAAATGATCAAGGCATTGGCTAACTCCAAAAGTTTCCGCTGGCCATAGCTTAATTCTTTCCCCTTAGCATCCTTCATGTTGATAAGGTCTAAGGTTTTCAAAAGGTTGAAGGCCCTTTCTTTGTTTGCAATATCGACCTGATAGGACATACGCCATTTTAAGAGCTGCAAGACATTATATGAAAATTCCTTTCGCTGGGCGGCAAAAAGCATATTTTCAAGCACCGTCATTTCAGGGTAGATACGTGTCAATTGGAAGGTCCGAGTCAGGCCGCGTTTCACGACTTCATAAGGGGGCAGGCCCGTGATGTCTTGACCTCTAAAAATTATCTTCCCATCATCCGGTTGGAGTTCTCCACTGATCACGCTAAGTGTTACCGTCTTCCCCGCGCCATTGGGCCCAACGATACCAAGGATATCCCCCTCAAAAACCTCAAAGGAGCAGCCGTCTAATGCCTTTACCGCTCCAAATTTTTTTTTGAGTCCTTCTACTTTGAATAAAGGATTCATAAAGATCACTTAGCTTTGTCAGCCTGCCATGGCCCCAGTGGCCCTTTCAACTGATGTCTTTTAGCCCTATACTCCTCAAAAAAACCTACCAGCCCTTTAGGAGCATAAATGATGGTTACAATAAGGAGAATACCAAATATAAGCAGCCGGTATCTTGCAAAACCTCGCAGCAGTTCGGGTAACGGAACCAGGATTAGGCAGCCAACCACAGGCCCCCAAAAGGTGCGAGTACCACCCACCATGATCACGGCGAGTACCTGGGCCAGATAGGCAAAGGCGAAATTGGAGGGACCTAAGATCTGTTGATAATGACAGAATAGCGCCCCTGATAAACCCGCTATAAAACCACTGATACAAAAAGAGAGGAGCTTAAAATCCAGAGTTTTGAGACCCATGGACTGGGCCAGCGTTTCATCTTCCCGGATAGCCACAAAAGTGCGGCCTAAAGGAGATCTTAATAGCCCCCACAAGAAGTATAAGACCCCAAGGGTCACGATCAGGAATAGATAATAATAGGAGATACGAGAGCTGAAAACAAAATGTAAAATCCCGGGTATATGAATCTCAGGCGCAGGAATACCGACTATACACATAGCCCCTCCAGTGAGGTCCACCCAGTTTATGGCTATAATTATTAATATTTCGCTAAAGGCAAGCGTAAGGATGGCGAAGTAGTGTCCTTTGACCCTGAAAGAAAGAATTCCGATGACATAAGAAAAAATGGCAGCCATGATTGCCCCGGCTATCATGGCCAACCACACATTTGCGCCTAACTTTGTGGCTAAAATAGCCGATGTATAGGCCCCTACTGCCCAGATTCCTATGTGAGATAAGGGCATATAACCGGTAAATCCGAATACGAGATTAAAACTCATGGAAAACATGATGAAGATGAGGGTAAGATTAAATATATGGAGTTGATACTGGCTCTTAAGGCTTAATAAAGGGAGCAGTAGTGAAACTGAGAGAATGGTAAGATAAAGGGTAGCTCTTTTTGTCGCCATAACTTATCGTTTCCACCCGGACAATAGACCCTGGGGCCTGACGAGCAATACCGCTACCAATATAACAAAACAATAAATATCCCGGTAATTCGCCGAAAAGTATGCTGCTCCGAGGGCCTCAGAGAGACCTATAATACAACCACCCACCACAGCACCAGGGATATTTCCCAGTCCTCCCACGATGATGACCGCTATACTTTTAAGAAGTGGTAAAAGTCCCATATCCGGTGCCACTGAATATATCGATCCTAAAATGCCTCCGGCCGATGCTGCCAAAGCCCCTGCTAAAGTAAAGGTGACCATGTAGACTTTATCTATGTCAATTCCCTTAATAAGAGCAGCTTCACGATTAATAGAGGTGGCCCTCATGGCCTTGCCCATCCTGGTCTTTTGAATAAACCACCATAATCCAAAAAACAAGCTGAGTGAGGCCAAAATGGCAAAAAGCCGATCATACGGAATGAACAGGGTTCCCAAGCGAAGTACACTTGCCTTGAAGGGACTGTGCATGGACCGGGATATGGTGCCCCAGGCCAGCGAGGCCGTGGTTTGAAGCACAAACATGAGACCTAAAGAGGCCATGATAGAGGCCACAAGGTTGCCGCGTATTGGACGAAAAACTAATCTTTCAATCACCGTAGAAATGCATGCAACAACCAAAATGCCCATGACAAGGCTAAGGATAAAGGGAAGACCGATTAGATGCATAGACCAGTAGCAAAAATATGCACCTAACATAAAAAGCTCGCCATGGGCAAAGTTGAGTACATCCATGATACTGAAGATGAGTGTCAGGCCCACGGCCATGAGGGCATAAATAATACCGATGGAAAGGCCGTTTATGATCTGCTGGACAAAAAACGCTAATTCGTTCATTCTCGATACGTCTCTTTACTTCCCTGCATAAGCACCAGTGATAGGAACGATCTTTCCCCCTTTAAACATCCCTATACCGGAGGCAACTTGAGCCTGTCCATTTTCGTCAAAACTGAGGACAAAATCCGGATAGCTATAGACCCCTTTAATGCTGATCTTGGCGAATGCATCTCGAATGGCCTTGAGGTTGGTGGCAGTCTGTGCATTCTTGATGGCCTCTGCAATGGCATACACGGCATCATATGAGGGTGCTGAGACGAAATTGGGTTCGATTCCATTCATCTCCTTAAATTTTTTGGCCCACTGATAGACATGAGGCACCTTGGGGCTGACATAAAAAGGCAGTTCAAACATGAACCCTTCACCGGCCTCGCCTAATTTTTTTGCCAGTTTTATAGAGCTACAGCTTGCTGAACCGATTATTTTTTTAAAGCCTACCTGGCGGGCCTGTCTTGCTAAGAGTTCGCAATGCTCGGGCGCATTGACGCATAGAATTAGGGCCTCAGGGTCGTTGCGCTTTATCTTCTGTAGTTCGATGAGGAAATCTTCTTGCTTTGGATTGAAAAGCACTGTCTCTAAGACCTTAATGCCTTTGGAGGTTAAGGTTTTTTTATAGGCATCAGAGCGGCCAAGCCCAAAGTCGTCGTTTGGCCCGATAAGTGCTACCGATTTTATCTTAAGGTCTTCGGCCATATCTCGAGATATATATTTGATACGCATTTTATCTGTATCCTTGTTTCGAAACATATAGTCATGTCGATACTTGGGATCAGTAATTTTGGGGTGAGTGGATACCGCCGTAATCTGCGGCACCATGGTTCTTTCTGTCACCTTCATAACAGCCAACGTAACGCTGCTACATATACCGCCCAATATAAAGGCCACCTTGTCTTTTTCAATAAGTCGTTCAGCCGCTGCTACCCCTACCTCAGGCCGGCATTCAGTATCGTATTCTTTATAGTCTAATTTAAAGCTTTTGCCCTTAATGTTTATTCCACCTTTTTCATTTATCTCCTTTATAGCTAATTTAACTGCCCCTATGGAATAAGGCTCAAGCCGAGAAACGCGACCGCTCATTGGATTCAGAACCCCGATAAGGATCGTATTATCTTTTGCCAGAGCTATTTCCAATCCTCCCCATGTAATAGCTAAGCAAAAAAGCAGAGAAACAATAGTCATAGTGATAAAAACCTTTTTCTTTTTCATTTCTTACCCCCTTTCACAAAATAATAGTCAGGCTTTATGACCTAAGCTCCGGTTAATCTTCCTTGATCCCTTTTACACCTTAAGATAAATTATCACCCCCCCCTTTTTTTAAATATCTTCACTATTCCTTTTTTTCAATCCTACCACCCAAAGACGTAATGAGCTCATAAAAATTTGGAAATGATATTTTGTAATATTCAGCAGTTGTGATTTCGGTTTTGCCCCGGGCCACAAAACCGGCAATAGTAGTGGCCATCACTATTCTATGGTCGTGATGACCATCAATAAGTGTTCCCATTAGATCACTTTCATAAACAGTAAGTGAATCCTCGCTGATTTCTATTTTCGCGCCCATTTTTTTCAGTTCTTCGTAAATGGATCGAGGCCTGTCTGTCTCTTTCAGTCGGGAAGCCCCTAAATTATTGAGCACGGTCTTACCTTTTGCCTTAGTGCCCAGAACCGCCAATATGGGGGGAGCATCAGGAATATTTCCACAGTCTATTTCAATGCCCTCAAGCTGCCTGCCCCCTCTTACGGTAATTCCTCCTTTTCCCCTATCCCGCACCTCAACATCTGCTCCCATCTCTTTTAGAATGTCTATTACTGCTTTGTCCCCTTGATAATCCCCGGTATCCAGTCCCATTAAGGTAACCTCAGAGTCTGTAATTACAGCAGCCACCATGGGGAAGGATGCCGATTCCCAGTCAGCAGGGATCGTCTCATCAAAGGAGTGATAGGACTGCCCACCTCGTATTACAAAACGATTATATTCTTTGTGGGAAAATTCTATACCCTGACGGCTAAGCCAGCCCATAGTCATATCGATATAGGGACGCTCCTGAAGGTTATCCACGGTTATCTCTGAATTGTCTGATGCCAAAGGGCAATTGATGAGAAGGGGTGTGAGCCACTGGGAATTTATCCCTGGAAGATGAGCCTCCCCCCCCCTTAGCATTCCCCTTACAACCAAGGGAGCGACACCGCCTCCGCGTGTAGAAAAAACGAAACCACCGAGATCGTTCAGTGCGGCGATAAAGGGGCCTGCTGGTCTTCGCCTTATCTGATGATCGCCTGTGATTACCGAAAAACCATTTACCAATGTTGCTGTAGCTGTAGCTATGTAATAAGTAGTGCCGGAATTTCCCATATCCAAAATATCTTGAGGTGTGGGAAGATCTGAACCAATACCATGAACAATCCAATCCTTACCTGTTTCTATAGATGCCCCAAAACCTTTACATACCGTGACAGTGGAAAGGCAATCCGCACTTCGCAGCGGGTTACGAATTATTGATTTTCCTTCAGCCAGGGTGGCAATAAAGACGGCTCTGGTTGTGTTCGATTTGGAACCGGGGATAGTAATGGTTCCTCTTAAATTCGATGGGGAAACAACAAATCTCATCTCTTTCCTCCTCCTTGCGGCTGACTCTTACGGCCTCTTTATACGTCTTTAAACAGATCAACCCATTTGGTAAGTACTTTCTGGCGCAGTTCTGGGCCAGCCACGTTGACTGGTGGAAATTTATCCTTCCAGTGGTAGGGCCGGCAGGCATTTATGAACACCTTGGAAGTGGTGTAATCTTTTCTTGCCCGTTTTTCAGGATTGAGCATGGGATCCAACGGGCTGGTCAAAAATCCCGGCACGATATTTATGTAATGTTCCGGGTCGCAGCGTGTGCAAACGGCCCAAAGCACCTCTTCCAAGTTCGAGGGGTCAATATCTTCGTCAACCGTAATGATGTATCTGCCTGTGCATGCCCCACCCTGCAAAAATGCTCCTGCCAAAGTGGCCACCTGTTTAGCATGGCCCAGATATCTCTGTTTGAGAGATATTACAGCGATAACCCGGTTTCCCGGACCGTGTACATATACACCCTTGATGTCCATCATGCCTGCCTTTTCCAGCCTATTCCATAGAAAGGTTGCCGTATGGATGGGAATGGGAAACCAGGTATTTACAGGCGGTTTCACCGGAGGCTGACCAAAAAGAATTGGATCGTTCCGGTGATACAGAGTCTTGATATGTACTACAGGCTCGTTTCTGGTCCCAGAGGCATAATATCCCTGCCACTCGCCAAATGGGCCTTCCGGACGGCTATCCTCTTCTGGCGGTGGAGAGAATCCACAGGCCACAATTTCAGCCGTGGCTGGTATAGGGAGTCCGGTTTCCTCATCAATAACGACTTCCACCCCTTTGCCTTTAATATAACCCGCCATGTCATATTCAGACATGCCCCATGGGAGACCAATGGTAGAAATACTAAAAAGAAGCATGTCCTGACCAAAACACATGGCCACGGGGCATGGTTTACCCATGGCCCAGTATTTTTCACGCATGATGGTAGCGTGTTTGCCAGGGGAGGCATAAAAAGCAAGCGTTGTTTTATCCTGAATCATAACGCGGTATGTGCCGAAGTTGACCCATCCCTCATCCGGATCTTTGGTAATGGTGATGATTCCTGTACCAATGTAACGGCCACCATCATGGGTATGCCATTTAGGAGTAGGAAATTTATAGATGTCGATGTCATCTCCTTTAAGGATATTCTCCTTGATAGGGCCTTCTTCCACCACCACCGGTGGTACTGGTTGAAATTTGTTCCACTTATCTTTCCAATCTGCCACGCACTCAAGGTCGGTCATTTCATCCGGAAAACCAAAGGCCAATTTCTGGCCCACCCTGTGGTGCATCAAATTGGTGGCAACTCGAAAGCCCTGGGGATAGTCTTTTATGTTATCAAAGACCAGAGCCGGCCCTTGCCTTTCGGCCATCAGTTCATTTATGGTCCCGATTTCAAGGTCCCAATCAGCCCCATTGACCATGCGAAGTTTCCCTTTCTCTTTCAGGGTATCCAAGAACTTCCTTAAGTCGTCAGTCATGGAATGAAACCCTCCCTTCTGATTTAGTTTCACATTATGAAACGATCTTTCATAATTTAATTTTTTATCATCAACAATAGTTAATGTCAATAAAAAAAATCCAGTCCCTAAGTTCGCGGCTTTTTTTCTCACAGAGAGGGATGAAACACCTCTTTTTATCAGTCAAATAATCCCGAAAACTATTTAAGACAGAGTGCATAATCCTCTACCTCTACCCCGCCAAGAGGATGGGATTTTCCAAGATTAAATAATATTCTCAATTGACATCTTTCTATTTTAATTATATATAAATAATTATAAATAAAATATGACTTCATGATATGAAACTAAAAATGAATAAAGGAAATATTTATAAGGTACAGTCATTAGAGAGGGCTCTGGATATCCTTGACTGCTTCAATTTCCAGGATAGAGAGATGAGGTTGACGGAGGTCGTACAACTTACAGGGCTCAATAAGACGACTGCCAAGCGATTGATTTCAAATCTCACAGCACGGGGCTACCTTAAGCAGGACCCCAGGTCCAAACGTTACCAGTTGGGTTTGCGCCTATTTGAATTAGGTGGAATTGTTTTTTCTTCATTCTCCCTTCGTAAGGCCGCTGCTCATCGCATGAACCTTCTTCAACGTACAACGGGGGCAACAGTCCTTCTGGGAGTCATGATGGAAGATCAGTTAGTTTATGTAGACAAGCGCGAGGGGCACGGGATGATACGCATCTCATCAGATATTGGTTGGCGAAGAGCTTTACATTACGGAATGTTGGGCATGGTTTTAATGGCCTACCTTACTCCAGAAAAGGTGAGAGACATATTAAAAAGATATCCCTTAGAAGCCCACACCCCTTATTCGATTACTGATAAAAACGCCTTCAGCCTTCGTCTGGAAAAAATTCGCAAAGACGGCTACCTTTCAGAGAGGGGAGAAGCAGTTGAGGGAATAATTGGTATTGCCGCACCCATCAGAGATTATTCTCGACAGGTCGTGGCAGCTCTTGGTGTGGCCTTACCTATCCCACAGCTCAGTGAAAAGGAAGATGTCCAGCGTATAGTGGATATAATAAAAATCTCCGCAGATGCCGTCTCTTCTGATCTGGGATACCTGAAAATTTAGGGGATGTAAAAAGATGAAAAAAACGATCGCAATTGTGGGTACTTTAGACACCAAAGGTTTGGAAGTCGATTTTGTTCAGAAGATAATCAGGAATAGAGGACACCAGCCATTTATCATTGATATAGGAGTTTTAGGTGAGGCAAAGATACCAGCTCAGGTCACCCGTCATCAGGTTGCAAGTGCTGGTGGTATGACTTTACAGAGACTAATAGAGAATGGAGATGAAAACAAGGCAGGAAAAACCATGGCCGAGGGGCTTAAGTCCATTGTAAAAGTGATGGTAAAAAAAGGTGAATTGCATGCTCTATTGGCCATGGGTGGTGGCCAGGGATCTATGACATCTGCCCCTGCCTTACAGGCCTTGCCCATTGGTTTTCCGAAAATATTAATCTCCACTAAAGTAACTCAGGCCGGGGCAGCACCCTATGCAGGGACTCGGGATGTCACACTAATGCCCTCAGTTGCAGACATAGCTGGTCTAAATCGTCTGACACGGCAGGTTTTGGCCAATGCGGCAGGGGCAATTGTAGGCATGGCAGAAACTGAAATCGTTGAATCCGAGCTTAAGCCATTAGTTGTGATGGGCATGAACGGAACCGTTACAGGGGGTGCACTTAAAGTCAAGGACGATTTGGAAAAAGAAGGTTACGAGATCTTAGTTTTTCATACGATTGGCACAGGTGGAAGGTCTTTGGAAGATTATGTTTCTTCAAATCCTGTAGCCGCGGTCATTGAATTTGCTGTGAATGAGGTGGGAAACGAGCTCTTTGGCGGTATGGCATCGTCAGGTCCTGATAGATTAGAGGCAGCGGGAGATCGTGGTATCCCCCAAATAATTATCCCGGGAAGTGCGGACTTTATTAACTTTCTCGCACCTCCTACTGTGCCCGACGCTTTAATTGACCGCCCTATTCACTATCATAATCCACAAGCTACAATTGTGAGGACGAGTATTTCTGAGAATCGTCAACTTGGGGAAGTAATAGCCAATAAACTAAATAGATCAAAGGGTAAGGTATTTATTATTTGGCCAAAATATGGCTTGTCTTCTGTTGATATACAGGGCAAAAGTTTCTATGATCCTGAAGCTGATATGGCCCTTTATCGAGCTTTAACCGAAAATCTTGACGAAAATATATCTTTCATAGAAGTCAATACCCACATCAACTCTTCTATATTTGCAGAGAGGGTGGTTGAAACATTCAAAGGCATTATTTGCAACCTTGGATCTTAGATTTTCGTATTGATGAGCACCATTTTCATTTTCAACCTCTTCTTTGAAACATCTCATCTATCATGTCATTCCCTCCGTTTGAGTTATTTACCTTTAAACACAGGGGGGCGCTTTTCCATAAATGCCTTAAATGCCTCCATTAAGTCCTCTGACGGCAGGAGGGCCGCGTTTTTCTGGGCAACGTATTCAAGTCCTGGATATACGCCGCGATCCCGGCTGTACAGCATCACATCCTTTACGCCCTGGACGGTCAGGGGAGAGCACGAAGCAATATCATTGGCTAACTTTTTGGCTGCCTCGTACAGGGCCTCACGGTCTTCGCAAAGGCGTGTGATAAAGCCCATTTTCAGGGCCTCTTCCGCTGTAAAGTCTCTTCCGGTCAAGGCCAGTTCTCGAAACCAGCCATGACCGATAATGTGAGGCAGTCTCTGTAAAGTACCTAAGTCTGCAATAATTGCTATCCTTGTCTCGCGTATGGAAAATACAGCATCTCTTGTGGCCATGCGGATATCACACGCGCTCAAAAGGTCTACCCCGCCGCCGATGCAGTGGCTGTGTACGGCAGCGATAACGGGTTTTCTGCATTTTTCTACAGCATTCATTGCATCCTGTAATTCAATGATTTTTTTCCTCAGATCCTCCCTGAAATCCGCTCCGTCACCCTGGAGCAGGCCGCCTATTGATCCAAGATCCATTCCGGCGGTAAAGCTCTTGCCCTCTGCCCTGATTATGACGACACGGACCTCCGGGTCTTCATCGAATTCCCGGAATTGTCGCGTGAGTCCATTAAAAAACTCGAGATTCATGGTGTTACGCTTCTCCGGCCGGTTCAGGATCAACCACGCAATATGTCCATCTTTTTCGACCTTAAAGGGGCTGCTGTTGTTCATTACTATCCTCCTAAAGTAACTCATGTATGTTTTAGACAGGATTACAGGATTAACATGATAAAATCCTGTTATCCTGTATATCTTTGCCTGCCCCGCGGAACGCGGGGTTATCCCGTCCAAATATTGTTGGCGATGTCTCCGGCCTGGGCGATGATCCGGTCAAATAGCTCCTTTACGGTGGGGATGTCATTGGCCATGCCCACAACCTGTCCGCATGAGATAATACCCGCATCAAGATTGCCTTTTTCATACATGATCTTTGCCTTTTCGCCACCAACTATTTTCAGGATTTCGGCCAGTTCGGCCCGGCCCGCCTCTAATTCCGCGCATTTTTTTGCCGCGGCATTGGCCCATACCCTGTGAGTGGCCCCGATGGACCGCATTATAAGCATTGTGTCTAATTCACTTGCCCGGAGCAGGGCGTGTTTCAGGTTTTCATGTACGGGTGCCTCCTGCGTGGCTAAGAGGCGCGTGCCAATAATGACCCCATGAGCACCGAGAGCAAGGATAGCCAAAAATCCCCTGCCGTCTGACACACCTCCACCGCCAATCAGGGGAACGTTCACGCTTTCCGCGATTAGCGGCACAAGGACCAGGGTGCCTGTATCCAGTTTGCCGGTGGCACCGCCATTTTCATACCCTACAACAGTGATGATGTCCGCTCCCATGTCCTGGACCTTTAAGGCATAACGGAGACCCACGCACTTGTGAATCCAGATAAGCCCTGCCTCTTTGAAACGGGTACACAGTTCTTGAGGCGCGGAGTGGCCTGATGTCTCCACGACCTTTATATCCTTTTCGATCAGGATATCAAGGTAGTCATTATTGTCAATTGGCCGCATCATGGGAAACAGGTTGAGGTTTACGGCAAACGGTTTGTCAGTAAGGTCATGCGTGCGATCCAGGGCGTCGGCAAATGCCTCGCGGCTCTGGTAGATGGCCGAGGCAAGCACTCCCAGACCCCCGGCGTTGGAAATTGCAGATGTGAATTCCGGCGTGGTGATCCACATCATGGTTCCGCCCACAATGGGGTATTTGATACCCAATATTTCCGTGATTTTTGTTTTAAACATAGCAAGCCCTCTATACTTCTATATTTTGGCACTGTTAAGGGTTTTGGATGAAACCTGAAGTATGATACCTACCAGAGACTAATATGCTGTCAAGGAAATAATGTTTGGGAAATACGTTAGTAATTTGAATTGACCTGCAGGGGTGTGTAGGGTAGCATGCAGATCGGATTTAGGTGTGTTTTTTAGTGTAGCGGATAGGAAAAAAAGACTAAACGAAGGAGGCAAAATAATGGGGACCAACTTTTTCAGGCGTGATACACGGGATATTGAATTCTTGCTCTTTGAGCAATTAGGGATTGACAAGCTCTTCGCCTACGAGGCTTACAGGGATTTTTCAGAAGAAGATTTCCGGATGATTATTAATGAAGCCATGAAGGTGGCACAGGAAGTCTTAGGACCTGCCATGCAGGAGGGGGACCAGGAAGGGTGTGATTATAAGGACGGGCAAGTTAAGGTGCCGGGGGCTTTTCACGAGTGCTGGCGGGTCTTAGCGGAAAATGGCTGGATGGCCGTATCTCAAAGCCCGGAGTTTGGTGGCCAGGGCTTGCCAGAGGCCGTTGGCGGGCTTTTGAGCGAGCTTTTCATGGGCGCCAATCTGGCGATGATGATCTATCCGGGCCTGGCCGTGGGCAATGGAAGGCTGGTTGAGAATTTCGGGACAGACGAGGACAAAGCACTTTTTGTGGAAAAGATGTATACGGGCGTATGGGGTGGGACCATGTGTCTGACCGAGCCGGATGCCGGATCTGATGTTGGGTGGATCCGGACAAAGGCCGTACCCGATGCTGAAGCAGATGATCCCCGTGTCTACAAGATTGAGGGGACAAAACAGTTTATCTCTGCCGGCGAACATGACTTTACCGAAAATATCATCCATCTCGTCTTGGGCCGCATAGAAGGAGCGCCCCAGGGTACCAGGGGAATAAGCCTTTTTATCGTGCCCAAGATCCGGGTGAATCCGGACGGTTCTCTTGGGGAACCTAACGATGTCTATTGCAGTGGCATCGAGCACAAAATGGGTGTCGCGGGGTCAGTTACCTGCACCCTCAACTTCGGGGAAAACGGCAAATGCAGGGGCATTCTCCTTGGCGAGACAAACACCGGAATGGCCAAGATGTTCCAGATGATGAATGAGGCCCGCATGATTACGGGAGTTATGGGGCTTGCCATGGCAGCCAACGCATATGACACGGCCCGGCAGTATGCCAGGGAGAGGGCCCAGGGACCTCCTTTTGCCAATCGCAAGGCGGACCGGGTCCCGATTATTCAGCACGAGGACGTGCGGCGGATGCTGATGAATCTCAAGGCCGGGACCGAGGCCATGAGAGCCATGATCGGAAAGGTCTTTTATCTGTTAGATACGGCTGAGCATGAACCGGATGATGCTATCCGTAAAGAGGCCCAGCAGCAGGCTGACCTGTTCACCCCCCTGGTAAAGGCATATTGTTCTGATTTTGGTTATGATCTGACCAGGGAAGCCATTCAGGTTTTAGGTGGTGTGGGATATTGCAGGGAGTTTCCTGTTGAACAGTATGCAAGGGACTGTAAAATCGCATCCATCTGGGAGGGGACTACCTATATCCAGGCCCTGGACCTTGTGGGACGCAAGCTGGGAATCGAAGGCGGAAAGGTCTTCCAGGACTTTATCAAGGGCGTCATGGCCTTTACCAAAAAGCACCAGGATGATTCGGACTTTGGGCCTGATTTCAAGCTTCTCTTTCAAGCGGCTCAGGCAACTGGCGATATTACTTCGCGTTATATGAAATACTTTAAGGAGGGCAAACCCCACCTGGTTGCATTGACAGCGACCCGTTTTTTGGAGTGTTTTGCAGAGGTCCTTATGGGACAGTTGATCCTGGAGCAGGGACTGTTAGCCAGGGAGAAGGGCAAGCAGGTTGATCAAGGTTCTTCTGACGGTATATTTTACCGGGGCAAGGTGGAGACGGCAAAATATTTCTGTCGAAATATCCTCACCAATGTGTTTGCCCGTTACACGGCCTTGCAGCAGGAAGATACCTCGGCCCTGGACATTCCGGAGGAGGCGTTTTAGACCAGGGCAGAACACTGAGTGCCCACCACCGCGTGACCGGCGCAGTTATGATGCGTCCGATAGACGCAGTTGCTCGATGCTCTCTACGATTTTGCAAACTCCAGAAGGGGAATTAGTAAAATCTTCTACTGTTTTTATTGGTGCAAAACGATTGATTACCTTCTGAGTGGCATCCAATATTTGATTTAAAATGTCATAAACTGACTCTTTATCATACATAAATAGCGTCCTTTTCAATATGTTTTTTTAAATAAGGATTCATTTTTTCTCGGTTTCTGACAATATCAACTGTTTTATGGAGCAGCTCTTCTAATTCATCTTTAATATGGACCAAAATAAAAAGATCAGGATCGGTGGTTTCGATTATAATATCCACATCACTCTCGTCTTTTACATTATCTCTGGAAAATGAGCCAAATATCCCAAGACTATTAATACCATATTTTTCAGCGTTTTCGGTTTTATATAGTTTAAGAATTTCAAGAATTTCTGATCTTGTCACTGTATTACTCCCACTTTAGTTATATTTCATTAATTGATCAATATTCATTTTACATATTACAGTCACGTATAAATTAAATTAAAACACGTTCAATATCCTATATATGGACATCGGAACATATTTTAGCATAATAGTCTAATTTGTGTTTCAAAAAATTTTATTTTATACAGAGGATCATTAAATAGTCGATTAATAAACGTATTTAAAGGTATAACGGTGAACTCAGCGGCGCGGTTCTTAGCGTCCGCTGAAGTGACATGTTCGGCCTCTCGTTTCGTCCTGCCCTAACCCATGGTCGTCAAGACAAGCGATCTCAGATCCACTCGCCCATCATGCAAGAGACGGGGGTCCTGCCTTGATCGTCCCGGATGATGGGAAAGCCTGAGATTCTACCGTATCGTGCCCATTGCCGCGTTGACGCTTGAAGTCTGCATATGCCTTGCGGTTCAGCCGGAGGTTGCTCCGGTAGGAGAGATTGCCAACCAGGCTGACCAGCGGCATGCGGCGTCCCCACAGACTGCCCCATGCCCGGCGCAGGATGCGCGGCATGGAATAGAAGGTCTGGTCGCAGGAGATCATTTCATCTATGATGGCCGCCAAAGACAAATGCCTGTACCGGGCCACCGGGAAGGTCAGCGTGTAATACTTCCAGTCCTCCGGGAACGCCTCGAGGGCGACGCGGCCCTCCGCTTTCATCTGGTCCCACAATCGCGTGCCGGGCAAGGGCGTCAGAAACAGCGTGTTGAGATTGTCCACGCCGTACTGCTGGGCCACCTCGGCGATCCGTTTGCCGATGCCCGGTTCATCCACGTCCAAACCGATGATAAACGAACCCACGACCAGGATGTTGTGCCGCTGGATGTGCCGCACTGAGGCGCGGATGTCGCGGCCCTTCAAAAGGTTGAACTTCTTGCCGAGTTCCCGAAGCCCTTCCGGCGTAGGGGACTCAAAGCCGATGAAGACGCCCCGGCACCCGGCCTTCGCGGCCAACGCCAGGAGTTCTTCGTCATCGGCGAAGTTGACGGTGGCCTGGGCGAACCATTCCTTGCGCAGGTTCGCCCGCGCCATGGCACGAAACAGGTCCTTGGCGCGGGCGATGTGCTCCGGGCGCGTGCCGATAAGGTTGTCGTCCACCACCAGAACACGTTTCTCACGGATGCACTGGAATTCGCGGACGACATCGGGGATGGGCCGCTGGCGGTAACGAGCCCCGTTGAACGCCGTCACGCTGCAGAAGCTGCAGTTCAGGGGACAGCCGCGCGTGGTCTGAATCGCGCC
>JAUWMR010000026.1 GCA_030613055.1 Desulfobacteraceae bacterium
GCACCGACATAAGATTAGCAGAGCGCATGATGCGATATACAGAAGAGAAAGAGACGAAGAACAGCCCGAGATCCCAGGCTGTAACGGCCAAAATCCGATGGCCTAAATCGGCATATTCTTCCTTCGTGGCCATCTGCAAGACTGACTCCCTTTCTACAGGCAGAAGCTTATGCAGGGGTTCTATAGGCCCTGGCTTGAGATTTCCCAAGCTCTTCACTCTATTCCATTTTCTGCGCCATCTAACAACACGACGTCGGCTAATCATCAACAGGGCACAGACCCTGGTCATGGAAACACCTTTATTTTTTGCACGTTCAATCATTGCCAGGATCTCTACCTTCTGCTTTTCCTCCAACCACTGCCCTTTTATCTCTCCCACGAGCCCCCATTCGTTTTTTTTCTCAGGATTGCCAACTCCACAGCCTGCTCAGCTAAGGCTCGTTCCTTGTCCTCCAGGTCACTCTTCAGGGCCTCATAATCTTCAAAGGCCACGGTCCTACGCTTCAGGCCAGGACGGGCACTCAAACGCTCAAGGGCACCTTCCCTTACCTGCTTCCGGATGCGGGCCAGATCAGTGGAATACAACCCCTCCCGTCTTAAGATCTCTCCAACTTGAATCTTTCCGACTTGGGACTCCAGAAATATCTGGAACTTTTTCTCGGGGGATAGATAACGCCTTTTCTTTTTCGCTTCAGGAACAGGAGAGGATGGATTTCGAACCTTTTCGTCTTTGGTCACACTCATGGTATTCTCCTTTCGTTTCGGCATGGGAGGGGCTAACTCCGGTCGCCCCTCCCTCATTCACCATACCATGTAGTGTAATTAGTTCCAACTTTTGAGACATGAATTCAGAAACGGCGGGCTTTTTCCAGCCAGCTTCCAAAAGCGTAAAACGGAATGGATTGAATATTGTTCTGTTTTTCGAAATTATCAAGTGAATATAACGTAGGACTTCCCAGCCTGACGAGCCCCTCTCATCTTTCCATTTTATAAAATTTTCCTCTATGAATCTTTTCATGGGTCAATTATATAACAAATTAAACGAAAATCAGGGCTGTTTCAATAAAAACTGACTAAAATAATGGGTAATTTGAAGGATCAATCAGATAGAAAAAGGTACCAGACAAATAATTAATAGATCAGGCAGGGTGGTTATGGGACATTTATTTAAAAATATCAACATTATAGCTTGGCCCGAGGCCAATTCAAGTAAAAGCGCCAGGGGATGAAACTCACCCCGTTACTTTCGTCAAGAGGCTGTGGTACAGGTTGCAATTCTGAATTTGGAGCGCCTTTTCTCATCGGACTCCAGATGACAACGCTTGTATTTCTTTCCGCTTCCGCACCAGCACATATCATTTCTACCGAGATTGGGAATGGGCTCCGGCTTACCAAATATTTTTTCGAGAAATTTCATTATTGCATCCTATAGCAGACGGTTACCCGGTAGTAAAGCTTACTTTTGGCTAAAATTTGTGGCCGCTGAGCATTTTCCTTAATTTTATCAGGTCTCCATCTATCTTGTTATTATCAAATAATTCTTCAAGGATTTTTCTGTTACTTGTCCCATTTGTCCTGATTTTGCCATAGCGTTACATTATGTTAATATGCTCTTGGAAAGGAAAAAAGTATTTCCCTGACAATAAAAGGGCCATTCTGTAGTTAAATTTGGACAAGGATGTCTCAATTGTGATAAGATGGAAATTACTAATCGGAAAAGGACCTTTCAACCAGAATGAACTACCTCGCAGCAAGCTGCGGGTGATTAAACCCCTGTCCGCCTTTGGCGGATTAGACGACGGCAGGATGGGTAGATTGAATTTCAGTGGGAGCAGCTATGAAAAGGACTATTCTCATTGTTGACGATGAACTTGAAGTGCTCCAGTCTCTAAAGGAAGGCCTTGAAAAATACGATGAGACCTTTTCAATATTATTAGCTGAAGACGGTGAAGTTGCTGTGGATAAGCTTAATGAAAACGCCATTTCCCTTGTTATCACTGACCTGAGGATGCCGCGAATGGACGGCTTTTCACTCTTGATCCATATCATGACTCACTTCCCGGACATACCTGTTATCATTATAACCGGCTACAGCAGGCCTGTCATGGAACGTATGGCAAAAAAAATTGGAGCGATAGGGTATATTGAAAAACCCTTTATGCTTGACGATCTGGCTCAGAAAATAACTGATACGTTGGGAAAAAAAACGGAGGGCGGCGCCTTTCACGGCGTTTCTTCAGCCATGTTTGCACAGTTGATTGAGACAGAGCAAAAGACCTGTACCATCCGGTTGGAGAACAAATCATCAGGTAAACAGGGAGTCCTTTTTTTCCAAAAGGGCGAACTGTTTGATGCCCGAATAAATAATACTCAGGGTGAGGCCGCTGCCAGGGAGATCCTCTCGTGGAACGATATTACCCTTTCCGTTCAGGATGAATGCCTCCCAAAGGAGAAAAAAATCAGGGCCGGAATCGCGCTCCTTATTGATCAGGCTATGCTGCTCAAGGCGGGCCAGAAAAAAGAAAAGGGCTAAAGATTATAATACTCCCTGTACCATTGCACAAATTTTCTTATACCTTCTCTTACTGAAGTCCTGGGATTAAACCCTAAAAGCTTTTTTGTTTTATTGATATCTGCTGCTGTCACCTCCACATCTCCTGGTTGCATCGGCATCATGTTTTTCTCGGCCTCCTGCCCCAATTCTTCTTCCAGAACCCTGATAAAATCCAAAAGTTCTATAGGATTCGAATTACCTAAGTTAAACACCTCATATGGGACAGGCCTTCTAAGGGCGGCAATGGTGCCGTCCACAATATCGTCAATATAGGTGAAATCTCTTCTCATACGCCCGTAGTTATATACGTCAATTGGCCTTTGCTTTAATATGGCATCTGTAAAGATGAAAAGGGCCATATCAGGACGGCCCCAGGGCCCGTAAACAGTAAAGTACCTAAGTCCAGTGCAGGGAATCTGATACAGGTAGCTATAGGCGTGTGCAATCAATTCATTGGCCTTTTTTGTTGCGCCATAGAGTGAGATAGGCGTGTCAACACGATCTTCCACGCTGAAGGGGACATTTTTGTTACTGCCATAAACTGATGAGGATGAAGCATATACGAAATTACTGATGCCGTATTCTCGAGCTAATTCAAGGATATTTAAAAACCCTTCAAGATTGGTCTTCTGGTAAGAAAACGGGTCTTTCAGTGAATGCCTCACACCGGCCTGGGCCGCCAGATTGCAAATCATGTTAATCCGTTGGCCTTTGAAAATGTCTTTAAGGGCTTCGAGGTTTTGGATGTCCTCTTTATAGAATACAAAACCATTTTGAGATTTCAGGATCTCAAGCCTGGCCTTCTTAAGAGAAACATCATAATAGCTGTTTAGATTGTCAACGCCAATCACACTTTCTCCCATGCTGAGCAGCTTTTTCGACACACTAAATCCGATGAAACCTGCCGCACCTGTCACCATTATGTTTTGCCTGCTATGTGTCATGGATTTTTTCCCTGTACGACCTTTCTCATTAGTAAAGAATCCAAGCCCATCGAAGATCCCGCTATGCGGGGAAGGACGTGGCCTTGATTTGCCCTTAATATGTTATCTTGAAGCAGGATTCATGTGACTCATAGCAAAAAACCGGAGCAAATGCCATAGCTTTTACGCAAATCAAAAAAAATGCACCCGGAAGTAGAAATTCTGCCTTCCGGATGCATTTATTACGTCGTGTTACAATAACGGGATTAATTCCCTGTATGTATACCTGACAGGCGACAGTATAATGCCTTTTTTACATCATACCGCCCATACCGCCCATACCACCCATGCCGCCTCCAGGAGGCATGCCGGGCATTTCATCTTTCTTCTCCGGTTTTTCTGCAACCATGGCCTCGGTAGTCAGGAGTAGTGCGGCAACCGATGCGGCATTCTGGAGCGCGAACCTCGTGACTTTGGTTGGATCAAGAATTCCCGCCTTGAGGAGGTCTTCAAATTCGCCTGTTTCCGCATTAAAGCCAAATGCACCTTTTCCTTTTTTAACCTTTTCCACAACCACCGAGCCTTCGGCCCCGGAATTATTGGCTATCTGGCGAATAGGCTCTTCCAGAGCCCTCATTACAATATTAACGCCTGTCTGTTCTTCGCCCTCTAATTCCAACTTGGCTAACGCAGGTATCGCCCGAACCGTGGCAACTCCGCCGCCAGGCACAATGCCCTCTTCCACTGCCGCCCTTGTGGCGTTTAAGGCATCCTCAACCCTGGCCTTTTTTTCCTTCATTTCAATCTCGGTAGCTGCGCCTATATTTATCACTGCCACTCCGCCGATCAACTTGGCCAATCTTTCCTGCAGCTTTTCGCGGTCATAGTCAGAGGTGGTTTCATCTATCTGGGCACGGATCTGCTTGACCCTTCCTTCCAGATCTCCCCGTTTTCCGCCGCCATCCACAATTGTGGTGTTATCCTTATCAATAGTAACTGTTTTGGCCGTCCCAAGATCATTCAGGGTAACGTTTTCCAGTTTAAGGCCCAGATCCTCTGAAATCACCCGTCCACCGCAAAGGATAGCAATATCTTCCAGCATGGATTTTCTCCTGTCACCGAATCCCGGGGCCTTTACCGCCGCGACCTGCAGGGTGCCTCTCAACCGGTTGACGACTAAAGTGGCAAGCGCCTCTCCTTCAATGTCCTCGGCAACAATAATAAGCGGCTTTGACATTTTGGCGATCTGCTCCAAAATGGGAACCAGATCCTTCATACTGCTGATCTTCTTCTCATGAAGAAGAATATATGGCTCACTAAAACTGGCAACCATCTTTTCCGCATCAGTAACAAAGTAAGGGGAAAGATAACCGCGATCAAATTGCATACCTTCTACTATTTCTAAGGTGGTATCCATGCTCTTGGCCTCTTCAACCGTGATTACCCCCTCTTTACCTACCTTATTCATTGCCTCGGCAATAATATTACCGATTGCCAAATCGTTGTTCGAGGAAATGGTTCCGACCTGAGCAATCTCTTCCTGATCCTTGGTCGGTTTGGAAATCCTTTTAAGCTCCCCAACCGTAACATCCACAGCCTTTTCAATCCCCCTCTTGATGGCCATGGGATTGACACCTGCTGCCACCAACTTAGATCCTTCCCTGTACATTGCCTGTGCCAAAAGCGTGGCCGTGGTGGTACCGTCTCCTGCCACATCAGATGTCTTGGAAGCTACTTCCTTGACCATCTGGGCGCCCATATTCTCGAATTTATCTTCTAATTCAATCTCCTTGGCCACCGTAACGCCATCTTTGGTGATAGTTGGTGCACCAAATGATTTATCCAGAATGACGTTTCTCCCCTTCGGGCCCAAGGTGACCTTAACTGCATTGGCAAGAGTGTCAATCCCTTTAAGAATTGCTTCCCTGGCCTTTACATCGTATCTAATCTCTTTTGCCATACTAATAGTCCTCCTTCATTTTTCATTTATGGCCAATTGACATTATCAAACGGCGTCTACTCAATTATCGCAACGATATCATCTTCTCTCATGATGAGTTTCTCCTCACCATCGATCTGGATTTCCGTTCCCGCATATTTCCCAAATAAGACCCGGTCACCCTTTTTCACATCGAGGGGAAGCGTCTTGCCGTCTTCAAGCACCTTGCCCTTGCCCACGGCCACAACCTTACCTTCTATTGGTTTCTCTTTAGCAGTATCCGGAATAATAATACCGCCTTTTGTTACATCATCCTCTTCTATCCTTTCTACAATAACTCGATCATGCAATGGTCTCACTTTCATTTTTAATATCTCCTCCTAATATAAATAGTTTTTATATAAATACTATTTGAAATATGACTTAACATGGAAAACTTAATATCACGCTTCCAAATGTCAAGGGGCAGGACAAAAAAACCTTTGAAAGATCATATAATGCCCATTATGCTTAAATATTTAGGGGCTTCGCCCTAACTGGAATGTCGAGAATCACGTCATTAGCGGGGTTGGAATACCGGGCTTAAAATAAAGCTCAGGGCTTTAGGTGCAAGGCGCAAGGGAGAAAAGGCCTCTCGCCTAAAGCCCTGAGCCTTATACCTTATGCCTTACGCCTTATACGCCAATCTAAGGTATTACAAATGCCGGTCTCAAGATTGGTTTCTGGTATCCATTTGAGCAAACGCCGTGCCTTTTCCACAACCAGGCAGCTTCTGGTCAGGTCGCCAGGCCTCGCCATCTCCATTTTCGGGACAGCCAAATCTCGCGACACACCGGACCTCAACTCCTTAAATGCCTTAAAAATTGTCTGGTAAAGGACCATTGTCTTTGTTCCCACAGAAGACCCTATATTGAAAAAATCGCCGGAACCTTTTGTAAGTACAATAAGATTCGCCTTTACTGCATCACCCACATAACAATAATCCCGTACCATACCCTCTTCATCTTCAGGAAAACGATTCAGTATGGAAGGCCTTCCTTCCAAAAGATTTTCCATGAAAATTGCCACTACCCCGGCCTCGCCATGGCGTATTTGTCGCGGGCCATAGATGTTTGCATATCGCAGAATGGTATAATCAAGTCCATACTGGTGTCTGTAATACGCAAGGTAGTGCTCTGACGAATATTTTGACACGGCATAAGGAGACAGGGGGTTTGGATTGCACGCCTCTGATGTGGGATATTCGGACGTCTCTCCATAAATAGCGCCTCCCGATGAGATAAAAATCACCTTTTTCACTTCATATTTCGCGGCGCTTTCTAATAGGTTCAACAATCCTTTTATATTAATATCTGCATCCAAAACGGGATCCGATACTGAATCAGGCACACTCATCTGTGCAGCATGGTGGTTCAGGACATCCGGTCTTTCCCTCTTAATCAATTCAGCCACTTCCGGTGAACGGATATCCATTTCATAGAACCTTGCGTCAGGGTTGACATTGGATCGCTTGCCCGTATAAAGGTTGTCAACTACTAAAACATCGTGGCCTGCCTTGATATATCCATCCACAACGTTTGAACCAATAAATCCGGCGCCACCGGTAACTAAAATTTTCATAATACCTGCCTTCAGATATAGTCAAATAGTTGAGTGGTTAAGTGGTTGAGTTGGAGAATTATTGTTATAATTTCAGTAAGTTACAAATATCAAAATGATAAATATCTCCCACCATGACGGGACTAAAAACAAATACACCCGTGAATTTAACTACTTAACTACTCAACTATTCAACCACTTAACGAGGTCTGAGGTTCAAGAAAATGGGGCCTTGCTCATTATTAGCGGGAATTTAGCAGGATTAGAGATCGAGGTCAAGCCGCTCGCTGTCACTGAACAGCAGGCTGTTGCAATCCCGGGACAATAGCATTCGTTATTGAGCAAGACATTCGCATCAATCTCATTCTCATTGCAAATAAACAAGGATTATTGTAAAAGCAGATTTCTTAGATTTCATATATCTGAATCATATTGGAGCATAAACGAATGATTGACAAGCCACGCAGTATTTTAGACCAGATTGGGGGGACCCCCCTTGTTTCCATAAACAAGCTCAATCCCAATAAAAATGTGGAGATCCTGGCCAAGCTCGAATTCTTTAACCCTGGTGGCTCAATAAAGGACAGGCCAGCACTTTTCATGATTGAGGAAGCCGAAAAAAGCGGGGACCTGACAGGAGACAGGATCATCCTTGAAGCCACAAGCGGAAACACAGGGATCGGGTTGTCATTAGTTGCTGCCATAAAGGGATATCGAATCCTTCTTGTCATGTCGGAGGCAGTCAGCGATGAGAGGAAAAAGATACTCCGTGCCATGGGAGCGGAGTTGAGATTCACACCCGCACACCTTGGAACCGATGGGGCAATTGAATTTGTCTATAATATGATAAGGGAAGAGCCTGACAAATACTGGTTAGCCGATCAGTTCAATAATGAGGCAAACTGGATGGCCCACTACCACGGTACCGCAACCGAGATATGGGAACAGACAGGCGGGAGCTTAGACGTGATTGTGTCAACCATGGGCACTACCGGCACCTTGATGGGCCTTTCAAGGCGGTTTAAGGAACTTAAACCCCAGGTCGAAATTGTCGGTGTCGAACCATACTTGGGCCACAAAATCCAAGGTCTTAAGAACATGAAGGAATCCTATCGTCCGGGAATATATGAAAAGAGCAGGGCCGATCGGATCATCAATATAGATGATGAAGAGGCATATCTTACATCCAGGTTGCTTGCCAGAAAAGAAGGCATTTTTGCCGGCATGAGCTCGGGAGCAGCCATGGCAGTAGCCATAAGACTTGCAGGGGAGATGAGAGAAGGCCGTATTGTGGTAATCCTGCCAGACGGAGGTGACAGATATCTGAGTACGCCCCTCTTTACCGACAAAAAGAAAACCGGCCTGCTCCTGTACAATACGCTCACGCGAAAAAAAGAAGAATTTATACCCATTAAGGAAAATCATGTTTCAATGTATTCCTGCGGTCCTACCCTATGCCAGTTGATCCATATCGATCAATGCAGGCGTTTTGTATTTTCCGACCTTATCAGACGATATCTGGAGTCTAAAGGCTATGCAGTAACCCAAGTTATTAATGTCACGGACCTGGATGACCGAACCATTGAGGGAGCTAACACTGCGGGTATTTCCCTTAAAGATTTTACGGAAAAATATTATCAGGAGTTCTTAAAAGACCTTGATACCCTGAATATAAAAAGGGCCACGGAATATCCTAAGGCAAGTGAATATGTAGATTACATGATTCAACTCATTCAAAAACTACTCGAAAAGGGATACGCATATGAAAAACTCAGGTCAGTTTATTTCGATATATCTCGATTTAAGGACTACGGCAAGCTTTCCAGGATAGACTTTGAAAAAATCAGGATCGGTAAGACAGTGGATCTTGAGCAATATGAAAAAGAAAACCCGCGGGATTTTACGCTCCTTAAAAGATCGACCCTGAATGAACTGAAA
The DNA here is from genome assembly GCA_030613055.1 of Desulfobacteraceae bacterium. Classification (GTDB taxonomy): domain Bacteria; phylum Desulfobacterota; class DSM-4660; order Desulfatiglandales; family Desulfatiglandaceae; genus JAUWMR01. The sequence continues at coordinate 8,954 of JAUWMR010000026.1, forward strand.
CAGGGCATATTTTATCAGACGCAGTGGGGAAATGTCAGGCCGAGCTGGCATATGGAATGCCCTGCCATGGCTATGAAACTTTTAGGGGAAACCTACGACTTACACACAGGCGGGGTTGATCTGATCTTTCCACACCATGAAAATACAATTGCCATAAGCCAGGCAGTCACAGGAAAACCTCCCGCAAATTACTGGCTCCACAACGAGCTCGTTATGATCAATGGAAAAAAGCCGTTACGGGGCTCAGATGATAATATCAATACTATCAGACTGATATTGGACAGGGGTTTCACGGGCAGGGAAATCCGTTACTGGCTCATCAGCAGTCATTACAAAAAACCCATCTCCTTTTCATTTGCAAAACTGGAAATGGCCAAAAAAACTATCTCAAATCTCGATAAATTTATTAAAAGACTTTACCACTGCCATTCAGGCCCAGCTAATCCTGAGATAGACCAGCTGGCATATAATGTCCGCCATACTTCAGTGGAAGCGTTAGACAATGATTTTAATATCGCTCCCGCCTTAGCGGCCCTTTTTCAGTTTACGCGCAGGATAAACACCGTCATGAACCAAAACGGCCTTGCCCCTACTGATAAGGAAAAAGTGCTAAATACTCTCCATCTTATCAACTCTGTATTAGCCGTTATGGACCTTGAACCGCCAAGACCCGATAAGGAAGTGGAAGCACTGATCAAACAGAGAGAGGCGGCCAGGAAAAACAGGGACTGGGAGAAGGCCGACCGGTTACGTGAGGAATTAAAGAAGATAGGAATCGAAGTAATTGATACAAAAAAAGGATCAATGTGGAACAGTACCGGTGATTAGAAATATCGCAACTGCCCTAAGGCTTGATCTTCACCCCTTGTGCAGTGGGATGGGAAATCGTTAAAGCCAAGAGACAGGGTAAAGGATCGGGTGCGCCACGGCGCAAGGTTTTAAGTAATCGTTCCCCCCTGTTTACCCTAACGTTGCAAAAGTCGAGGGTGCCACTCGTAGATCCCGTCTCAGCGGGGAGATCTAAGGCGCCAAGGGTGAAGTCCCGCCGTGGCGGGATATCCTCGGCTTTCCCGAAGGGCAAATAAAGGGTTACGTCAGACATCGTAGACTTCAGTGACAAGATTTTTGAACCACAACGGTTTTTCCAGTAACACGTAGATTAATAGAATTGCAGCAAAAGGAACGGGAATGATCATGTCCAACAATGCAAAGGCAATTAGATATATCAGAATTTTCCTATTAGATTTCATTGTTTCCCCAAGAAAAAAATGAATGAACTTCCCCGCCGAAAGAGCCTAATTCCTGATTTCAAAGCAGTGATGTATTCGCTTGTTCCGGTAAAAATCCTTTGGGATGGTCGCCAGGGAAATATCTTTGATATTCCATTCCGGCAACGATTCTTTATTAAGTTTGAATTTTCGACTGTTGCTGGAAAAAATCAATAGGCCATCAGGAGCAAGCAGCCTCAAGACCATTCTTAGCAATTCAATGTGGTCTCTTTGAATATCAAAGGAGCCTTTCATCCGTTTGGAGTTTGAAAAAGTTGGGGGATCCAGGAATATTAGGTCATATTGTTCTTCGCAGCCGCTTATCCATTCTATGCACTCGGCCTGAATCAAGTTGTGTCTTCGGTTGTCAAAACCATTGAGTTCAAGATTTTTCTCAGCCCACGAGACGTATGTGTGAGACATGTCAACACTGGTAGTCTGTCTTGCCCCGCCGGCCGCGGCATAGACTGCGGCCGTTCCTGTATAAGAAAACAGGTTCAATACACGCTTCCCGGAAGAATGTTTTCTTATCAACTGGCGTGTAATACGATGATCCAGGAACAGGCCCGTATCCAGATAATCCACCAGATTTACAAGAAAGCGCAGACCATTTTCCTGCACCTCAAAAAATCGGCCTGAGGCATCGTATTTTTTATATTGCGCTTTACCTTTATTCCTTTTTCTTACCTTTAACACAATCTTTTCAGGAGATGTTTTCAACACTTCGGGTAAAACAGTCATGATCTGTTTCAGCCGGCGCTTTGTATTTTCAGGCAGGACCGTGTCCGGTGCCTGATATTCCTGCACATGGACCCAATCGTGATAGAGGTCTATGGCAACCGCGTATTCCGGCATATCCGTGTCATACAGGCGATAACACGTAATTCCTTCCCTGCGTGCCCATTTCCCGATGTTCTTCTGATTCTTTTTCAGTCGGTTTGCGAACATTTCCGACCCGGAGTCCGGAACCGGTTTTCGTTTTTGCTCCAACAAAATCCTGCCTGGAGATATTTTGTTCATGTACCGGGATTCATGGATTTCAAAATTCAAAAGTCTGCACGGCAAAGATCCATTAAAGAGCCTGTATTGTTTTTTCGCGCGAATGCCCATCTGTTTAGCCAGATTCGGATCGGCAGTAAATACACTTGCCTGCCAGCCGGAAAAGCATTCCTTCAGCCGTTCTCCGAGACAACGGTAAAGTGATTCAAGGGCTTCCTTTTCGCCCATGCGTTTGCCATATGGTGGATTGACGATAACCAGTCCTGGTTCAGAAATACCAGGTGCCTTCAGGTTATCAAGATCGCGGCAGCGGAACTGGATGAATTCCAAAAGTCCTGCACGGGAGGCATTGCTTTCGGCCTGTGAAATGATCTGCTTGTCGGCATCAAATCCAAAAAATAATACGTTTTTCCCTTCAGTGCCCCGCTCTTCTCTTTCTATTGCCTCATCTACCAGGTTTTGCCAGACAACTTGATCGTGCTGTTTCCATTTAAGAAGACCCAAATATTTTCTGCCGAGTCCCGGAGCGATATCAAAGGCCATCATGGCCGCTTCAAGGAGAAGCGTTCCGGACCCACACATAGGGTCGAGCAATGTTCCTCCTTTTTTCGCAATGTCAGGCCATCCTGCACGTATTAAAATTGCGGCCGCCAGGTTTTCCTTCAGAGGGGCCGAGCCCCCTTCAACACGGTAGCCACGCTTATGCAGACTGTCTCCCGACAGATCCAGAGAAATGGTTGCGCGGTCCTGCTTCATGTGCACATTTACCCGGATATCCGGTTTTGAAGTGTCAATCGAAGGACGTTTTCCAAAACGTTCATTGAACTGGTCAACGATAGCGTCTTTAACCCTGAGTGCTGCATAATGACTATGGAATCTGTTTGACCTGCCTGCGGTAAAATCGACGGCCAGGGTTCCGTCAGTTTCCATATGATCATGCCAGTTGACCAACGAGCGAACCCGATTATAAAGATCATCCGGTGTCCGGGCAATGAAGTGCTCCAGAGGCATCAGAACGCGATTGGCAAGGCGTGACCACAAACAGACACGGTACGCGGTTTCAAGGGTGCCTTTAAAATGAACCCCGGCTCTTGTCTGTTTCGGTTTCCGGGCCCTGAGGCCGATAAGCTCCTGATAAAGAATTTCTTCAACGCCCTTGGGGCAGGTGGCAAAAAATGTGAAAGTGTCACTCATAAAAAGAGGGGTGTCCTTACTTTTTATCCAGTTTTGCTCGAAGAATATCTCCCAGCGTGCCCAAAGATCCGGATGATTTCTCACCCCTTTCCGCGACGTGTTTTTTGTAGGAAACGATCTCTTCTGAATCCTCCTCGTCTAAGACCATTTCAAGGGAGAGCCGTTTTTCCTCTGCATCTAATCCGGCTATCCTGACCTCAATGTTCTGGTTCTCTTCCAACACTTCGCGGGGGTGACTTATCCTTTTGCCTTTCCCAAGTTCTGAAATATGAACGAGACCGTCTATACCGGGTTCAAGGGTTACAAAAGCGCCAAAAGGCGCAAGACGCGCGACTTTGCCTTTGTGAGTGGAGCCTTCCGTGTACTTCAGCGCGATGTTGTTCCATGGATCGGGCAGAATTTCCTTCAGGCTGAACGAAAATTTGTCATTTTCCCAGTCCAGTTTCTTGATCGCAACATCTACCTTTTGCCCGACTGAGAGTGAACTATTGATATCCTCCACTCGACCCCATGAAATCTCCGAGATAGGGATCAGACCTTCGATACCCCCGATATCAACAAACGCGCCGAATTTTCTGATTGAGGTTATTTCCCCGCTTACTTTCATCCCCTCTTTCAAAGTTTCCCTAAGCGCGTCCTTCTGTTTCCGGCGTTCCTCTTCCAGTACGGTCCTGTTTGAAATAATGATATTGCGTCCCTTTTCACCATATTCGATTATGTTAAAAGTCAAATGCCGGCCTATATATTGGTCGGCATTTTCAACCCTGCTAAGTCCCATCTGGGAATACGGGCAAAATGCATGAATGTTTCCCGCTATCTTGACTTCGAATCCCCCCTTGATTTCCTTTTCAACAAGACCTTCAATCGGGATTCGATTTTGATAGGCCTCTGCCAGGTATTCCTTCGTTGTATCAGCAGTAAGCCGGGTGGTAAAAAGCATTTCATTGTTTCTGGAAGACAGAAAATATGCATTGATCGTGTCTCCCTCTCTTATGGAGAGGTTGCCTTCATCATCTACAAATTCGTCTATTCCAATATAGCCTTCTGACTTACCTCCAATATCAATAAAGACCCACTCACTTGCTATTTTGATTATCACACCTTCAACTTTTTCACCCGGGTTGAGGTAAACCGGTTTAATAATGCTCCGGTTTAACAATTCTTCGAAGTTTTCTTCTGATTCAGTTTCAGTAATCAAATCCCGATCGTCTTTATCCATGTTCTTCCCTTATTAAAAATTTTCATCCATAAGTACACCCAAGTCATTGATAGTAAAAGACAATGACAAGTAACAAGTGATAAGGCAGGTGATGAGTAACGGGTAAAAGACAGTGATTGGAATGCGGATTTCAGATTTGAGAATCAGGAATGCGTCCCAAGGAGAAATAAGTTGTTTAACCTGTTGAAATGGCGGAGAGAGAGGGATTCGAACCCTCGTAGGAGGTTTCCCCCCTAACTCGCTTAGCAGGCGAGCGCCTTCAGCCAGCTCGGCCATCTCTCCGTGAATTCCGATACATCGGAATTACAACTTGCAATTAGCTTTTGGCTTATTGCTAATGGCAAATAGCCTATGTTTTCAGCGTGTTTCGAAATGATGCCAAATCAAATCCTGCTACAGTTTCATATACAGATCTTATGGATATTCCTAAAAATCGGGCAAACTCAATATCAGAATTATCAGCTGAACCTTCAGCAATATTAAGAACAATAGAGTTCAACGCCCTTTGTATTTGATTTGCAAGACCTTTATCCCGATTTGCAAAGTATTTTTCAACAATATCACGGCAAAACTTACAATAGTCCTTGGCATCCTGGTAAACTCTGAACTTTTTAAATCTAAATTTCATAGGTCAAAAACAGAAGAAACGCAAAAGTCCTTACAGCTAAAAGCCACTTGCCATTAGCTACTGGTGAAATTTGACGGAGTCAAATTTCGTGGCGGAGGGAGTAGGATTCGAACCCACGGTCCCTCTCGGGACAACGGTTTTCAAGACCGCCGCCTTCAACCACTCGGCCATCCCTCCACGATCCTGGAAAACCAGGATGCATTTGGCTCACGGCTATTAGCCTCTAACTTTCTGAATTTTAACTTTAGCCCAAAATCCATTTCGATGCAATAGCAAAAAATATTGTAACTAATCAGTAGTCAGGAGCCAGGATATAAGAAGTGGCCGAATCTACCCTAACGTTGCATCACCGGACATGCCTTCACGCATTATCCTTATGGTCTTTTTATAGTCTTCACTGTAAAAAATGGCTGAACCAGCTACAAACACATTGGCCCCTGCCGATGATATCCTGCCTATGTTCCCGGGACCTATCCCGCCGTCTACCTCGATCTCCGTATCAAGGCCTCTTTTGTTAACCTCTTCCCTCAATTGTCTTATTTTTGGAATCACCCCCTCAATAAATTCCTGGCCTTCAAAGCCCGGATTCACTGTCATTAAGAGGACCATATCCAGATCATCCAGAATGTATTCCAAACAATCCAAAGTGGTTGCAGGATTCAGGGAAACACATGGTTTTATGCCCCTGCCTCTAATATGCTGGATTGTCCTGTGGAGATGGTTAACAGTCTCGGCATGAACACTAATGATATCAGCTCCAGCTTCAGAAAAATCGTCGATGAAACTATCAGGGTCTGAAATCATCAGATGGACATCCAATGGCAGCTTTGTGACCCGCCTGACTGCCTTGACGATCAAAGGGCCGATGGTGATGTTAGGCACGAAGTGTCCATCCATAACATCAATATGAATGTAATCAGCCCCGGCCTTTTCTACTGCTTTAACCTCTTCTTCGAGCCGGGTAAAATCTGCCGATAGAATCGAGGGTGCTATTTTTCCCATACAGGTTCCTCCGTGATTATACCGTCTTATGAAACTTCAGCATTTGCAATCGGCTGAAGTGATATTTCAAAACTTGATTGCTTAGCTCCTTTTATCATATTATGTAGCGCAGGGCTTTAGCCCTGCACCTAACCCGTGCAATACGGCAGGGCTAAAGCCCTGCGCTACGCTTTAAGTTAATTACATTGGCCGTCTTATGAAACTTCAGCGTTTACAATCGCCTGAAGTGATATTTCAAAACCTGGTTATTTAGCTCCCTTTTTTCATGAAAAGTGCCGCAAAAAAACCATCCATTCCATGGACATGGGGCAGGCTCCTGAAAAAACCCTGATCATCAATCAAGCCCTCTCCCCATTCGGGAACATGATCCTTCAGATTTAAAAGGGCTATTTCCGGGTTCTTTTCAAGAAAACCCTGCACAACTTCCTCGTTTTCTTCCCTTGAGATGGTGCAGGTCACGTAAAGCATCCTGCCTTCCTTCCGGAGCAATTGCCCTGCTTCATTTAAGATACTTACCTGCAATAGGGCCAGTCTTTCTATATCACTTTTTTGTCTTGACCACTTAGCGTCCGGATGCTTGGAAACGACCCCCAAACCCGAACATGGAACATCAACCAGAACTTTATCAAATGAACCCCTTAACAGGCAAGAAATCCGGCTGCCAGCATCTGTAACTACCGGTCTAATACAATCAATTTTAAGACGACGAGAACTCTCTGAAAGCCTTACCAACCTGTCATGGTTGATGTCAAGGGCAAGGATCAGTCCGTTATTCCCCATGAGCTCTGCAATATGTGTTGACTTGCCTCCAAGACCCGCACAGCAATCAAGGACATGCTCGCCGGATTTCGGACAAAGGAGATGGGAACACACCTGTGCTGCCTCTCCCTGCACCTGGAATAGACCTTCTCCAAAAGCCTTTAATTGATTTACCGGCCCGCCGGGGTTTTCAATCCTTATCCCATCAGGTGAATAACGGGTCGCTTCGCCACATACCCCTTCCGCTTCCATATGCCGGATCAGTTCCTGTCTATCAGTTTTCAGCCTGTTGGCCCTTACCACCAGATCAGGGATCCTGTTTCCCGCGGCAAGAATTCGTTCCGCGAAATCGCTCCCCAACTCCCTGATCCACTTTTCCACCAACCACGTGGGATACGAATAATAAACAGAAAGATACTGAATTTGGTCTTTTTCGCGGTCAGGAAAAGATATGAGATGTCTCCGCCGGCAAATATCTCTCAGAATACCATTAACAAAGCCGGCCAAGTGTCTCCGGTCCCTGGATCTTGCCTGCTTGACAGCTTCGTTTACAGCAGCAGACTCAGGGACACGATCCATGAAAAATATCTGATAAAGGGAAAGCCTGAGGATATTCAGGATATGGGGCTCAATTTTCTTAAACGGAAATCGTATGGCCCGTTCAATTATCCAGTCTAATCTAAGCCGCCATCTGAGAACCCCCTGAACCAGATGAACTAAAAACGCCCGATCCCGCCCACTCAGGTAAGGTTCCCGATCAAAGACGTTTTCGAGGTATAGATCGGCAAATCCGGAACTGCGATCCAGGTTATTTAGGACCTTTAGTGCCAGGTCCCTCGGCATCGGTGACTTCATGATTTAGAAAGGTTTCTATTCCCTTTTCAACTAACGCCAGATCAACATCCGTATCATAGCAGGGTCCAAAGGGCCTTATGTTGAATATGCCGAAAACGGGGATCGGGTACGTATCCTGAATCCCGCTGGTGAGATCCCGTTCACATGCCACACCGATGATGATCTCGGGCCTTGTCTCCACCACAATCTTTCTGGCCAGGGTTCCGCCGGTTGCCACCGCCACAGGAATATGGTATTTTTTTGATAGGGCCACCAGATCTTTTATCTTGCACTTTCCACACGCCTCGCAATTCTCCACATTACCTATTATTCTTACCTTGCATTCATGAAACTGAAGGCAGTGGGGAAGAAGGAGAAGGAGTTTGTCCGGTTTCACCTTCCTGGCCTCGGCAAGAACCAGTTGATTGTTGATGGCAATGAAGGATCTCCTGGTCTCCTCTTTACTGATACCCAAACATTTGCCTACCACGACCAGTAATGGAAACAATATCCTAATAACCACGCCCCGTATACGGCGATTAAAGAAAAGGTTCTTTCCACGGACAATTGTAAAGACAAGGGTCAGCGCACCTCCGAATGCAAAAAGGACAAACCCACCGAAAACAATGGCCAAAACAAGCGGAAGACTTGGGTGTATATTGGCCAGTCCTACATACGGGACCCACCAGAGCAAGAAGGCAAGACCTATCAGGACGACACAGGTAACCAGTAAAAGGAAAATAAACGTCCTTTTTTCAGGCATTTGTTGGTCTTTAAGTTCGGTCTGTTTGCCTGTTTTTATGGATGCAGGAAAATTCACCTGCCGGCAAATCGTTTTTGATGTATTTGACGAATTTTTCATCTCCCAAATACCGTGCCTGTTCTTAATGGAAATCCTCTTAAAAAATCGTTTGCTGCAAGTCTTTTTTTACCGGAAATCTGCATCTCCCTGACGCCTATTACCCCCCTGGCTGTCTCTACTTCAAGTGCCCCTTGTAAATGGCCTGAAATTCTTCCCGGTACTACATCAGTACGTATCTCATCCGTTACCCGGGACAAGAATAGCTTTATCTTCATTTCCCCTAATGTAGTAAAAGCCCCGGGCCATGGATCCAGCGCACGAATATGAGCGGATATTGCCCGAGCAGGCTGGTCCCATTTTATCAAAGACATGCTGCGATCAATCTTTGGCGCGTATGTGGCAAGGGAATTATCTTGAGGCTTTTCCCTTATCCGGTTTTCCGCCAGGCCCTTAAGGGTTTCTATCAGAAAATTACCTGCAAGAATAGCAAGCCGGTCATGGAGTTCACCGGCTGTTTCTTCCGGGCCGATATTCAATTCTTCACGGCAAAGAGCCGGTCCTGTGTCAAGCCCCTCATCCATACGCATTGCCGTTAAACCTGTTTTTGCCTCATTATTTAGAATAGCCCACTGGATAGGGGCTGCTCCTCGATACTTGGGCAACAGGGATGCGTGGATATTAACGGCGCCCCAGCGACAGCTCTCAAGGAGGTCCTTTGTTAAGATCTGGCCAAAAGCAACGACGATTAACATATCCGGGGATAGCCCGTGAATAACCTCTAAGAATTGCCTATCCGATGCCTTCTCGGGCTGTAATACATTGAGCCGATATTCCATGGCAGCCAGTTTTATTGGTGAGAAAATAACCTTTCTTCCTCTCCCCTTTGGCCTGTCAGGCTGCGTAACTACTGAAAGGATATTATAGCCGCGTTCCACCAGGGCTCTCAGGCAGGGCACGGAAAAATCAGGCGTCCCCATGAAAATAACCCCGGGATTGGCAGGGAGTTTTTCTTTGGGCTCAATTTCCATAGGACCTTACCGTGCCTCTGCGCCAGTTATAGTATAACCTGATCATTTCTTTGCCTTTAACTTCTTCTTTAACTTCTTTTTGTAAAGTGCCCTTTTAAGAATGCTGATGTGATCGATATAGAGGATCCCGTTTAAATGATCAATCTCATGCTGGAGGCAAATGGCCAAAAGCCCATCAGCTTCAATATCCATTGGTTTGCCATTGAGATCCACACCCCGGATTTTGACCTGGGCGCTGCGAACAACCTCTGCCGAAAAATCAATCACGCTCAGACACGCCTCTTCATATTTCACTTCCCCTTCCTTCAGAATAATCTCGGGATTTATCAGTACACATGGGTCCTTGTTGTCTTTTCCGGGATTACGATCAAAAACAATCAATCGTTCCAGTTCGCCCACCTGGTTGGCAGCCAGCCCTATACCCGGAGCCGCCAACATGATATGGAGCATATTGTCAGCAAGCTTTTGGATCTTCCCGTCAATATTTACGATCTTTTCAGCAGTCGCTCTCAAGATTGTATCCGGATAGGTACGAATATTCCATTCACTATTTTGTCTATTCATAAATATTGCTGCCTTTTTTTAAATCAAACCCCTACCTGTGACAATACTAAACACTACACAAAAATAAATCAAGGCGGCTCAGAGATAAAACCTGCTTGACTTTTCCATATCATATACCTATTCAGAAGACATAATGAAAAAGTCTATTGAGTTTCTGTTTGAAGTTGGAATGTTAAAAAGGACTCCCCGCAGCGGTTACCAATTTTTGGGGTCTGGTGGAGAATCAGTAGCGGATCATTCTTTCCGAACAGCGGTTATCGGATATGTACTCGCATCCCAGGAACCGGACGCAGACAACAACAAGGTGGTTTTAATGTGTCTTTTCCATGACTTTGCAGAGGCCAGGACCGGTGATCAAAACTATATGAATAAAAAATACGTGAAAGTGGACGAGGACACGGCTATTAGAGATATGGTCGAAGAACTCCCTTTTAGCGATGAAGTTCTGGATCTGACCCGGGAATTTAACACCTGCGACACACTTGAAGCCCGTCTGTCCAAGGACGCGGATCAAATCGACCTGATCCTTGAATTGAAGCAACAGCAGGACTTAGGGAACACAAATGCTAAAGATTGGCTCTTTTTTGCCGTTAAAAGACTGGTCACGGAAAGCGCAAAACAGATGGCACAGGAGATCCTGGCGACCCACAGCACCGATTGGTGGTTTGATAAAAAAACTGATTGGTGGGTTAACGGCCAGTAAAATCAGCAAAAAGGGTATCAAGGCATTTTGGCCGCCGCGTCGCTGGATACCCATGAGAATCAGTCTGGTTATCTCTCTCGTGTTTCATGTGATTGTGCTGCTGTGCGTTCAAAAGGCTTTTCCCTTAAACTGGTTGACACCGCTCAGGACCTATCATATCGAGTTAATTCGGCCGCCGGTAGACACATTATTTGAAGAACATGCCGCAGGGGCCCATCTTGCAGGGATCAAGCCCCAGGAAAGTAAGCCACCGGAGATAACTGAAGATACTATTTCCCTGAACACCAGGGACAAACGATATGTCCCTTATGCCAGGCTTATCAAAGAAAGGCTTACGCATCACTGGGAATATCCCAAAAAAGCACGCGAAAATCTGATCGAGGGCCAGGTCCTGGTCATCTTCAGCCTTGACAGACAGGGGAATTTGACAAATTTAAAGATTCTAATGCCTTCTGCTTATGCTATCCTTGACAAAGAGACACAAAGGACAATCCGGGTGTCGGCCCCCTTCCCTCCCTTTCCCGGTTCAGTCACTGTTCAGAAGTTAAATATAAAGGCCAATTTTGCCTACAGGCTCACTGCCCGCCGCCATTGATCCGCAAATTAGTTCGCTTCGCTCATCCCCGCTCTGTGAGCGGGAAGAATAATGGAATGATGGAATATTGACAGTCTCGTAAATAGTCATTTCACCTGTCATTGCGAGGAGCGAAGCGACGAAGCAATCTCCTGATTTCAAGCTGTTACAGACAATGAGATTGCTTCGCTACGCTCGCAATGACGTACTTTTCGATTTTTTACGAGTTCTTCAATATTGGGTTTATGTTCCACGGTTCATCTCAATAACCAGAGGCTTTCTGTCCAATACCCGCCTGTCGGAGTGAAGCATAGATCCCGCTATCGGGGCCGGGCAGAGGGCAGGTCGAATGCCCAATTTCCATTTAATAAGTGTTCTTCATTGGAAATTGTTTATTGATAATTGGACATTGGATATTTTTTTACTCTGTCTCTTCGTGCCCTTCGTGCCCTTCGTTGTAAAAATTATACCTCGAAATATTGAGTTGTTACTTTTCCACCTTATTCTAATTGAAAAATATCACGATTCATGAGATTAATAAAATTTGGAGGGTGTTTACTGAGAAATGGATCTTATAAAAGGAATCAGTTATAATTTACGCGGTCTTCTATTGGGCATTAGAACACCCAGGCTTCTGTTCTGGGGGCTTATTCGCTTTTTTGCGGTCGTCTTAATTACTATTGTTTCCGCCAGCCTGATTCTTGTCTATCATCAGGAGATCCTGAACCTTATCTGGGCAAGGCCTGAAAGCAGATGGATCATCTGGTTATGGCACGTGGTTTCCTGGCTGCTTTCCCTCCTGTTAGTCGGTGTGGCGGCAGTTCTTTCCTATCTCGTCTCTCAAATCCTTTTCAGCGTACTTATCATGGACTACATGTCTCGAGTTACCGAACTCGCAATAACAGGGACGGTTAATGAGCCAAAAGACATGTCCTTGTTGCGGCTTTTTACTTACCTGATCAAACAGGAGATACCAAGGACTATCATTCCTGTTTTGCTCTCTCTTCTTTTCATGATTTTGGGATTGCTAACCCCATTTGGCCCCATCCTGGCTGTTATTACCGCCAGTATGGCCGTCATATTCCTCGCATGGGATAATACCGATCTCGTTCCTTCCAGGCGGCTCTTGCCGTTTAAAAAGCGATTCAAGCTCCTGTCAAAGACGATCCTCTTTCATCTGGGCTTCGGACTCCTTTTTTTAATACCGGGCCTGAATATCCTCTTCCTTTCCTTTGCACCGGTGGGAGCCACGCTCTATTACCTGGATAAGGATAACCCTATCGTTGCGTAAATAAAGAATCCACGTCCATCGAAGATCCCACTATGCGGGGAAGAACACGGTTTTATAATCGAAATAAAATGATATTGACTTCGAAGTTCAGGAAAGGCGCAAAGGAATCAGGTAAACTTTATTCGCTTGAACACCAGGTCATTCATTCTCTGGGGAGTAACAGCACGCTGAGAGAGGAGTTCCTTGACACCGGTCTTAAATTCCTCCTCATTATTGAAAAAATGTGTGCCTTCAACAACCTTGAGGTCCGGATATTCCTCGCGGATGGTCGCAATGAACTGGTCCTTGAAAGGACAAAGCTGGACGAGACACGAAGTCAGATGGAGTGCATCAATTCCATAATCCACTAATGCCTGAACCTTTTGCCAGATCCGGCCTGTTCCCACGGCAGTCGGGCACCCGCCGCAATGGATAATACCCACTAAGTCTAAGGGTTCCTCCGCGGGATAGTCCTTGAACTTCCCCTCCCTGCCCCGCAGGTTTCCAAAACACCCAATCATAACGCAGTTCATTTCAGTATTGACGGCTTCACATCCTAATATTCCGATCTTTGCCATATTGTCTCCCCATTTAGAATTACACGTAAACACAGTCAGGGTTAAGTCAACCAGCGCTTCCTGCGTTTATAAAACTTTACATCACGGTAGCTCCGCTTGGTGCCCATTTCTGTAAGCCCTAAGTAAAACATCTTGATGTCCTCATTCTCTCTTAGCTTATCTACGGAGTCGTCTAATACAATCTTGCCGTTTTCCATAACATAGCCGTGCTCGGCAATGGACAAAGCCAGATGGGCATTCTGTTCGACTAACAGTATAGTGATTTTCTGTTCCTCGTTGAGTCGTTTTAATATATTAAAGATTTCGCCGACTAAAATGGGACTCAAACCAAGGGATGGTTCATCTAACATCATCAAGCGGGTTCGGGCCATCAGGGCCCGGCCAATGACAAGCATCTGCTGTTCCCCACCAGACAGGTATCCGGCCAGATTGTTCTTCCGGGCCTTGAGATAGGGAAAATAGTTTAATACAGTGTCATAACGTTCACGGATCTCTTTTCTCTTATTACGTGTACGGGTTGCAGCGATCAGGTTCTCATGGACGGTCAGATTCTCGAAAACACATCGTCCTTCCATTACCTGGAAGATACCTAACCGGACAATATCCTCCGCTTCCATTCCATCAATACGCTGGTCCAAAAACTCGATGGTGCCGTCGGTCACCTCCCCTTCTTCTACCTTCAGCAGCCCGGATATGGCCTTCAGGGTAGTTGTCTTGCCAGCCCCATTTGCCCCTAAAAGGGCAACAATCTGCCCCTCCCTGACCTCAAGGGACAGGCCCTTGAGAACCAGGATGACATCGTCATAAATCACCTCAATATTATTAACATTAAGCATGGCCTGTCTCTATTACTCAGCATCCTTCAGTTAATAATTGAACCTATTATACAAAGATGTATATCAGTCTCCGAAAATTGAAGACCTTCGATTGAAAATAGAAGATTTAAGGAATTCTTCGGTTTTTTTATTCGTCAATATTCAATCGTCAATCTTCAATTCATCCACCCTCTCCTGCAAGACAAAGCGCCGGACTTTGCCCCCTTCCGTCATTGGTATGGTATCAATAAACTCGATCCACCGGGGGTACTTATAGGCTGCAATCCTGTCCTTTACAAACGACTTGATTTCCTCTTTCAGGTCTTCCGATTGGGAAAAACCATGATCCAACACTACAAAGGCATAGGGCTTTATAAGTTGATCCTTGTCCTTGTAACCAACCACCGCGCTTTCCGCCACTGAAGGGTGCTGGTTAAGGGTATTTTCGACCTCCCGCGGCGCTAACCACTTTCCCCCGACCCGGAGCATATCATCACTTCTTCCGCGGAAATAATAGAACCCATCCTCATCCACAATGTACCTGTCACCTGTGACAAACCAGTCTCCTAACATGTTTCGCTTTGTCTCTTCTCTCTGATTCCAGTATGCTGAAGCAATGGAACCCCCGCTTACCAGGAGGTTACCTATCTCGCCCGGACTGACCGGCAACCCGTCATCGTCTAACAGCCTGGTACTATAGCCGGGGACCACCTTTCCTGTGCTGCCCGGCCTGACCTGTCCAAAGCCGTTGGAAAGGAAGATATGGCATATCTCAGTGGAACCGGTGCCATCTAATACCTCCACATCGAATTCTTCCTTGAAACGCTGATATACCTCGGGTGACAGGATCTCTGCCGATGAAATACACGCCCTGAGACTTTGAACCTCTTCCAGGTCCTTTCCTTCCTCACGGCAGATTTTTTTATAGTCGGCAAGCGCGCCTAAAAGGGTGGGAACAGTTAAAAAAAGCGTGGGACGGTACTTTAACAAATCCTGGTAAACCAGATCGGGAGTGGGCCTGTGGTTAGCAAGGATAACGGAGGCCCCTACTGAGAAGGGAAAATATGCTCCGTTTCCAAGACCGTATGCGAAGAAGAGGAAGGACGCGAGAGCACGATCGTCTTCAGTCATGCGCAATATGCCCTTTGCATATGCCTCAGAACAATAGACTAAGTGGCTGTGGTGATGAACGGCCCCCATCAACATCTCGGGATTTCTTCCGCTATACAGCCAGAAGGCCGCATCATCACTCATTGTCTCTGCCGCCTCAAATTCACCCCCTGCCCTGCTCATAAGCTGGTCATATTGGAGATAGGCATGATCCTGACCACCAATAACCACAACCTTTATAGGATAGAGGGTCTGGTCAAGAATCTTCTCAATCTCTGGGAGAAAGGCCGAATGTACTATCAGGATCCTGGCCCGGCTGTCATTAATAACATAGAGAAAATCCTTGGACTTCATGAGAATACTTGTTGGTATGGGCACGGCCCCTAATTTAATAGCCCCATAAAAGCAAAAGATCATCTCAGGCGAGTCATGGAGAAGAAGCATGACGCGGTTTTCCATTTGAACGCCTAATCCTTGCAGCATATTGGCGGCCCGGTTCACGTTTTCAAGAAACTGGAGATAGGAATACTCCCGGTCCTCAAAAAAAATAGCCGTCTTGTCTCCCCGGCCCTCCTCAACATTTCTATCAACAAAATAGCGGGCCGCGTTAAACCGCTTAGGCAGATTCAACTCAATCATGCTTCCTCTTTACCCTAACGGTGCAGGTCTACAACGTTAGGGTTTAGATTGACGATTGTCGATTGAAAAATAATCTTCAATCTTCAATCGTCACTCTTCAATTGTCCTATTTCCCGAAGTACTCCATATCCCTTGGCAGTTCTACCCAGCCGCCACTTACATCCACCATCTTGCCACCCTTGATCTCATAGATCTTTGCGGCCATGCTTGCCCTATGATCTGTCGAGGTAAAGGTGAGAGCAGGTGCCAGTCCGCCCGTATCAAAGCCTTTGAACTTTTCAAAGGCATTGCGAATACCGGAAGGGGTCAGATCCCCGGCCTTATCTGCCGTTTTCAAGGCCTCGGATACGGCAAGTATGTTCACCCAGCCTTCCACGTATACGTTAGTGCCCTTCTCGCCCGGATGCCATTTATCATGGGACTCAACAACCTTTTTCATACCCGGTACAGGCGCTCCATATGGGGCGATAGGATGCACCCCGTAGGTGCCCTCGGCCGCGCCTCCGCTTAAGGTAATCAGGGTCTCCTCAAAATTCCGTATGTTGGAAATAAACTTGGTCCTCACTCCAAGGGCCTTGGCGTTTTTGAGGATAACGGCCCCATTCATTGCCGTGGACGTAATGTATGCGAAATCAGGATCATATCGCTTCATATTGGTCAACTGGACCGTGGCATCCTTGGTAGGCCAGTTGATAACCTGGTCAGGCCCTACATCAATACCGATCTTCTTTGCGTAGTCCTTGCACACATTCAGGATGTCCCGGCCATATTTGTTGTCCGGGTACAGGTAGCAAATTTTGGGATTGCGGCTTTTATCTTTCCAGTTATCCTTTATCCATTTGAGGGCAACACGTCCCATGGTTCCATAGGATGGGGACACAAAAAAACTGAAAGGCGTCTTTTTGGGATTCTGAAACTTGGAAGTAAAAGAGGCCGCAATTGTAGCTACGCCGTCTGCAACGATCTTCTTGATCAATGTCATGGTGGTGCCGGTGGACTGGACATAAAGCCCTAACACCTTCTCGGAATCCACAAGCCGATTGTACCCGGCTACCCCCCTGGGGACCTTATAGCCGTCATCAATAACAATCAATTTTAATTTCTTGCCATTGATTCCGCCGCGCTCATTGAGCCACCGCATCGCATCTAATTGACCCTTCACCTGGTTTTTCCCCCAGTCCGATGTAGGCCCGGAGAGATCTATCAAGACCCCCCACTTGATCTCATCAGCGGCAAAAGCATTATTTGTTGCTGGCCCCAGGGTCAGGGCCATGGCAATGGCCACTATGGCAAATCCGATTGTCAATTTTTTCATAATCCTTTCCTCCTTTCATTAATTTACGTCCATAAACCCACATTTTCCGCAATTACTGCATAATCTCTGATATACTGATTGTCTATACATTTATGGTATGCTACCACCCAACCCCTTGATCGTCCTGGACTGTTCCTTATAATTATAATCCTGATAACCTGCGTTCATCTGCGTCCAATAAATCCGGTAAATCCTAATATGAAAACGGCCAGAGCTTCCAGTAAGCACGGATCGTACGCCACCGGGCGGCCAGACCGTCTGGTTCGAAAATGAGGAAAAAGACAATAACGAATCCAAAGACAATCTCCCTTATGGATACGAACCAGGTGATATGATCTGGAAAGTTCGAGTTCAAATTGGTTGTAACCACTTCAAGGACCCTTTCAAGGATAAACCAGAAACCGACACCGTATATACCGCCTAAGATATGACCCAGGCCTCCGATAATGCACATTGCGAGATAATCAATGGATTGATGTATGGTAAATGATTCGTGGGTGATTACTTCTAAGTACTGGGCCATCAAGGCCCCCGCAATGCCTGCAAAAAAGGAGGCAACGGCAAAAGACATAAGGCGATACTTGAACAGGTTCACCCCGATCACCTCTGCTGCCAAATATCGATCACGAATTGCCACAAATGCCCGGCCTGATCTGGCCCGAACAATATTTTTTATCACCATAGTGGCGACCACGGCAAGTATTAAGGTCAAATAATATAGATGGATGTGATGATCAAAGTGAAATGGACCCAATGTTCCGGGGTCAACATACAATCCCTCGACACCACCGGTCAATTTGTCCCAGCGCCGGATAGTAAACTCTATGATAAATTGGGCCGCGATTGTTGCCATGGCTAAATAAAGCCCCCTCAACCTGAGAGAGGGAATACCAAAGATCATGCCGATAAGGGCCGCCATGGCGCCGGCAATGGGAAGGGCGATAATGAAGGGCACGCCTGCCTGGCCGATAAGGATAGAACAGGTATAAGCGCCAACGCCCAAAAAAGCGGCATGACCCAGCGAGATTTGTCCTGTAAAACCTGTGAGGAGGTTCAAACCATGGCAGGCGATAATGGCGATACCCACCTCGATCATGGTCGATATCATGTACTTGGACGCAAAAAGAGGGAACAGAACGCATGCCATCAAAAAGGCGGTCAACCAGGCCTTTACAAACCATGTCTGGAAGATGCGTTCATCAGTTCGATAATTCTCGTGAAATAGTCCGGCCGGCATAATCTATCGTCCAGTAAATTGTGCTATTATAGGAAATAAGGTGCTTATTTGTTCTTTATCCATTCCAAATGAAAAAGTGCCTAAAGTGTGCTAAAGTGATCTAAAGTGCCTAAAGTTATTGAGTAAGACAAAGTATGGAAAGCCTTTTCATCCTCAACTTTGGTGTATCTGTAAAAAGACACATAAGGCACAGAAAGTGTTATTTATATATTTGAAAATCAAATAGTTATGGACGTCAGAAACATTAATTTGAACTTTTTACGAGACCATCAATTTTAGTTCACTTTAGGCACTTTAGGCACTTTAGCTCACTTCCCTCTACACTCTCTCAATCTCCTCAGTTCCGAAAAGACCATAAGGCCTGACCATTAATACCAAAACTAATACAATAAATGGAAAAACCTCATTTAGCGCCGGAACATAGGGGTCCAGATACCCGGCAGTAAGAAATTCAAGGACCCCTACAATAAGTCCCCCAATGATTGCACCTAAGATACTATCCAGACCACCAAAGATAACGGCAGGCAACACCTTGAGCCCTATATAGCTGAGTGATACACCTACACCTCCGATGTTTCCCACTAAGATACCCCCGATGGAGGAGACCACCGCGGCAATACACCAGCTTATGGCAAAGACCCTCTTCACGGAAATTCCCATACTCTGTGACGCTGTTTGATGATCTGCAACCGCCCTCATAAAAATACCCGTGCGGGCATATTTGAAAAATATTGCGAAACCGGTCAACAATAGCAATGATATACCCATGCTCCAGAGATAGAGATAGGTGAGCTTGACGCCCCACAAATCAACAGGCTCTTCCGGAAAGATATTGAACTGGCGGATGTCATTTCCCCACAACATGATGACCACACCCCTCAATATGTAGGTAAGACCCAGGGTAACCATAATAACCGAGATGATAGGCTCCCCAATGAGAGGTCTGAGCACCAGGCGTTCAATTGCTAAACCAAGGATAACCGAAAAGACCATGGTAATAATGAAAGAGGCAAAAAAATTCAGCCCGAAATCAAGGGTCATGGAGAGGCAGATATAGGCACCCACCATCAGAATCTCGCCCTGGGCCAGGTTCAATATGGACGTGGACTTGTAGATCAGGACGAATCCTAAGGCTACAAGGGCATATATGGAGCCCATGGAAAGCCCTGAAAGCAAAAACTGCATAAAGAACAGAAGTTCACCTTGCACGCTAAGTCCCTCACTTTGATTGAAGATTGACGATTGACTATTTATCCGCCGTTATTGTGGCGGATTGACTATTGAATATTGTTCCTTGATTTAAAGATTAAATCATTAGAACCAAGCCCATACTAAGAACCTCTAACTATGGTATATATCAGTTATGGCGCCCTTAATCTCCAATATTCAATCGTTAATATTCAATATTCAATTCCCTATAAGCCGGCGCCAGAAACCTTTCTTTTTCAAGAGATCCCTGTAGGCATCCGCGGGTTTCATGGTACGAATAACCAGGTTTGTGCGTAGTGTGGCCGTCTTGCCATCCTGGTATCGGATGACCGTCTCAATCGGTAACTCTTCCGCATCGCTGTACAGCCCGGCAATTTCCTTTACATATTTTTCGTTGATAAATCCACGTCGTATCTTCTTGGTACGCGTCAGTTCCTCATCATCCGCATCAAGTTCCTTGTAAAGGAGCAAAAACTTCTTTATCCTGGCCTTCTCAGGCAGGGTTTCATTAACACGCACCACTTCCCGTTCGATCAGGTCGTAAACGTCCGGCTTTGCCGACAGATCCGAATAAGTTGTATAGCTGATCCGGTGATCCTCAGCCCATTTTCCCGCATGTTTGTAATCAAGACATATCATAGTTGTCACGTAGTCCTGTTTATGTCCTAAAACCACTGCCTCTACAATATACGGGCAGAACTTGATCTTGTTTTCAATGAACATGGGTGAAAAACGAGCCCCGCTTTTGAGGTGCATCAAATCCTTGACCCGATCAATAATAACAAGATGTCCTTCAGGCGTAAAGTATCCCGCGTCACCAGAGTGGAGCCACCCATCGATGATGCTTTCCAGGGTAGCTTCTTCGTTCTTGAGATACCCCTGAAACAGTCCTTCACCGCTTGAGATCACTTCACCCACGCCCTCTGCGTCAGGCTCGAATATTGAAATATTTGCCGAGGGCACAGGGATACCCACCGAATCAAAGTTAATATCGCCGTCATGGTGGATCGTAGAATATCCTGCGACCTCTGTCTGCCCGTAGATCTGCTTCAGGTTGATGCCGAGGGCGTGAAAAAAACGGAATACATCGGGGCCAAGGGCCGCGCCGCCGGTCATGGCCGAGCGGACCCTGGAGAAACCTAAACGATCTCTTAAGGCCCTGAACATGGCTGCATAAGCGAGCCAGTAAAGAATCTTCCAGCCAAGGGGAGGTCTCTTTTTTTCGAACTTGAAGTCGGCCCACCGGTACCCGATAGGCAGGCACAGGTCATAGATGAATCTTTTTAAAAAAGAGGCGTCTAAATGTTTGACCATAACCTGGCGAGAAAGACCCTCCCACATGCTGGGGCCGGCCACTACCAGACTCGGCGCGATCTCGTAAAGATCTGCCATTGCCGTTTCCGGCCTCTCGGGAAAGTTGACAGTGTATCCCGAGTATAGAGAGGAGAATACGCTTATGGTCTGCTCAACGATCCACGGCAGGGGAATAAAAGAAAGAAACTGATCGTCCGGCTTCTTAGTATCCACCTCGTTTAAAGATGCCACCATGCTCAGTATGTTTTTATATGTGAGCAAAGTCCCCTTGGGATTTCCGGTGGTGCCCGAGGTATAACAGATAATGGCCAGGTCGGCCTCATTGATTGCGCTGACGTTTTCCTCAAAGAGATCAGTGTTCTTTTCATGCAGTTCCCGGCCTAATCTCTCAACCTCATAATAGTCAATCAAAATTTCATCTTCATAGTCCCATAATCCCTTGGGATCAGTATAGATTACCTTCTTTACGCGAGGCAGTTTCTCTTTCAGGTCAAGGATCTTATCTACCTGCTCCTGGTCTTCGGCCACGATCATGGTGGCCTCGGAGTGATCAATAATATAGGAGACTTCGGTCAAGACGGAGTCCTGAAATATGCCAAAAGGAACAGCGCGGGCCGCCTGTACCGCTAACTCCGCGTAAAGCCATTCCGGGCGATTCACGCCTATGATTCCCAGTGTCTCTCCGGGACTTAGTCCAAGATAGATCAGCCCCAGGGAAAAATCACGCACGTGTTCCAGGTACTGCTGCCAGGTGACTGACTGCCAGATACCAAATTCCTTTTCACGGAGTGCTACCCTGGAGTTGCCGAATCGTGCGGCATTCCAGATCAAAAGAGATGGAAGGCTTCCGGGGATATCTTGAGAAGTTGTTTTAGCCGGGTTCATTTTTTTCCGTTAAAGACGTGAATAGGTTTTCTGGTCCTGCCCTAAGTAGGCACTGATCACTTTGGGATCTCCCTGAATATCCCTGGGAGATCCCTCTGCTATCTTTCTCCCGAACTCCAGGACACATACACGATCAGATATATCCATGACCACGCCCATATCATGTTCTACAAGGATAATGCTTACTCCCCACATACTGTTCACATTAAGTATAAACCGCGCCATGTCTTCTGTCTCTTCAAGGTTCATTCCTGCCATGGGCTCGTCTAAAAGGAGGACCTCAGGCTGCATGGCTAAGGCCCTGGCAAGCTCCACACGTTTCTGGAGCCCGTAGGGCAGGGTTCCGACTACCTGCTTGCGGATGGCCTCGATCTCCAGAAGATCAATAATCCGCTCTTCAATCTCATTTCTGAGTTTAAGCTCCTCTCGAATGGTTCGACCGTAATAGATTATATCGGAAAAGATCCCTGATTTAAGAAAAGAATGCCGTCCCAATTTAATATTGTCTAAAACAGTCATTCCCTTGAAAAGCTCAATATTTTGAAAGGTCCGTGCAATACCACGTTTTGCAATTGAATGGGTTGAGACCCTGGTGATGTCTTCTCCCTTGTAAATAACAAGGCCCTTTTGCGGGTTGTAAAATCTGCTGATACAGTTTAACAGGCAGGTCTTGCCCGCGCCGTTGGGGCCTATGATAGCAAATATCTCACCCCTCATATGCTTGGTGCTTACATCAATCAGTGCCTGCACCCCGCCAAAGGCTAAAGAAATATTCTGGATTTCTATGACAACTTCACCTGCCAATTTCACTCCACCTATTATCTGTCATTACTTGATTCTTCTGTGACAAAGCCGTGCTCTCGGATCTTCAGTTTGACCTGTGACAATGGTATCTTAAGTAGACGGGATACCTTTTCCAGGTCCCAGTGGGTCAACTCAAGGACCTCCTGGAGGTGCTCCTTTTCCCGTTCTTTTAAGGTTTTCATCTCCACATTAGCCCGCTCTATATGTACGATTAATATCCAGTGCATAAAGAGCAAACATCATACCAGCAATACAGACGTATCCGAAAAAATGGAGAAACTTTCTATGGAGTTGATATCATGGAAAATAAAGTCTGATTAAGCGATGGCTTCCTTGAGGCAAAGGACAAAACTACTGAAAACAATTTTCACGGGTAGAAAGATATTTTCATCACTGAACGGTTAAGTCCTCTTATTATTGCTCAAACAAATCAGGCGGCTCTATCCCGTATTTCCTGATTTTGCTCCGCAAAGTTGGCAGGGAGATCCCTAACATCCGGGATGCCCTGGTCCTGTTCCATCTCACCTGGGTGAGGGTATTTTGTATATGTTCTTTTTCCATGTGCGGCAGGGAATATGACGAAAGACCCATGGCGGGAAGAGAGTGGTTCACGCTCAGAACCTTCTCAATTTGATCTAAAAGGATCACTTTGCCCCGGGCCCGCACTACTGCCTCCACCAACACGTTTTCCAGTTCTCTCACATTACCTGTCCATTGATAAGCCATTAAGCGATCCATTACCCCCTGTTCCAGGTTCAACATTTCTGTGCCCAATTCGAGGTTGATTTTTTGCAGGAAATAATTCGCCAGGTCCTGGATATCTGAGAGGCGATCTCTCAGTGGTGGGACATTGATGGTTACTACCTTAAGCCGAAAAAAAAGGTCTCTCTTGAATCTGCCCTGTTGCACCAGCGCAAATAAGTCGCTGTTCGTGGCCGCAATAATGCGGCAACGCGACTGCAAGGTCTGTTGCCCCCCCACTCGCATATACTCACGGCGCTGCAGAAACCCTAAAAATTTCCCCTGCAGATTAAGTGGCAATTCCCCCACTTCGTCTAAAAAAAGGGTTCCACGACCAGCTAATTCGATCTTCCCTCTCTTTGCCCTGCTCGCACCGGTAAAAGCGCCTCTCTCGTGGCCAAACAGCTCACTTTCCAGAAGTGTTTCCACCACAGCAGAGCAGTCTAATGTGACGAACGGTTCCCTGTCAAAAAGACTGTTGCGGTGGATCACCCTGGCAATTAGCTCCTTTCCGGTTCCGGTCTCACCCTGGATTAAGACCGCGGCCCTGTTCTGGCACAAAAGCCCGATCATCTTGAAGATATCCCTCATTTTTCCGCTCTTCCCGATAATGACTTCCCGGTTCGGGAATTCTCCCATATCTTCCAGAAGGGGGGTCTTATGGTCAACTTCAAGGATATGTAATGCGCTATTCACAGCCTTTTCAACTTCATCAGCGTCTAAGGGTTTGTGAATATAGTCATATGCACCCCTTTTCATCGCCTCGATTGTAGTCTCCATATCCTGAAAGGCTGTGATCATGATGATCTTGGCAGGATATTCATTCTTCTCCATCTGGCTGAGAACATCCAGGCCATTCTGGTCGGGAAGCCGGATATCCAGGATTACCACCTCTGGCGCATGCTGGTAAAAAAGGACCAGGCCTTCCTCACCTGTGGCAGCTTTGTAAACATCATGCCCTTTCTCCCCTAAAAACATGTCTAAAGACTCAAGGATCGAGAATTCATCATCTATGACGAGAATCTTGGCCATAATCCTTTCCTGTTGGAAGACTCACACGGAAAGAAACGCCCTGAGGACGGCGGTTTCCCACTTCAACCGAACCTCCGTGCGCTTCAACAATTCGCCTCACATTGCTCAAACCTAAGCCCGTGCCCTTACTCTTTGTTGTGACAAACGGCTTGAATATGTCTGAAATATGTTCCTCGGATATGCCGTGCCCTTCATCACCGATGACAATCTCTACCGTTGCGCCCGCGCCATCCGGACAATACAGGCTTTTAACTGTTATTTCTCCATCCTGTTGTGAGGCCTCTATGGCATTGAGCAAAAGATTAATAAAGGCCTGACCTAACTTTTCACCATCCGCCCATACATCAGGCATGCGGGGCCCCAATGATGTTAAGACAGACAGCCCTTTTTCTTTAAATTTCATTTCGAGGAGTTCAACGCATGAAGAGAGAATTTTATTCACATTTGAAGAGCACAATTTCAGGTGAAGCGGCCTGGCAAAATCAAGCAGTTCCTCTAAAATCCGTTCCAGCCGTATGACTTCTCTAACCGAAATATCAATGCGGCGCTGGTCATTGCCGCGAAGCTGGGGGTTTTTTTTGAGTATTTGAAGATTCATTTTGACAGCGGACAGGGGATTGCGAATTTCATGGGAGAGAGAGGTGGTAATTTGCCCGATATAGGCCATTCGTTCCGCCTCCCGTACTCGCTGCTCCATTTTGACCCGCTCGGTAATATCCCGGCAGATGCCGATGCTCGAAACCCTGTTTTCATAACGGGTTGTTTTCGCTAAAATTTCTGTAAGAAAACTTTGGCCTTCCTTGGTAAGACGCAAATATTCAAAAGAACGAGGAACGCCCTTCTTCACAAGACTCTTGTTATAGATATCAATGACCTTCTTTCGGCTTTCCGGCTCAACAAACACCTTAAAATTTTTCCCCAGCACCTCATCCAAAGTGTAGCCGTGCATCTGGCAATAGGCCTGATTGGCAAAGACGATGACTTCGTCCTGAATCACAAAATAACCATCATTGATTTCCTCGACCAGGGTTTTGTATTTCAGTTCGGATTCCTTCAATTCCGCGGTTCGAGCCCTGACCTCCTCCTCAAGTCTAAAGTTATGCTCCAGGATTTCTTTTTCGTGCATGTTCTGGAAATGATCGCTGAAACGATGAATTGTATATGCCAGGCAGCCATTGACCCTGGCAATATTCTCACAGAATTCATCTATCGTGGTTTCCTTAGACAGAAGAGGGATCACAATATTCCGGTAAAGTTCAAAGGCCATCTGTACATCTGAAAGCGGAAAACCCGCCTCCAAACGCATCCGGGTGATCTTGTCGATGAACCTGTTGATATAGCTGAAGTCATTGTTTGCCAGGACATGGAGATTGGCCTCAAATGCCTCCGTGCAGGTGCCAAAAAGCTCTTCACGAGGTCTTTTAGGGTACTCCTTTCCTACCTCGGTATTCAGTCTTGTGACCCATTCCTCAATAATTTTTTTTCTATTGCGGCGGTGAAAATCCGCTAAACTGAAGTTCATTACAGCCTCATCATGCACGGAGTAGTATTTTTAATCATGGTGGTTATAGATATTAGGCCGGAACAGGTTTGATTCACACGTAGCTTAAAAAGAAAGGTATTTCCTAAAAGGTTGACAACCCCTGTCATACGAAATCCCATTACAGATGTTTATAGGCGGAAGGTTGTTTTTGTGTCAAGGAGAAAGCATTCACCCCACCTGTCTTGACTTGTTCTTTCTTATGCTTAATTTTATTAGGATCATCTCCAAATTGGTTGATGATTCTGAGAGGATTCAAGGGGCCCTCTTCTCCAATTAAATTGGAGAAGAACCAAAAGTAACAGCTCAATATACCGTGGTATGATTTATACCACGAAGGGCACGAAGGGGGTGTTCTTCGTGACCTTCGTGGTGATTAATTTCCTTTTTAAACGGAATAAGGAATAAATATGGCAGGCAAAGACTACTACAAAATCTTAGAGGTATCAAAATCATCCTCTCCTGATGAGATAAAAAAGTCCTATCGCAAACTGGCCTTAAAATATCACCCGGATCGAAATAAAGATGATAAAACTGCGGAGGCCAAGTTCAAAGAAGTAAGCGAGGCATATGCGGTTCTAAGCGACCCGGAAAAGAAAAAGCAATATGACATGTTCGGTGCCGAGGGATTCCAGAACAAATTCAGCCAGGAAGACATATTTCGGGGCTTTGATTTTGGCAGTATCTTCAACGAATTCGGCTTTAGTGGCGGAGGAAGGGGTCAGAATATTTTCAGCCAGATCTTCGGTGGAATGGCTGGCCAGGGCCAGCACCATTACCATAGTGGCGGATCGCCTTTTGGTTCTTCTCATGGCGGTTTCCAGAACTACGCCCGGCCCATGAGGGGACAGAATTTGATCTATGAACTCCAATTGTCCCTGGAAGAATTATCAGAATACACGACTAAGATCATTTCCTATCAAATTGATGGCCGCCAGGAAAAGGTTTCGGTCAAGGTACCTGCAGGGATCCCCGAAGGCCAGAAGTTAAGGCTCCATGGAAAAGGACAAGCCGGCTCCCATGGCGGTCCTCCGGGAGACCTGTACGTGCAAATCAGAGTCCTTGATCATCCGGTCTTTAGAAAGGAAAACGATAACCTTTATCTAAAAAAGCAAATCAATTTTTCCGAATCTGTTCTTGGCACAGAAATCGAAATTACCACCATTGATCAAAAAGTCTTAAAATTAAAAATTCCCCCGGGAACCCAGAACAATGCCAAATTCAGGCTCAAGGGCTACGGCCTTCCCCATATGAAGGGAGGCGGACGCGGTGATGCCTATGCGGAAATCAGCATAGCAGTGCCCAAGAAGCTAAACAAGAAACAGCGCCAGATCGTCAAATCACTCTCGGAAGCAGGATTATGATATGAAAGCCCTGTGTGTTTTTTCGGGGGGCCTGGACAGCATGTTAGCAGCGAAATTAGTAAGGGACCAGGGCATTGATGTCCTGGCCCTTTTTTTTGAGACCCCCTTTTTCTCATCCATTAAGGCCAAAAAATCGGCCCGCTATATGAGCCTCCCTTTTAAGGTAGTGGATATTACAAAACGGCATTTAGAGGTTGTAAAACACCCAAGGCACGGTTATGGCGGCCATATGAACCCGTGCATTGACTGCCACGCCCTGATGTTTCGAATCGCAGGCGAGATGCTTGAACAGGAAAAGGCTGTCTTTGTATTAACAGGGGAGGTCCTGGGCCAGAGACCTATGTCACAGAACAAAAAATCCCTTTCCTTGATAGCTGCTGAAAGTGCAATTGGAGGGCTCCTTTTGAGGCCTCTTTCAGCGAAACTCCTCCCTAACACGATACCTGAAGAAGAAGGCTGGGTAAAAAGGGACCTGTTGATGAATTTTCAGGGTCGTTCAAGGAAACCACAGATGGAACTGGCGAATAAGCTGAATATTAAGGAATACCCTTCCCCGGGAGGAGGCTGTCTCCTGACCGAGAGTGTTTTTTCACGGCGATTAGCGGATCTTTTTTCTTCCAGGAGTAATCCTGATATACGGGAAATCGAACTCTTGAAATTAGGAAGGCACTTCAGGATCGAACCTTACTCAAAACTGGTCGTTGGTAGAAACAAACGGGAAAATGAGGCTATCCGAACTCTGTCTAAGGATAGCGACCTTCTCCTTTCATCTACTTCTATTCCGGGCCCTGTGGCGCTGGTTTCAGATGGTTGTTCACAGAAATCTCTTGAACTGTCGGCGGCTATCACCGCAGCATATAGTGACGCAGAGGCTGGTCAATTAGCTGCTATCAGGATAGCAGAAAAATCCAGGGAAAGGGTTTTTGAAACAGAAGTGCGAGATAAGGAGGAGTTTAAAGAATATATGATCTAAAACCACATTCACAAAACCTGATTATTTCCTCAAAAGCCTCTGAAGAAATGTCTTGCGCTTCATCTCTTCAATTTTCTTCAGGTTTTTCTCTAAGGCCTTTTCCTCAATATCCATTGCTATCTGGGTCTTTTGCTGTTCTTCAGTAAATTTGTAGACCTTCAAATTCAAACTCATAATCTCTATTTTATCCAGCCTGTTGGATTCATAATACCCGATATCCGCTATCCTTTTCTGGATATCTTTGATCTCATCGCTGGTCCGGGAAAAATTCGCCTGTGCAGAACGGATATTTGCCCGGCTCTGCTCAATCTTTTCAAGGAGAGGTCCTTCCGATTCCATGGTGACAAAAAGATACGAAAACACCGCAATACAAACCAAAAAAAGGAAGCCGACAAGTTTGAAGCCAAACCTGGTAGCAGCCGTTATCGCAGTAACGACAAATCCCAGCCGACTGAATATACCTAAAATAGAATCAGCAATGGAATAGGAAACAGGTTCACCATCTACTCTCTGTTCAAGAGCCTCAATTCCTTTTGCCAAGGACTTGATTTTTTCATGAAGTTCCTTGCCAAGCTTTCCTTCTAAACATTCTTCCTTGATACCTTTGTCCGCCTGTTGCAAAAGCCCAGCCATATGGGCAATCGATTCCAGGATCTCGTTCAACGTGACTTCATCAACTGATCTGCCGACAAATTGTTTTTCAGTATGCCCGATATAGTCCTTTAAGGCCTCAATATTGTTTCCAATAATTAATCCTATCTTTTTCAGAAAAGGATCTTCACAGAGATATTCACTGGCCATACTCAGTAAAATGGCATCATCCTTCATCTCATTTAGTGGTTCATCAGGAAACTGGTACTCACCTATGCCCCTATTACTCGCAAATTCGTTGTTCATTTTTTATCCATCATCTCCGGCATTTCATGTTTTACTGGAAATCCGCGTCATCTCTAACCCAAAACTCTTTGCCATCGTCTCAGGAGTCTTTCAGGAGACATAGAATCCAGGTTGTTTTGCTCCAAAAATTTTAAGATATCATAACGATTCCCTTGCTTCCACCATTTTTTCAGGAGTCTACCAGTTTCTTGACATGAGCAGCAGACCTTTGCATCCAGGACCGCATTTCTGTTTCATGGGGAAGGAGGGCTCTCTGGAGATAGTGGTCAATTAAAGTATATCTGAGACGTGTTTTTGTGACCCTGTCCTCCAGCACATCAATATATGACAGGGTATTTAAATCCAAAAAATTCTCATATCCTTCATATATCCTGTAAGGCTCAAATGGCAGCTTCTCCCCTTTCCACAGGGCAAGGGCCTCCAGATTCCACCGGTAGTTCAGATGGTGAAGGATATTTTCAATCTCTGTTAGGTTTAAATCGCGGTTAGGGGAAACCATTTGTTTGTGAGTTATGGGTTGCGCCTTGCGGGTTTCACCCTAAAAGATCGCATCAGAAGGACAATTAGTGATGCAGGTCATGCACTTGATGCATTTATCCTTGTCAATCTTAGCTGGTTGCTTCTTTTCCCACGTAATTGCCTCGGTAGGACAGCGTTTAAAACAGATACCGCATTTGATGCATTTTTCTTCATCCACTTCAAATTCTAAAAGGGCGGGACAGCGTTTGGCTGGGCATCTCTTCTCAAAGATATGGGCCTCATATTCATCCCGGAAGTATTGCAGGGTGGAGAGTACAGGGTTTGGCCCTGTCTGGCCCAGACCGCACAAGGCCGCATCCTTGATTACTTCACTCAGCTCCTCCAAGGTATCAATATCACCGGGCTCGCCTTCGCCCCTGGTGATCTTTTCCAGGATCTGAAGCATATGTCTTGTACCCTCACGGCAGGGTGTACACTTGCCACAGGATTCATCCTGTACAAAATCCATAAAAAAGCGGGCCATATCCACCATGCAGGTCTGATTATCCATGACGATCATCCCGCCCGAACCCATAATGGCCCCCACCTTTGCAATGGATTCGTAGTCCACAGGGGTATCTATGAATTCCTCCGAAACGCAACCCCCGGACGGCCCACCAAGCTGAACAGCCTTAAATTTCTTCTTTTTTGGAACGCCACCGCCAATATCAAAGATGATAGTTCTCAACGAGGTGCCCATGGGAACCTCAACCAGACCGATATTCTTGACAGTGCCTGTAAGTGCAAAAACCTTGGTGCCCTTGCTCGTTTCCGTCCCTATGCCGGCATACCATTTTCCCCCATTAAATATTATCTGTGGTACATTGGCATATGTCTCAACGTTATTTAAGACCGTGGGCTTTTTCCACAGACCCTGATGAGCAGGAAACGGGGGCCGGGGGCGGGGCATACCGCGCTTCCCTTCAATGGAATGCATGAGAGCTGTTTCCTCTCCGCAGACAAAGGCCCCTGCGCCCTGGTAGATCTCCAGATGAAAATCAAAACCGCTTCCAAAGATATCATTTCCTAACAGGCCATATTCCGTTGCCTGCGATATGGCAATATTAAGCCTTTTAATGGCAAGTGGGTACTCTGCCCGGCAGTATATGTAGCCCTGATGCGCACCCACGGCCTTTGCCGCGATAATCATTCCCTCTAAGATGGCGTGAGGATCAGCCTCAAGGACACTTCTATCCATAAATGCTCCCGGGTCCCCTTCGTCGGCATTGCACAATACGTATTTGATATCCCCTTCTGACTTGTTAGCAAATTCCCATTTCAGGCCGGTTGGAAATCCTGCACCGCCCCTGCCCCTGAGACCCGAGGTTTTCATCTCGGCAATAATCTCTTCCGGCGTCATTTCAAGAAGCGCCTTTGCCGCTGCCTGGTAACCGTCTTTAGCGATGTATTCGTCAATCAACTCGGGATCAATGCCCTTGTTTTTCAGGACAATCAGCTTCTGAAGGCCAAAAAAGGGCACATCCTCTAAATAAGGGATTACCTTTTCCTCTTTCTTTTTCTCCTGCTCTTCCTCTTCTGCCTTTTCTTCTACTATCTCTTCTGCTTTCGAGTTGTTTTCAGACATGTTCGCCTTCTCCTTATTTACACCGGCTCTTTGATTCTGGCCATGGCATACTCATTGAGGATTTCGCCCCCAAGAACATGCCCCTGAAAAATCTTACGCATTTTTTCAGCATCAAGATCACGGTAAATCACAGCATCTTCACCAATACGACCGATCGTCACATTCGGCTCACTGCTGCACATTCCCGCGCATCCCGATATTACGACCTTTATGTCATCTCTTTTGGATTCCTCTATCTCCTCTTTCAGGGCTTCGTAAACCACATCGCCCCCTGCTGCGATTCCGCATGTCCCTAAGTGAACCGTTATCTTGACCGTATAACCGTCCTTGCTCAAGGCATTTTCATTTTTTACCTTTTCCTTAAGCTTTAATAAACCATCGGCCGTGAGTCTTGCCATTTTTTTAGCTCCTTATTTGTGATCTATGTAAACCACTACCAACTAAAGCTATTCGCTGCTACTCATATTTATCAACAATCTTTAACGCGCTGTCCGGTGAAACACCACCGTAGGTAACACTATCCACAACCATTACAGGGGCCAGCCCGCACGCCCCAAGACACCGGACCGCCTCTAATGTAAAGCGCCTGTCTTCGGTCGTGTTGCCTACTTTCACATTTAGCTTTGATTGCAGGCGATTTTGCACCTCTCCAATACCTCTTACATAGCAGGCAGTCCCCATGCAGACCTTAATGGTGTGCCTGCCTTTCGGCACCATGGTGAAAAAGGAATAAAAGGTCACAACCCCGTAAACAGTGCTTCCTGGGATATTCAGCCGGCTGCCTATGTACTCTAAGAGTTCCATCGGCAGATAATCCACAACGCCCTGGCATTCTTCAAGGACGGGTATCAGACACCCGGGTTTGCCCTTGTTCCGATCAATGATCTCATCTACCCGGGACATCGCTTCTTCTGTCAGGTCCGGGTTCAGGGCTTTAAGATTCTGTAACTGCTGCATGTTCAATTCTCCTATATTTTTCTTTTATCACTTGTCGCTTTCCCATTTCCCCTTCCGCATTCCATTAAGTCTTTTCAATACGTACCGCGCACACCTTGAATTCAGGGATCTTTGCTATCGGATCGAGGGCCGCGTTAGTCAGCTTGTTTGCCGCGGCCGTGGCATAATGAAACGGGATAAAAATCGTCCCTTTTACTGCTTTATCAGACAGCCTTGCCTTGGCTTCGATCTCACCTCTCCTGGACGCAATCCTTAAGAGATTCCCATCACCTATTCCATTCTCCTCAGCGTCCTGCTGTGATATTTCCACAAAACATTCGGGCGCGATCTCATTTAGGCCTTGAGATTTCATAGTCATGGTCCCTGTGTGGAACTGGTAAAGGACGCGACCGGTAGTTAGATAAAACGGATATTCATCATCAGGCAATTCGGCAGGGGGCTTATATTCAAGCGCGTGAAAAACACCCATGCCGCATGTAAACTGATCTATATGGAGACACGGTGTTCCCGGGTGATCAGTAGTAGGGCAAGGCCAGTGAATCCCATCGTTCTGCAATCGCTCGTAGTTTATGCCGCAATAGGATGGCGTGACCCGGGCAATCTCTTCCATGATGCTCTCCGCGCTCTTATAGTTCATGGAATATCCCATGCGTGTTGACAGCTCGCTGATGATCTTCCAGTCTTCCCTTGCCTCTCCAGGCGAATCAACGGCCTTTCGTACCCGCTGCACCTTTCTTTCCGTATTAACAAATGTTCCCTCTTTTTCCGCAAATGACGCAGCAGGGAGGACAACATCGGCCATTTTGGCCGTTTCAGTGAGAAAGATATCCTGGACCACCAAAAAATCCATTTTTTCCAAGGTTTTTTTGGCATGGTTCAGATCAGGATCAGACACCATCGGATTCTCACCTATTATGTAAAGGGACTTTATCCCGCCCTCAGGGCCTTTCTCCATTATTTCGGTCACCGTAAGGCCCGGCTTGTCAGGGAGTTTATCTACGCCCCATGCCTTTTCCATACGTTCCCGGATTGCAGGATCATCCACTTTCTGGTAGCCTGTGTACACATTTGGCAGGCCCCCCAAATCGCAGGCACCCTGTACGTTGTTCTGGCCACGGAGGGGGTTTACCCCTCCACCGGGGATGCCCATATTACCGCAAAGCATGGCCAGATTGGCCAGGGACTTTACATTATCCGTTCCGGTAGTATGCTGTGTAATACCCATGGCATATAGGATTGATGCTGCCGGTGCCTGAGCGTACAGGCGGGCCGCCTCAATAAGTTGATCCTTCGGTATTCCGGTAATCCCTTCGACATATTCCGGCGTATATTTCTCAACGGTCTTTTGCAGATCTTCGAATCCCACGGTACGGGATTTTACATAATCCTCGGGGTATAACCTTTCCTTAATAATTACATACATCATACCGTTAATAAAGGCCACATCCGTGCCAAGGGTCGGTCTCAGCCAGAGCGTTGCAAAACGCGTGATGTCTATCTTGCGGGGGTCTACCACGATCAATTTAGCCCCCTTAAATGTAACCGCCCGCTTCACATAAGAAGACAGAACAGGATGATTCTCGGTAGTATTAGACCCCTCAATCAGTATCACATCTGATTTTTCCATATCTGCAATGGGGTTTGTCATGGCTCCGCTTCCAAATGCTGCGGCCAGACCGGCCACAGTCGAGGAATGTCAGAGCCGGGCGCAGTGATCAATGTTGTTTGTCCCGATCGCGGCCCTGGTGAATTTCTGTGCCAGGTAATTATCTTCATTCGTAATCCGGGCACTGCACAATACGCCTATGGAGTCCGGACCCGAATCCTCTTTGATACGACCAAATCTTTCAGAAACTAAATCAAGGGCCTCATCCCAGGATGCCTCCCTGAGATTTCCATTTTCCCTGATAAGGGGTGTCGTGAGTCTTTCCGGGTCATTAATGAAATCGTATCCGAACCGCCCCTTCACGCAAAGGCTGCCGAAATTGGGTCCTGCGTCTTCCACCCCGGTCACCTTGAAAACCTTATTGTCTCTTACGTGAAGATAGAGCTGGCACCCGACACCACAATAGGCACAGGTGGTGCGAACCATCATGGTTTCGTCGTGCTTCGGCCCTGCCAGAAGGTCCTGTTTGGAAATCAGGGCGCCCACCGGGCATGCCTGAACACATTCCCCGCAAAAGACGCAATCTGAATCCTTCAAGGCCAGATCCCCCCTGGCCACAATCTTGGATTCAGCGCCCCTGTAGCCAAAGCTTATTGCATTGTTTACCTGGATTTCATTACAAGCCTGAACGCAACGGCCGCAAAGGATACAGCGGGAAAAATCACGGACAATAAATGGATTGACGTTCTCAATTGGATACCGGGTGTCAGGGGGCTGAAAACGATTAGTTTTTACCTGATACCGAATAGCCAGATCCTGAAGCTTGCAGTTGCCATATGCAGGGCAGAGATCCTCGTGTTCCTTTACACCCATTGCGCTCAACTGGAAATCGGTCCATGAATCCACGTCCATATCCTGGGCAAGACAATTGTGCTGTCCCGATGCCAAAAGCAATTCAAGGTTCAAACGCCGCGCCTTCAAGACCCGGGGACTCTCGGTCCTTACTACCATATTAGCCCCTGCAGGTGCCGCACAGGAGGCCACAAGGGCCCTTGCGCCTTCAACTTCCACCACACAAATCCTGCAGGAACCCGTAGGCGATGCCCCTTTTAAATAGCAAAGGGTCGGAATATCAATCCCGTTTTTCTCAGCAACCTCAAGAATCGTTTCACCCGGTGAAAATGCGTATTCCTTGCCATCTATGACGATTATGTTTTCAGAACTCATTTTTTCTCCTGAAAATACAAATAGTTATGAATTAATTCATTAACAAACCATACGAGAAAATCACGTTGTTTTAAAGGCTTGCCGAGTATAGCAAAAAAAAATATTTTTTTTCAAAGCTTTTTTATGAAAATTTATGTTTTAAAACACATTAAAAAAATCTTGACAAAACCTAAGCCTAAGCATATCTCTTTTTCCCTTAATGTAATATTTTAGCGTTTTGAAAAAATTGTTCATAGATAGTAGGGACTGTCTGCGGTTGCCTGTCCTGTTTTCAAAATCCTGAAGTGTTACTTTTTAATTTTTTTCCGTAAAATCGTAATAAAAGGTAATTTGAACACCTGCGCTTAAGTGTTATGTCATCTAAGTAATGTCGTAAAAATGCTGTCATTCCCGCGGAAGCGGGAATCCAGAAGCACCGAAGTAGTCCAAAATACTGGATTCCCGCCTTCGCGGGAATGACGAGTGCCTGATACGATATTTCACGCATGACACGACACTGACCGGTATCAAGACTATGGCAAAAAAGAAAAAGGGAAGAATAACAATAGACAAGGAGCTGTGCAAGGCCTGTTACCTGTGTATTGAGGCATGCCCGAACGATTTGATTGAAGTTTCTGATAAATTGAATCAAAAGGGCTATTATCCAACGCTGTTCACGGAAACAGACAGCCGGGGAAACGACCGAAAGTGCACCGCATGTACCCTGTGTGCTATTGTATGTCCTGATGTTGCAATAGAGGTTTATCGTGACTGAAAAACAATTGATGAGGGGAAGCCATGTTATAGGGGAAGCGGCCGTGCGTGCGGGATGCCGCCTCTATGCCGGCTATCCTATCACACCTCAAAACGAACTGACAGAGTATATGTCCGGAGCCATGGCAAGGCTTGAAGACGGGACATTTATCCAGGCAGAAAGCGAATTAGCCGCTATCAACATGGTCCTCGGGGCATCCATGGCAGGCGCAAGGGCCATGACCAGTTCCTCCAGTCCGGGGATCAGCCTAAAGCAGGAAGGTATTTCCTATCTTGCGGCACAGGAACTTCCCGCCGTTATCGTGAATACCATGCGAGGCGGGCCGGGATTGGGAAATATCGCGCCTTCCCAGGGGGATTATTTCCAGGCAACACGGGGAGGCGGTCACGGCGATTATCGCGTCATTGTCTTAGCGCCGGCCTCCGTCCAGGAATTAGCGGACCTTACTCGAAAGGCATTCGAATACGCTGATAAATATAGAACACCCGCGATGCTCTTAGGGGACGGCATGATTGGACAGATGATGGAGCCGGTGGTATTTCCTGAACCGGTTGATCTCAATAAACTCCCACCCAAACCATGGATATTAGACGGAGCCATAGGCAGGCCCAGCCGGATTATTCTATCCCTTCTGTTAGATACTACAGTGGAAGAGGAACACAACTGGAAGCTTGTACGAAAATACGAGAGCATTGCCAGGGACATTACAAGTGCCGAGACCTTTATGACCGAAGACGCCCACCTTGTTGTCATCGCTTACGGGACTGCGGCAAGAATTGCCAAAGGCGCTATAAAAAGGGTCCGCGAGATAGGTCTCAAGGTAGGACTCCTGCGCCCTGTCACGCTCTGGCCTTTTCCAAAACGTGTACTAATAGAAATGAGCAGGCAGATAAAAGACTTTCTTGTATTTGAGATGAGCACAGGGCAGATGTTAGAGGATGTAAAGCTGTCCTTGGAGGGCAGGAGCAATATACACTTCTATGGCCGGCCTGGAGGAATTGTCTCCACGCCAGACGAAATCGCCAAGGAGATAAACAGCCTTTATCACCGACAGCATCTGGAAGAGGACTAGAAGTGGAAAAAAAGGTTTTTACAAGACCAAGATATCTGAAAGACGCGGTTTTTCATTACTGCCCCGGTTGCGGCCACAGTATTATCCATCGCCTTGTAGCCGAGGTGCTTGAAGAACTGGAGATCGGCGAAAAGACCATAGGTGTCCCGCCTGCGGGTTGTGCGGTCCTTGCCTACAACTATCTTGATGTTGACATGGGAGAAGCGCCTCATGGCAGGGGGGCCGCAGTAGCCACGGGAATTAAACGGGTCCTTCCTGACAGGATTGTTTTTTCATACCAGGGAGACGGAGATATCGCTGCAATTGGAACCGCCGAGACCATTCATGCCGCCAACAGGGGCGAGAACATTACGATTATTTTCGTAAATAATGCGGTCTATGGCATGACAGGCGGTCAGATGGCGCCCACAACATTACCCGGTCAGAATTCCACGACCACACCCGGGGGCAGGGACATATCCAGGGATGGCGCGCCCCTCGACCTGAGTCAAATGCTTGCCATTGCCAGGGGCAGCGCTTATATAGAACGTACCTCCGTGGACTCCCCTAAAAACATCAGGCGCACAAAAAAGGCCATTACTAAGGCATTTTTAACCCAGATGGAGGGCTTGGGTTTTTCCTTGGTGGAAATACTTTCAGCCTGTCCTACTAACTGGAAGATGTCGCCGGTAGACGCCAATAAATGGATAAAAGACTCTATGATGAACACCTTTCCGCTTAAAGTCATCAAAGACAAAACTAATGAAAAATAATGAACTAAAGTTAAGTGAATTGAGGTCAGGCCGCTTAACATAAAATCGCGGAGCGATTTTTTCATGACAAAGAAAACAGTTTTTGCAGGATTCGGAGGACAGGGCGTCCTCATGATGGGTTATGTATACGCAGTGTCAGCCATGAGGGACGGAAAAGAAGTGACGTATCTTCCTTCCTATGGCGCGGAAGTACGTGGAGGCACGGCCAATTGCACGGTTGTTGTATCGGATGAAGAAATATTTTCCCCTGTGGCCTCCGCTCCCGATTATGCCGTTATAATGAACAGGCCATCTCTGAACAGATACGAGGGAATGATAAAGAAAGATGGCATTATTGTTTTAAATTCGAGCCTTGTAGACAGAGACCCGTCCAGAGATGATTTGGATGTCGTCAGGGTTCCTGCAAATGATATTGCCAGGAAACTTGGCAGCGATCGCACAATAAACATGATCATGTTGGGCGCCTTTGTTACCAAGACAGGTATCACGACCTTGGAATCCATCATGAACGGGCTGACCGAGATAGTGAAAGGAAAGAAGGCCTCTGTTATGAAATTGAACCGGAAGGGCCTGGACATGGGCGCTGAATACGCCTTGAAAAAATAAAATTCAGTGGACAGCTTTTATTGAAGGAGCCTCAAAATGAAAACCGTTAAACAGATTGATCTCTTGCTGAAAAATGAACCGGGAACCCTGTCCGCAGTCAGTGATCTACTTGGGGCCAACGGCATCAATATCATAGCCTTTTACGTAGCTACTGAAAAGGATGTGGGAAGGCTTCACTTTATCGCCAATGACCCGGATAAGGCCATTAACATCTTAAAGACGGCAGGATATAAAATCAAAGTACAGGATGTGATTGCCTGTGAAACGCCGCACCATCCCGGAGGTCTGAACGCGGTGTTAAAGCCGCTTAAATCCGCCGGTATAAACGTGGATTACATTTATCCCTGCCTGGGAACAGGTGACATTACTGTTCTGGTATTAGGCGTGGGGCCCGTTGAAAAAGCCGTTCAAGTCATGGAAGACAACTGGATCCGCGTCCTCGGAGAAGACCTCTATCATATGTAAAATGCCCGCCGTACGCGCGCGTTCAGCCGCGACCACATATAATTCATCCCCATGTCCCCGCAAAAAGTCCTTCTCCGTCAGTTAAACGCGTTTTAATCTCCAGAGACCAGAGATATCAAATATCGAAGGCCTTAATTATTGTTTGAAACTAATCATCTTTTGTGTCAGAATATAAACCCCTAAAAGGGGCTATGATCAAAGATAATCTTTGAAGTGCAAAGTTACTAAAGTTAAGGGATTCTTTTGTTCTATAAATTAGATGGAGCGAAGCGACACGATAACTTTAGGCACTTCAAACTTTAGCTCATTTTAGGCACTCTTAGTAGTCTTCTATCCAGTCATAGCCAAAGGATTCTGACCCCCGCATAGCGGGATCTTCGACACGCCCATCGAAGATCCCGCTATGCGGGGAAGGGCATGGTTTTCAAAAATTCACTAAATGCCAATTTGGAAAACAAAACATATAAGGAAAGGGGCTCTGTCATGAAAAAAAAGAGAAAATGGCCTGTTATTACCCTCACTATCGTTCTTATAATTGCCGGGATTATCTATTTCCTTCCTCATTACTTAAACAAATATCAAAAAGAAGGGAATCTACAACTTGAAGGACTGAAGGAAGCGGTCACTGTTTACCGTGATGCAAAGGGCATGGCCTATATTTACGCCCGGAATCTTAGCGATGCCTTCATGGCACAGGGGTTTGTAACGGCACAGGACCGGCTTTTTCAAATGGAACTCACCCGTCTTTTTTCCAGCGGGAGAATTTCTGAATTAGCAGGGGAAAAAGGTAAAAACATAGATATCAGGATGAGGACTATCGGGTTCTATCGAAACGCAAAGAAACATGCTAAAATACTAAGTCCTGAAACCAGACTCTTTTTTCAGAAGTACGCGGACGGGGTAAACGCCTATATCAAAACCCGCAAAAAGACCCACCACCTTAAATTTAAACTCGCAG
The DNA here is from genome assembly GCA_030613055.1 of Desulfobacteraceae bacterium. Lineage (GTDB taxonomy): Bacteria > Desulfobacterota > DSM-4660 > Desulfatiglandales > Desulfatiglandaceae > JAUWMR01. Next base: position 48,752 of record JAUWMR010000026.1, read on the forward strand.
GCATCAAGCCCGGACCCTGGACCATCGAGGACTCACTTACCATTATGTACTACATGGGTTGGGATTCGGCAGGGAACATCCGTGCCGAGATTATATCCCAGATGTTAGTGGACAGGTTAGGGATTGAGAAGGCGAAAGAGATCTTTCCGATTACTAAAAATCCTGATGACGACCCCCTGGAAAGAGTGGAAAGCAGGACGATGAATCCTGATCCGGACACGCTCCATCTTTCTGGTGATAAAAAAATCATGTCCTTCCTTGAACAAGGGGCCCTTCGCGTAGGCAGTAATAACTGGGCAGTTGGTCCTGGATTGTCACCAGGCGGAAAACCCATCGTGGCCAATGATCCTCACCTGGATTCCAGGATATTACCCGGGCCCTGGTACCCCTGTGGCCTCATACTCCCGCATCTGCGTGCAATAGGCGTCAATATACCCGGTATCCCGGGGATGGTTGTAGGCCGCACGGATCATTTTGCCATGGGTGTCACAAACGCCTATGGCGATGCACAGGATCTTTTTATTGAGACCCTCGACCCTAAAGACTCCAACATGTACATGGAAGGAGAGAATTCCTTCCCGTTTGAAGTCATTGAAGAGACCCTTAAAATAAAAGATAAGGATGCCCCTGGGGGGTTCAGCAAGGAGAAGATCAGGATCAGATTAACAAGACGGGGACCCGTTGTCTCGGGGATATTGCCCGGGCTAAAGACGAAAAAAGTGATGACCCTGCGCTGGGTGCCGTTTGAGACCATGGGACCTTACATCGGTCTGGAAAAACTATTATCCGCCCGTTCGGTCGAAGAGATCCGTGAGGCGCTGAGCCATGTAAACGTCATCATGCTCAATTTTGTCTTTGCGGATACAAAAGGAAACATCGGGTGGCATGTCTCGAGCAGGCTCCCGATTCGCTCTCAGTCCGATGGAGCCCTGCCCCAGGTAGTGAAGGACAGCCGGGACCACTGGAGCGGCTGGATACCCTGGGATGAAATGCCCCACCGCTATAATCCCGAAAAGGGGTGGGTCGGAACCTGCAACCATATGATCGTTGGAAGCGATTATCCGTATTATTATTCCTCCCGCGTCTCATCATCCTATCGCTATCAAAGACTCAAACAACTCATGAACGTTCCCGGCAAGAAGCCGGCGGACGCTCAATGGCGATTTCAGCAGGATACCCTGAATCTAATGGCCAAAAAGACAGCCCCTTTGATGGTAAATGCCCTCATGGCCCACGAGGATACAAAGGAGATGGCCCGGATCCTATCCAATTGGGATTACAGGGATGATCCGGATAAGGTAGCCCCAACCATATTCCAGTCCGTGTACAGGGAATTCGCCTGGCTGGTCTTCAAAGATGAATTGGGGGAAGACCTGGCAAAGTCAATGCTGGATCAATGGACCTACTGGCAGGAACGGCTTGAAAAGATGGTTCTTGAGGGCTCATCACCGTGGTTTGATAATACTGAAACAGGTGACGTCAAGGAGACCAGAGATACCCTTTTTCATCAGGCAGCCCTTGAAGCGGCTAAAGAGGTTGGGTCACGGCTTGGTGATGATCTTGCAAAATGGCAGTGGGGGAAGCTGCATCAAATAGAGTTTGTGAGTCCCGTCAGACGAAAAGGTTCCGGAAAGGGGTTAATCGGGGGAGGATCACATCCATTCCCTGGCTCTTCGGAGACGCTCTGCAGGGGGTATTATGATTTCAATAGCCCGTATAACGTGAAAATTTCAGCTTCCCTTAGAATGGTCGCCGATCTGGGTGATGAAGATAAAGTGCTTGCTGTTCTACCGGGCGGGGTTTCGGGACGTATCTTTGATCCGCACACCAAAGACCAGATCGAGGCATTTGTGCGGGGGGACAAGATGTATTGGTGGTTCAGCGACAAGGCCATTAAGGGGCACGCAACATCCACCCTTACCCTGACCCCTTAGTAAAGCATCCACGCCCATCGAAGATCCCGCTATGCGGGGAAGAACATGGTTTTAAAATAGAAATAAACAGATCATGTCAAAAATCAGGTTTCCCTCATCTTTTCTGCAAGTTCTTCAACAGCTTGAACAACCTGATCCATGATGCCGCTTACCTCATCCTCTTGAAGACCGAGAACCTCCATGTCCTTATCATCAACCTGATATGGCATACCAACGAAACTTGTTCCGATGCCGCTCCGTATGGCCATGGAGTCAGCCATATGAACGATGTGTGACAGTACGTTTCCTTGAGACAGGGACGGATAATGATGATATCTTACGGCGTTAGTCAGGATATCTGGGATACCCCAGCTCTTGCATACGTGAAATCCTATTTCTGAATGATCAAGTCCTAATATCTTTTGTTCCGCCTCAAAGAAGGTCTGTTGACCGTCTTTCAACAACCCCTCAAACTCTTCCATCCTTTCGAGGACATGCTCATCAAGCATAATTTTACCGCAGTCATGGATAAGCCCTGCCATAAAGGCATCATTTACCAGTTCAGGTTTTTTCATGTTGGCGATAAGTCTTGAGCCTATGCCAACGGCCAGTGAATGCCGCCACACGTCTTCTGACTTCAGCCTGTATCCTTTTAATGTTTTACCCAACAGGTTTGAAGTACCCGCCATTATGACGATTTCACACATTTTTTTACCGCCAAGCAGGACAGAGGCATGTCCTATTGAAGTAACCCTTCCGACCAGACCGTAATATGCAGAGTTGGCCAACTTCAGAACCCTGACTGATATGGCCTGGTCGGTTGCGATTACGCGCACAAGCTCTTTTAAACTCGAATCAGGGCTTGACATAATTTCCTGGGCTTTGAGAACTACTTTAGGCATTGGAGGCAAAACGCCCATCAAGCATTGCAAAATTCTCTTTTTCAAGGCCCGAGCCCTTGGATTGCTGTTTGCGGGGGGTGTTGGCAGGGAAGATTTTTCCATATCTCACTTTTCCAGATTAGTGTTATTAAGATATTCTGTAACTACTCAGGTTATTTAGGCTGAAACCTGCCCTCCGTCCTGCCCCGATAGCGGGATCTACGCTTCACTCCGACAGGCGGAGGCTAAGCTTTTTTCTCAGTCCTCAGTCCTTTCACCGCAGTCCTGATATCTTCTACCTTCAGTCTAAACACCTTCAGCCTGACTACGTGAGTAGTCACGATATTCTTAAATATAACATATTGTCAACCTCCGATCCAGATTATGAGAAGGATAAGGCCTTACATATGTTGTGGCTTTTTTGTCGTTGACTCATAAAAAATATTTTTCTATGCTCTTTCCTACAAAAAACTACTTCTTATGGATCATCTCCCGATTAGTTGTAGTTAATTAAGGCAAAATGGATGGGTTATCTCGAATTGAGCAGGCTTTATCCCAGAGGGTACAAGGGGTCAAGGATTCAAGGGTTCGAGTGATCCTCCACAGAACAGGCGGATAAAA
>JAUWMR010000015.1 GCA_030613055.1 Desulfobacteraceae bacterium
CCATCCAGGCTGAAATGCGTACCTCCAAGCAATCCCTCTTCCTCGCAGATCAGAAGCACTTTCGTGAATAACTGATCAATCTCATTGTCTATTGAAGAAACAAAGGCAGCAATAGTGCTATGGTCCGGCTTTTGACCACACGCAAGGGCCATGAATGTTATATTTTCACAGCATGCCACCTCCAAAGACCGTGATGAGATCATCCCCCTGGAATAACCAAAAAGAACGATCTTTATTAAAACCTTTGGAGCTATGGCCTTGCGTCCGGTCTCGTCGTTATAATAACGCTCGTCAAAATTGCTTAGATCAAGACGTTTTTCTACAACATGATGTATTGCGTATTCCAATGTGCCGGGGATCAATTGTTCTTCCAGTGACACCGGCACCATCATCAGCTGATCGTAGTCGTAATGTTTGTATCGCGCCATCTGTATCTCCCTAAAGCAAGTAGTTACTACGACACCAAGTATACAACACATCAGCTATGATTCAACTAATTAAATGTCAATTATGTGCTTTTTCGACAGTCTCAACGGGCCGGGTGAGGAGCTCGTTTCCGGGTCCCGGGCTTTATGCCCGGGGGCAGGGAACGTGTCTGGCTCCAATCGGATGGATGGGCTGCGCTTCGCTGCATGGCTCAGCTCCTCACCCGGCCCGATGGGTTCGACGCGAAGCGTCGGACCCATTCGTCAAGCTCACCTGACGCAATGAAGCGCAGCGTAATGGCGGTCAGGTGAAGCGGTATGTTATCAATTTATTGAAAAATTCATCATTTCATTGGAGGTTTACCTGCATCAGCCAATTTTTTATTCAGCGCATCTCTTTTTCTCTGCAACTCTGCAGGTTGGGTAAAGTAAAAATCAAAAAGCCCTTCAAGAAGATCTAAAAGCCATTCAGATTCTCCGGGTTCTATATCAACTACCTCACCTGTATTTGTGCTTTTAATAGGATGCGCAGCAAAATTTCCGATTGTTCTGACAGCATCAATTCCATCAGCCAAATACGATGGAAGGTTTTTGTTGGATAATACTTCATCTATTTCCTTACTCAGATTCTGATATTTTACCATAGCCTTTTCACGCAAAATATTCTGTAAACACCTTCTGCTTAATGCAGCACTGGCCTTGGGGCTATCAAAAATCACTAAACAAGCTTCTTTATAATCTTGTGCAAATTTCTCAGGAACGTCAGATGATAAAGGGGAACGAGAGATAGCTTTCGGATAAACAAGGAATGTGTTTTTTATATTATTATTCGGATGAAGATGCGCCAAATGTATTATGAATTTATTGCAACTTGGGCACTTCTGCCATATGAAACCCCAATTTGTGTCAGTGTCACTGCCGATATTATGCCGATTTTGTTGAGGATGATATGAATTCAAACAGTGTGGGCATTTCATATTTATTTCTCCTGTTTGCTAACGAGCATGTCGAAAAACCCAAAAAATTACACTTGGGTCGCCCTTTTTCATATTTAACAATTTCCGCGATTACATGGTAACACTATGTCTAAACCGCACAAGGAAGCCGACAATCCACGTTCTGAGCATTTGCCATCGCTCATAGTGCTTCTTTGATATTTCAACGTGTACGGCCTTGAAAAAGTCAGCTCCGTTGACATTTTGACTTTTTCGACAGGCTCAACGGGCCGGGTGAGGAGCTCGTTTCCGGGTCCCGGGCTTTATGCCCGGGGGCAGGGAACGTGTCTGGCTCCAATCGGATGGATGGGCTGCGCTTCGCTGCATATCTCAACTCCTCACCCGGGTGAAACAAAATGTTAACGGAAGCTTCCATTATGCCCAATTCCAAGAGCTTCCCGAAAAGGCCATATGAATATGTCTTATATTCTGATCATCCTCATATTTCTTTATGTATTTTTCACCCATTTTCCAATCATCAACTGCTCGGTTGGTATTACCACGATATACTTTGTCATAGTGTTTTAAACTCAACACAAAAAGGTCTGCAAACTCAGACGATTCAATGTAAATGGCTATCCAGGGATCACTTGCAAAAGCTTTGCAAGCATTAAAAACCTTTTTCCTATCATTTTTCCCTTTCTGATATGAAAATATATTTACTGAAGAAGTCTCAGTTCCCTTTACGCGTGTTCTGGATTTCACAGATATACCAAGTCTTTGATCTGTATTTGGATTGTAGGCAACAACATCGATTCCTGTATGGTCAACAATTGTAACCTCAAATCCTGACCTAGAAAGCCAATTGCATAAAAGGGCCTCCCCAAAATCACCAATGATCTTTTGATGGCGTGTGCTTTTGATTATTTTCATATCTTAATCCACTAACGCCAATCAGCCACGCGCTGTGTTTGCGTCGGTTGAATTGGCAAAGTTAAAGCATGATTTCACTCCTCAAAAGCCAATAAAATATTATCTATTGCTCTTGGGGTTAAATGAGTGTCGTATTTTTCTTTTATTTCATCTCTGAGTATTATGCACCTGAAACAAAACTTGGTGTATTCCATGTCTATATTGGGTTTATTGCTAAGTTTGATCCTAACGGGAGGAACTAATTTTCTTATTGATCCTATTGCCCTGGAATCAAATATAAAAAAGAGGGTCGGTTTGTGAAAATGCAGATATTTTGAAGCTAATGATCTTTTCTCCAAACCTGTCATTTCTTTTAATAAATTTATCAAATTGCCATGGACCGTTGCTATCTGCACTATGTTATCGAGTGTGGGAAATCTAAATTTGCCTAAATCTTCAATCCACTGGTCAATTCCAGAGCTCAGTATAGTCGGCCCAACAACCTCACTATAAAAAGCATCGTTATATTCTTTTGCTTTCTTTCTTCTTTCAATTGCTGCGGCATATGCTCTGCCTATAAGCCATATTTTTGCTACAATTTGATCAATATCTATGTGGTTGGGATAATTGTAACATAAATCATATAGGATTTTATTTCCGAAATCCCAGTTTGATTTCTGTTGAGCCTTTTTGATATGATTTTTGGTAATTTTTTTGTAGTTCATAGTGTTGTGCTTTAACGGGCCGGGTGAGGAGCTCGTTTCCGGGTCCCGGGTTTACCCGCCTCCGGCGGGCTTTATGCCCGGGGGCCGCGAACGTGTCTGGATCCAATCGGATGGATAGGCCGCGCTTCGCTGCATAGCTTAGCTCCTCACCCGGCCCGATGGGTGCGAGGCGAAGCGTCGGACCCATCGCCCACATAAGGAGCAGTCGGAACAATGCTAAAGCAGAGTGGCAGAGTAAAGAGCTTGAAAAAGCCGCACACAATAGCCTGTCCCGCTTCATGCGCTTGTTGGGCCAACCTTTGTTTTGGGAAAAAACTTAACACCAGGTAAATCTTCAAAGTCTGAATCTTGTGTCCAGATTAAGCATTCATAAGATTGTGCCGTAGATAAAATAATACTGTCAGCCATAGGAAGGCTATACTGCAAGCTTAGCCTCGAAGCATTCATTGCGATACTTGTAGTAAGATCAATAATCGTACCTTTTTGCATCGCAGCTACGGCCTGAAGGGCTTCAGTTTCGCCTGATTCGCGTAACACCACTTTGAATACTTCATATATTGTATTCACAGGTACAATTAACGATGATGATTCTTGAAGAGGAGTGGCAAATTGTTCCGAATTTGGCCCTCCTGAAAAATATTCAAGCCATCCCGAAGAATCAACAATATTCATAATCTGTCACCCTCACGTACAAACTCCGTATTAATTCCTTTAAGGAATCCTTTTAGTTCGGATATGTCTCTATCAGGTATTAGCTCTATTCGCCCGTTATACTCCATGACCTTCATTTTTTGGCCAGGGCGAAGATGCAAAATATCCCTTATATTTTTTGGGATAACAACTTGATATTTGGGCGAAACTGTAACGGTATGCATGATGTCCCCCTTATCGATAGCGTTTAGGTATTACAATACCATCATCGTTACCGATTTGTCAATCATTGGGGCAACTCGGGGAAAATGGGCCGGGTGAGGATCTCGTTTCCAGGTCCCGAGTTTACACGCCTAAGGCAGGCTTTATGCCCGGGGCCCGGGAACGTGTCTGGCTCCAATCGGATGGATGGGCAGCGCTTCGCTGTATACCTTAGCTCCTCACCCGGCCCGATGGTTTCGACTCGAAGTAAAATAAGGGGTCTGATTCTCCTATAACAAGTCGCTTTCCAATTTCCCCTAATTTCATTCCGCTGTACCGCTGACACATATGCAATTTCACCTTTTGTGCCGGTTCTTCGTCAGATTGTGGAGCCCTACGGGCAAGCCCGTGGCACCACTTAGTTTCGCCGATTCGCTTCGCGAACCCGGGACTTAGTGATACGACATCCCGACCGTAATCCCGACCACAAAAGGGTGGGACTAAAGCCGTGGCTTTCTGCGGGAAGGGTAAAACTGAATCAACGGGAATCGGTGTTCAATTGTATCGGTTTGAGGATTAAGGAGAGGGTGACCCCGCTAAGGGAAAGCAGCAGGCCAGCCCAGAAAGCAGGCTGGTAACTGCCTGACAAGTCAAACACATACCCGGTAAAATAGGACCCCACTGTCGCGGCTCCGGATTCCACAAAAGAGAGGGTCCCGACGACCGTTCCCAGGGCAACGGATCCGAAGGTCTCGGATGTAATGGAGAACCGGAGCACGGCCTGGGCCCCCCAGGCCCATCCGAAGACTGCGGCAAAGATATAGAGCCCCAAGAGGCTTCTGGTGACCAATCCCCAGGACATGATCAGGGCCATGGCGCTGAAACTCACGGCAAAAGCAGTACGGTTCCCGGTCCGATCCGCGACCATTCCCATACTGATGCGGCCGACCATGCTGGCGATGGCGGTCATGGCCAGGACATTGGCACCATCGGCCAGAGAAAACCCCGTATCCTGAACCAGGGCCGTTAAGTGCGGCCTGAATGTCGTTCTGCAGAAACCGAAACTGCCATACAGCCCGGCGATAATCCAGAATTGCCGGGTCCGAACGGCTTCAAAAAAACCAATTTGGGGGGACAAGGCTGCTTTTGCCCCTCCACCCGCCGGATGCTGCTCCATAAGGATACCATCCGGGAATTGCCCCATATCCTTTGGGTCACGCCTCAGAAAGATACCGGCAAGAATAATTCCCGCCAGGCCGATAATTCCCATAACCTGATAAGCGGGGCGCCATCCGTAACGAAGGATCAGATAGGCGCAAAGCGGGGGGAAGACGAGGCCGCCGATACTGATTCCGGTCTGGGCAATTCCGATCATGAATCCGCGCTGTTTCACGAACCACCGTGATACCGTGGTCATGACCGGGACGGAAAGGGTGCTTGCCCCGATGCCCCCGATCAGGCCGTATGCGGCCAGGAATTGCCAGAGGGATTGGATTTGTGAGAGGACCAGGTAGCTGATCCCCAGGAAGGATCCGAACAGGGTCAACACCAGCCTAGGGCCGAGCCGATCCGTGAGCCACCCCATGGTAATGCCGGATAGCGCCATCGTTATAAAGGACAGGGAACAGGCGATCGAGGCATCCGCCCGATTCCAGCCGAATTCCACGATCAGGGGCTTCAGAAAAACAGCAAAACAGGCTGTAAAGGTGCCGAAGCCGACCAGCCAGACCATGAAACCGGCGGCCGTAATTACATAACCGTAAAAATATGGTGAGGAGTCAGGCCTTGTCATGATGCGGCTTTTTTCCGTTTTTTCTCTTCATTATTGCTAAAACCACTCCAGATCCGGACTTGTCCGCCTATATTTGTGTCATATGACATGTTGTGTTAAAAGTTTTATGGGCTTCATTCCCATAAAAAGCGACTTCTTATCACTGATTTACCTGTAGCGGGCATCCTGTCTGCTCGGCGGCGGCAATCAAGACTATGGAGAACACTGTCGGGGGGCGGATTGTCGAGAACGCGGCAGAGGTTGGGCGCTACGCCCTTGATATCCTGATTGATCTGTTGAAAAATACAAAGACTTAAACAACTGCCCTGTTCCGGACGCCACGGCGATTAGGTGAGATTGGATTTTTGTGATCCATTCCGGACCGGGTCCAGGGCACCGACGGGATTTCTCGAACCCGGTGCGGGAGGCCTGTAACAGGTCTTCAGCGAACTACCCTTCCGCGGCTTTGTAAAGGATCATCTGGGGAAGGGGTATCCTGACCTTCAGGGCGTCTTCCGGACAATCGTATTCGCAGCAGCTAAAGTGCGCGCAGAACTCGGGATAGGTAACAACGGGAACCTTCCCCTTTTCCGATCCGAAGAACACATCCTCGGTACAAATATCAACACAAATGCCGCAGCCCGTACATTTATCCGGGTCAATAGTCGGTGGCATGATTCAACTCCTTTCTTCGGTATAAATCTGTTTATTCCGCTTCCTTGAATTCCATTACCAGATCGCCGTTTTCCTTTTTCATGAATAGCCCCTTTCCATCCAGCAGGGGATCGGTGAGCGGGTAATCGGATCGCCTGTGAAGCCCCCTGGTCTCCTTGCGTTCATTTGCCGCGATCATCACCATTTCACCGATGTCGAAGAGATTCAGGGTTTCAAGGCAGCGGGTCAGCTCCCACGGGTTCCTGGCAATCAGGGTGTTGTTGACTTTTTCTCTCAATCTTCCGAGGTATTCCAGGCCCGCGGAGAGCAGGGTTTCGGAGCGAAGGGCTCCGGCATAGTCGGCCATGATCTGCTGAAGGGCAATACCCGCCTCCTTCCAGTCAGGGCCGTTAGGCCGGCTTCTGAGTTGTTGAAACATTTCTTTCTTTTTATCAATGTCCGCTCTGACATTTTCAATATCGGTTCCGGGGGCTTCCCTGGCAAATCGGGCAGCGCTGTCTCCGGCTATCCAGCCGTAGGTGGCGGCCGGACCGATCCCGCCCATGGATTCGTCGCCCACGGAATAGAGCCCCTTGAGGGATGTTTCGGCCTTTTCGTTGATCCAGATCTTACCCTCCGGAAGCATATGGTAGACGCCGAACTCGACGGGATGTTTTCGAATATCAATCCCCTCATCCCTCAGGTTGTCCAGCAGGGATGAATTGCCTTCGTGCACCAGCCATTCCATCATGTAATCGTAATCTCCCTCGGAAATCCCCCGGCAGTCCATATAAACCGGGCCCCGTCCGGATTTCATGACCTCTTCCAGAAAAACCCCTCTCACCTCCGGGGTCATGTCTCCGTATTTTCTGTTGGGTTTGTTTACGTAAGGCCCTATCGGCTTGCCCTGGGCGTCCGTGAGGACACCGATCCAGGTGGCCTGGCCGTAGCGGCTGTAATAGCGGGGGCCCACGTGGCGCCTCGGCATCTCAGGGCCTACGATGGTCCCTCCGGCCCGGAATGTCATGGCCCTGCCGTCGCCGGTGAGCGTGAGGCCCCCGGCCAGGCTTGGCTGCCAGCCCGAAACCGGAGGCGGATACAGACGATCCACAAACCCGGTTCCCATGATCGTGGTCTTGGATTCAAACACCATGAGCTTGTCTTCCCTGGTATGAATGCCCACGGCCCCGATCACATTGCCCTTATCGCGAAGCAAGTCGAATATCATGATACGGTTCATGATTTCGGCACCCTTTTCCCGGGCCTTTTCCGAAAGGACTTTTTTTTGCTTCAATCCGCCGTACTTGAGGTGGGTCAGGACATGTCCGGGAAACGAATGGCCCGAAAATTCCCACTTGCCGTGGTATTTCATGGGAATGCCCCACTCATCCCACAATTTAACGATATCGAAGGATTTTTCCAGGAAGGTCCTCAAGACCTCCGTGGCGGTGCCGGCCTGCATCAGCTTCAATTTGGGGCCCTTCAGGCACTCCCTCATGAATGCATCCATGTCGGAGCCGTGGACCTCGGGAATATAACACCAGAAGTGATCGTTCCCGGCCCGGCCCCGTCCGCTGTGAACCACATTCCCCTTCTCGGCCACAACGACCTTTGCCCCGTCTTCGGCCGCCCGGATTGCAGCCATGAGTCCGGCAATGCCCCCTCCGATGCATAAAACATCCGTTTTAATGATTTCTTCTTTCATATCTTACTCCTGATATACGTATTTATAGTGCAAAATGAATCTTGTTTCTTTTGTATCCGCATGACGACCCTTTCCCGTCCTGCTTTTAAGGGGGAGAAGGACGCATCCTTTTGTTCGTACGGTTTGAGATCCTTGTTCATGTGTCCCTGCGCATCAACCGCAGGATATTTCCTGAATAGATCAAATCTTTTTCCAGCTGAGAGATGTCCAGGCCCTCAATAGAGGTAATTGCCTCCCGTATGTCTCCGATCACATGAGGATAATCAGAACCCAAAATCAGATGATCGGCTCCGACAAAAGAATAGGCGCACATCAGGGCGGGCTCAAAGAAACTGACCGTGTCATAATAAAAACGCTTAAGGTAATCCCTGGCCGGCCCGGAGATATTTTCCTGGCATTCGGGATAAGCCTCATAACAATTCTGTATCCGCTCTGCCAGGTAAGGGATGGCGCCCCCCAAATGGGAGACAATAAATTTCAGTTTTGGATACTTTTCCAGCACCCCACCCATTATCAAACGGACCACGGCCACACAAAGCTCCATCTCAAAGCCGATCATAGGTCCGAGTCGGTAATCTTTATACGTCTCTTTGTCACGCGGCGTACGTGGGTGGATATGGATGGGTAAATCATAGTCGGAGATGCGCTCATAAAACGGATAGAGGCGCTGGTTGTCCAGGGGTATGCCATTAATGTTTGTTCCGATACAGGCCCCTCTAAACCCCAATTCATCGATACAACGCTCCAGTTCTCTCACAGTTCTGTCCGGATCAACAAAGGGCAGAGTAGCAAGGCCCATGAAGTGATCCGGGTGGTCACGGCAGATCTCAGCCGTTTCGTCATTGACAACCCTCGCCAGGGTTTCACCCACCTCGACAGGGAAGATGTCAACGCTCGGGATGGACAGTGTAAGAATTTGCATGTCGAATCCCACTTTTTCCATATCTTCCAATCGTGGGTTAATATCTTTCATGGGAGGAGTAATGGTAACCACCCGGTTCCCGTTTTGGACAAGTAGCTGTCGCCCCCACTCGTCCGTCTCTAAGGTAATGCCGGCCGTTGATCCATCTTTTTCCAGTTGTTTCAAAAACCTCGCAGGATAAAAGTGATTGTGAATATCTATTTTCATAAATTCTCCCTTCTGGATATTCTTTAATGGTTTTGAACTTAAAGGGTGTTGCGTTACGCCGCTCTCACTGACGTGTCCCTTGAACTCAAAGCTTTAAAGCGTCTTACCTGAATGATCTGGGTACATATAAAAAGCAATAGAAAGGCCAGCGCACATCCCCTGGTTATCACATTTGGTATAAATAAGCAGAGGCCACTGATGGCCAGCAAAAGTCTTTCCCATTTTTTAAGGTTCGTAAGCAAATAACCCTCAAAAGAACACCCCGCGCAGGCTGCCCCTAAAATGACAAAAGAAAAGGCCTTCAATATTTCAAGAAAGGAACCGATCATTAGGATGCTGGGGCTAAAAATAAACGCCCAGGGGACAAGATACGCGGCAAAGCCCAAACGCATGGCTCGAAAACCCGTCTTAAATGGACTGCCGCCTGAGATCCCAGCGGCTATAAATGCTTCTACTGCAACGGGTGGTGTGATAAATGAAAGGCAACCGAAGTAGAACAGGAACATATGGGCGGCGATAGGTTCGACCCCGGCCTTTATGAGAGCAGGCGCAAGAAGCACGACCGTCAATATATAAACACCTACAGCGGTCATACCCATCCCTAATATAAATGCTGCCATTCCGGTCATCATCAGGAGAATCAACATATGACCTCCGCTCAGTGTAACAAGCTCGGAGGTAAACTTCGTCGCGACCCCTGTCATCTGTATGGACCCCACGAGGATCCCTATGGCTGTGCAAAGGGGGATAATCGGCATCATTCCCCTGGCGGATTCCTCAAACGCGGATAACAATTTTTTCGGCGTGAGTCTGCTTTCCTTCTTAAAGGAACTCACGACAATCAAGGCCCCTAATGTATACATGATGGATGTTTGTGCTGAGAATCTGAGACCGCCCAAAAGATATAATAGGACCGCAAAAGGGACCAGGTACTGCCATCCGTTCATCAATGTCTTTTTCAAAGACGGCAAATTCTCCTTAGGCAAACCCTTAAGCCCCATCTTTGCCGCCTCCAAATCCACCTGTAGAAGAAGGGTCGTATAATAGGCAATGGCCGGAAGAAATGCCGCCACGCAGACATCCCAATAGGACATTTGAAGAAACTCAGCAATGAGGAAGGCCGTCGCTCCCATAACAGGCGGCATGAACATGCCCCCAAGAGAGGCGGTAGCCTCAACGGCTCCGGCATAATTTTTTTCGTACCCCGACTTCTTCATCAAAGGAATCGTAATCTGGCCCGTTGTCGCCACATTCGCTGCCGTAGAACCGGATATGGTCCCGAAAAAGGTGCTGGCAAAGACAGCCGCTTTAGCTGCCCCTCCTCTAAAACGCCCCCCTAAGGCGAGGGCAAGATCATTGAAAAACGATGCCGCCCCTGTGGCCCTGAGAAAACCGCCGAATATGATAAAGCCCGCTACAATGGTGGACACAATACCAATGATCATCCCCCAAAAGCCTTCTGCGCTGAGGTACATCCATCCCAGTGCCATGGAATAGGAAAAACCAGTGCTGCGCAAAAATCTGGGAAAGTAATTGCTGTAGACCGCATAAAAGAAAAAGAAACTAATTAAACCGACCAGTACCCAGCCCGTTTTGCGTCTTGCCGCTTCTATGACAGCAAAAAAGAGCAGGGATGATAATACTATCTCTGATGAGTAGCAGGTTATCCTGCCATCAGCGATAAGAGTGTTTGCATTTACGGCGATGTAGGTGCAACCTGCAATAACGATAAGAATAGGGATGACATCATACCATTTCAGTTTGCCCTCGTTTACATGCTTTATTTTCAGGGGGGAAGCGAGATATACGAGTATGCAAATGAGCCCGCAACTTATAGCCCTGTGGGTAACGGGAGGGATGACCACATTAAAATAAAAAAAGAGATTACAGAGATAAGAAAGGGTGTAGATAGTCCAGATGAAGGATACAATTAAGGCCAGTCTGTATCTCAGGCCCCGCTCTTTCCAGGTTGCACCAACTTGAGATTCTTTCATTCCACACCCTTTCTCCAAAGTGCCGTCTTTAAAATCCATGAGCATGAGTAAAAGTATTTCAGCTCATTATTTTTTCAGCACCTCTTCCTGTCTCTTCAGGACCTTTTCCTGATATGCCTGCGCCTCTTTTGTCCATAGCCCCTTTTCTTTGAAATACCGGATTGACCCTTCATGATAGGGAACCGCGAGGCAGACAGGCCTGTGCTTCAAGGTCCAGTATTTAGAGGCAGGATGGGTATCCGCAAATTCATCGCTATGATCAAAGATGGCCTTCGCCACGCCATAAACAATGTCCGGATCCGTATTCGCTGATGTAAACATGGCATTCTGATAACAGATGGCATTAGGTACGGCACTCTTGTTACGAAAACGAGGATCATTTGCAGGAATATCATCTATATAGTACCCTTCCATACGCTCTGCCACAAAGGAAGCCTGTTTCTTTGTCAGATTCACAAATACGCATTCACCCTTTGCCTCATTGATCTGCATCACCGCACCCGGTACAACAGGGTAGATAAGTGCATCCACTCTCCCCTCTATAAGATCCCGAAGTGCCGCCTTTATGCTGGAAAAAGCCAGGACGGATTTCAGGTCCTTAAATGTCAATCCTGCGGATGCGAGTTGGTTTTGAGCCATTCCCGTAAACATGGGGTTCGCCTTGAACTTGATATAGACCACCTTACCCTTGAGATCGCTTATGGTTTTTATGCCACTACCCGGCGTGGTCCAGAACATGAACATATAATCATGTCCTGCCCCAACGGTACGAACAGGCATCGGTCCCATCTTGGAATAAAGCCCTCGCCCCAGAAAGGCATTCAGGATATCCGCGGCACTGTGATTGGCGAAATTGCACTTACCTTCTTTCATCATTGGAAGCCAGAGTTTGGGCCCTCCCAGGGGTTGAACGATCCAGTTCTCTATGGGTGTATATTTTTGCACTACATTGCCCATCCCCACGAGGACCATGTGGACCGAAGCCCCCGGAGCTGGCGAAATGACAGTTACATCCTTTGGCCAGTCGGCACCCAACGCAACGCCTGTCATGGAAAAGGCAATCACCACGGCAAGAACCAAAGCACTTCTAAAATCCATTCTCTTAAAGGCATACTTTCTTCTCATTTTGAAACCTCCTCATTCATGTTTAAAAGGGTTGAACGATAAAAGATATTGCATTTCCCTCCTTTCCCTTGGATTTTGTTGTCTCTCACAAGAAATTAATCCAATAAATGATGTCGGGCGTTGCTATGCTTCTGAAAATCGTAGTATCTACCTCCTCATAAAACCTTATTCAGTTCACCATATAGCCCGATGTCATTCTATGATGAATTTCACCTTCAGTGCGGATCTTCCTTTTCAATCTTGCAGAGAATGCCTCGAAGATTGGCGCTTCCCAGTTCCCTGCTGAATGGCGGCTGATCACTGGTAAGGATATTTATGTTCGATTCGGCCCAACCATACTGTTCCTCTGCACCCCTTTCGGGGAACCACCACGCGTAATCTACACCAACAACCCTTGCATCAATATCTTCATTAAAGACCGCCTTTTGCCGGATACTCCCCCTTTTCGTGGCCACTGTCACCCAGTCCCCTTCACTGATCCCCAAACTGGAGGCCGTCTGCGGATGAATATAGACAACAGGTTCCGGATGTAACTGCCTGAGACTTTTGATCTGTCTTCCTCCTGTATGGCGGTAATATTCGGACTTCCAGGAAGTCAGGACAAGGGGATACTTCCTCGCCATATCCGTGTCGCCGTAAGGTGTCTCCGGTGGCTCGCGATACACCGGGAGGGGATCAAAGCCCCACTCCTTGAGTCGATCAGAAAACAACTCGACTCTTCCAGATGGCGTGCCAAATCCATCAGACCTGTAATGTTCAAAGGCTTTCTCTCCTGCCAGGGCGCCGATCTCTCTGAATCCATCAAAATCCATGTTTAGAGATTTCAGTATTAGATCCAGGAAATCCCGCTCGTTATCCCAGAAGAACTTGTCTAGACCCATCCTTCCTGCAAGCTCGTTTATAATCTTGAAATCCGACCAGCATTCTTCCACCTCAGCTACCTTTTGCTGGACCTGGGCAATCGGGTAATAAGGAGGATAGACAATACTGTCGAACTCAAGATATGTTGCCGAGGGCAGCACTATGTCTGCGAGGGCGGCGGTGGGAGTCATGAAAAGTTCGGAAACAACCAGAAAATCAAGGTCGGCAAAGGCCTTGTATGTATTTTTAGCATTAGGGTAGGTTAATATAGGGTTTGCACCCTGGACATAGGCGCCTCTTACCGGATAGGGTTTCTTTTTCACCATCGCCCTTATGACCGCGGGGGCCTGCACATGCTTATAGAGGGGCAGGAAATGATTTTCAGAACCTAAACGCAAACGCTTTTTTTCCTCTTGGAGCATATGCTCCAGTGTCAACTCCGGGGCGTATCTGTCGGTGATTGACAGGGGCAATCGGAACACCTCACCCCCTGGCACGCCGAGGTTTCCTGCAAGGCCTTTCAAGATGGAGATGGCTCGAACCGTTTGAAAGCTGTTTATGTTATGCTCAAAGGCGTTTCCCATCTGAATGCATCCGGGCCTTGTAGTTGCATACATCCTTGCCGCATCCTCGATTATATGCCTGTCCACCCAGGTGATTTCTTCCACCTTTTCCAGAGGATATTTTCTGATATGCTCCTTCAGCTTATCAAAGCCTACGGTCCATTCTCTTACAAATGTCTTGTCATAAAGTTCCTCTTCAATAATTACGTTGATCATGCCAAGCGCCAGGGCCAGATCAGCACCCGGTCGCACCCGGAGCCATTTGTCCGCCCTGCGGACAAGCTCGGTCCGTCTTGGATCGATCACGATGAGTTTTGCGCCCTTTTCCTTTGCTTCAAGGATCTTCAGATATTCGGTTATTTTTGGTTTATGGGAGGCCCACACAATAATACAGCGGGGTGGGAAATCAAAATCAGGACAGGGAGCAAAACCCAGGGTCAACATGGAACCGAACTTACGAGGCAGGAAACAGACATATCCCTGGGAGACAAAATTGGGTGAGCCAAATACATTCGCGAACCTGCAAAGATAAGTATCCTGAAATCCTTTGGCAGCCCCCTGGATAAAGGCCACTGCTTCCGGCCCGGATTCTTGTTTAATCCTTTTAAGTTTCTCACTGACCGTCTCCAGGGCCTCGTGCCATGAAATCTTCTCCCAGTGACCTCCACCCCGGCCACCTGACCTTCTTAGCGGAGACCGCAAACGTTCCGGGTGATAAAGATATTCCAGAGAAGCCATGGCTTTCTCGCAAAGGGCGCCTTTGTTCACAGGGCTATCCGGATCCCCCTCGATCTTTACGGGTTTTCCATCCACCATATGAACAAGAATCCCGCAGCCCGCGTAGCACAAGCCGCACGTACTCCTTATGGCATGACTTTCTTTCATTCAGGAGGTCTTTGCCTCATTTAATAATGTCATCTGGACATATCCTACTGAGTCTCAAGAGACTGGAGCCTGCCTTTTACTTCCAACAGGTGCTTTTCAAGCAAATTAACCGCCTTATCTCGTTTTTTTCCGGCAATAGCCTTCAATATCTCCTCATGAAATTGAACAACATTACTTGATGTTTCTATATCCGGTCCTATTCGACTCAAAGAATCACCAACCACGGCCATCATGGACTCCACGACAATAACAAAAACGTGATTCTTGGTAGCCTTGGCCAGCAGCTTGTGAAATTGGATATTTTCTTCCGTGGCAATGATATTTGCCTCTATTTTCTCTTTCGCAGCAGTAATATTTTTCCAGAGTTCCTCAATCTCGTTTTCGTCTATATTATCAATAGCATAACCAATCACAATCTTTTCAATCTCTAACCTCGCCAATGTCAACTCTTCAAGAGACACTTTCTTAATTCGAAAGGCGTCATAAAACAGGTCTTTGATTCTTATCAAAATTGTGTCTTTGATGATTGGTCCCGCAGCCCCTCCCCTGTGTATGCTAATAAAACCAGAGCTTTCAAGAAGACGGAGAGATTCCCTGATTGTCTGGCGCCCTACGTTAAACTGTCGGGCAAGTTCAGCTTCAGAAGGAAGCCTGTCGCCTACTTTGAGGAAACCCTCAAAAATGAGTTCCTTGATCCTGCTGGAGACCTCTTCAAATATCCTGCTATTCTTGATAGGCTTGAACAAATTCTCCTGATTATTCATAAGTAGCTCTCTTGAATATATTTAAACGGAATATTTCAAACTGATTGTCAGACAATCTGAAAAATATTATATGCGTATTTATCAGGGTGTCAATAAAAAAATCTGACGCACTCATTTTCTCAGAATCTGATCCATCGCACACCTTGCATCTGATGGTCACGTTCAAACAGCCGCACAATTCATCCTTTCATGGGGATAGCGAGAAAACAGAGAAAAGCAAATTGGGGATAACAGGTGAGAGTGGACCGCTGGCCGCTGGGGTCGGGGCACGCTAACTTATTGAAAATTAATGCTTAACATTCCAAAAATAGGTGTTTTCAGGTCGTGGTTTCAAATATTAAGTGGACAGATGGGGGACGTCCGTCAATAAGTAACTAACTCAATCTATAAGTCTATAATTGTTTACTTTGGCGATTCGCTCACCCCTTCGCACAGCATACCCGACCCCTTGACCGGTCATGCCAAGAAGTCTTGCCAAATCTGCCAATGAGTATCCCAATTCCACAACCGCCCAGTAACAATATAACCCCCTTGCTTCCGCCCTTGTTTTTTGACGGCTCTTTGAATATATTTCATCCGGTTCTATGCCAAAAATCTCGCAAACCTTCTGATCTATTGTATCAAGATCATATCCTTTGCTTTTCAGCTCATAGAAACGTTCAAATTTCTCCTCTGCCTCTGCAAGCACCTCCATCACAAAGGCACTATCCCCCAATATTCGATGATCACCCTTTATTCTATCCTGACCATTGAAACGAACATCCTTTACAGCCTTCCATCCGCCGAGACTCCGTATCAATCCACCGCCCACAAGCTCAGGCCGCCTTCCCTGTTCAACCCCAGATTCAACATATTGAAGATAGAGCTTTCGGGATTCACGAAGAGGTTTGCCAAAGAAAGACAATACGTATCCCGTATCCTGCCATGACCGTTTCTTCTTGTCCATTATCACACTGTGACCACAGTACGCATAGGTGTTGAGTTCGGATATGTCAGAGACTATTTTTGCCCTCAATGGGTTTAGATGGATATATCGTACCAGCTCTTTGAGATAGGCATCCTCCTGGCAAATAATGGATTTGTACCGATTTTGAAAAAGCTGACCATGTCGTTTATACCTGCGGTTAAAGCTTACCGCATAGCCCGTAAGTACTCGCCGCATTAGTGTTGATAGTGGTGTATCCCCGGTTCGGAATAAAAAATGGGCATGATTGGATAAAAGCGCCCATGCATAGCAGGTTATTTTTGTTTCAGGTAACAGGGTTCCCAGGCGGTCAAGAAAATTATCCTTGTCCTTATTGTCCTTAAATATTTTTCGGCGTTCTATCCCACGGATGATAACGTGGTGCAGAACACCGGGGGCATCGAGGCGGGCTAGTCTTGGCATGAAACTTCTATTATCGGTATTTCATCATCATGTCAAGTTATTTACTTGTTGATGGACGTCCCTCTTTTTCAATGGATCGCTTGAAAACTCTGGACCGTATTTTAGCTTTCATGACAAGGTCGTCAGAAATCTTTACGGCTGTAGGCATTTTTTATTACCCCCTATTAAGAGCATGTGTAAAAACCTCAAAAAATACTGGGACTGATCACCATATGGCAACCTTTGAGTATTTCCTCAATCGCCTGACTATCAAGTGTTCCTATCTTTTCGAGGAGCCTTATTTTATCAATCGTAGCCATCTGGCTTACTACCACAACGCTTGTTTTGGGAATATTCCCCATGCCTTTTTTTAACCTCACATTCCCGGGGATTTTACCCAGTTTGCTGTTTGAGGTTATAAGTGAAACGACTGTCGTTTGGATATTACTTGTATTTAAGAGATCGTTTTGAACGACGACAGCGGGTCTTTTTCCCGATGGCCCCGAATCTCCGGCACGCCCAAACTTTACCCAGTAGATATCTCCCTGACGCGGTTTTACCATGGCAACTCCTCGATATTCGTATTATTAGCGATGTCATCGGCCATCTTACGATGTTCCCTGGTCACTTCAGGGTCCTCAAAGACCCTATTGATCTGGGAAACAAACGCGTCCTCTTTGAACTTCTTAATTATATCGGTGAGCGCTTCAGTAACCAGGTGACTTACTTTCTTCTCTCTACTTACTGCCATTTTTTTTATTTCATTAAGAATATCTTCCGGGACCGTGACACTCATCTTGGAATGTGCCATAGTAAATCTCCTCAATTGATCATTTTTGTAAGATATATTATCAGATTTATTATCCTATTGTCAATGCATTAAGGAAAACAAGAGAAAATAACAGGTCATTTATTCTCCGGACTATTTTTCAGCATTTTATCCATGATGGTTGAGGCGAGTACTGCAAAGGCGGGATCATTGATATGGAGGTCCGCCTCCTCAATCTCGATTTCGGAGTTTAAACCCTGCCTGAGTTTCCCCATGAAGACATCTCTCATCTGAGTATCATACAATGGCCCGTCCTCCTGGTCCGCCTCAGACCACCCGCGCATCGGAATAAGCACCTTTCGATTCAAAGGAGATCGGTTTAACTTTTCCGCTAACTGGGCTGCCAGGTATTGCGTTTCCTCCCGGCTCAGGCGAACGGCCGAACGAAAGTCATAGAAAAAGATCTTTCGATCCTTGAATCTTTCCGGAATGTTTTCGCGGGTAAACTCCAGTACCGCGCAATCCAGCCCTCCCGGCACCACCAGACGGGGCAGGTCCCTTCCGGGGACCGTTTCCAGGCGTTGGGGTCCGATTCCGCTGCAATACCCATGCATCAGCTCGTCGGCCAATTCATGCGTGGCCAGATCCAGAATCCCCTCAAAATATCCCTCGGCTGCCAGTTCCTCCATGGCCATGCCACCGGTACCATTGGCGTGAAAGGCGATTACCTCATATCCCATACCCTCTAAAGACTTCTTGATCAATTCAGCGGCCTGGGTGATGAACCCGAACATTGTAAGAGCGACACGCTTCTTTAGCCTTTTGGGCCTCCACCTGCTCAGCACCATTCCACAAACGGCACCTGCCGCCCTGAATAGCACCCCGCCCGAGATGCTGTTGACACCTAAAAGGTCCACGACGCTGTGCATCATGGTGATGTCTTTCGTACCCACAATCTTCGCCATATCACGGGATGCCACGGTTGAGACCATGACCTTGGGCACACCCATTGGAAGCACATGCATGATACTGGTGCCCAGATGGGTGCCTGTGCCCCCTCCTGCCGAGATAATGCCACATATCTTGCCCCGCCGGTAAAGCTCTCTGACCAGAATTCGCGCCCTCGAAAGCACGGCCTGAATGGCCTCATCCCTGTCCCATGAGCCGCGGTCCCCGCCTTTATTAATAATTTTTGAATACAAATCGATATCCGCACAAAATGGGGAGGGCCCTTTGGTGCCCACATTTATCGTCAGGGTGGGAATACGCCTCCGCTCGATACATTTCTTTAAAAAAAGATGTTCCTGCCCCTTGGAGTCAAAGGTCCCTACAATCACGATGGCTGCTTTTTGCTCCATGATACCTCCTTCAGGCCTTGAAAAGTAGTTGAGAGGTCAATTGGTTGAGTGGTTAAAAAATTGGAAGATCAGCCGGAAAAAGTTGTCAATTCTCAGCCTGTTCAAGCTGAGCGTATCATTTATTTTTTAACACAAATTGAGAGCAATATATGACAAAAAGGGGAAAAGGGTCAAAAGAAATCAGCGCCCTGTCCCCTATGTTTTGCTTAAGGTTGGAGGCACGCTTGATGCCTCCAGCCTCCAACCTCTAACCTCCAACCTTCATACTATTACTAATTTGTGAATAAATTCTTTTGACAGGCCTTTTGAGGTATGATAAATGAAATTTCGTTAATTTTGACTATACAATTTGGAGGTGAATGATGTTTGAAATCCTAAAACGGCAGGAGATGGCCGACGGCACGGTAGTATTGGATGAAATCAGCGCGCCCTTGATCGCAAAAAATGCAAAGCCTGGCCAATTTGTAATCTTAAAGGCAAATGAAACCGGGGAGCGCATACCGCTCACCATGGCTGACACAGATCCTGAAAAGGGTACCGTCACGATTATCTATCAGATTGTCGGAAAAAGCACGGCCCTGTTCAAGTCCCTCCAGGTGGGGGATGGGTTTCAGGATGTGATTGGCCCGTTAGGCGAGCCGACTCACCTTAAAAAATTGGGAACCGTGGTATGTGTTGGAGGGGGCACCGGCGTTGCAGTCATGCATCCTATTACCCGCGGGCTAAAGGAAATCGGCAATAATGTCATTGCCATTATCGGGGCCAGGACAAAGGACCTTCTCATTTTAGAGGACAAAATGGAGGCCGCGTCTCACAAACTGCATGTGTGCACGGACGATGGAACATACGGGCACCACGGATTTGTGACCGACGTCCTAAAAAATGTCCTTGAGGAGGCAGATGTCCAGCTCGTGGTGGGGATTGGTCCAGTGCCCATGATGAAATTCGTTTGCAAAGTTACCGAGAAATATAAAGTAAAAACACTTGTGAGTTTGAACTCCATAATGGTGGACGGGACCGGTATGTGCGGTTGCTGTCGTGTGAGTGTCGGTGGAAAGACCCGGTTTGCCTGCGTGGACGGCCCTGAATTTGACGGGCATGAAGTTGATTTTGACGAACTGACACAACGTCTTCAGGCCTACCTGGCAGAAGAGGCCGCTTCATATGACAAATTCAAATCCGGATCAGAGGGCGGCTAAAAGGTCAGCGATGTTGACAAAGGATTGTGCGGTTCAAGCAATTCGCTGTTTTATTTGATATTCAAGGACATATAAGGTTTTAGGGAGGCAAATATGGCAGAGAAAAAAGCTAAAAAGGAAAAAATACCAAGACAACCCATGCCAGAGCAGGAGCCTGACGTCAGAAAACGGAATTTTGAAGAGGTCCCGCTTGGCTTATCCAAGGAATTGGCCATGAAAGAGGCGGAAAGATGCCTTGAGTGCAAGAAGCCAACTTGTATTGACGGGTGTCCGGTGTCAGTTGATATCCCCGGTTTTATCAAACTCATCAAGGAAGGCGAATTTACCAAGTCCATTCGCAAAATATGGGAAATGAATGCACTTCCGGCCGTGTGCGGCAGGGTCTGTCCACAGGAGGTCCAGTGCGAGGGGGTATGCGTCCTCGCCAAGAAGGGTGATCCCGTGGCCATTGGTAATTTAGAGCGTTTTGTGGCCGATCTTGAGCGTGAACAGGGTACAGGGGAGCTCCCGCCCAAGGCCGAGCCTACAGGAAAAAGGATAGCGGTAGTTGGTTCCGGGCCTTCAGGTCTTACCGTGGCAGGCGACCTGATACTCAAAGGACATGAGGTGACCATATTTGAGGCATTCCACAAGCCCGGCGGCGTCCTTGTATATGGCATTCCTGAATTCAGGCTTCCCAAGGAGATCGTTTTTTCAGAAGTGAATTTTCTTGAAAGATTAGGCGCAAAACTTGAATGTAACGCGGTTGTAGGACGTATCGTATCAATAGACGAACTCTTTGAGCAGGGCTATGATGCCGTCTATATCGGGGTGGGCGCAGGACTGCCGCGTTTTATAAATATTCCCGGAGAAAATCTTATTGGTATCTATTCGGCCAATGAATATCTTACCAGGTCTAATCTTATGAAAGCATACCTGTTCCCTGAATATGATACCCCCATTGCCAGGGGCAAAAACGTCGCCGTATTCGGGGCCGGAAATGTGGCAATGGATTCGGCCAGGACCGCCATGCGTTTAGGCGCTGACACGGTGCGTATCGTTTACCGGCGTTCCAGGGAGGAAATGCCGGCGAGGATCGCTGAAATTCATCACGCGGAGCAAGAGGGCATTGAGTTCTATCTTCTCACCGCGCCCACGAAGTTCATGGGCAATAAAAATGGCCGCGTGACCGGTATGGAGTGTCTCAAGATGGAATTAGGTGAACCGGATGACTCGGGACGCCGGCGTCCGGTGCCCATCGAAGGCTCAGAATTCCAGTTGGAGTGCGACCTGGCTGTTATCGCGGTCGGCGCGGGACCTAATCCCCTTTTGACACAGTCCACTGAAGGTCTTGAACTGAACAAGTGGGGATACGTCGTTGCCGACCCGGAGACCGGCAAGACCACCAAAAAGGGGGTATGGGCAGGCGGTGATATCGTAACCGGTTCGGCCACCGTCATTCTTGCCATGGGCGCAGGAAGGACGGTCTCTAATTCAATACACCAGTATCTCACATGGGGATGGTAATAGAACCCGTCTAATGAACTAAAATATATAATCGAGCTCCCCTTTTTCCTGGAGTTTTCAGGAGTTTTAATCAGGGGAGCTTTTTTTGTCCTCCTTTTTCAGGTTTTGTTTTTACCTTGACTTCCGGCCGGATCATAACAATCATAGTAACTGATCAAGTAGACATCGCAACGTTAGAAAAAGAAAGTCCTGATTATGCCCGAGATACGTAATTTCAGCATCATAGCCCATATTGACCACGGAAAATCCACCCTTGCTGACCGCCTGATCCAGAAAACGGGTATGGTGGATGAGCGAATGTTCCGGGACCAGCTATTAGACACTATGGATATAGAGAGGGAAAGAGGGATCACCATCAAGAGCCAGGCCATAACCCTTCCCTTTGTAAATGCGGATGGTCAGGAATTTGAGCTTAATCTCATTGATACACCTGGTCATGTGGATTTTTCTTATGAAGTCTCTCGCGCCTTAGCCTCCTGTGAGGGCGTGCTTCTTCTCGTGGATGCGTCGCAGGGAGTGGAAGCCCAGACACTGGCAAACCTTTACGCGGCCATGGAGCACGACCTTGAAATAATCCCGGTCATCAATAAAATCGACCTGCCGTCCGCTGACATAGAACGTGTCAAAGAGCAAATCGAAATAGATCTGGGGCTTGACTCCGACCTGGCCGTCCTGTGCTCTGCCAAAAAAGGGACAGGCATAGAAGATGTTTTAGAGGCCATTACCGAACTTATCCCGCCCCCTGCCGGACATATAGACAAACCTTTAGCGGCACTGATATTTGACGCGCACTACGATCCTTTTCGAGGCACCGTAGTCAGTTGCAGGGTTTCTTCAGGAAAGGTCAGCCAGGGAGATACTATACGGCTTATGTCAACTGGCGCTACATATAAAGTTGAGGAAGTGGGCATTTTCAGGCTGACAAGGGAACCGAAGGATTCTCTTTCCGCGGGACAAGTTGGCTATATCCTTGCCGGTATCAAAACGGTAAGCGATACCCGGATCGGGGATACAATCACCCTGGATTCAAGACCAGCGTCCAATCCCCTGCCCGGTTTCAAAGAGGTCAAGCCGGTTGTCTTTTCCTCCGTCTATCCTGTGGCCTCAGACGAATATCAATCCCTGGTTGATGCCCTGGAAAAGTACAAGCTAAATGACGCGGCCCTGGTATATCAGAAAGATTCCTCCGCGGCCCTGGGCATGGGTTTTCGATGCGGCTTTTTAGGGCTATTGCACCTGGAAATCGTCCAGGAAAGGCTTGAAAGGGAATTCAGCCAGTCCATTATCATGACGTCTCCTACGGTCCAATACCGCTTTTTGCTTACCAAGGGGAAAACCATCACTATTGATAATCCTATCTATTATCCTGACCCCGTTACAATAGAAAAGGCATATGAACCTTATATAAGGGCTAATATTCTCACACCTGAACGTTATATGGGCGCTGTCATGGACCTGTGCACGGAGCGCAGGGGAATAGATTCCAGGTTCAACTGCCCGACGCCTGGCCGTCTGGAAATCCAGTTTGATATGCCCTTAGCCGAGGTCATATACGACTTCTATGATCGCCTCAAAACCGTGACCCAGGGATACGGTTCTTTTGATTACGATCTTCTGGACTACAGGGAAAATGATCTTGTAAAGCTTGACATCCTCTTAAACGGAGAGAAAGTTGACGCGCTTGCTCAAATTGTTCACAGGGACCGGGCAAGGCCGAGGGCGATTATTGCCTGTGAAAGACTTAAAGATGAAATCCCGAGGCACCTTTTTAAAATCGCCATCCAGGGGGCAATAGGCGGCACCATTATTGCCCGGTCCACCATCTCGCCATTCAGAAAAGACGTCACAGCCAAGTGTTATGGCGGGGACATCACAAGAAAACGCAAGCTCCTTGAAAAACAGAAAAAAGGCAAAAAGAGAATGAAGATGATCGGCTCTGTCACCCTCCCGCAGAGCGCGTTTGTGGCCGTTTTAAAATCTGATTCCAAATAGCAGGATAGGAAATGCGGCGGTCTGAAAACACATATTTTCTTCACTATTCCGCACTCCGCATTCCGCAATGAACCTCCCTGCAGCAAGCTACAGGGTATCGAATGCTTTCAAATAATCCCTTTTCCGTCATTCCTGCGAAAGCAGGAATCCAGTACTCTTTAATCTTTGGATTCCCGCCTGCGCGGGAATGACATCTGGAAACCCTGCAGCGAGCTACAGGGAATCATCAAGTTCAAAACACCCGCAGGGAGTATCTGTTGCAAAACAAACAAATTCAAATAGAGCAAGACACTCCGTCTCATTTCCCCGGCCTCTATGTCCATGTCCCCTTTTGCCGAAGCAAATGCCCCTACTGCGGTTTTTATTCTATCGCTTCCCCTACACTTATTCCAAGATGGCTCAATGCATTTAAGAAAGAAATCAGCCACTGCAAAGGCCATTTCAAAGAGTTCGACAGCCTCTATCTCGGTGGCGGCACACCTACCATGCTGGATATCAGAGACCTGTCAAATTTGATGGACCAGATCTTTAACAATTTCGATATTGCGCAGGATGCCGAAATTACCATTGAAGCGAATCCCTGCGACCTGAACCGCGAAAAGGCAGCGGCAATCAAGTCCCTTGGATTTAACCGGATAAGTCTTGGGGTCCAGTCCTTTGAGGATAATGAACTGTCTTTTTTGGGTAGAAGACATACGGCAAGGCAGGCCGAAAGAGCCATGAAATTACTCAGATCCCTTGGTTTTGAAAATATTGGTGTGGACCTTATTTACGGCTTTCAGGGCCAATCCATAAAAGGCTGGATTAATACTTTAAAACGGGCCATCGAATTTGAACCCGAACATCTTTCCTGCTACCAGTTATCTATTGAAAAACAGACGCCCTTTGTAAGGCTTTATAAAAAAGGACTGCTTTCTCCCTTGAGCGAGGAAATGCAAAGCGCCTTTTTCCTTACAACGTCTAAATTTCTGGAACAGCATGGCTATACGCATTATGAGATCTCAAACTTTGCCAAAAACAATTCCTTTTTCTCCCGCCATAACCGCAAGTACTGGCATCATGTCCCGTATCTGGGCCTTGGTCCATCGGCCCATTCATTTCAAAACTCAACACGCTGGTGGAACATCAAATCCGTCAAAAAATACTGTGAGATGTTAGAAGGTGGGAAAGCCCCAATTGATGGATATGAAAACTTGACTGAGGAACAATTGAGACTTGAGAAGATCTCTCTTGGCTTAAGGACGAGTCAAGGGCTTGATCTCAATAAAATCCCCGACAGTCCTGAATCAAACAATATGCTTTTAAGACTTCAGGACTCGGGATTTCTCCAGATAATAAACAACAAGATTATGCCTACTAAAAAAGGGTTTCTCGTGGCCGACCAGCTTCCCCTCTATCTGCTGTCTTTTGCGGAACATTCTTGACTGTGTAAATCCTAACGTTCGCCTGTCATGGGGAGCCCTACTTCAATTTGCAATCCCTCCTCAGAATTGCCTGCTTTTATACTCCCGCCGTGCCTTTCCACGATTTTTTTCGCAATTGCCAGACCAAGTCCTGAGCCGGCCGCGGGGGATTGTTCGGTCCTGAAGAAGGGCTCAAATATCTTAGCCAGATCTTCGGCGGATAGCTTATCAAACGAATTTGTGATACTTATTATAAGAAACTCGTTTTCTGAATACATTTTAATAATCACATGGCCCTTTTCCGCCGTGAATTTTACGGCATTATCAATAATGGTTGACAGTGCCGTCTTAAGGGCGTCTCTGTTCCCCACACGGTCTTGATCCTCTCCCGTAAGCGAGGATAGTCATTCAGTTTAGCCCTCAATTTGCTGATATGAACATCTATGCTTCTGTCAAAGGCCATAAAATCCCTGCCCCTAACGAGATTTAAAAGCTTATCCCGGCTCAACACGGTATTGGGGTGCTCCATAAGCGCCTCAAGAAGCTTGTATTCGGTCGCGGATAGATCAATTTCCGTGTCCTCAACTAAAAGAGTATGTTTTGCCTTGTTCAATCTCAGGCCGCCCGCCTCGATAAACATTCCTTTCCCTTTTCCAGTCCCGTCTCTATCATGCGGGAGCAGTCTGCGAAGCACTGCCTTGATCCTCGCTAACAGTTCCCTCGGATTAAAGGGCTTGGGAAGATAGTCGTCCGCGCCTAACTCCAGGCCAACAATCCGGTCAGCATCCTCTCCCTTTGCCGTGAGCATGATTACCGGCACGTCAAATTCCTTCCGGATATCTTTCAGCACTTCCAGCCCGTCCTTTTTCGGCAGCATGATATCTAATATAACGATATCAGGCGACTCGGTTTTAAGCGTTTCCAGTACGGATAAACCGTCTTCGAGGGTCAGGACCTGAAATCCGTAGCCTTCCAGGTATTCCATTAATAGCGCCCTTAGTTTCGCGTCATCATCCACAATTAGAGCCTTTATGTCCATGGACGTTTCCCCTTTTTACCATTTTTTTACATTCTATTACATTTATTAAACATGCCAGTGTGATGATAAAGGATCTCAATAAATACATCCTCGTAGATCCTGCTTTCTTCGCTCTCTCCTGGCTGTTCAAGGATTTCACACCCCTTTCCTTTGACATCAAAGATATGCCCCGGCCCGACCATGTCCTGATCACCCATGGTCATTACGACCACTTAGACAAGACATCCCTTGCTTCTCTTGCAAAAGACACCCATCTGATTACGCCTTTAGGCTACAATGAAGTCTTTGATGACCTGGAAATGAAACAACGCACACAAACGGACTGGTTTGATACCTTCAAGGACGGTAAATTAGAGATCATGCTTCTTCCTTGCAATCACTGGACCATGCGGAACCCCATAACAGGCCCTAATACGTCTTTATGGGGCTCATTTCTGATCAAGACTGCAAGCGGAACCACCATCTTCATTTCCGGGGACACGGCCTATTTTGAAGGCTTTCGTGAAATCGGCAGAGAGTTTTCCATTGACCTGGCAATCATCAACCTTGGCGCATACGAACCCCGGTGGTTTATGGCATCCAGCCACATGAACCCGGAGGAAACAGTGCGGGCATTTCAGGATCTTCGCGCTAAAAAGCTCCTTATTGTTCACTGGGGCTCCTTCCGTTTGGGGGACGAGCCGGTCCATTTCCCACCGATTTACATCCGGTCGGAATTAGAAAAAGAAGGGCTTTCGGATCGTCTTGTATACCTACGCCACGGCCAGACCCTGTTCTGGGATAAGTA
Organism: Desulfobacteraceae bacterium; assembly: GCA_030613055.1. Lineage (GTDB taxonomy): Bacteria > Desulfobacterota > DSM-4660 > Desulfatiglandales > Desulfatiglandaceae > JAUWMR01. The sequence goes on from JAUWMR010000015.1 coordinate 26,720, forward strand.
ACAGTTCTCAGGTGTTATTAAAAAACTTGGCTTTTTTACCTTTTTGCGCAAGAATGTATTGGTAACTTCCCTACACTGATCATGTTAATTGGAGGCTATAGTGATGGAAAGCGTCAAGAAATACCTGATGCCGGTGCATTCGGTCGCCAAATTTAAACACATGGTGACAGTAGTCCTGGCAATATGTCTGCTTATATGTTCGTCCCCTCTTTTGTGCGCGGAGGATAACCCGACTAAAAAGGTCCTCGTGCTTAATTCATACCACCAGGGATTTGCATGGTCGGACGGTATTACGGAAGGAATCAAGTCTGAGCTAAAAGGATCGAGACCGGATATAGAGATAGATATAGAGTATATGGACACCAAGCGAATATATGACAAAAAGCACCTTGCGAATTTGTATGAACTGTATAAACATAAATTCAGAAAAAGAGACTATGACCTTATCCTTACATCTGACGATAATGCATTTAGTTTTGTGCTCAAGTATCACGACGAACTGTTTCGCGATAAGCCGGTGGTTTTTTGCGGCCTTAATTCCTTAGATAAGTCTTTAGAGGCCCATCTTTCAAAACTCGGATGGATTACAGGCTCTGTAGAGATGTATGATATAAAGGGGAATCTTGATCTGATACGCAAGTTACACCCCAATGTTAAGCAAATTGCAGTGATTTGTGACACGACAATAAGCTCTCAAAAGTGCAAACGAAAAGTGCAGGAAGCAGAATCTTCCCTGCCTGCGTCAATCAAATTCTATTATCTCGAAGAAGATGCTTATATGGAAAGTATTATTGCACAGGTAAAGGAGTTGCCACCGGATAGTATAATTCTTTTGATGTCGTTTTTTAAAGACCGGGGAGGTGCATATTATTCGCCGGAAACCGGCGGCAAAATGATTTCCGAAAAATCCCCGTTTCCCAATTACAGTGCGTGGGATTTTTATTTAGGTCATGGAATCACAGGAGGCCTTATTACCAGTTCCAACGCCCAGGGTGAAATAGGGGCAAAAATTGCATTACGTGTTTTAAATGGAGAAAAAATCTCAGATATTCCGGTAACAAAAGAGCCCGCAAACTACTACATGTTTGATTATAATGAGCTTAAGCGTTTTGGTATCAAGCATAAAGACTTGCCCGACAACAGCATTGTTATCAACAAACCTTACTCCTTCTATTCTGAACACAAAAGTCTGATTCATAATATTCTTGGTGCTATTTCAGTTCTCACACTGACAATCATTGTCCTCGTCGTAAATATATTAAGACGCAGGCAGGCAGAAAAGTCCCTAAGGGAGAGTGAGGAGCGATTTCGCACATTTATTGACGCGGCCTCCTTTGAAGGTATTGTTCTTAACGACAATGGAATAATTCGGGATATTAATCATCAATTTGCGGCTATGTACGGATATGAACGCGAAGAACTCATTGGAATGGATCCACTCGAAACTATTGCCCATGAGTACCGTGAAATCGTATCAAAACACATGAAAGAAGGATACGAAAAGGCCTATGAAGCAGTAGCTCTCAGGAAAGACGGTTCTCGTTTTCCCATTGAAATCCATGCCAGAAACATTCCTTTCCGTGGACGGACGGTCAGGACAGCGGCAGTATGGGATATTACCAATCGTAAACGAGACGAGGAGGCCCTCAGGGAGAGCGAAGAAAAATACAGGATCACTATTCAGAGTACTCCGGACTCCGTTACTATAACTCGGGTAAAGGACGGTCGTTATATGTATGTAAATGACGGTTTTTGCCAGATAACAGGTTACTCCAGGGAGGAGGTTATTGGCAAGACCCCCTCTGATCTGAACCTGATCGTTAACCCTGCCGACAGGGACGAACTCATAAGGATGCTTAGAGAAAAAGATGAAGTAACCGGTTTTGAGATCCAGTACAGGTTGAAAGATGGGGCTATTCTTGACACAATCCTTTCGGCAAGACCTTTAAAGTATGGAAAAGAAGACTGCCTGGTGGCTGTTGTCAAGGACATAACTTCGATCAAACAGGCCGAAAATGAGAGAATAGGGCTCGAAACCCAGCTCAGGCAGGCCCGGAAGATGGAGGCAATCGGCACTCTGGCAGGGGGCATTGCCCATGACTTCAACAACATCCTTGCAGCCATAATTGGCTATACTGAACTGGGACTGCTAAATACATCGAACGAGAAAAAAATAAAGCATAGTTTCGAGGCAGTACTCACGGCGGGCAATCGCGCCAAAGATTTGGTAAAACAGATCCTTACCTTCAGCCGCCAAACAGAGCAAGAGAAAAAGCCGGTAAAAATCAGCTTGATAATTAAAGAATGCATTAATATGCTTCGCTCATCACTGCCAGCAACCATTGAAATTAAGCAAAACATTACAAGCGATTCCGACTCTGTCCTGGCCGATCCCACTCAAATCAATCAGGTGCTGATGAATCTCTGTACTAATGCGGCCCATGCCATGCGCGAAGACGGAGGCATCTTAGAGGTGAGCCTGAGAAATATCTCGATTGTGGATAGCGAATTGTGGATTGCCGACCCGGATAAACCCGAAACCCGAATTCCAAAATCCGGAATCGATTATCCTGATATCAAGACAGGGCCCTACCTGGAATTATCCGTGAGTGACACCGGCCACGGCATAGAAGATCATGACCTGGAATGGGTATTTGATCCTTATTATACTACCAAGAAAGAAGGCGAGGGAACCGGGTTGGGGTTAGCCGTTGTCCGGGGGATAGTGCATGGTCATGGTGGTGGGATCACTGTCCAAAGTGAGGAGGGTAAAGGGTCGACCTTTCACGTATATTTGCCCGTAATTGAACGGGTAATTGAACCGAAAACAGAGGAATTCCAATCACTTCCCAGAGGCAGCGAACATATCCTTTTTGTAGATGATGAAGAAGCCTTAGTTGATATTGCAAAGCAGATATTGACACAATTAGGTTATCATGTTGATACAAAAACAAGCAGTATTGAGGCATTAGAGGCATTCCGCGCGCAACCGGATATGTTCGATCTGGTAATCACCGATATGACCATGCCTGTGATGACGGGAGATAAACTGGCCAAAAAGCTTCTCGAAATCCGCGGCAATATTCCAATTATCCTTTGCACCGGATTTAATGAAAAAATATCTTCAAAAAAGGCTAAGGCCATGGGTATTCGTGAATTTGCCATGAAGCCATTATTGGCCCGTGATCTCGCAAAAACCATACACAAAGTTTTGGAAGAGTAATGAAATTTGCGCGGAAGGGGGTTGTTTTGCCTGATCTCTGTAATCACCAATGGCTGGAATCCGTCTCTTTTTTCAAAATAATCCGTGCATCGACAATACTCAGTCCTTGCTCATGTACAATTACTGGATTTAGATCCATCTCCTGGATATCCGGGTACGACCCTGTAATTTCAGAGACAGCCAGCAGCAACTTCCTTATGGCAGTTTTGTCTGCTGGAGGATAGCCACGGAAACCGTTAAGGAGTGCAACTGATCTGATCTCATCTATCATCATCCTGGCAGAGCGTCCTGAAATTGGCAGAACCCTAAACACTACGTCCTTCAGTACCTCCACCATTATCCCACCGATACCAAACATAATAACCGGCCCGAACTGATCATCACTTTTAGTGCCGACAATGACTTCTAACCCTTCACCCACCATCGGTGAAACCAGAACCCCCTTGATTGTTGCAGATGGATTATATCTCTTAGCGTTATCCACGATCTTGTTGAAGGCCTGACGGATGTCCTTAGGGGTTCTGATGTTGAGTTTCACGCAACCGGCATCGCTTTTGTGCAGGATATCCGGTGATACAATTTTCATCGCCACATCCCCCTCAATCCTTTTTGACGCCTCAACCGCCTCTTTGGCAGAATGAACTAAATGATCAACATATATCGGGACTCCATGCAAACTAACTAACTCTTTGGCCTCATTTTCCAGCAAGACCATACGGCCCTTGGCTCTGGCTTTCCGGAATATTTCGCGACCACGCGCCCTGGACTTTCGCCCCTTGCTAAACTGAAATTTTTCTTTTGCCTTATAACTGTGCAAGTAATGACCGTATTCTGCAAGTACACCCATACATTTGCAGGCAACTTCAAGGGAATCATATACCGGAATTTTATAATAGCGCAACAGATCTAAGGAATGGGGCCTGGCATAATTATACAGGCTATGAAGAACAATCGGCTTTTTGATTTCACTTACCAGCTTTCCCATCCGGTGCGCAGCATCTTCTTCGGAGAATGCCAGGATTTCGGCAAAGCGAATACTATAGCCACCAAAAAGCCCGACTATCAGGAGTCCTCCTATATTGCTGTCGTGCAACAGAATATTGGCACATTCAGCAAAAATTTCCGGATTTGCATCGGCGCCGCCTGCGATATCAATCGGATTGCGCACCGAAGCCGCCGCAGGCAGGATCTTGCGCAATTTTGCCTTGGTTTTATCGCTCAACTCCGGGATATTTACCCCCAAGCTGGTCAATTTATCGGCGGCAATAGTCGCATGACCGCCACCATCAGCGAAGATTGCAATATTATTATTTCTAATGCATGGCAAGTTAGCGAGTGTTTCGGCAGCCGGGAACAATTCATCGGAATCCTCTATGACTATTATACCCGCACGCCTAAAGGCGGTTATAGCAACCTCTGATATGCCGGCTAAAGCCCCTGTATGCGAACCGGCCGATAGTTTACCCGTGGCCGAACGACCACTTTTGAGCATAATAATCGGCTTGATACGCGTTGTTTGATATGCCTGTTGTAAAAATGTACGCGCATCACGCATTCCTTCAACATACATGAGAATTGCTTTGGTATCAGGATCTTCCTGGAAAAATGCCAGATACTCATGGAACTTGATATCGGCTTCGTTGCCAACCCCCACATAGTAGGAAATTCCCTGCTGGCTCCTGATCCCCGCTTCTGTAATCAAAGTCAGTGCCATGTTGCCGCTCTGTGTGAGCAGTGCAATATTTCCTTTAGGAGCCTTTCGCAACCCAACCAGATTTAAGTGGTTCTTGAGATTCATCATTCCAGAGGTATTCGGGCCGATCAAACGAATCTTGTTCTTTCTTGCCAAATCTACTACTTGATCTTCGAAGGCCTTGCCTTTTTTTCCAAGCTCACCAAAGCCCCCTGCAATGATCACAGCGCCTGCGACACCTTTTTTCCCGCAATCTTCCAAAATCGCCGGAATCGTTGGAGCAGGTGTAGTAATCAAAACCAATCCAACCGGCCCTTCGATATCAGAGACCTGTTTGTAACACGGCAATCCCAGTATGCTTTCTTCCTTGGGATTAACCGGGTAGATCGCCCCCTCAAATTTTTCATCAAGCAGTATTTTAATGGCCTGAAACCCTCTTTTAGTTTCCGCCTTTGAGGCACCAACAACTGCAATGGAGCTTGCGTTTAAAATCGGACTCAAACCCATTTTCTATCTCCCTTTAAATTCAGGTTTACGTTTTTCATTAAAGGATGCAATCCCTTCATGCCAATCTTCTGTATTCATACAGGCCAGTATTGCCTCTGCCTCTGCCAGCAACACGGTTTTGAGATCTCGATCAGATCCCAGCCGTATAAGCTCCTTGGCAAAGGCCATTGAAATTGGGGATTTTTCCGCCAATTCTTTGGCAAAAGCAATAGTTTCAGGCAGAAGTTGTTCCACAGGAACCGACTTCATAGCTAAGCCAATATCCACGGCCGCCTTGCCATCCAGTATTCTGCCTGTATATATCAATTCTTTGGCCCGCGTGAGACCGATCAATTTGGATAATATGGATGTAAGCCCACCTCCAACAAAGGTACCAAGACCTGTTTCAGGAAATCCGATGGTTGCTGTATCAGCCATAAGTAAAAAATCTCCATTTAATGCCATTTCCGTTCCAGCACCCCGGGCAGGACCATTAACCGCTACAATAACCGGTTTTGGGAATTCATAGATCAATCTTGTAGTTTCGTGGGCAAGAAAAATATATTCCCGTCGTTGCCATGGTGATCGCTCACCAGCCGCATGTGCCTTCAAATCAGCCCCTGCACAAAACGCCTGTTTCTCTCCATCCGCCCTTTTCCAGGCTGACCCAGTCAGGACTAATGCCCTTATTGACGAATCATTACGGGTACGATCAAGCACTATTTGCAGATCCAGATACATCTGTTCAATAACCGCGTTCATCCGTTCCGGACGATTAAGTCTAATAATACCTATGCTATCATCCTGATCAAATAAAACTGTTTCTAATTTCATGTCAGTATCTCACCTCAAAATAAATTGTTAAATGATAGAATAACGTTTTTGGCTATATTTGCCAATAGAGTAAAGAATCCACGCCCATCGAAGATCCCGCTATGCGGGGAAGGACATGGTTTTAAAATCGAAATAAACAATATCATATGAATACCACACATTTGGGGACGCTCGTGAAATATTGACCCTTTTTTAATTATATAGAAGTATGTTATAAAAAAGCAATGAACATCATATGAATGTCAAAATATCACGAGCGTCTCCTATTTATGGAAAAATATAACAACTACAAACAGCTGAGCGAAAATGAAACAGAAGGAAAGGATTATAACGTACATTACAGACACGGAAAATCCGGAATTGTAGTGATGGCACCTCATGGCGGCGGTATCGAACCGGGAACAACAGAGCTTGCAGATGCCGTGACCGGTAATGAACATTCCTTTTACAGTTTTGACGGCCTGAAGAAGCGAGGCAATTCGGATCTTCACATTACCAGCAGGCAGTTTGACGAACCCATTGGGACCGACATCGCGAAAGATTCTCAATCAATTATTACAATACACGGCTGCAAGGAAGAAGGAGAAGTCGTTTACATAGGAGGCCGGGATAAATCGCTTAAGGAAAATCTAAAAAAAGCGCTCAGACGCGCCGGATTTTCCATCAAAGAAACCCCCCGTTTCCCTGGAAAGCACGAATTAAATATTTGCAATCGAAGCCAAACCGGCAAGGGTGTTCAGCTTGAAATTTCCATGGGATTGCGCCGCACCATGTTCCAGGATATCTCACGCATCAAAAGGAAAAAGACCACAAAGGTCTTTGATAAGTTTGTCACCGCTATAAGAAATGTCTTGTCAGATTTTAAAGTATTGGAAGTATTATGTCTTACTACATCTGTTTAAACAGATGGGCATAGGACCTGCTGACTGTAAGGGTTTCCGGCAGATCTTTGAGCCTGATAACGGATCGTCCGGTCAAAGAACGGCTTACATTAGAGATACACTCAGCATTGACTATCGTCCCCCTGTGGATACGCCAGAACTTATTGGGGTCCAATTCATCGGCCAATTCCTTAATTGGCTTTCTGATCAAAGATTCACCCTCTTTTGTTATTACAATGGTGTATTTGTCGCTTGCCTTAAAGTAATATACATCATCTACAGGAATCAGCCGGATGCTATCTCCCTGCTGGACCTTGAGCCATTTCAAATAGCCGGGCTTTTCAATATCCTGCAGGTTAGCCACCAATCTATTAACAATCTCAGAAAAATCCATGGGAGGTTTGGTCGAGGCAGCGATTTGTTCTTTTAGACGTTTGGCCGTCCTTTCCAGTCTCTCGCGGGTTACGGGTTTCAGGAGGTAATCAATGGCCTCATTCTCAAATGCCTCTACCGCGTATTGATCATAGGCCGTAATGAAAACGATCCGGCATGTACCCGCGATCTTCTTAGCTACTTCCATCCCGGAAAGGCCTGGCATCCGGATATCGAGAAAAGCAATATCGGGCCGGTATTCATCTATCAGCTCTAAGGCCTCCTGACCGTTTCTGGCCTCACCGCATATGACAAGATCCGGCCAAATCTCGGAAAGCCGCGATTTCAGGTACGACCTTAACTGCTCTTCGTCATCCGCGATGATTGCCTTGATCTTACGCATGGTGTAATAGTTCACCTATTAAAAAATATTTAGACAGGATTACAGGATAAACAAGATTTTTTGTCCAGTACATCCTTTAACAAATCCTTTATTATCACAACATTAATCTTTTCCCCCGGACAGTCATGGCTATAGTTGACTAAACCTTGGCGTTTCAAACCTACGCCGGCCAAAACCGCTACGCACACAGTATAGCACGTCATGCCTGAGATAGAACTGTTCTCACCCGGGCCGGGATCACCATTAACAAACTTTATTTTAACAGGATAACTGTTATGATTTACAAAATTAAAACATTCTCCCGCTGTAAGCGGGATTAATCCTGTCAATAATCATACGACTGAACTTGCCGGATAAGGAACCTCAATAATGGCTTTCAGGCCAGAAGGCCGGTTCTCTTCTAAGATCAATCTCCCTCTGTCGCCATATAATGATTTCAGCCGTTCCCTGATATTGGAAAGGCCGAGACCCGAACCACTACCTTTATACAACCCAACACCGGTATCAGCGATCTCCAACCGCAGTATGCCCCCATTTTCCTCTCCGCGTATGGATACCTCCCCTCCTTCAATCTTTGGTTCAAGCCCGTGCTTTATCGCGTTTTCCACCAATGGCTGGAGCAGCATTGGAGGAAATGGAATATCCTTTATGCTTTCAGAGACCTCGATTTTGTAACACAACCTGTCTTCCATCCGGACCCTGAATATATTGAGATAGGCCCGTATCATCTCAAGCTCCTGTCCAACGGTAATTGTACCCTCCCTTGTCTTTTTAAGGGACGTTCTCAAATAATGGATAAGGTCCATTAGCATATCCTGTCCCTTTTTATGATCCGTATCGAGCAGGCTCAATATGTTGGACAGGGTGTTGAACAGGAAGTGGGGCTCGATCTGGGCCTGGAGGAGCTTCAGGTTACCTTCTACGGCCTTTTTTTCACTAATGAGCCTTTTTATCCTTTCTTCCTGAACAAGGACTTTGGTGGCGGAGATGGTTTCCCGGGAGAAAAAGAAATAACTAATCATGGATCCAAACAGGATGCCAAGGATTATTATCTGGAACACACTGTATTTTTGGAAAAATATAGAGGGGCCTATTCCCGCAACTACCGTGCCCAATAGGGCTCCACTGGCTGATCCTATGATCATAGCGATAAATATGGCAGCCACCTGGATAAAGGGTTTAGCGGATTTAAAAAGGAAATGGACGATCATGACACATGAACAAATAGACATACCGATACATTGAGTAATGATGAAGGTGTCCACAAACCCGCCACCGAATCCCAGAAAAGTCAGGAATATGGCAATAACGGTGTTAAAAAATGCCGTGTAGAAAAAGGACTTGAGGACCCTCTTTCGATCTATCACTGTCGATCCAAATTCCATATCAATTCCTGCTCCAGAAGCACTAACAGGTAATGCACCCTCCGAGAATGCGTCTTCATGTCATTTCGACCGAAGGGAGAAATCTATAACTTACGTAATTTCATTACAATGTCAACATATGCCCCTAACCTGAAGATTCCAAAACAAAAGTAACGGGTGATAAGCTACCTCAGAGATTTGATTTTGGTACCTGTTTATGACCGTATTTCACAACTAACATATCATTAGCTAATAAATTTCAGGACTTTCTTTAAGTATTTAAGAGGAGTTTTATATGGAGGATATTTCATTTGGGGATCTACAAAAAAGGATCTTTTTAACACACTTTTTCTATGTGAGAACGTATCAAAGCTTGCTTTTCCATGATAAGCTCCCATGCCACTGTCACCTACTCCTCCAAAAGGTAACTTATTATTCATAATATGTCCTAATGCATCATTTATGCATGCTCCTCCTGATGAAACTTCTTTTAATATCTTTTCCTGTTTGCTTTTATTCTTTGAGAAGAAATACAATGCTAAAGATTTTGGTTTTGTATGAAGAAGTGAAATAACTTTGTTTAGATCCTCATATTCTATTACAGGCAAGATAGGACCAAATATTTCTTCTCCCATTATTTTATTATTCCATGAAATATTATCGATGACTGTTGGAGCTATATAAAGGCTATCAGGCTTCGTAGTACCTCCTATAATAATGTCTCCTTCCTTTAATAACTCAGAAAGACGGAAATAATGTTTTTCATTGATAATTCTCGCATAATCCGGACTTTTGAACGGATCTTTTCCATAGAATTCTTCAATAATCGTTTTTATACTTAGCAATAAATTACTCTTTATGTTCTTTTGAATTAAAAGATAATCAGGAGCTATACAAGTCTGCCCTGCATTAAGATATTTTGCCCAAATAATTCTTCTTGACGTTTTTTCTATATCAATATCTTCATCGATAATACAAGGATTCTTCCCTCCAAGCTCAAGAGTTACTGGTGTTAATTGTTTTGCTGCAGCTTCCATGATTATTTTTCCGACATTGGTTCCACCAGTGAAGAAAATATAATTAAATTTTTGAGAAAGAAGCATCTGAGTTTTTTCTATTCCACCTTCCACGACCGCAATGTATAATGGATCAAAATATTCTCTAATAATATTTGCGATAATCCGTGAAGTTTCAGGAGCAACCTCAGACGGTTTCACAACTGAACAATTTCCAGCGACCATAGCTCCTACCAAAGGAGACATAGCAAGTTGAAAAGGATAATTCCATGGACCAATAATTAATACACTCCCATAGGGTTCCGGATAAATATAACTGGAACCAGGAAAGAGCATAAAAGGAGTGCGTACTTTCTTTGGCTTAGCCCATGATTTGATTTTTTTTAACGCATAATCAATCTCATGAAGTGCGATTGCAATCTCAGTAGTGTATGCTTCTATTGCTGGTTTGCCTAAATCAAGTTCTAAAGCCTCAAGGATTTTGTCTTCATTTTCTTCAATGGCTTTTTTCAAGATGTTAAGTTGCTTAACACGAAAAGTAATTTCTTTAGGAGTCCCTGCAAAAAAGAAATCATGCTGTTTATTTACAATATTTAATAATTGTTTTTGATTCATATTATTGCCTCTATTTTAAAATTGTTTACGTATTTTCGATGTCAAAAATCAATTTCGCATAACTCCGCCCCTGCGCGGGGACTGTGAACGGTCAACCGGTTATGATCTAGTCCTTATTGTTTAACGGAAAGCGCCGTTTTATTTTTATCCATGATAGTCTCTTTTAAGTCCAGGTAAGACCCCAATCTCAATATCATGAATAATGCGCAGACAACTAATACAATGTCAACATATGCCCCTAACCTGAAAATGCCAAAAAAACCAAAGTAAAGGGTGATTAAAGCAACTGTTGCCTCTAATATTACTGACCTCGGTTTTGCTGTCAGGCATAAAAAACCGCAAATAGTAGCCATTGTGGGGCAGTTAATGGAGCCCAAGGGCGAATAGAACAGTGCGTTTAGCCAGACAGGACTCTCAACCCAGTGTAAGTACCAGAAACCAAATACGAGCCCTGATATGCCAAAAACCAGATTGACCGGCTTCTGGTTATTAAGCTCAAAATTCAATTGCTTTTTTAGATACGCGTTCAATATTAACACAAAAAACATCCCAAATATAATGACATTGGGAAGTATCATGTATATTATTGAAATTATGGTAGCAGAAAGAGATAAAAAAGCAATAAACAAAGAAAACAGAACACCTCTGGTCTTTTTGAAAATCAGTCCCGTCACTATGACCAACAAAAATAGTATATGGGTAATGACAGAAAATGTTTTTACCTGGGCAGTAACATTTGACAGCATACTGGTAATCTCTTCCGGTGACTTCATCATGGTCATAACAAAAATCACTGCAAGCAGTAATCCCAGGACACCCCACTTAACTTTATTCTTCATAGTTGTTACCTCCATCTATCAACTCCAGTCTTCCATAATTTTCTCAAAGGCCGACTCCCCACCTCTAAGAGACCTAGTATGCCCACCGCCAGGGCTAATAGCCACAAAGAAAAGCAGCATTAAAGTAGAAGTTCCCGGACAGACACAACTAAAATGTATACTCTAACCCGATCATCCATTGATAGTTCAGAATACTCCCGAACTCTGTATCTCCAGCGCCGGAATTTATGGTTCCTATGGAGAAAAGCTGGGTATGCTCCCCTACAAAATACTCCACAGTTGACATGAATTGCCCGGAACCATCGTCTATGTTCTGGGTCCATCGGAAAGTAAGGTTGAGTACATCCCGAATATCATTGTGGTTGTATTGAAACATAACATAATTCCGCCTCAGAAATCTCAGACCCGGATCTGCCGTCTGGCTAAGAGTCAATTTTGACAAATCCCCGATCAGACCTGTGAGATCAAAGGCATCTGAGGCATTCTTTCTTAGAGAGTAGTAATCCTTAGCCTCACCGTCACTATATCCGGGACTGTTATAAACATATTCCATTGTCAGTGTAGGACCTATTTCGAGGGTGTAGGATCCCCCAACAAGGACGATCCATTCCAACGACGAGGCTTCATCATTGATATCCTCCATAGAGGCGCCAAAAGGATTATTGGCCTTTTCAGGATAGAGGGCATCTGTGCCCTTGGCAATGGTCCCTTCCCCATACAATAACAGGGCATCTGTGGCCGTCCAACCTCCAAAGACCCCGAGCCTGTTCCTGTCATGCTCCTTGCGGGATAGGATCAGCCCTGCATATGCTTCCTGCCCTGCATAATCGAGCTTCAGGGCATACGTCTTTTCAAATTCAATAAACTGAAACTCTTGGCGTCCTTTGTCCAGATTAGCAATAACAGAGAGCGTCCACGACATTGCCGGAAGCCACACAAGACGCGCAAAATCCATTCCCGGCACTTCCCTTTTAGGGTTACTCCGGCCATTATCGCGGAAGAAAGGATTGGAAGGTGAAAAGAGATAGGAAGGCCCCCATTGCAGGTTTTCCCTGCCATAGGAAATAAACAGGCTTTCGGTCACTCTAATCCTGGCCAGCCATTCATTGATAAAACACTCGTCATCCCAATCTGTGTCCCCTTCTCGGTCTCCCTCCTCCCATTGCATCCATTCGAGGCGAAACCTGGGTTTAACTCTTAGATCCAATATGTTGTAATTCAGGTAGAAATCCGGGCGCAATTCTACATCAGCCAGATACCGTGGGATCTGAAAAAAATCGTTATCGGGATTCTGGGAAGAGTTCGTCGGATCCTGGCAGGTGCCAGAGGCAAGGATTCTTACACTGTATTCAAACCCACCTGACAATTCCTCCCATAACTTGGAGGATTGGCTTTTTTCTCCCTCTGGCTGTACACCCTGAACTTTGCCTTGGTCCTTAACCGCGGCAAATGACGGTTTCCATAGGAGGCATAGAAGAATAAACAGGATAACAAAGAAAAAGTTGTTTTTCATTGCTGATCAAATTCTATTGTTAGTGTTAAAAAACTGCTTCGCAATTTTATATAGCGCGGCTTCGCCGCTTTAGAAAAAAGGAATTTCTGCAATGGATGGGCACTATAAAATAAATGGGATATACCTCATGGTTGTTCTTTTATAGTTTGTGTAACCATCACGGAATTTTACAAAGTTCTCTCTTTCTTCTACCAAAGATGCGGTGATCAGGAAAAGTATGCAAATAGAACAAAGTACTATTGTAAGTAACGTAACTCTCTTGAGCAGGATACCAAGGACAAGTAAGATCAGGCTCGAATAGAGAGGGTGACGGATATAACGGAAAATGCCACGGTCAATTAGAACCGTTGTGTTTTCCCATTCATCGTCGGGTTTTCCATATTTTTTTAAGTTATAAAAGCCGCTTATTGCAATGAACGCTGATACCATCAAAAAAATCCATGAAATAATCTGATACAACGATACGACATGAATCGCCGAAAAACACATATTGACAAATACTAGGGCCAAAAGAGATTCAAGCGCGAAAAACACATAAAAGCCGTGTGTGGTAACTGATCGCAATTCTGGTCTAAATTTGATGAAAATCAGCAAAGCGATAATTACAAAAATAACTATCTTAGCAGTCATGACATCCACCCCGTTTCTGATTTATATCTACGTGTCTTGCCACAAGGGCACCGAGACACAAAATTTTATAACAGTACTGAATTCCGAATTATCTCACCAACAGATTTAGGTTAAAGGTTGAATCCGGGATCCTTTTGATTTTGACTTTGCTATAGGTCATGGTCGTTATATCCTCTTTTATCACTGCATTTGTAATGACCATTTTAGAGACAAAAGCCCTGGACCTGTCCTGGACCATGATACTGTTATCATATTCAAAAGTTGCTGATTTGAACATCTTGCCCGAGACCGTAAAGAAATCCGCCTTGACGCCCACAAGTTGCTTCTTTGAAATCCAGTACTTGATCCGGTCATAGGTGGCCTTTTTATTTGTTGCAGTAAGGTCATAAAGGTAGCAGGATTCTTCGTTTACACTCTCTTCTGATGCGTTGGTTACTTTATAATCCCCGGCATAGTTGGTTGATGCGATATCCCCGTTGGAGGCCCCACCAATCAGCTTCTGCCTGGGAGAAATTGGTACTGGTTTCCTCAGGCCTGGTTTTACGAACCACATGTTCCGGTCAATCATCAGCAGCTTGCGTCCCTTCACCTTTGGGGGAGAAATGAATTCTGCCAGGGAATTGAAGTCGCGGGCCTTTATTATTAGGGTTCTGACCTGTTTACGGCCCCTCTCAATGGATTCGATCGTGATCGTCCATTCCACGCCTTCCACATTTCCCCTGGCCTCATCTGCCTTTTCCAGGATCTCTTTGGGTGTCATCTCTGCAAGCGCCGATTTTGCATTAAACATCATTCCAGACAATAAGATCACAAGCAGAACTATGAACTTGATTGTATAGAAATTTCCTTTTCTTTGAGTCCGCCATAGGCGGAGTTTATATGGAATCGCGAAGAGATTGTATAACTTGAAACACATAAATATCCTCCTTTGATTGTCGATTTTATGAATAAGTTCTAATTGTCAATCCTCAATCGTCAATTGTCAATTCTTAGACATGCCCCAACGCATCCACTACATTCTGTTTGGCCGCGCGTCTGGCAGGCAGGATGGCGGCTATCAGTGAAAGAAAAATCAAAAAAACCATCAAGGTAAACATGGCCTGAGGCAGCAGATTGACGGTCAAAGACACCGGTGTCGAGACTCCCGGCGGGATATAGGTCGGTTCAATCGTGCGAATGATCGCCCAAATGGCTATATTCAACACAATGCCAAGAATGGTTCCCAGGAAGCCGAGCATCGCGCCCTCAATTGCGAATAGAAGGCTTACACCCCTTCGTTTCAGGCCCAGTGCCCTGAGGGTACCGATCTCCCTGGTTCTCTCAAGGACAGCCATTCCCATGGTATTGATGACGCTCATAACCACAATGATAAACACAATGGAGAATATAAACATGAATATCATGTCAAACATTCCTTTGACCTTTGAATAGAAAAGGGAAAGTTCATTCCAGGTCTTTATTTCGCACTTAAATCCTGCCCCCGACAGGGTGCTGAGTAACCGGTTGCGAGCCCTCTCCGTCTTTTCCCAATCGTCCAGCAACACCACCAGCCGGTCTGCCTTCTCCGTATCGTACAGAGATTGAGCAAACTTGAAAGGAACGCGCATGTATTTGTCATTGGTAGCGTCACTGCCTGTGTCATAGACACCCGCCACTTCGATATCCAATGCGTTCATCTGGCCATCAAGTGTGGTGGCCATAACTACCCCATCACCGCCCGGTTTCAGATCGAGGTGGATAGCCAGATCCTCTGCCATTTCCACCCCATAGGTCTTTTTATCGCTAAGCACATTACCCCTTACCGGCCGGAAGGCAGCCCAGGCCCCTTTTATGGTCTTGTCATCCCGTGGGATCACGCCATTAGCCAGGAATATTGCGGAGGTGCGTCCATTGGAGACCAGTCCTGAAATATGTATTTGGGGAGTGGCCAGAATGACGTCCTCGTCCTCCTCCACAAGGTCAGCTATTTTCCGGAGTTCTTCTTGAGAAAACATGTACTTTTCGGGATCGATCTTTCCCTTCTCCACCCATCCCTCTTTATAGATAGTAAGATGGCCGAGACCTTCTCCCCTTATAGCCGACTCCCTGAGTCCCTGGTATGTGTTATGTATATATCCCCGAAATAGGCTCACTGCCGCAAAGCCCATGGCTATTGCCAGGAGGGTCACAAAGGACCGGCGTTTGTTTTTTAGAATATTGCGAAGCGCAATCCTCATCCATTTGATCATTTTTTATCACCTCCATCCAGGATCATTCCGTCCTCAAGCCGGACAAGGCGCTCCACCCTATCCAGAACCCTCTGATCATGGGTTGAAAAGATAAAGGTGGTTTTTTCCTTTTCATTGAGGCTCCGCATAAGTCCAATGATACTGCGGGACGTGTCGGAGTCCAGATTGGCAGTTGGTTCATCCGCAATCACTAAAGATGGGTTTGTAACCAGTGCCCTTGCAATGGCAACCCTCTGCTGTTGGCCGCCGGACATCTTGTCCGGCCGGTTCCTTACAAAATCAGATAGGCCGACTTCATCGAGACGACTGAGTGCCCTGTCTCTGGCCTCAGGAAATGATGTGCCTTTTATCTGTAGAGGCAGCATGACATTTTCAACAGCAGAAAGAACCGGTATCAAATTAAACCCTTGAAAGATAAAACCGATGGATCCATTTCTGAGTTCAGTTCGTCTATTATCAGATAATAGGGCAACTTCCTGATCCTCAATAAGTAGTTGCCCTGACGAGGGTTCGTCAATGGCGCCAATAAGGTTTAGCAAGGTTGTTTTACCTGAACCGGAAGGCCCCCAAATGGCCACAAATTCTCCTCTATCAATGGTCAGATTAACACCTCTCAAGGCGTGCACCACTGTTTCTCCAAGCAGATAATCCTTTTTGATGTCTTTTGTTTCAATTAGGGCCATGGTTTTTACCTCCTAATGAGTTTCAGCCAGGTTTTTGAATTTTTCCGCCTTGGCCTGATCTCCGGCCTTACTGTGCAGCTCGGCAAGGTTATGATAGACCTCTTTTTTTATTGATGCATAAGATTCCGGTTTTTTCTCGATTATATCAACTAAGTGTTCGAAGTCTTCAACCGCAATATCTCTCCGGTTAAACATGGAAGGTAAGCGTATTGAATTCATGGCCCTTGTCATTCTTACGGATACATTATCAGGGTCCAGTTCAACAGCCTTATCCATTAATGCTATGCCCTTATCTACATAAGACGTTTTTTTAAAAGGATTCCATGTGGTCTTTGCCATCATGGTAGTGGCACTACCTAAATAACACATTGTTTCCTTGTCATTCTTGTTTATTTCATGCGCCTTGGACAAGAACTCGACCGCCTTTGGTGCAAACTTTTTGGCATCTTCTCTTGCCTTTGTATGGCAGGCGATACCTAAGCTCTTGATTGTATTATAGTCCGAAGGGTTTTGTATCTTTTCGGATAATTGACTGCTGTCTAAACCACGCAGTTCGTGCCAGTCCCCTGCCCATACGCCAGGGGCAAACAAAAATGCCGTGAATACAATAATCCCTGCTGTTATTAAACGAGACATGTGAAATCTGTCTTTAATCTTAGTCATCTTTATCCTCCATATCTTTCTTTGTTATTGTAATCCCGTAAACCCTTGCCTGCCCGCCTTTTACCCTCCTCAGGTAGGCTGGAGGGTTAATATACTGCTAACTCGAAAAGATCTCCTGCATCTTGAGCATCAGGCCCAGGTCGCCTTCAACAGTGTACTTTCCCTGCATTAATGCGTCCTGGCCGGATATCTCTCCCTTACCAATTGACAGCCATACATCCCACGGGGTGTGAATAGTGATGTCAGGATTTGCTGCCTCACCCTCATTAAAGGTGCACTGTTGATCCTTTATCTCTAAGTAGCATTTGCCTGCCTGATCACCAGTAATGTCGAACTGAAATAATCCTTCGAAATCACCAGCCTTGGACGGATTGTATATGGATGCCATTCCGCCAAAAAACATCCCCATATCAGCCTGCAGGTATTCCTCAAGCTGGGGAAGCTCCTTACCGGCCTTTTTTTCCTCTTCATATCTGATCCATGTATTCCAGAACCGGTTGCCCATCTGGCGAAAGCCATGAACAGTCGGCATAAGCGGCTGCTGCACGGCCTGTTCCGTATCTCTGTTTACATAACCCTGGGTTATTACCTGTCTTCCTGCATCAAAAAGGGCATCCATAATCCTCTGATAGCTCCCGCCAATGCTTTCGCCAAAACGCATGGACTCGGAAGAAGGCCGGAGTATTTCTCCGATGATGGGGGTTTGTCCTGAGCGACTCATCAACCGGAACATCTTGATCAGGCCGTCGAAATGATCCACTTCCGGAAATCCGCACACTGAAAATATGAGCATCCGGCGAGAGTTAGTTCCTTTTCCCCGGTGGGGATGCCGGGTCGATCCGTCGCTGTTCTCGATAAGAAACGGTTTTAGTAGAGGAATTCGTCGGTCTAAAAAATTCTTGGTGATCCCCGGCACAGAGAACACGTAGAGGGGTTGCGCATAGACAATCAGATCCGCACCTTCCAGTTTTTCATTTAGCACCGTCATATCATCCTTCTGGATACACACACCGGGCGTCTTGGTCCAGCAGGTATAACATCCGGTGCATGGCCGGATCTTATATTTGTTGAGAAAATGGATTTCAGGTGTTATTCCCTCGGCCCGGATACCGTCTAAAAACCGGTCGAGAGACTTAAAAGTAAACCCTTTTTTGTTTCTCGGGCTGCCGAATACCACATGCACATTCTTTACCGGACCCAGATCATGGGCTACCTTTTTTCGCTCATCGTCTTTTGAGCCGCTGGTGGCCTGCACGGATTTTTCCGGGGCTTTAACAGGGGCCTCAATGGACGTTGAAGTTGGCTTTCCGGCTGCCATAATTCCCCCCATGCCTTTGGCCTCAAGATACCTGTCAGGGAACTTCCTGGTAAACGGTATGCCAACGGACGTGACCAGGATTATAGGAATAATAATCTGGGTGATAACCCCCGGGATCAGGGTGATAAGCATGGCCACAAGGAACAACCCTGCCCACACCAGGGTCATGATCCTGTTGATGGTGGTGAATAGATCTGTTTTCCAGAACATTTCTGGTGTTGTTCGTTTGGCAAAGGCTATTGTAAAGGGCTCCGCGCCAAATACCACCGGTAAATAGGCCATGAGAAAAAGTGAAAGATACAGGAACGTGGAAAAATACTTTAAAAGATAGAGCTGGTTGAAAGATGGAACCGAAGCGGAAAACAGGAGGCCCGCTATCCAGAACAGGGCCACTCCGTAATCAAGCTTGGTGACGCGATCTGAACCCATGGCAACCATGGTATATCCGACCGCATATAGAGCGGCAAGAAGTGCCGCCCAAAACATACTCAGATCAAGGCCGAGCATAAATCCCCAGTAGATTCCAATACTCGGCCATGCTCCCGCCCCAAAAAATATTTTAGCTGCATGTTTCATAATGTCTTTATCCTCCTTGTTTTTTTTCGAGAATAAACAATAGAAAAACTTACCGCAATCGGGATGCGATGAAATGGAGAACGAAGGGAATGAACGACCTATTTCAGGAGTGAGCAGTGAATGTAGGGTCGGGCTTTACGCCCGCCCGGATATGCAATCTTCTATATTGTTTTCTTCCCTCCAGAGAGGTATGGTCAGTGTGGCAATGAGTACAATTAATAAAATGGATAAGGATCTCGCAAAAGAAAAACTGGAAGACTTGGTTCGTCAGCTCAACAAGCTGGATTCCCTGCTTGTGGCATTCTCAGGGGGAGTGGACAGCACTTTCCTACTGGCCGTGGCCCATCAAACCTTAGGGGAAAAAATGATGGCGGCCACAGCAAAATCCGCCATACATCCGACCCGGGAAACCGAAAATGCCTGCGACTTCACTCGGGAAAAGGGAATCCAGCATATTGTATTTCCCTCAGATGAAATGAGTCTGCCGGTTTTTGTGTCTAACGGTGCGGATCGCTGTTACTACTGCAAACGACACCTGTTTGACTGCATTATTAAAATCGCGAAGGAAAATGGAATCAAAAATGTGGCCCACGGCGCCAACGTGGACGATCTGAATGATTACCGTCCTGGATTCAGGGCAGCCAGGGAAGCTGGCGTGATCGCGCCGTTGATCGATGTGAGCTTGAATAAGGAAGAAATCCGTTTTTTATCAAAAGAAATGGGTCTTCCAACATGGAACAAACCGGCCATGCCCTGTCTTGCAACAAGGATTCCTTACGGGAGTCCTATTACAGATAAAAAGCTGAAGATGATTGAAAAAGCAGAATCCTTCCTTTTAGAACAGGGCTTTACAGAAATCAGGGTCCGGCATCACGGGTCAGTAGCAAGGATAGAGGTAGCAAACTCTGAGCTAAAGTTTATCCTGAATAAAGGAAGCAGAGATGCCATTGTGGAAAAATTTCATGAGATCGGATTTGAGTATATTGCCCTGGATATGGAGGGTTATGTATCAGGAAATATGAACCGAAGCCTGAAGGTCAAGTTAACCGAATAAAATCTGCTTCAGTCTGCTCAATAAGCTGGGGTATATCCCTTGCGAAGCCACTCCCCGCCTTCGCGGGAACAAGTTTTATAGATTCCCGCCTTCGCGGGAATGACAGGCGCTTAAGTTAATTCGTCATTCCCGCGTAGGCGGGAATCCAGGAGTCGTTACCCTTATTTATTGAGGGTGTTTCAGTCAGCGGCTATCTGCGGCTAATTTTTTTTAAAAGCTGAAAGGCAAAATATTATGTGTCATAAGGAACTATTAAAAGATGCCTTCAAGGGCTACACCCTGGATCTGGATAAGGTCATCCCCCCTGAAGAGACGGTTCAGCGGTTCAGGCAAAGGCTAAAGACGATTGACCTGGATATCCTGGAAAGTACTGTCAGAATTGATAATGGCCGTCTGAATATTCCTGTCTATTTCAGCATATGCGGCAGGGACGCTGAAGTGGTGACCGGAGCAAAAAAGCAGATGGGAAAAGGGGGCACGCCCTACCAGGCCGAAGCCAGCGCTGTTATGGAACTGGCAGAAAGATTCAGCCTGTTTTCTTTTATAAGGGAACCAAAAAACTTTCTTGTTGAAGAATATGAAAACATCAAGGATCAGGCCCTACCATTTGAAATTATTGCCCAATCCGTGCATGATGAATCCCGTGAGCTTGATACGGTTTATAAGGTTTTTTCAAAGCTCCCCCTGAAGTGGACCCGTGGCTACAATTTGACAAAAGGCAGGGAAGTATTAATACCGTTTGACTGGTTTTTTGCCATCAACCAGTTCAATGGTTCCTCGGCAGGTAACTGTACTGAAGAAGCAATCCTCCAGGGAATATGCGAGGTGATGGAAAGGC
Source organism: Desulfobacteraceae bacterium (assembly GCA_030613055.1). Taxonomy (GTDB): domain Bacteria; phylum Desulfobacterota; class DSM-4660; order Desulfatiglandales; family Desulfatiglandaceae; genus JAUWMR01. The sequence continues at coordinate 47,949 of JAUWMR010000015.1, forward strand.
ATGTCTCATCGACCATCAGCCGGAACAAATTAGAAGTGCCCCAAATTGATCTCGCGTCAGTAACAGACCCGCTTGCCCTGGAGTTGTTACGAAAGTACGGGCGTGAAGGGATCAAACTGTATACTTCTGATTTTACGCTGGATACCGGAATTCCCACGGCCGCGGTTCTGGCCTACGATCCATCCACTTTTCCTGAAAAAAGCGAGATCGTCTGGACTGCCGGGACAACTCCCAATCCCCAAAAATCCGTGATACGCGCGCTGACAGAGGTGGCCCAATTAGCCGGCGATTTTAATACCGGCTCCTGCTATGAGCCAAGCGGTCTTCCCAAGTTTAAGGACCTGGCTGAGGCCGATTTTGTTACGCATTCTGATAAAAATATAAATATATCCGGTTTGCCGGATCTTTCAAACGACAACATCAGGGTAGAAGTGGAAAACTGCGTTACAGCCCTTTCAAAATCAGGCATGGAAGTAATCGTGGTCGATGTGACTCATAAAAAGCTTAAAATTCCAGCCTTTTACACCATCGTGCCAGGAGCGCACTTCAGGGAACGGGCCGCCGGCACCAGTGTGGGCATGTTCTCAGCCAAGCTGATTGCGGAAAGCGGAAATCCTGAATGGGCCATTGCCCAGTTATTGAATATGGACAAACTCCTGCCCGGCAAATACTACGCCAAATTCTTTCTTGGATCGTCTTATATTTCCGCAAATGAACCATTAAAGGCCTTGGAGTATCTGAAGGAGGCCCTGAAACTGGAACCAAAAAATCAGGATATTCCCAGTATCTATTCATACATGGGGGTTTCACTTAAAGAGCTTGAACGATACAGGGAGGCCATTGAAGTCCTTGAAAAGGGAGAAGAATATGACAGCGAGAGAACAGACATCCACAACTTAATGGGATTCTGCTATTTCAAACTCAAAGAGCACGAAAAGGCCATAAAATGCTTTCGAAAGGTCCTTCATCTAAATCCCTCATCGGCAATTGACTATGCCAATATCGCTTCAAATTACAGGGACATGGGCGACAGTAAAAAGGCCGTTAAATACTACCGTCGCGCCCTTGAGCTGGACCCAACCATTGATTTTGCCAGGGAAAATTTGCAAAGGCTGGAACAGACCGGTATGAAATGAAGGGACTGCACAGCTCAGCATTAACAATAAAAAAACAATTTTGCTCACTAACTTGACAAATATTTCATTTAGTTCTAATGTTTTTTGGATTGTGAAATCCCTCACACACTGCCTTTAGTTCTACAATATTGACAGTCTCGAAAAAAGTCGTTTTACCGGTCATTGCAAGGAGTCACGCCAAGGCGTGACGACGAAACTATCTCCCCTGATTTCGAGCAGTTACATTCCATGAGATTGCTTCGCTACGCCCCACTTGCCGTCCAAACTGTATGAGGAATTTCTTATAATTCCATCGATATTTATGAACCCGTAAAAAGTCGGATTTCGCGAATATGTCATTTCGATCCCGCCGGCGGCGGGAGAGAAATCTTTTGTTTTCAATGGGTTACCCGTTTAAGATTTCTCGCTTCGCTCCAAATGACAGGTTTTTGATACTTTTTACGGAACTGTCGATATTAAATCGTATCTTAATCTCATATAGAATTTGGGAGGTCACTTCACATGGATAGGATCAAAATTGCTATTGCTGGTATTGGTAACTGTACGAGTTCATTAATACAAGGGATTGAGTATTACCGCGGCAGGGAAAACACGGAACATATAGGGCTCATGCACTATGACTTAGGCGGTTATCTGCCTCACGATATCGAAGTTGTCGCGGCCTTTGATATTGATAAGAGAAAAGTGGGCAAAGATATTTCCGAGGCCATTTTTCAGCTCCCCAATTGTACAAAAGCGATCTGCACTGATGTGCCGAAAAAAGGCGTCGTCGTGAAGATGGGGCGGATATTAGACAGCTTTGCGGACCATATGAAAAACTATGACATGAAATACACGTTCCTTTTATCGGACGAAAAGGAGCCCGGCAAAGAAGAAATCGTCAGGATTCTCAAAGAATCGGGAGCTGACATGCTCCTCAACTATCTCCCCGTTGGTTCCGAAAATGCCGTTAAGTTTTACGCTGACTGCGCCTTAAATGCGGGCATCGGCTTTATCAACAACATGCCGGTTTTCATTGCCAGTGAACCTTCCTGGGCAGCCCGCTTTGAGGAGAAAAACCTGCCGCTAATAGGTGATGATATCAAGTCCCAGTTAGGCGCCACCATTGTACACAGGGTGCTGACCAATCTTTTCAGGAACAGGGGCGTAAAATTAGAACGAACCTACCAATTAAACACAGGGGGCAACACGGACTTCCTGAACATGCTTGATCAGAGCCGTCTAATCTCAAAGAAAAAGTCCAAAACCGAATCGGTCCAATCCCAGTTAGGTGAAGACCGCCTGGATGATGAAAACATTCACATTGGGCCAAGTGACTGGGTGGCATGGCAGAAAGATAACAAAGTTTGCTTTGTCCGCATGGAGGGTAAACTATTCGGCGACGTGCCCATGAATCTGGAGCTGCGCCTTTCTGTGGAGGATTCGCCCAACTCTGCCGGTGTCGGCATTGACGCCATCCGGTGTGTAAAACTGGCGTTGAACCGTGGCCAGGGAGGAGTGCTTCAGGCGCCATCAGCCTATTTCTGCAAACACCCCGCCCACCAGTTCACAGACGATGAGGCATTTCGCATGATCGAAGATTTTATCAACGAAGGGTGAAACGCTGATCATGAAATGCCTTATTATCTCATCTGGGAACGGGATTCAGTTACAGAAGAAAGATTATACTAATCACCTCATCCCCATTTTGGGAGTACCCCTGATCGAACGGGTCATCCGCTCCGCCATAGAGGCTGGTTCTGATGACTTTTATGTGATCACCGGACATAAAAGTGAACGCATTAGCGCCTTCCTGAGTTATCTCTCAGTCCATCTGGGTGTTCCTATCACCGCCATTTGTCGCGAAAATTCGGAAAAGGAAGATGACCTTTTACTGCTCAAGGCAAGAGAATACCTGCACGAACCCTTCTTATTACTCATGGCAGACCATCTGTTTGATCCGTCCATTGCCCGTGAGTTGGAGAAAATTCCTCTGGCCGATGGGGAAATCATCCTCGGCGTGGATGGGAATACACACAATTCCATGATAAATATCGAAAATTCAATCCGGGTAAGCACTGACAATGAGAAAATACGAGATATTGGTAAAGACCTGACGGGCTTTAACGGCATTAGCACCGGCGTTTTTCTGTGCACCCCCGGGATCTTCGCGGCGCTGGAACGGAGCACCGAGGAAAACGGTGAACCGACCCTATCAGGGGCAGTGAAAATCCTGGCCGGAGACGGCCGTGCCAGAGCAGTAGACATTAGCGATCACTTTTGGATTGATGTATGTGATCCCGATGCCTTCAAGCGGGCGGGAAACGCCCTTATGGCCACACTGCGGGGAAAACCCGACGAAGGTCCTGTGTTTCGCTATATTTACAGGCCCATGTCAGCGATTATTTCCCGGCGTCTTGTGAACTACAGGATTACACCAAATCAAATATCCGTGTTCTCGTTTTTATGTTCCATACTTGCCGCCGGTCTGTTTGCGCTTGGCGGTTATCCCGCCCTTTTGGCAGGTGGTCTTATGGCACAATTCGCCATGGTCATAGATTGTTGCGATGGCGCAATAGCACGGCTCAAATTCCAGATCAGCGAATACGGAGGGTGGTTTGATGCAGTCCTGGATCGTTATGCTGACGCCTTCCTGCTTTTCGGTCTCATGTGGCATGCATATGCGGACAAGGCAGCCAGTCTCATCCTGTTTACCGGATTTCTTGCTATTATCGGTTCTTTCGTATTGAGCTATACAGCGGACAAATATGACAATCTCATGCGAGACCGTATCAGGCGCAGCAAGGAATTCCGTGTGGGCCGCGAGCTAAGAGTTTTTCTTATATTCTTGGGCGCAATATTCAACCAGGTTTTTTTGACTCTCCTTGTGATCGCCATAGTAATGAACATTGAAATCATACGCCGAATCATCATATGCAGGGATAATGAATAGCATAGAATACGCAAAACAAAAAATCAGGGCGATTATCGCAGGCTCTAAAGTGCAGGAAGACCCCGGTCATGCCGAAGATACCCTTAAATGGCTTCTAAGGCTTTCTCCCGGGGCCGATGAAGCATTGCAAATCGCAGCTCTGGCCCATGATATTGAGCGGGCTGTTGAGGAAGGAAGAGTGTATCGTGCTGACTATGATGATTATGACGTATTCAAGGCTGATCATGCGCGTAACGGGGCAAAGATCCTGCGAGAAATCTTAAATAAATGCGGTGTATCCAAATCCATTACAAACGAGGCCTGCCGCCTGGTTTCACTTCATGAAGTCGGAGGTGATTCCCGTTCCGATCTGCTCAAAGACGCAGATAGCATTTCATATTTTATGGTCAATATGCCCCTTTACTACAAACGAGAAGGCTGGGAGGAAACCAAGCGTCGTTGCATATGGGGTTACCGGCGACTCTCAACACAGATGAAGAAGATCGCTAATGGTATAACATACGAGGACGAGGTACTGACAAGCCTGCTAAAGGAGGCAATTCAGCAGGCCTGATAAGTTCGTTACAAGCATCGCCGTGGGGTTTAGATATGTATAATACAAAGCGTATGGAGCATCATTTTAAGCGCGTGGCCGGGGTTTATGGCCGTGTTCGCAATACAGATCCTGACATCATCGATGCGGTAATCCCCTACCTGCCACGCGATAGGCATCGACTCAATGTAGCCGACATCGGCTGTGGAACCGGACGATATTCAAAGCTCATTGCGACACGACCCGATACCAATATGCGGCTCCTTTGCGTATACTGAGCTAAAAAAGAATAAAAAGCATAAAAGGAGTGAATTATGAAACTGGTCTATTCATATTATGTTTTGGATATTGTTCATAGAGGACATCTGTTAATGATGAAAAATGCTAAGGAAATTGCCGGAAAAGATGGCAAATTAATAGTTGGAATCCTTACCGATGAGGCAGTTATGGAAAAAAAGGCAAAACCGACAGTTTTATTTGAGGAAAGAATAGAGCTTGCAGGTGCAATAAAATATGTAGATGTTGCTGTTGCGCAAGAAACTTATTCACCTCTGCCGAATGTAATGAGAATTAGGCCGGATATTTTAATGGAAAGCACAAGTCACAATGAAAAAGAAATCGAAGAGGCAAGAGAATATATGGAGAGTATTAATGGCAAGGTCATTGTGCTGCCATACTTTCCAGCGCAATCGTCAACCGATATAAAAAACAACATAATTAGAAAGACATAAGATCAAAGAAAGGAAGTGGAAGATTGAATAATTCATTGGGCGCACCGGTATCAGAACGAATAAGTATATGGCAAAAGAAAATGTTCTGGCTTATGTGGGTGACCTATGCCTCTTTTTATCTCCTGCGAGTAAATATATCTATTGCTATGCCCGAAATAATGAAGGAATTCAGTTTGACAAAAACCAGTATGGGACTGGTACTAAGTGCCCTGTTCCTGTTATACGCAATTGGCCAGTTCATAAACGGCCAGCTTGGTGACAAACTCAATTCAAGGCGAATAATTACGTTAGGTCTGTTGTGCTCAGCAGTTTTGAACATTATATTTGGATTTACCGGCGGAATATTAGGTCTCATGATAGTTATATGGGGCCTTAACGGGTATTTTCAGTCAATGGGATGGGGACCAACAGTCAAGGCAATGGCCAACTGGTTCCCGCTCAAAACAAGGGGGAGGATATCCGGGCGATTAGGCACAAGCTATATCTTAGGAGGGGCCATTTCCTGGCTTCTGGCAGGCACAATCATCAAGTATTTCAACTGGCGTTTTACATTCTGGCTGCCTTCAATATTTTGCATATTCATTGCTATCCACTGGCTTGTCCGTGCTCGAAATGCCCCTGAAGAGGTGGGACTGCCAAGTTTAGAGGATCAGGAAAAGGGTATTGAAAATAATGAAATTCGCAAAGATGAACATATCGGTTTTAATAACACTCTAAAGATTACTCTCTTAAATCCCTATATATGGTTTGCCGGCTTTGGGCTATTCGGACTAAATATTGTGCGCTATGGTTTTATGTCATGGGCGCCAACATTTATGTTTGAGGAACAAGGAGCGACTATTTCTCTGGCTGCTTATAAGGCTATTGCCTTCCCTGTTGCCGGTGGACTGGGAGCGGTCTTCGCCGGTTGGGCGTCTGACAGGATATTCAAGCACCGCAGGGCGCCGGTTGCCTTCATAATGCTGATCCTTCTGGCTATATCCTGTTATCTTTATAGATTTGTTCCTGGAGATAACTGGGTAGTCAGTTTGATTATATTGTTGTTTATCGGGTTTTTCACATTTGGCCCACATATACTAATGGTGGCGGCAATACCCGCTGATTTTGGCTCGCGCAAAGCAGCATCCTCAGTAACAGGTTTCATAGATGCTATGGGATACTTAGGAGCAAGTTTGACAGGCGTTGGAACAGGTTATTTGATAGAAAAAATTGGATGGGATGCTGGTTTCTACTTCTGGATTTTTGGGGCAATTTTTTCGGCAATTATGACTTTGCTTATCTGGATCTATAAGGAAAGAAAACTCACGGTCGAATAAGAACAGCCGATCTTCCTAAGGAGTAATTTTGACCGCGACCTGTGGCTTCCGTGCCGTGCAGGAATTGCGGGTAGATCAGCTCCGCTAATAACTGGTAAGCGGATAATGAAAATACCGGTTTTCCAGAACAAGATATGCAATATGTGGCACATCCACCTCTAATGAGTTTGTCTCAATTAAACCGTATCTACTCAATAAATCTGGGTAAGTGCCTTTGCAAACTAACATACTGGATTCCCGCCCCTCCCTTCGCAGGGGCAGGCTTTTCGCGGGAATGACAGGCACTTATCCCACTCCGTCATTCCCGCGTAGGCGGGAATCCATGAGCTATACCCCCTAAATATTGATATGCTACATTAAACCAGTTCATGAGCATTTGCGAGTCCTGCCGACACCATGCACAAAAAATTGTGCATGGTGCACAATTTTTTGTGCATAGATGTTCTCTTTCCTCCCTTCAAACTGCCTTCCCTGACATGAATTTAAAAAAGATAATTTTTTAAGACACCGAACAACAATCGCATAAAATGTCCGTAAAATAAGGGTTTCCGGATAATTCGGCACGATACTATTCCTCTCGCTATTTCAATTTTTTATGGAAATACACTCAAATCACGTTCTGGCACGAAAATTGGAAGTAATACTTCAAAGTCTTTCAAAAAAACTTTTTTGACAGGATTGACAGGATACTCAGGATTAAAACATCTAAACTCATCCTGAAAATCCTCATCTAAATCCCTTACTCTAAACTTGATTTCAATCTCCCGTTCAAAAAAACCTGTTCCAGACAGGTTCAGGGATTGATAATTTAACTTATAACCTAAAACCATAACCCGTTAAATTACAAAATAGTTTTATCAATTCTCAGTATTTAATTTATACATCTTCTTCAGGCCCGCATTGGCCTCCTTCTCGTAGAGCCGATGCATTATTCCAAACCTGACTTTTTGAGTATAGAGTATTAGTATTCGGGCTGGGCCAGGGCGTCATGATTACATTTTAGATTTACTGGATAGCTAATGTGAGACGTAGCCTTGTTTTTCACCCGAAACAGTATCTTGTTTATCCATGCCTGCCCCGCGGAACGCGGGGTTATCCTGTCAGGTCTTTTTCAAATGGCTAAAGCGTTAAAAAGTAATAAGGGTAAAAATGAGAACCGTTAATAAAAACACATGAGGTATTTAGATGCCTGCTATCTCACTTGAAAAATTCATCAAAAAAGGAGCTTCGCCTGTTCTTATAGAAATTATCAATGCCATGGATACTTCCATAACCATTCAGGACGCAGATTACAGGATCCTTTTGGGTGATGACGATCAAAGGCTTTTAGGTGGATATCCGGTGGAACTTTCAGGTCAAGTGATAGGGTGGGTAAGTGGAGGTGACAAAGCCCCTTCAGTAGCGTCCCTTCTCACTTATCTGGCTGGAAAAGAGTTGGAGAAAAAAACACTCGGCCGCGAGACCCTGGATAAATACAAGGAAATAAATCTCCTCTATAATATTTCTGAAAGAATAGCAGCGAGCCTTGAACTCAAAGAGGTGGCAAGACTTATCATTGAGGTAGCAAGACGATCCATTAAAGCAAGCAACGCGTCCGTTATGTTAATAAACGAAGAGACGGAAAGACTTGAAATTATAGCGGCTTTCGGCAAGGAAAATGACGAAAAAACCATTTTAATGACCGGAGATGGTATTGCTGGAACCATACTACTTAGCGGAAATGCAGAGATCATCAACGATGTCCTCTCTGATCCCAGATACATTGAGGGTGCAAACAATGTGAAATCCATGATCTGCGCACCCCTTAAAACAAAAGACCGGTCTATCGGTGTGCTTAACATGAGCAGCAATGAACCCGTATTTTATACCGCGGCGGATCTTAAACTGTTAACCACACTTGCATCACAGGCGGCATCGGCTATTGAAAATGCCATTCTCCATAAAAAAAAGCTCAAGGAGGAACGTATAAAGAGCAATTTAGAACGATATGTTGCTTCACAGATCGTTGATATTATTATGGAGGCTAAGGGAGATATCTCTCTTGATTCTGAAATGAAAAATATTGCCATCCTATTTTCTGATATTCGGAACTTTACTGCAACCTGCGAAAGCCTGGCCCCAAAAGAGATTGTTGGATATCTTAACGAATATTTCACTCAAATGGTGGACGTAATATTCACACATGAGGGCACAGTGAATAAATTTGTAGGCGATATGATCGTCGCCCTTTTTGGCGCGCCGGCCCATCTCTCCAATAATGAAAGACAGGCGGTCCAGGCAGCCATCGAGATGCAGAAACGAATTAATTCGACACCTGATTCCTGGATTAGAGAACATTTCAATACGGGAATTGGAATCAATTCGGGAGAAGTGGTCGTGGGCAATATCGGTTCCCCACAACACATGGATTACACAGCCATAGGGGATGAGGTAAATATTGCATCGCGTCTTCAAGCTATAGCAAAGGGAGGTCAGATTCTTGTCAGTCGCAACGTCTTCGATACTACAAAGGAATTTTTTAAATTCAACTCCATGGGTAAGGTAAAGGTTAAAGGAAAAAAGAGATCCATTGAACCCTTTGAAGTGCTTTACTGACGAAAGGAAAAAGAGGTTTCCCCTTGATAAAGAATTTATTCCGGTTTATCGCAAAAAAAACGTCATATTGCTTTGCCACTGTGCCATTTGTTGTTCTCAGCGGCTATTTTGCCGCTTCTTACGCGTTTTTTGTAATATATTTCTCCATTGACCCTTTTGAACCGGAGGAATTAAACGCGTTTACAACTACCCTGATTGCCATGCTTCTGATTGTTCCCTTTATCCATGCCTTATTGCTTGGCGCTTTTGAGAATCTCAAGATCCCTGCATTATTCAAATTCGCCCGCAAGATAAACAATTTCTATAAGAACCTTGATGGACATAACAATCTTAAAGATGATGATCTTTTGGAGTCGTTGCAATTACTGGTCAGATTTCCTCAATACCATATGCTGGTTGCAATACTGATTGCCATCACTGTAATACTTCCTTCAATTATTGTTGAATACCTGTTCAGTCGTTCTTTATACCATCTTGTTATAACGTCCTCAGGGGGAATGATTGCCGGCATACTTTTTTGCTATTTCTGTTATGTCATTACTGAGACACTGACGTCAGGCCTGAGAGGCGAATGCCGGCAAATGATAAGCCGGCAAAATATGCAAAATCCGAATATATACGGAATAAGCATCCGGGAAAAAATTGTTTTTATTATCATAATAGTTTTTCTCAGCATGGCTATGCTTGTCTATTTCTTGAGTTTCTGCAATCCTACTCTCATCTCCACTTTGGGTTTCTTAGCTACGACCTTTCTGACAGTAATCGTGCTTACTTCATTATACTTCCGATCAATCAATAATGCTTTTACCAGGATCTTGATAACTACGCGGGAGCTGAGCCGTGGTGGTGGCGAATTACTGTATCTTGGAAATAATGAAAAAGAACTTATTGAATTTGCTGAAAACTTCAATGTCTCTGTCAGGGAAAGTATCGAGTTAAGACACAATCTTGAGCAAAAAGTTGAATCAAGGACAGAAGATCTTGTAAAAAAAGCGGCCGAATTAGAGGAGGCCAACAGGCGTCTAAAGGAACTTGACCGGCTGAAGTCCGGCTTTCTATCTTCTGTATCCCATGAACTGCGCACGCCTCTCACATCTGTACTGGGATTTGCCAGGCTTATCAGGAAGGATTTTACCAAAATTTTCATTCCGCTGGCCCAGGGAGAAACGAAAAGAGAGAAAAAGGCCGGAAGAATCAACGAGAATCTCGGGATCATCGTGAGAGAAGGAGAGCGGCTGACAAGGCTGATAAATGATGTCCTGGACCTTGCTAAGATCGAATCCGGCCGCATGGAGTGGCGGGATGAACCGTTTGCATCGGGTGAGGCCATAGAACATGCTGTTCAGGCGGTGAGCGGCCAGTTCGCACAGAATCCGGATGTGGAGCTTTCTATAAACATCCCGGAAGGCCTTCCACTTATCAAGGCTGACAGGGATCGTTTTATGCAGTTGATTATTAACCTTCTCAATAATGCTGCCAAGTTCACAGAAAGAGGCAATGTTTGCGTGGATGCTGCCGTGAGAAATGACGGATGGGTTGAAATAAGTGTGAATGACACCGGGCCAGGAATTCCGCCTGAGGATATTTACAAGGTGTTTGACAAATTTCATCAGGTCACAAGAAACGATACCCTTAAGGATAAGCCGGGGGGCACGGGGTTGGGCCTGGCTATCTGCCGGCAAATCGTGGAGCGTTATAAAGGAAAAATCTGGGTAGAATCCGTATTTGGCAAGGGAAGCAGGTTTGTTTTTGTCCTGCCGCCTTTTATTACAAAAAATGAAATGGAGGTATGATTCATGGTTCAAAAGGTATTAATTGTAGATGATGAAACGCACATCCGCGCACTCCTTGAGCAGACGTTAGAAGAACTTGAGGAAGATTATGACGTGGAAATCCTGAGTGCATCTGACGGCAGGGAAGGGCTATCGTTGATACAAAAAGAAAGACCTCAGGTTGTATTTTTAGATATCATGATGCCGGAGATGAATGGTTATGAAGTATGCCAGAAAGTCAAAGGGAGCCCCGAGTTTGATGAAACAAACGTAATTCTGCTTACCGCCAAAGGTCAGGAGGTAGACAGGGAGCAAGGAATAATGTGCGGGGCCCTGAAATACATGACCAAGCCCTTTGACCCTGACGAGGTTCTGATGATAGCTAAAGAGCTATTGGGACTTGATGAGTGACTGTTCAGGAGTCAGAATCCCCGCCTGCCGCCCGCCTGCCGTCCTGCGGGCAGGGATGGCGGGCAGGCAGAATCCAGAATTGAACAAGAGTCTGCTTGACCCATTCCGCAATATAGTCTAATATAATTACGCTTTATCTCTAATATCCAAAATCAATCATTATTTCCAAAGGCATAGTCCGGGTATCTGGAGCATCCAATGGGCAACACAAAATATCGCGTTGTTTTTAAAGGGGAAATCGCTGAGGGCCATACACTTGATGATGTCAAAAAAAGACTCGCGACCTGAATAGCCTCAGGTACATTCTTGCTAAACAGGGTGTGACCATTGAGATAATCAGCGCTGATGAGGAGTGTTTTGAGGCAAAGAGGACGTGCAAAGGATTAATGAAGCCGGTATTAATCGACTGCAATGGGTTAAAGAATCAACGCCCATAGAACGTCGTTTTTCTAAGTTTTTGTATTGAAGGAGACACATGGATCACCAGGAATTTATCCACTCATATAGAACAGGCAGGATTGATACACATATCAATCAACGCGCTGCAATGATGTTAATGGAAAATTCAGAAGTTTCCAAATGGTATCTTCCGGGACGCATTTTCAGGATGTGGATATGGATCACGTCTATTCCGGTGGCCATCGCGTCCTCTGTCTGGGTCGAATGGTGGGTAGGCCCGTTCGTGTTAATCCTCGGGTTCTCACTTCCCGTTGCAATCAAAAGTTATTCCTCACGGTTCGTTCAAACACAGATCTTTAAGGATGAACATTTTTTCAATGTTGCAATGAATCGCGGCGTGATAAGAATCAGCGAATAGAGCGCCACCCACGATCTCGATATTACAAGCCCATAACTAAATGATATACCGATTGACTCTTGTAATGGTTCACCTTTTTCAAAAAGCCTTTAGATAGAATAACACGATTAACTTAATTTTTTGTAACCACACAGGTATTTATTAGACAGGATAACAGGATTAACTTGTTTTTTTTTAAATTCCTGTAAATCCTTTAGATATCCTGATAGACCGTTCCTTGCTTTATGTGTAATTGCTTGGGTTAAACCCTTCTATTATAATCTGGTTTAACCCGCTTTCCGCATTGATCGGTAGTTATTTTAAATATTTATTTCATATTTAAAAAAAACGCAAAGAGACTGTATTAAATTCCTTATTCGGGGTTTATCTGTAGTGTATATTACCAGGATTTTTTGTTTGATTTACAGGATTATTACAATAAGGGCTTGTTTGTGACTTAATAAAAATAGATTCCTGTTTATCCATGCCTGCCCCGCGGAACGCAGGGTTATCCTGTCAAAAAAAAGCTCCTGAGTGATTTCTAACAACAAAACCATGATCGTTCAAATATACGAAATCCAGACACCGCAAGAAGCGGAAAAATGCATTGAATTAGGAGTAGACAATATAGGGAGCGTACTTTTATCTCAGGATGATTGGCGTGTTCCGTTATTGAAAGAGGTCGTGCGTTTGTCTGATGGCACGGGCACAAAGAACAGCGTAATCCCCCTTTTTCAGGACATGGATACCCTTTTCAGATCCCTGGACTATTACGGACCACACTATGTCCATTTCTGCCATAGTCTCACGGACAATGAAGGCCGGGAAACAGATCTGGAAGGATTTATAAAGTATCAAAAAAGCGTGAAAGAAAAATTTCCCGAGATCGGCATTATGCGCTCCATACCCATCCCTGAGAAAGGAATGTCACCCGGCTTTCCCACACTCAGTATCGCCCACACACTTGAGCCCACAAGCGATATCTTCTTAACAGATACCTGGCTTGGAGAAGAGCCGGTGGAAGGATACATAGGTATTACCGGCAAAACAGCGGACTGGGACCTTGCCAAAGAACTTGTCCTTCAAAGTGACATCCCTGTTATCTTAGCAGGTGGCCTTTCTCCTGAGAATGTGTATGAAGCAATAAACATAGCCTTTCCTGCTGGCGCCGACAGTTGCACTAAAACCAACAGGACGGATGAACCCGGAAAGCAGATACGTTTCAAAAAGGATTTCAGTAAGGTAGAAAGGTTCGTAAAAGAGGTCCGCAGGGCCGAGAAAGCAATCCACTATAACGAGACGTAGCTATTATCCCGAATGGCCCGGTATAAAAGCTGATAATCCATGTCTGGCAAACAAGCATCAAATCTTGAATATTTTCAATTCCGTGAACTGCATCCCGATGTGTTTATGGGAACGGCAAGCGACAGGTATGCTGGATGGATTGGCCAGATCTATTCAGGGCAACGTTATGCCGGAAACATAAACCGTCGCTCAAAGAGGATCGGCGGCAAGTCCTTTGATGAAGAAGTGCTTCCCGTTGAGAGCGTGGAAGAATATTTTTCGCATTTCCGTGTACTCGAGCTTGACTTTACCTTTTACCGGCTCCTGCTGGACAAGAATGGAAAATCCACCCCGAACCTCCATGTGCTCAGGGCCTACACTCAATATCTCAATAAAGAGGACCGGCTGATCCTGAAGGTTCCGCAAACTGTCTTTGCGAAAAGATTATGGCGCAAGGGCACTCTTATTGAAAACGAAGAATACCTGAATCCTGAGATTTTCACTCACCAATTCTACGAACCCGCTTTAGGAGTTTTGGCTGCCTGGCTTGATGGCTTTATTTTTGAGCAGGAATACCAGCGCAAGCAGGATCGCACTTCCCCGAAAACATTAGCAGGCGAACTGGATGACTTCTTTGGCGCCATCCCAAAGGACAGCCGGTATCACGTTGAGATCAGAACCGACGCGCTTCTTTCCGGTCCCGTATTTGACGTACTTGAAAAGCACGGCATAGGCCATGTGCTGTCACACTGGACCTGGCTGCCCCGGCTTTCGCACCAGTTCGCAATGTCCGGCCGGAGATTCCTGAACAGGGGCAAGCAATGCATCATCCGCTTGATGACCCCCCAGGGCATGCGCTACGAAGATGCCTATTCCAGGGCGCACCCATTTAATGCCATTATTGACGGCATGATGGACCCGCAAATGTTGGATGAAACAGTGGATATCATGCATACTGCGATAGCAGACGGTGTTCAAGCCAATGTAATAGTAAACAACCGTTCCGGCGGCAACGCACCGCTCATCGCACAGAAGATAGCAAAACAGTTCCTTGAAGTGAAAACGGAACTATGACTGGCGGTCTTTCAGGACGGAAAAAAGAATCCACGCCCATAGGACGTGGCCTTGATTTGCCCCTGGACGGGATTAAAGGCAGAGCCGATTGGCTCTGACCCCCGCATAGCGGGGGACGACGTGGATTTCTATAGCGATTAAACAGGTGGTATAGCGGGGGACGGTGGAGATTATATGGCTGTTTAATATTAAGGACTTTCACCCCAGACGTTATTTGTAAATGAGCTCTCCAGCCCGGTCAATTTTTTTACAAGGCCACCTCGCCTGAGGCAACGTCTGTGGTCTTCGGCATGATTTTCTATAATCGACTTAAGGTATGTCATGTGGTTTTTAATAGCATCGAGATACAGGTCTTTGTCTATACGCCAGCGATTCCTAAAATGATCTTTCATGTATTTGTACACACTCCCCAATTCATCCATAATTCTTCTTTTTACTACCTTGTAGAATCGAAACGACTTTTTTAGAAAATCAAACTCGCCTTTATAGCCTGAAATATATGCCTCCTTATATTCACGAAATAGAAAGAGCAGCTTTTCAAGATAGGTCCGGCTGGCCATCTGACCTAAAAGGTCACCGGTACCCAAAACTTTGCCAATCAGCTCATTTTCCTTTGACGTAAATACAATCTTTCCGGTTTTAAGATCATGGTCAGTGCACAGGATTGCACTCCGGCATATTCTGAAATTTTCTTGAGAATACCCTTTGACAATAAAATATCTTCTCATAAACTCTATGCTTCGACTGACGTGGAAGGGGGTGTATTTGGCCCCGGTACCTGTATTGTCATTAATCTCCTGGATATAACCGGTGTCATGCATTAGGGCGCTGATCAAACCTAAAGTAATGCTCTTATTGGAAAGATTATGACCGCGTATGCAGGCCCCATGCATCAACCTGGCCGTTGTTAAAAATGCGTCTATAGCGTGCTGGAGATCGTGATAACCGGTATTACACTCACGGTAACCCGGATAATTGCCTGAAAAAAGCCTGACAATATCTTCGTATACCATGTCAACAGGCCCAAAATCAAAACCATTGGATATCATGAGGACGGTAGTCCTCACTTCATGCAAGACAGATTGAGGGTCTTCTATATCTAATAACGCATAGAGCTGGTTCATAAATTGCTCCATATGTTCACATTGTTAAGATTTTACTTATAATATCTTAATCATTTCGATAAGAACACAAATGAAATACTTCACATCCAAGGTGTGAAACATTTCACCTTTTTTGTGCCCATTATTTTCCTTCACCGTATCTATTCAGGTTATTTAGGCTGTAGGGTAAAGCCTGTTATGGTTTCATCCCAAATCCTGAAAATAGCGTCCACCGGAAATGGTCGGAGATGTCTGGTTCTACACATGCCTTCATCTCAGGTTGACAGTCTCCGATACGATCTGTTATCATTTAATTTACAGCGTCTTCCGTTAAAAGGGTGGAAAATAAGACAGTACCAATGGCACACATCAGGAGAACGAATGTCATTGCACCAATTATTAAGGAAGATCCCTATATTCAAGGCCTTAGAGGAGCCTGATCTTGATCGGCTAGAAAAGTGTTTGATTCAAAGGCGATACGCCGGCGGCCAGGTGCTTTTCCATATGGGGGATGAGGGGGGTAATTTATGCATCATCCAGAAAGGCCGTGTGAAAGTAACTATTCCATCCTCAGATGGGGAAGAGGTTATATTAACGATCCTCTCGGCCGGAGAAATCATTGGAGAGTTCTCATTAATCGACGAAAAGCCCAGATCTGCTACTGTCCAAGCCATGGAGGACACAGAAGTTTTGTGCCTTCATCGTGAAGATTTCCTGGATCTTCTCCGTGGTCGATTTGATGTCGTTCTGCGAGTCCTGGAGGTGTTGACCCGAAGACTGCGGGTTACGGATATCTTACTTGCTGAATCACATTTCTTGGATATCACTGCCCGGTTGTCCAAGAAAATTCTCGACCTGAGCAGGAGTTTTGGGGTCAAAGAAGAAGATGTTATCCGGATCGGCGTGCGGGTGACTCAAAAAGACCTGGCCTCGATGGTCGGGGCTACACGGGAGAGTATCAATAAACAACTCAAGGTGCTTCGTGAAAAGGGTATTGTCAATCTAAAAGACGGCTATATCGAGATCCTGGATCCTGTAAGGCTGGCACGGAGGGCACGCGCTACTGGCACTACATTGGGCGAATAGAATTTCCACACAATAAAGGAGATGGCCCAAGCCCTCCTGATTTTCCTTTTGTCTTTTTCCCCTGATATACGGCTACAGTTCTTTGCCAAAGGCGTACAGTCGTCACTGCTTTACTCGGGGCTTTTCACTATCTTCTTATTCTGGATTTCCAGGTGGCAGATTTATTGTATTTTTTTATTCTGCTGTCATATTCCGTCTTTATCTCATATGTGGCTTCCTGGCCCGCTGGTATATCCGGTGGAGATGTATTGACTGATAAGGTTTTTATAAGCTTGTTATCTTTGTTATAAAGCTTCACTGTAATCTTCACTGATCGGAGGGTCCGGGTCCGCATATTATTTCTAACAGTACCATCCAAACATAACTGCTTCCCGTCCTCACATCTGCATTCGCTTGATTCAACAAAAGTTAAGGGATTACTATCTGTTTTGTGCTGGCCTGGAGACTGCTGGGCCACAAGGATCGATCCTTTGGAAAAACTCTTGTGATCGTTAGAATTGTATTTAAATGCACAATTCGATCCACTGGTGATGATAATCGCGCCCCTTCTATCTTGTTCCGTGCAATTATTGATTCCGGCGTGTAACGGAATACAAAGGAACAGGGAAATACAATAAGCTATAAGGACGGTTTTCATGATCACTACCTCCTGTATTTCCGTATTTTTAGCAACAATTCAGGTCTTTAAAAAAGACTTTTTGACAGGATTTACAAGATATTCAGGACTAAAGTGTTACGCTCCTTCCTATTTTGTAATATAGGATGAGGCAGTAGGAAGCATTTCCTGGGCTTCAGCGAGCAAGAACTTACCTTTTTCTATCCAGCGTTTAAGAATACGCGCAATCTCAAGGGCCCTGACATACGAAGACAACGGGACAGTGGAGACATCGTGGCCGTCAAATCGGATCGTACCGCTTTTAAGTTCCGCGTAGCTCACGAGCCCTAAACTTGATGCTTTCCCTTTTGGATAATCCTTTCCGTAGTCAATGATCCTTGTAAAAATTTCATCATCGGAGATACCGGTATACAGTGCAATTTCTTCATTCAGGATAGGAATGGGCACCCCCACACCCACTGCAAGAGAGCAACCATAACCAAGCATACTAACTCCTGCCACCCATCTTGGATCCATTTCTTTCAGGTCGCCCTTAACCATAAGTGTGCCAGCAGGCTCTA
This sequence comes from Desulfobacteraceae bacterium, assembly GCA_030613055.1. Lineage (GTDB taxonomy): Bacteria > Desulfobacterota > DSM-4660 > Desulfatiglandales > Desulfatiglandaceae > JAUWMR01. The sequence goes on from JAUWMR010000015.1 coordinate 65,893, forward strand.
TGGGAATACCATTTTTCCCCCTTTTAGCGTTGGGATTGTGTTGAGTCCCCGGGCCTATGATGTACCCTTTCGCGCCGCCAAGAAAGATTCTCGTGCCCAGACCCATTGTTAGATAGTAGGGATCATTGAAAAGCGGGCTCAACTGCCCTGAGGTGGAATAGTTGGCATTCCCTGCGTTTGGTTTCAAAACTCCCATATAAGTATATATGGTCTTTTTTGACAGGTTTATGGCGCAATTGTAATTCTGGTAAGCATTTCTTGGATTTAACAACACTGCATACGGAAGGTCGGCAAGGGTCACCTTTTTTTTGATCTCGCGATTCGGATAGCAGTCGGTACCGTAAGAAGTGGCAACCAGATTTATTCTTTTGCCGGCTATGAGGTCATGAATGACATGGCCGCCACCATATTTGAATTGTCCGGGGTGCACCCTGTTCAGGGGATCGTCCTCGGCAGGCTCTGTAGCGCCGATATAAACATCCACTGCGGCCACGCCTGCATAGGCCGGAACAGAGTTCAACCATACGCGGGAGGCCTTGATGGCAGGTTTAGTATGACCGAAATTAAGAAAGGCCCCGGAGGAACACATGGGGGCGAAAGTGCCAGTGGTCACTACATCAACCTCCCGGGCGGCCTTTTTCGGTCCCTTTTTCTTAACAATATCAACCATTTCATCGGCCGTGACAACGACAACCTTTCCGTCTTTTATCTTGCGGTTAATTTCATTAATGGTCCTTGTAAACTTCTTCTGTGCCATTTGTGGTTGCCCTCCCGAAGAAACATTTATCTTAATATCATAGAGAGTATGATCTCCTCTGACAAGTAAAACTTTTGTCAATGTATTGGTGACATGGGTAAAAGCTGCGTCCTTGACTTTCGGGTTGTCTTTCATTAATAATAGCTTATATTTATACGCGTTTTCCGCTCAATTTGGCTACCCGGGGTAATAAAGGTTAGGTTTTAATAATGGCAAATACTATCAAAGCAGGCCGGTTGACCATAGGAACAAATGGCCCCTTTTTTCTTATTTCCGGGCCTTGTGTGATTGAAAATGAGTCCAAAACCGTGGAAATTGCTAAATTTCTAAAAAAAACGGGTGAGGAATTAGATATTCCTGTCATTTTTAAGACCTCATACGATAAGGCAAACCGGACATCTTTGAGTTCATACAGGGGGCCGGGTATCGAAGTCGGGCTAAAAATCATTCAAAAAGTGAAAGAGGAAACAGGCCTGCCTGTTCTTTCCGATGTTCACCGTATCAGCGAAATTGAAAAGGTGGTTGGGATTCTTGACGTAATCCAGATACCGGCCTTTTTATGCCGACAAACCGATCTGCTGTTAGCGGCCGCAAAGACCGGAATCCCTGTCAACATCAAAAAGGGCCAGTTTCTTTCTCCATTGGATATGCGACCGGCTATTGCAAAAGTGACTTCCACGGGCAATAATAGCGTAATAATCACAGAGAGGGGAAGTTCGTTTGGCTACAATAACCTTGTTGTAGATATGAGATCCATAGCCATAATGAAGGAATTCGGATTTCCTGTTGTATTTGATGCCACCCACAGTGTACAGCTCCCGGGTGGAGCAGGCACCAGTTCAGGAGGCCAGAGGGAATTTGTAAGTCACCTGGCAAGGGCCGCTGTTTCGGCAGGGGCTGACGGTGTTTTCATTGAAGTCCATCCTGATCCGGATGCCGCACTTTGCGATGGACCCAATTCACTACCCCTCCACGACATAAAGCCCCTATTGACGATACTTAAGGAGATTCATAGTCTTATAAGACTTTAAGCAATTATGACAACCAAGACGGAAATCATAAATGAGGAAAAGGCCGCTATGATTAAATTACTTTTCCTCGATGTGGATGGTGTCATGACAGATGGACAGATCACCATGAATGATAAGGGTGAAGAAATCAAATCGTTTGATGTCAAAGACGGATTGGGCCTAAGGCTTCTTATTTCCAGCGGTATTGAGGTTGTCATTATAACGGGCCGCGAATCCCGTGTAGTAGAGCACCGCGCACGAGATCTGGGTATTGAAGAAGTCCATCAGGGCGTCACTGATAAGAGGGCTTTATGCAGACGCCTGATGGATGAAAAGGGTATCGGAAAGCAAGAAGTCGGCTGTATGGGGGATGATCTCCCGGATCTTCCGATGTATATGGAAGCAGGTTTGAGCATAGCCGTGGCAAATGCGGTAAAAGAAGTCCGTGATGCAGCCGACTTCACCACGAAAAAGAAGGGTGGTTTTGGCGCTGTGAGGGAGGCATGCGAATGGCTTCTCAAGTGTCAGGGAAAATGGACAGATGTGGCCACCGCGTTTACCGGAAAATAGACTTTACAGAATAAATTACGCGTTGATATAATACTGCCAATAAATGAAAAGTTTCCTAAAAAGACAATGGCCGCTTATAGGATTAAGTATCCTATTGGCCGTGGTTGCTTTTTACCTCTCAAGGCCCGGCAGAGAGGTTGTTCAGGAGCAGCATGCTGAAGAGGTTCTGCCAGGGGAGGGTCTTAAACTCAAGGATGTCCATTATACCCAGGATGATCCGGAAAAAGGGGTGCAATGGGTTCTCGATGCTAAAGAAGTGACGTTTTCAGGTGATAAGTCGTTTATCTCTTTCCAGGATTTTGTCCTGAAAGTAACGCCAAAAAACAGACCTCCTTTTGAATTGAAGGGGAAAAGAGGTAATTATTCCAGAGATGAAGGGGAGATCAAGCTCTGGGGCGATTTGAAAGGGTCTTCCGGGAACGGATACAAGATTTCCACAGAGCATGTCTTAGTCAAAGAAAAGATCGGTCATCTAATTACTGATATGCCGGTCGAGATACGCGGGCCTTTTTTTCTCGTGACGGGAAAGGGGCTTCTAATCGATCTAAAAAGGGAAACGCTAATGATATTTTCAGATGTTACGACAACAATAACAAGGGAGTCTTTAATCTGATGGGAAATAAAAAGTTTCTTCCGTTTTTATTGGTTACCGTCCTTATGTTTGCGTTTGGTTTTTCAGACTCAGTCCTATCCGAGACAATAAAAGACAGGATAAAAAAGGATTCACCGAAACCGATGGTCATTAAATCGCAAACCATGGAAATTGATGATGAGACAAAAATTGTAACATTCGTGGGTGATGTCAATGCAGAACAAGATGATTTTACCATAAAGTGCAAGACAATGCGCGTTTATTACGACGACTCGTCGAAACAGAAAAAAGATAAGAGTAAAACAAGAATTATCAGGATCATTGCCACGGGAAATGTTATAATCAATCGTATTCAGGGGGGTGTGGCAACTTCAAAAAAGGCCGTTTATTACGAGCAGGATCAAAAGATAGTCCTTACGGGAAATCCGGTTGTAAAGCAAGGGCATGATTTTGTCGAAGGTGATCGAATTACTATTTTCTTAAATGAAAATAAAAGTGTTGTGGAGGGCTTAAACGACAGGAGGGTGAAGGCTGTCATTTTCCCAAATCGTGTCAAAAGGTAGTGCTCGTGATATCCCACAAAGAGATACTCCAATCAAACAGCCTGGTCAAGATCTACAACGGGAAAAAAGTTGTGGATGAGGTGAGCGTATGGGTTAAAAGGCATGAGATTGTCGGGCTTTTAGGCCCAAACGGAGCAGGCAAGACCACAACGTTTTACATGCTGGTTGGCCTTTTGCATCCGGATGAAGGCAAAGTCTATCTCGATGGACAGGATATCACTAATGATCCCATGTATCTCAGGGCCAGGAAAGGCATTAACTATTTAGCACAGGAACCGTCCGTATTCCGGAAGTTGACGGTAGAGCAAAATTTATTAACTATCCTGGAAACGCTGGATATTACGGCAAACGAAAGAAAGCTCCGTCTTAAAAAATTATTGGCTGAACTGAATATCTCCCATCTGGCTAAACAGCGGGCATCGCTCCTTTCAGGAGGCGAACGGCGAAGGCTGGAAATAACCCGCGCTCTGGTCACAAAACCAAGGTTTATGCTTTTAGATGAACCCTTTGCCGGGATTGACCCTCTTGCCCTGACTGATATCCAGCAGATTATCAGGCATTTAAAAGACAGGGGCCTTGGTATTATCATATCGGATCATAACGTCCGTGAAACATTAAGTGTATGTGACACAGCCTATATTATTAGCCAGGGCAGGATCATCGAAAAAGGCACTCCGGAAAGAATCGTTCAGAGCGAAATAGCAAAAAGCATCTATCTCGGAGAAAATTTTAACTTATGACATCTTATTTGAAAGTATCGGCCGTCACGTTATGGCTTTAGAACTTAGACAGTCGCTGAATTTAAGCCAGCAGCTTATCATGACTCCCCAGCTGCAGCAGGCGATTAAACTCCTGCAGCTTTCCAGGCTTGAGCTCCTCGAGACTATTACACAGGAAATGGAGGAAAACCCGGTACTGGAAGAAAAGGTAACGGATGAGGAGGAGGATGGCAGGCCTGAAGAGCGCAAAGATGGCTCAGAGGAAAGCGTTCCCGATCTTAAGGAGGTAAAGGTCGAGGAATGCGCCCGGGATGATGTGGACTGGGAGAATTATCTGAACGAGTATAATACCGGATGGGCCGGGTCTCAATACGAGGAAAGAGAAGCCCCCCCCCTTGAAAACATTATAGCTTCAAAGACCAATCTTAATTCCCACCTAATGTGGCAGCTAAACATGAGTAATCTTGATGACGACCAAAAGGAAATAGGCGTTCATCTTATAGGGAATTTAGACGAAGATGGTTATCTGGATGTTCCTATAGAGGACGTAGCTGAAGCTACAGGATGTACGATTGATAAAGTGATCGAAACGCTCCGTTACATTCAGAATTTTGATCCTGTCGGTGTGGCATCACGGGATGCAAGGGAATCCCTGCTTATACAGGCCAGATTCCAAAACCTCGGGGGAACGCTTGTTGAAAAGATAATTATGGATCACCTGGCAGACCTCGAAAGCAGAAGATACGATCAAATTGTCAGGAAGCTGTCCGTCCACCTCCAGGAAGTTCTCACGGCTGTTTGTGTGATCAAGAGTCTTGAACCGAAACCGGGCAGGATCTACTCGGACGAAGAAACGATCTATATCACTCCGGATATCTACGTTTTTAAAGTTGGCGATGATTATCAAATCGTACTGAACGAAGATGGCCTGCCCAAATTGCATGTCAATACATACTACAAGGAGGTGCTGCGTAGCAATGACTCACTATCAGAAAATGCCAGGGTATATATTAAGGAGAAACTTAGATCCGCGAGCTGGCTAATAAAGAGTATTCACCAGAGGCAAAGAACCATATACCGGGTGACAGATAGTATTGTTCGTTTTCAAAAGGGTTTTTTTGATAATGGGATTACATGCCTTAAGCCCCTTGTCCTTCGTGATGTAGCTGAAAACATCGATATGCATGAATCCACCATCAGCAGGGTGACTACGAATAAATACGTCCATACACCACAAGGGATCTTTGAGTTAAAATTTTTCTTTAACAGCTCTATTAACAGCCTTGAAGGCGATGCTGTTGCCTCTGAGAGCGTGAAAGCGCATATCAGGAATATTACTAAGACGGAAAACGAGAGTAAGCCTTTGAGTGATCAGGAGATTGTAAATATATTAAGGGGGATGAATATAGAAGTTGCGCGTCGAACAGTTGCCAAATATAGAGAGTCGATGGGTATTTTGCCTTCGAGGAAGCGGAGAAACCCTTATTGAAGTAAATCTTTTAACATCTTATCACTCCTTATTTAAAAATAAATTTTGGAGGAAATCATATGGATATTACGGTTACATTCAGGCACACTGAGCCAATCGAAAGTCTAAAAACCTATGCGGAAGACAAGATATCAAAAATAAGGAAATATCTGGATTCTCCCATGGAGGCTCACATAGTGTTGACTGTTGAAAAATTCCGGCATCAGGCAGATGTGAGCCTCAGTGTGAACGGAACCAGGATCAAGGCAGTGGAAGAAACCGGGGATATGTATTCCGCTATTGATCAGGTTATTGACAAGATAGAAAAACAGGTCAAGAGACATCTGTCAAAAATGAGAAAGCGCCGATCCGAAAATTTGAAAGGCGAAGGCATGGTAATGAGTGAAGTATCCGATGAGGCAACGGCACTTGCTCAAGAGGAACCGGTAATAGAGGTTGAAAAAATGGTAGCCAAACCCATGGACCCTGAGGAAGCTGCCATGCAGCTAAATCTCTCGAGGCAGGATTTTTTGGTCTTTAGAAATGCCAGGTCCAGGGAAATCAATGTGATTTACAAGAGGGGTGACGGAAATTTAGGGCTTATTGAACCTGCCAGTTAGCCGTCTAAAGGGTTCATTATATTTGGATCATCTCCAAATTGGTTGGTGATTCTGAGAGGATTCAAGGGGCCAAGGATTCAAGGCCCGCCCTGTCGCGACGCGGTGATTACTTAAAGTATAGGCTAAGCTTCATAATGATGATAGTTTATTGACAATCAAGTAAGGTTGATCGGTCTGGGCCAGGGATTCCAGTGATCCTCCACAGAACAGGCGGATAAAAATGCTCAAAAACTATAAAGAATTGATGGATTGGAAAAAATGAAAATGAGTGAAATCATAGAGGAAAACAGTATTATTCCCGACTTGAAGGCCAGGGATAAAAATGGCGTTTTGGAAGAATTGGCCGAAGTGATATCCAATCATGAACCTTCCATAAATAAGGCGGAGCTTGTCAAGGTTCTCGTGGAAAGAGAACGCCTTGGAAGTACGGGCATTGGTGATGGGGTTGCCATACCCCATGGGAAAATGAATGGCATTTCACACCCGCTGATTTCATTTGGCAGGAGCAGCAAGGGGTTGGACTTTGATTCCATGGATGGGCAGACCGCTTATCTTTTTTTCTTGCTTGTAGCTCCCGAAAATTCTTCAAGTATTCACTTGCAGGTCCTGGCAAAAGTAGCAAAGATCTTGAAAAGCGGTACCTTCAGGAAGAAGCTGATGAAGGCTGGCAGCAGGAAAGAGCTTTATCAAGCGATTATTCAGGCTGATGAGGAATCATCACACCTTTAAAGGACATTTGAGTAACATCATGATCGGATTGCTGATTATCTCTCACTGTGATTTGGGAAAAGAACTGTTGAATGCCGCTGAACTTATCATGGGACGGTTGGAGGCTGCCGGGGCTATCTCCATTACCCAGACATCAGAAAGTAAAACAATGCTCAAAAAAATCTCTGAAAAGATAAAAAAGCTTGACAGCGGCCAGGGGGTTCTTGTCATGACAGATATGTTCGGTGGAACCCCTTCTAACCTGAGTCTTTCATTTTTAAAGGAAAATCAGGTCGAAGTCTTGACCGGTGTGAATTTGCCTATGGTTATTGCCGTCGCACAGGACCGAAAGCACCTGAAATTGAGTGAACTCGGTGAAAAGGCGCAGCAGGCCGGCAGGAGGAGTATCGCTTTGGCAGGGAAACTATTAGATTCGCAATGATCTCTCTTGTAAAAATCACGGAAAAAAATTTTAAGCTGTTTCAGGATGATATTTTAGAGATTGAAAAGGCCTCTTTTCCTTCTCCGTGGGACGCGAACGGGTTCTGGGAGGAGATAAATAACCCGGTTTCACACCTGCGGGTCCTGATAGAAGATGTGCTCGCGGGATATATCTGCTTCTGGGTTTTTGCGGGTAAGATACACCTGATGAATATTGCTGTTCATCCGGACAGACGATGTAAAGGTCTCGGCAGATACCTGTTATGCAGAATGATCGAAGCAGGTACATCACTCGGGGGCAAGTCCGCGTGTCTGGAGGTGAGACCCTCGAATCTCGCGGCTAAGGCCTTATATGAAAAGGCGCGTTTTAAGGAGAGTGGCCGCATGCCGCGATACTACAGGGATACCAACGAAGATGCCATTGTTATGTCCCTGTCACTTGGCCAGAAAGAAAAAAGCATCCGGAATATCTGGAGAAAACCCGTGCTGCAACCAGCGCAGTGATCAAGATTTTTCAGGCCCGATCAAAAAAGGAAGGGAATCACTAAGTATTATTATCGCAATTTTTTTAAATTCATTCAGGAGGTAGAAAAAAATGTCTCTGAAGGTGGGTATTAATGGTTTTGGGCGAATCGGCAGAATGGTTTTCAGGGCTGGACTCGGTAATAACGAAATTGAATTTGTAGCGATAAATGACCTCACCGACCCTTCAGCCCTTGCGCATCTGTTAAAATATGACTCTGTTCATGGTATCCTTGATGCGGGTGTTTCAAGCACAGAACACTCCCTGATTGTTAACGATAAGGAAATTGAAGTATACAGGGAAAGGGAACCCTCAAAACTGCCCTGGCAGGATATAGGAGTTGAAACAGTATTTGAATGCACGGGGCTTTTCAGGGACAGAGAGAAGGCATCCGCGCATCTGGATGCAGGAGCCAAAAAAGTTATTATTTCAGCGCCTGCAAACGGACCGGACATCACGATTGTTATGGGTGTGAATAATAGTGATTATATCCCTGAAAAACACCATGTTATCTCAAATGCGTCCTGCACAACCAATTGCCTTGCTCCAGTCTGCAAGGTCCTGCTGGATCATTTCGGGATTGAAAAAGGACTCATGACCACGACCCATGCCTATACAGGGGATCAGCGGTTGCTCGACTTTCCACATAAGGATTTGAGGAGGGCCAGATCGGCGGCTCTCTCCATGATCCCTACAACGACAGGGGCCGCGAGGGCGGTTGCTCTGGTTCTTCCCCAATTAGAAGGAAAACTGAACGGCATGTCTATTCGCGTTCCGACCCCGAATGTTTCAGTGATTGATCTGGTTGCCCAGCTCAGCAAACCCTCAACAGTGGATGAAGTCAACAATGCCATGAAAGAAGCCGCTGAAAACGAGCTTAAAGGAATTCTTGATTATTGTGATGAACCCTTAGTATCGGTGGACTTTAACGGTTCTACGGTTTCTTCAATAGTGGACGGGCTTTCCACAATGGCCGTCGGGGACATGGTCAAGGTCCTGGCCTGGTATGATAACGAGTACGGGTACTCGAGCCGTATGGTGGATCTGGCTGTTTATATGGCAAACTGTTAACGTCTCGGAAATTCTATCCCGCCAAGACGGGATCTTCGACATTCCCTCCGGGGCGTAGGCCCTACCCTCCGGCCTGTAGGCCCTACGGGCTGGAAGCGGGGCCGGAGGCCAATTGGGGCGAAGCCCCTAAATTCCACACGGGTGTAAAAATGACCGATCGAATACCTTTTATTGCCGGCAACTGGAAGATGAATTTAAACATTGATGAGTCTGTTAATCTCGTAAACGCCACTCTAAAGGGCATGCGTGATCTTGAGGATGTGGACGTTCTGATAGCCCCACCGTTTACGGCCCTTTCCGCTGTAAAACAGGCAACCGGGAAGTCAAGAATTTTACTTGCCGCTCAGAACATGTATTCTGAAACAAGCGGGGCCTATACAGGTGAGATATCCGGCAAGATGCTCAGAGAAGCGGGGTGCACCCATGTAATCTTAGGGCATTCGGAAAGAAGAAGTCTTTTCAAGGAAACGAACGAGATGATTGATCTCAAGGTCAGGGCTGCTGTTGCTTTAGGTTTTATTCCCATTGTATGTATCGGAGAATCCCTTGAGGAGAGGGAGGCAGGGACGACCTTTGAGGTGCTTCGAAATCAATTAGAGGGTTCCTTGCGGAATTTTATTAAAGAACAATTCATGCCTTATGACACTATTTTAGCCTATGAACCGGTTTGGGCCATTGGAACCGGACTGACCGCGACCCCCGGGCAGGCCCAGGAGGTGCACAAATTCATCCGTGAGTGGGTCGGCAAGGGCTTTGATTCGGAAACAGCGGATCGGGTCCGTATTCTTTACGGGGGCAGTGTAAAACCGGATAATATTTCGGATCTCATGTCAGAGGAAGATATTGATGGCGCGCTTGTGGGTGGCGCAAGCCTGAAAGCAGATTCCTTTGTTCAGCTCATCCGGTTTAAAGAGAAATAACGGGAAGAAATAATTTTAAAACTTTTCGGTTTTTTATTGCATTTTTGCCCATATAATCTAATATGTCGCATTTAATGACGGCATAAGCGATGCCGTCTGATATACAAGAGGCTGAAAAATGAAACCAATATTTATCATCGTACACGTTGTCGTCTGTGTGGCACTGATCCTGATAGTCCTTCTCCAGCAGGGCAAGGGGGCCGGCATGGGGGCGGCCTTTGGCGGTTCAAGCCAGACTGTTTTTGGAAGCTCCGGCGCAACATCCTTTTTGCACAAGGTTACCACTGCCGCTGCCATTGTATTTATGCTGACTTCCCTGGGCCTTTCGATTTTCTTTGTCAGGGGTACAACTACTTCCATTATGGAGGATGCCAAGCAATCGGGGGTCCCGGCCGCCCAGAGCACACAGGTTCCGGCTCCGCCAGGGGAAAGCCAGGGAAAGTTTTAATTTTATTAATTCGCCTGCCGAAGTGGTGGAATTTGGTAGACACGCTATCTTGAGGGGGTAGTGGGTTACGCCCGTGCGGGTTCAAGTCCCGCCTTCGGCACCATAATTTAATTTTCTCAAAAGAACCAAACACTTATACATTATATTTTGATACTGTGTGCGGTCTGACCCGAAGGAGACTCTATCTCTTTCGGGTTTTCTTTTGCTATGAATATCTCGTCGATATCGTCACGCCCCTTGTCTATATAACCCTTTCATTTTACTACATGCAAGCCTTACTTTTTATGACTTTTGCGCTTGCCCGCCGTTTACCCGCCGTTCTTCTGGTGGGTCCTTCTGGCGGGCCTTTTTGCGGCTTCATCACGATTGGATCGAACATAAATAATTACATTTTCTTTCATTATTTTTTATTTATGGTATTTAAACGAAAAATCATATAAACACTTATTAGGCGATGTTCAAATTTATAATCTATTACAAAAGGAGATTAGAATGAATATTTATGTAGGAAATTTGTCGTATGAAGTAACCGAAGAAGATTTAAAACAGGCTTTCGAGGCTTTCGGGGAGGTCGAATCCGTAAAGATCATTAAAGACAAATACACTGACAGATCAAAAGGATTTGGATTCGTGGAGATGGCCTCTAAAGCTGAAGGGCAGTCTGCAATCGATGGCCTAAATGACAAAGAGCTAAACGGAAGAGCGCTTAACGTGAATGAGGCTCGCCCTCGCACCGAAAATCGCGGTAGTAGAGGAGGATACGGCGGTGGCAGAGGAGGACAGGGTGGTGGACGAGGAGGACAAGGTGGCGGCAGAGGAGGATATGGTGGTGACCGAGGGGGACAAGGGCGTGGCAGATGAGGACCAAAGGGTGGCCATAGCTTCTAATCATCGACATTCAACATATATAACCGTGATCCTTGTGAACGAGGCATTGGGATTCTGATGGCAAAACACAGTCACCGATTTGTTGAAGAATATGACGGTTTTGTGGGAATTGGTTTCAGCCGGGAGGTGGATGAGTCAACACTGACTTACTACCTGCAGAAATTCTCCGATGATGAGTTAATGGCCGTGATCAAGAAACGAATGTCTGACTCCGACATAGAGGCACTGTTTGACTTACTATCACGCCTGATGAAGCAATGTCTCTCTGAAGAGGAATACTACCGGTTCTTCCTGAAAGATGAAGAATAGGCAAAGCAAACCCTAACGTTGCAAAAATCGAGGGTGCTGTCCCGCCCTGGCGGGACTTTCCCGGAGGGTAAATAACATGGCTGTTTTTCACTGTTTTCAAGATACCACTTGGAGTGTATTCCAAAAGAACAGTTAATAATGTTGAAATGGCCTTTATTTATTGTCTTTAAACCCACTTTGTCATATTATTTATGCAACGATAGGGTAAATCTTCGGTTGACTTATCTCGAGTGCGCAGACAAGTCAACCGAAGATTTGACCCTCTAACTAATAGAGCATTACCTGTTCTATTAAGAGTCTCAACTGTCAGTCTTTTTGATCGAATCGCCTTTTAAAAAAGAATCCTCTATCGTAGAATGGATGTTTAAATATAAAGAGTATAAACCCTAAAACATCTCTATTTGTGGGGTGCAAAAACAAGGCCGCTTGCCGGGAGGAGGAATGTATGAACGATACAGAAAAAAAATATTACAAATTGCTTAAAGATTATTCAAAAACAATTAATTCGAACTTAAATGATACTGAAATATTAAAGATGATCACGGAAAATTTTACAAAAGCATTGAAAGTTAAAGGTTGTACAGTTTATCTTTTGTCCAGGGATCTGAATATATTAAAACTTCGTGCTTCCTATGGTCTAAGCGATGCATACTTAAGTAAAGGGCCGGTCGATGTTGATAAAAGCATTGCAGAAACGTTGAGTGGAAAATCTGTAATGATTTATGATGTATTTAAAGATTCTCGGGTTCAGTATCCAAAAGAGGCAAAAAAAGAAGGAATCGCTTCGATCCTTTCCGTTCCAGTAACGGTAATGGGCAAAACAATTGGTGTGCTTAGAATATACACTTCAAAACCTTATGAATTCTCAGAAGATGAAAGAGAATTTATTTCCGACCTGACTGACATTGGAGCTGTGGCCATTGATAATGCCCTATATTTCAGGTCCTTTAAAGATGTTTGTGTTCTTATTAACAAAAAATTGGATCTCAAGGAAGTACTGGATTCTATTACACAAAATGTTGCAAGATCATTAATCACCAAAGGTTGCGCTATTTATCTTTTAAGTAAGTTAGATAATCGATTAAAGCTTCGTTCCTCCTACGGACTGAGTGAAGCATACATAAATAAATGGCCGCTCGATGCTGACAAAAGTCTTGCCGAGTGTTTGGAAGGAAAATCGGTTTTTATCTCTGATGCAACAACAGACCCAAGGATTCAGTATCGGGCAGAAGCCGAAAAGGAAGGAATCGCTTCGATCCTTTCCGTTCCAATATCAGCAAAGGGACAAATAATTGGTGTTTTCAGAGTATATACTGCAAAACTCCATAAATTTACTGAAAATGAACACGAATTTATTTCCAGTATATCAGAAATAGGAGGTATCGCAATTGAGAATGCAATAATGTACGATCGTTTGAAAGATGAGCATGATAAATTGATAAGCGATACCCATGAATGGTTTGAGTTTGGGAGAACGACATAGATTGCATCCTATTGGCGGAAGCTTCAAATTTTGAAAGACAATGGCACTTTCACTCAGGTACAATAAAACAGGATGACTTCAGACTCTGGATCCTGAAACCTGAGGTATCATCAATGAAATACTGAAAGAATTTGCCCATGTTTGGTTCAGAATATCTATGCGATGTATCTCATTACCTTCCAATAAAAGAATATTTTCCCTTTTCCTTTACATTAAAGCCGGCATAATTGCGATCAGTAAAACCCTTTTACTTACCGCAAATAATGCAATAGTCACCACTTGAATTGAGACCTTTGCAGAACCTGCTGAAAATCGCCAATGTTTATAACCACTGGGATAGGAATCCGTCAAATTAAATAAATGTCATTTGCAACGAATGGTCTGAATTCGGAAGTTGGCGAGAATGCTTTAGAAACGGCAATATTGTGTTGTCGAAAAAGATGTATAACTTGATTGCTTAGGAATTTACTTTTATTTTGCAGCGGCGTCGCTGCGTTATATAAAATAGCGAAGCGATTTTATTATGTGATGCTAAACGGCAGGGGAGCATATTTATAATATCGAATAGTAGAAAATGACATGACAATTTTTGTCAAGAATTGTCATATAAAAGGTATTTTGTTCATTCTATGGAAAATTCAAAGGTCTTACCTTAGGAAGCGGCACAAGATCAAGGATCGGGGCACAGGTTACTTACGCTTTACGGGTAGTACCCTATACACGAAGTATGGGCTCTACAAAGTGCCGACAACAGCAGGCTGGACGAATGTGCATGCCTTGCGGTGAAGAA
>JAUWMR010000078.1 GCA_030613055.1 Desulfobacteraceae bacterium
TGAGTTGGAAAATATTTGTTATAATTTCAGTAAGTTATAAATATCAAAATGATAAATGTCCAATTATTCTGCAAAAAGCAAATATGCCCGTGAATTTAACCACTTAACTACTCAACCATTCAACCACTTAACGAGGTCTGATTTATATATTATAAGAATGAAAAATCGTCTGACGAAAGCCAGGCATTAGCAATAACATCAATAATTATGAGGCTCTTGCTGGTAATACCGTTTTTGTGCGTTTTTGGTTTGATTCTTGGAATTATCGCCTACAGGAAAATGAAATTTAAAAGATTTGCAGCGATTGGAATATGGATTAATTCATTTGTTTTATTATTTTCCGTTGTCATTATTGTAATAAATGCGATGAAATATAACTGATCCTACAGCCTATCTACCTTATGTTCGCCTCCAATTAAAGATATTATAGCCGAACTGTTTCTTATGAGTGAGATAAGTAAATACCATCATTAAAGCGGAAGCAGGCATGACGACCGCGGGGCCGTAACCGGGGCTTACCTTTATCACGATGAGTGATATTACAAGGACAAGATGAACAGCCCCGAAAATGAATCCGCCAATGTATGCCCATTTCTTTTTCAGAATAGCGCCAATGATTATCGCCACGAGAATAATCATTGATGGATAAACAACAAAAGGTATGCTGTGGGCTGCAAGCCCCCCGACAGAATCCAGTCCCGGGTTTTTCTGGGCAGCCCTTTGCATGCCGTATGGTTCACGGAAAACAAGCCAGTATAATCTCAAGAACATTGAAGCAAGCATTAGAAAGTAATATTTGTAAAATGTTTTTTCCTCTTTTTCCTGTTTCTATCAAAGTCAAGAATTTTTTAAAAAAAATTCTGTTATGTCTGTTAAGGTTGTATGAAAAGGTACAAAAATGGCCTCACAGGAACAATAAATATCCCGCTTGACATGTTTTTGACTATCCTATATTCCCACATGCACATCCATGTGAAATGAAGGGGGATATAATAGCCTCCTTATTAGGTCGCCAGGCTGAGAAAGACCATGTAGAGGCGGTGTTCACCCCGGCTAAAGGATTATTTCCCTATATGATAGACGATTTAGATAAAAAGGTCATAAGCCTTATCCAGGGAGACCTGCCCCTTGATAGCAGGCCATTTGCCGTGATGGCCAAGGAAATAGGCATAACGGAGAAAGAATTTGTAGAACGCGTCAAAGACCTTAGGGACAGGGGAATTATCAGGCGGTTCGGCGCAACCCTGCGTCACCAGGAGGCCGGGTTCAGTTCCAATGCCATGATTGCCTGGTGTGTCCCTGATGACCGGATAGATAAGGTGGGTAAAATCTTTGCCGGATTCCGGGAGGTCACTCATTGCTACCAGCGGAAACCCCAAAGAGAATGGAAATACAACCTCTACACTATGGTACATGGGAACGATAGGGAGCAATGTTATCAGATAGCGGAGCGTATGTCCCGAATAGCGGGGATCAATGACTATGTGCTGCTCTTTAGCGAAAAGGAATTCAGAAAGACAAGTATGGAATACTTTTAGCAGTGTCTAAAGTTGATATAGCCGCAAAAAGGCGCAAAACACACAAAAAGTATAATTTGCATGTAGTAATTTCAATTTGTTATGGGAATCAGAAACATGGAATTGGACTTTTTACAGGACCATCAAAGTTGAGGCGACAGGAGTAGGAGACTTTCAAATAACTAAACCATAACCTTTTGATATAATAGTTAAATTAGCATACCTTCGGTGCGGACTTGTAGCGCAGAGCTTTAGTCCCGCTTTAGCGGGACTGAAGCCCTGCACTACGTTTGAAAAAAGGAAATTCCATATACTATCAAGTTATTTTCGGTTGCAGTGCCGCGAGGCGGCATAATATAGCTTTTTACGAAGCCGTCAACTTTAGTTCAATTCATAAACAGCCATTTTCGGAGGCGGAAAATGGGAGATCAATCCAGGCTTCTGTTTGAAAAGGCCAGGACCATTATCCCGGGTGGAGTAAACAGCCCGGTAAGGGCGGGAAAGGCGGTGGGCATTGATCCGCCGTTTATTTCAAAGGCAAACGGGTGCCTTATCTGGGATGTGGATGGAAATGAATACATTGACTATGTCTGTTCATGGGGACCTATGATCTTGGGGCACGCTCATCCTGAAATTGTCTCCGCACTTAAACAAAGCATTGAGCGCGGCACCAGTTATGGTGCCCCGACAAGGCTGGAAGTAGAGATGGCAGAAACTATTGTTGAGATGGTGCCCTCCATCGAAATGGTGCGGATGGTCAATTCCGGGACAGAGGCAACCATGAGCGCTATTCGTCTCGCCAGGGGATATACTGGCAGGGAAAAGATCGTTAAATTTGACGGCTGCTATCACGGCCATGCAGACAGCCTGTTAGTATCCGCCGGTTCCGGACTGGCAACCCTTGGTATTCCTGGGAGTCCGGGAGTTCCTGATGATCTGGCTAAACACACAATTTCACTTACCTTTAACAATCTTGAGGCCGTGGATGACGCCTTTGACAAATTTGGCCCTGAGATCGCCGCAGTTATTGTTGAACCTGTACCCGGGAATATGGGCGTAATTGTCCCGGATGAGGCATTCCTGAAAGGACTAAGAGAGATAACCCGCAGACAGGGTGCAATTCTCATTTTTGATGAAGTTATCAGCGGCTTCAGGGTAGCTCCGGGGGGGGCACAGGAGCTTTACGGTATCATGCCGGACCTTACCTGCTTAGGAAAGATCATCGGCGGTGGACTGCCTGTTGGTGCCTACGGGGGCAAAAGTGAAATCATGATCAGGATGGCCCCCGAAGGGGATATCTATCAGGCCGGAACCCTGTCGGGAAATCCCCTTGCCATGGCCGCAGGCCTTGCCACATTGAGGATGCTGAAACAGGACGGCATTTACCTGGAGCTCGAAAAAAAAGGAGAAATGCTTTTTTCCGGCCTCAAAAAGGCGGCTCAGGATGCAGGTGTGCCGGTGGTGATAAACCGTATCGGTTCAATGGGCTCACTGTTTTTTACCACCAGACCCGTCAATGACTTTTCATCGGCCAAACTCAGTAATGAATCACTGTTTGTAAAATATTACAAAAGCATGCTTCGCTCAGGTATATATCTGGCGCCCTCGCCTTACGAAGCAACATTCCTGTCTACGGCCCATAGTCAAAAAGTAATTGAAAAAACTATTGAATGTGCTACAACCGCTCTAAGATCTCTTAACGCAAAAATCAATTGACTTTATCTGAAAAACTGTGATAGACACAATCAGTTTTTTCCAGATGGGTCATAGGCTATCAGACTTGATCTAAAATGGACGAAGACCTAAAAAAAACTATCAGAACCTTGGGTTTTTTAAGCACCGTGGGATTGTCAATGGCCCTGGCGGTCGGAATAGGTGCTTTTACAGGTTATTATCTTGACAATAAATTTGGAACCACACCATGGTTATTTTTTGTTTTTTTGGGTTTAGGCATCGCGGCAGCATTCAAGAATCTACATCTTATGTATAAAAAGACAAAAGATATTTGAGATTTGACTGAAACCGAATGGACTGGAAAACGTTATATAAAGATTTAAGCACTCGAAACTGGCTTATCCTTTTGTTCCTCTCTTCAAGCAGCTTTTTTATGATGAGTAATTCTTTGACTCTGGGGGTTATCTTAGGGGGATTGGTAATAATTGTTAACTTCAATATCTTACAGCGCACGATCTGTCGTGCCTTTTCCTCCGAAGGAATCATGACAGGTAAAATAACTGTTATTTTGAAATATTACCTGCGGCTTTTAGCCCTGGGAGTCATCATCTATGTGCTTATCACTAAAGGGTGGGTCGATCCTGTCGGTCTGGCAGTTGGTCTTTCGACTGTTGTGATCAGTATTGTCAGTTTAGGATTTTCCAGAGCCTGGAAAACATATTCCTCGGAGGCAACTTAGTCATGGAGTATCATTATTACTTTTTGAATAAGATCCTGGGCGCCTTTGGCCTTGGACATTTCGCACATGAATACCAGCACGTTATGCACTCATGGCTTGTCATGTCCATCTTGATCCTCAGCGCTATTCTCTTCACAAGAGGCATTCAGTTACTTCCGCGTAAGGGTCAGAACGTTTTTGAAGTCATCATTGAGGGGCTTGAAAACTTTTTGGTAGAAATCACCGGCCCGGAAGGGAAAGCGTTCTTTCCTTTTATTGCAACCGTCTTCCTATATATTCTCGTTTCCAACCTGATGGGGCTTATACCGGGTTTTTTCTCGCCAACCGCCAATCTCAATACGACACTGTCTCTGGCCTTGTGCACTTTTGTATATACCCATATCATCGGGATCAGACTCCACGGAGTAAAATATATAAAACATTTCTTAGGGCCTGTCTGGGCCTTGGCACCTCTCATGTTAGTCATTGAACTGATTGGACATTTGGCTCGTGTCATGTCCTTAAGCGTACGGCTTTTTGGCAATATCTTTGGTAAAGAGAAAATTTTAGGCATTCTGTTTGCCCTTGCAGGTCTGTATCTGGTTCCTCTACCCATCCTGTTTTTGGGAATACTGGTAAGTTTTATACAGGCAGTTGTATTTATGCTCCTGGCCATCATATATTTTACTGGAGCCATGGAAGAGGCCCATTAAGTTCCTTGCGTGGGATTTTCCTTTTTTTTATCTGATTATGCGATTAATTAAAGTTATAGGAAGAAGGCCAAAAAAAAAGTAAAGGGAGGTTAATATGTCGAAAAAACGTGTTATTGGCATTTTGGCAGCGGTACTGATTTTGGGGATGGCTTCATTGGCCCTGGCAGATGACGGAGGAGCCAGGGCAGCGGGATTGTGGACCTTTTTTGGAATTGCAGTCGCATGCGGTTTCGGAATTGGTGTAGCCGCTTTTGGTACCGGCCTTGGTATGGGCCATGCCATTAATGGGGCACTCCAGGGAACAGCCAGGAATCCTGAGGCAGGCGGTAAAATCATGACCACCATGATTATTGGTCTGGCCCTGATCGAGTCCCTTTGTATTTACGCGCTGCTGATCTGCTTTATCATGGTATTCAAGATTCCTGATCTTGGCCCCATGCTGGAAGCTATTGTAAAGACCTTCGGTTGATAAAATACTTCAAGAAAGAGGACCCCTGGTTTGTGGGTCCTCTTTTTTGCCCTTACATGTGTATAAGTTCACAAGGCACCAGTGAATTGCTATTCCTTTCCTATATTTTTCCTCTATCCCTGCGGTAATCAATGGCCAAGACACCAAAGATACCTGACCCTACTATAGAACGCCTGGCACTTTATTCGAGGCCACTTGAGGCATTGATAGAGAGCGGCTCGCCCCTGATCTTATCGGAAAAGCTTGCCGAATTGTGTGGCGTGAGTCCGGCGCAGGTCAGAAAGGACCTTGCATATTTCGGGGAGTTTGGGGTCCGTGGCGTTGGATATGATGTCAGGACACTGTTAAAAGAGATCAAACATATTCTCGGGACCGACAGACAGTGGGCACTCTGTATTGTAGGCATGGGGAATTTGGGAAGCGCTCTTGTGGAAAATGAAAACTTCAGAAAAAGAGGTTACATATTTTCGGCCGCATTTGATTCAGATCCAGAGAAAATCGGAAAAGAAATGCCCTGCGGGCTGACCATTGAACCGGTAAACAGGATCAAGGAACTGGTCAGGGATTTTCATATCAGGATCGGCGTTATTACCACGCCCCCTTTAGTGGCACAGCAAGTAGCGAATTTGCTCATAGACGCAGGGATAAGGGCTATCCTCAACTTTGCCCCCATCAGGGTAAGGACCACGGATCGTTGTACAGTTGAAAATGTGGATTTTAGCGTGAAACTCGAGAACCTTGCCTATCATCTTGGTACGCTTTAAAAAAAAACCTTGTTAATATTCAGGCATCTCTTTTATTAGACAGGATAACCCCGCGGAACGCGGGGTTATCCTGTCTAATAAGTACCTGTGTAGTTACAAAATTTTTTTTAAAAACTGGCCGGTATACGATTCCTTGATTTTTGTAATCTCTTCCGGGGTTCCGACTCCTACAACATATCCCCCCTTTTCCCCGCCCTCCGGACCAAGATCAATAATATAGTCAGCAGTTTTTATCACATCCAGGTTATGTTCAATGACCACGACCGTGTTCTTGAGTTCAACCAGATGATTCAATACCTCGAGGAGTTTCTGAATGTCCGCGAAATGCAGCCCTGTGGTCGGTTCATCTAACAGATACAGGGTCCGTCCGGTATTTCTCTTGCTCAGTTCTCTTGATAGTTTTATCCGCTGTGCCTCGCCTCCCGAAAGCGTGGTGGCAGGTTGGCCCAGCTTGATATAACCTAATCCCACGTCCAATAACGTCTTCAATTTATTTTTAATACGTGGAATAGTCTCAAAAAAACTATAGGCCTGGTTCACGGTCATATCCAGGACGTCTGCGATGTTGTATCCTTTATATTTTATCTCTAATGTGTCCCGATTGTAGCGCAGTCCCCTGCATGCCTCACATTTCACATAAACGTCAGGAAGGAAATGCATCTCAATTTTAATAATGCCATCACCCCTGCATGCCTCACACCTCCCTCCCTTAACATTGAAACTGAACCTTCCGGGCTTGTATCCCCTTGCCCTGGATTCAGGCAGCATAGAAAACAGCTCACGGATATGCGTGAAAGCGCCGGTGTACGTGGTCGGATTGGAGCGGGGTGTCCTTCCGATGGGGCTCTGGTCAATATTTATTACCTTGTCGATGTTATGGACCCCGCTGACGGATTTGACGAGGCCTACCCTGCGTTTGGAGCGGTAGAGCTTTTGACAGAGGATGGTGTAAAGAATGCCGTTGATCAGGCTACTCTTCCCTGAACCGGAAACGCCCGTGACACAGGTAAAAGTGCCTAACGGAATTCTTGCCACAATGTCTTTTAGATTATTTTCCCGGGCGCCTTCCAGCACCAAAGCTTTGCCGTTACCGCTCCTTCTCGACCCGGGTATGGGAATACTCCGCTGTCCGGCTAAATACTGCCCGGTTAAAGAGGATTCATCGTGAAGCAATTCTTCGGGCGTACCCTGGAAAACCAGATGCCCGCCCTTCAGGCCTGCCCCTGGACCCATGTCAATAACGTGATCGGCGGATAAAATAGTCTCAGCATCGTGTTCCACCACCAGAACCGTGTTTCCAAGATCCCTAAGATTTTTTAAATTCTTCAGGAGCCGGAGATTGTCCTTCTGATGCAGCCCAATACTGGGCTCATCCAGGACATAAAGAACACCGGCAAGACCGCTGCTTATCTGGGTTGCGAGCCTGATCCGCTGATCTTCACCCCCTGAAAGGGTGGCCGAAGAACGGTCAATTGTGAGATAATTCAATCCCACACTCCTCAAAAACTCGAGACGGTTCCTGATCTCTTTTAGAACTCTTTCGGCAATGATTTTTTCCTTAGCCCCTAATTTCAAAGTCTGAAAAAAGTCATATGCCTTTTCAATGGACTGGGAGGTCACTTCATGGATGGACTTACCTGCCACACGCACTGCCAGGCTGATCGGCCGCAAACGGGCTCCTCCGCAGCCGGGGCAGGGCCTTATGCTCATGTATTTCTCAATATCTTCGCGGACCTGATAGGAGTTTGACTCATGATAGCGTCTTTCCAGACTCGGGATAACACCTTCAAAAGGACGGTTATAGGAATATCTCCTGTCATCCCTTTCAAAATAGAATTCAATTGTATCTTTACCTGAACCGTAAAGGAATGCCTCCTGAATTTTTTCCTGAAGCGTTCTGAACGAGGCGTAGACATCAATGCCGTAATGCTTGCACAGGGAATCTAACATCTGCTGGAAATATACGGAGTGGCGATTTGCCCATGGAGCGATGGCGCCTTCCCTCAAGGAAAGATCAGGATCGGGCACAATCAGGTCCGGATCAAAGTATCTCTTTGTTCCTAATCCGCTACACTCCGGACATGCGCCCTGGGGATTATTGAAAGAAAACATCTGGGGGGTTAATTCCGGGATACTGAGCCCGCACTTAGGACACGCGGCCTTCTGGTTAAAAAAAACTTCTCCCTTTCCTGTGACATCAATGACGGCCTTACCTTCTGAAATGGACAGGGTAAGTTCCATGGAATCTGTAAGGCGTCTTAAGATCCCGGATTTGATGACCAGCCGGTCCACGACCACGCTGATGGCGTGCTTCCTGTTTTTATCAAGAACAATATCTTCTTCTAAAAGCCGGATCTCTCCATCGATTTTGACCCTGGTAAAACCGTCCTTCCTGAGACGGGAAAGCAGCTTTATATACTCACCCTTGCGCCCCTCGATCAAAGGCGCGAGGATCTGTATCCTTGCACCTTCCTCAAGTTCCATGACCTGATCCACAATCTGCTGGGTCGTCTGTGAGCTGATCTTCAGATCACATTTGGGGCAATAAGGTTGGCCGACCCTGGCGAACAAAATCCTGAGATAATCATATATTTCCGTGACCGTCCCGACCGTAGACCTGGGATTGCGGCTCGAAGTACGCTGTTCGATGGATATGGCGGGTGACAAACCCTCGATGGAATCCACATCGGGTTTGTCCATCTGTTCCAGGAACTGCCGTGCATAGGCCGAAAGCGATTCCACATATCTCCGCTGGCCTTCGGCATAGATCGTATCAAAGGCAAGGGAAGACTTGCCGGAACCTGACAGGCCGGTGATAACAACTAATTGATTTCTCGGGATATCCAGCGAGATATCTTTAAGATTGTGCTGTCTGGCCTTTCTTATTTTTATATAATCAGTTGGCATGGGTAAATTGAGGCGTAAGGCACAAAATATCTTACCTTATGCCCTGAGCCTAACGCCTGTTTATAACCTTATACAAGGATCGGATCCACGTAATTATATGCAGGTATGGAACTTCATTCAAGGAATACTTTTTTGTCATAGATTAAAGTTCCAACATCCTTGTTGCCAACAAATTTGTTGGAAAAATCCTCGTAAAATGGGACATTGGTTCCACAACGATTATATTATAAGACATTGTTGTCCAAAATGGTTGCTATGAATCCTTAGAAAACAGAATGTTACCCAAACCGCATCTAATTGACACGTGGCTTCAGGCGCAGGGCGCAAGGCAAAAGGTAGAATTATCGCCATTTAAATGTTTTTCCTTGCGCCTTACGCCCTGAGCCTTGAGCCGTTGTTTTTTTGGCAGTGTTTCGGTTGCGAGCACGGAAAGTGATAACCTGAAAATTGGAAATGCCGTTTTTGCATCCTAAGCTACTAAAATTATAAGACTCAAACAAATCAATCCGGCTATTTTGGACACCAGTGATTATAAGATATAATTGTATTGCAAATCGCTCCTAATAATTAGAAAGTTTAGTGGCATACTATTCTATTTCAGTAAAACGCATCAACCGAATAAAAACATTTTGCACTGAACCATATTGAACCGATTTCTTTATTCGTAAGTCGTTTTGGAACCCACGTCCCCCTTTACGTCCCCCTTTACGTCCCCCTTTACGGTGTGTGTCCCTCCGCTATAGAATTTCTAATACATTTTGCAACCTATCGTCCCATCTGATATAAACCAACCAACCGATATTGCAAGAAGTCACTCGTTAACCATAACGACATTCTAATTTGTCTGCTTATAGGTTATGGTTGTTCTATAGGAGGTTTTATGTTTGGAACTATTCTTATTTCTATTGTTACCTTGATGCATATTTATGTCTTTTGGCGCGCTGTCTCAGTGCCGTTTATTAAATCCCGCATTCCCAAAAAAATTATTATCGGAGCAGGTTTAATCCTCTGGATATTATTTTACCTTGGCCGTGTCTATGGTCACCATGGGGTAGGGGCCCTGGCTAAGGCCCTAGAATTTATTGGTATGAATTGGATGGCTGGATTGTTCCTTATCTTTATCTGCCTACTTGCCATGGATTTAATCACTGGATTTGGTTTATTCCTCCCACGCCTGGCATCGAGGCTGCGAGGATTAGCGATAGTTATCGGTATTGGGCTTTCTGTGATTGCGCTCATTCAGGGGCTGAGACCGCCAGTTGTAGAAAACTATGACGTATACCTTTCTGAGCTTCCAAATGAGATGGATAATACAGTGATCATTGCTATGTCTGATCTGCATCTGGGTTCCTTGCTTGGTCCCCGATGGCTACAAGCACGCATCGCTCAGGTTAAAAAACAGAAGCCCGACCTTGTGGTTTTGCTGGGTGATATTTTTGAGGGACACGGCGAGTGCGGGGATGAACTGCTTACAGTCATGAACAGTCTTTCTACCCCACTTGGTGTCTGGGCTGTTTATGGTAATCATGAATTCCACCGTCGTCACAACCCAAGTGAGGCCCTAATCAATAAGGCTAACTTTAAGGTATTACGCAATTGCTGGACTGAACTCAGATCAGGTCTTATCCTGGCTGGTGTGGATGATTTAACAACCATCCAACGCCGCACTGGTCAAGGTAGTCATTACATCTCAAAAACACTTGCTGGGAGGCCTCCTGGTGCAACGATCCTCCTTTCCCATACGCCGTGGGAGACTGAAAAAGCAGCGAAAGCAGGTGTGGGACTTATGTTATGTGGCCACACCCACGGGGGACAAATTTGGCCTTTTGATTATTTAATAAAACGCAGATACCCTCTCCTTGAAGGAAGGTATGAGGTAAATGGCATGACAGTGATCGTCTCCCGTGGTACAGGCACTTGGGGACCGCGCATGCGTCTATGGAGTCCAGGTGAGATCCTCCGAGTGACATTGCATAGGAAAGAAAAAACAGGCGGATGTTTGAATGGGGACATCCTTAAAAATCTAAATTGAGTAAAAGGGGATGTTGATTCCAAAATGATTTACCGTGAAATATTATAAGATATAATTGTATTGCAAATCGCTCCTGATAATGACAAAGTCTAATGGCATACTATTCTATTTCAGTAAAACGCATCAACCGAATAAAAATATTTTGCACTGAACCATATTGAACCGATTTCTTTATTCGTAAGTCGTTTTGGAATCAATGTCCCCTTTTATGAAGGGATGAGTAACCAGATGAATAAATTACAGGAAACAATAGATCCGGTGGCGAAGGCTGGGGCTGATTCAGGATTTGATTTAACGGTTTCAGAGGATAAGGTCGAGGCCTACATTTGCTTAAAGGGAGATTTTCCCTCTAAGGTTACTCTGGATGACATCAAAGAACTTCTTGAAAAGGAAGGGATCAAATATGGCGTTGTCGATGATATTCTAATAACAGAATACCTCGCTGCAGAACCTATCGAGAAAAAGCCCTGGAAGGTAGCAGAAGGCAAAGCACCCGAAGCTGGTCAAGACCCGGAGATCAAATGTCATTTTGACACTGATCCATTAAAAATTGGCATACTCAAGGAATCCGGGCGCATTGACTACAAAGACCGGGGAATAATTCCGCAAGTAAAAAAAGGGGATCTCATTGCTGAAAAAATTCCGGGCACAGATGGAACGACAGGAATTGATATTTATGGACAAACGATCCCTTTCCCCAAACCCAGGGATATCAAACTTCTATGTGGTAAAGGTGCCGAAAAATCTGATGATGGGCTCAAAATTTCTGCGAAAATTGATGGGAGGCCTGAACTCTTAGACGACGGTAAGCTCTCTGTGTTCCCTGATCTTCAAATATCTGGAGATGTAGGTCTTGAGACCGGACATGTTGATTTTGATGGTAACATTGAGGTTCGCGGCTCCGTACAAGATGGCTTCCGTGTAAGAGGAGAAAGCCTCTGGGCCGAAGAAATTCTCAAGGCAGAAGTAGACATTGCCGGAGATATTGTCGTCTCGGGAGGAATCATCGGTGCACGCATAAAGGCCGGGGGGAAACTCAGTGCCAAGCATATTCATACTTCAAGTGTTGAGGCCGTGGGCAGTATCGAGGTTGAAAAAGGGGTCTATGATTCCAAAATTGAGGCGAACGGCACATGCAACGTCGAGTATGGAAAAATCATATCTTCATCGATTTCTGCGATGAAAGGGGTTATAGCAAAAGAAATTGGTTCAGCGGCATCCTCTCCATGTACCCTGACTGTTGGGGTTGATAATATGGTCAAAGATCAAGTTAAGAATATCAACGATCAAATCGCGAAAAAAAAAGAAGCGCAGATAAGTTTGAAATCCCTTGTGGATGAACTCAGGCAGGAATTCGACAGATTGGATAAAGAAATAGAGGATATACCCCAGGAAGAGGACCTCGCCAGATTACAACAACTGACCTTGAAAAAGAAGATGGAAGAACTCCATAAGGTGAACGAGACTTCAGAAATAGCAAAAATTAAAGGGGCCATCGAATATTTAGATTCAAAAATAAATCAAATCCAAGAAACCATGGAAAAATTCCTCGACGAACAGAATCAAATTATGGAAAAGATCACCAACCATCAAAATGAAATCAAGGATTCCGAAAAAGAGGTTGAGAAACTGCGTGATGAAATCAATGACCTTACTGGATTGTCGCAGAGTGAAAAAGGGATTCCGGTCGTAAAAGTTTCTGGGATGGTTTTTGCTCCCACCCACATTATAGGCCCTCATTCATCGCTTACTTCCGAAGAAGATTATCAACATGTCATCATCAGAGAGGCTAAAATCACCGAACCGGATTCGCCGATCGATTGGGAAATGAATGTTTCAGGACTCAAATGATCCTCAATCGCACTCAATGCGACTCATGTCATTAACTTAAGAAATTGCGTAAAAGTGGACGTTGATTCCAAAACGATTTACCGTTAAATATTATAAGATCTAATTACGTTGCAAATCGCTCCTGATAATGAGAAAGTCTAATGGCATACTATTCTATTTCAGTAAAACGCATCAACCGAATAAAAACATTTTGCACTGAACCATATTGAACCGATTTCTTTATTCGTAAGTCGTTTTGGAATCAACGTCCCCCTTTACAGATTGCTGCAATGAGATTCAAACCTTGCCTCTTCTACTCTTTTCCCATAGACGCTATTCAGATTAAAGGTGAGCGAGCGTTGGTTGACTATTCAAAGTGCATCCGATGCTTCTGCTGTCACGAAGTCTGTCCAGAAAAAGCCATCGATTTGGTCGCAGCAAGGCATAGGTAGCAATGGTTTGAAGACTACGGTTTTCAAGGAAATGAACTTAAAGCGGTTTTACGTCTTGCATTGTATTTGTAAAAGGGACAATCCTAAATCTTCAATCCAACTGATTCAGGCCGGACTTTGATGATCCTTTCCTTGCGGATGTTCACCGTACCCGGTTTGGCGCCGCGCGGTTTGGTAACATAGCGTGCCTGGGTGCAGGAAACCGGCACAGTCCCGCCGCTGCGGGCCTTACTGTGATATGCCGCAATGGCAGCGGCTGCCTTGAGAATCTCCGGTCCGGGCTCTTCATCGTTTTCCTTTGCCTTGAGAAGGACATGGCTTCCGGGCATACCGTGCACGTGGAACCACCAGTCCCTGGGATGGGCAAGCTTTATACTCAGGCGGTCATTATCCCGGTCTGTTTTTCCGACCATGACAGTCCATCCGCCGGGAAGTTCATAAGTATAGACCTTAGGTGGTTCTGGGATGTGTTTATTCATTATAGAAAAAACTCAATTGTGAAGCAGCGACTCATACCTGCGGGCCTCTTTTTCATTTCCCATCGCATAGTATATTTCAATAATTTTTTGGTAATAATCCCCTTTATTATCCGGGTCTTCGTGGACGAGGGACAGGTACAGCTCCAGAACCCTTGTCGAATATTGCCCGCACTCAAGAGAGATATCTGAATATCTCCGTTTGATAAAGGGGTCGATTTGCCTGGCGCAAGTAGTGCACTCTCCCATTAATTCTCCATACAGATCGCGGGCCTTTTCCTTTTCACCAAGCGCCTCATGGGTCCTGGCAAGAGACAGGGCGATATGCTCGTCCCAGGCGGATGATTCCAGATAATCACGAAACAGGGACTTTGCCTCCTCAAATCTTTCAGCCTGAAATAACGTCTCACCCCTTAGAAGGAGGATATGCGAAGATTCAGACAGTCCCTCATTACAGGTCTGAAGAAGGTTGTGGGCCTCATCGAACTCCTTTACCTCCCATAAGGCCTCGCACAGCATCTGATATCCCTGCAATGAACCGGGATAATCCTTTAAAAAGGAGGTAAGCAGGCCCCTGGCTTCTTCAATCTTCCCCAGGTTCAGATATGCCGCACCAAGCTCCAGGGGAATATAAGTCTTTGGCAACGGGTTCTCTTCCATTGATTGTAACAGCCTGGTCGCCGCAAGTTTGAAATTTCCATGATTCAAGGCCAGGTATCCTTGCATAAAGGCATCCCCGTAACCATGATAGGCCTTCTCGCGTTCCTTATCGGAAAACGAAGCGCACAGTGCCGCGAAATATTCATCCTCTTGAATACCGAGATCCTGTTCCCCCGTATCCCTCTTTTCAACCGGGATTTCCTGCGAATCTATTGCTTCTTCTTGTGCATGGTGCTTCTGAATTTTGTACAACAGCTCCTCAAGTTCAATTTTCAGCTCAGGGTTTTCCGTCAATTCCAGGGCCAGGCGAAATATATCCTCCGCGTCTTCATAACATTGAGACTCCAGGATTTCCTCGCCTCTCTGTTTATGATAAAGGGCCAGGGCCTCCCTGGTCTGTAATATTTTTTCCTGTAACCGCTTTTTAAGGCCTGAGTTACTTGAATCATTTTTCTCCAGTTTATATAAACCCGCCTCATATTCAAGTTTCGCATCACCATAGGCATTGGCCTTGAATAATGAGTCCCCTTTCAGCTCATATTCTTCAGGTCCTTTGCCGGAAAATATTTTCAAAAATCCCATTTGTTTGTCTCCCTCAGAGTCTTAGGAGCTTCTATAAGGGTCTCTACTATATACCCAATAACATAGGGCTGTCCTGAAAGCTGGATCTCGGCTATTCTTTCAAAAAACTTCTCATGGGCTCCATTCAGGCTCTCCATAAGATCTTCGTTGCTTTCATAGCACTCAATTATCTCCTCAGGCGAAATTCTTTTGATTTTATTCGCTCTTTATATTTTACTTGACAGGAGAATATAGGATTGTCCCCTTTACTACCACTTAATATCGTAGCTAACGCTGCGACCCTTTCCCTGATTTTTTAGCAAGATCCGTTTTTTTACCAGATCGGAGATCTCACGAAAAGCAGTTGTCCGGCTAACCTTTGCTATGGAAACATACTTTCTAGTTGTAAGTCCACCCTCAAAACCGCCAGGGCCGGCATCCAAAAGGCGATTAATAATTTTTCGCTGGCGGTCATTTAGAGTTGTCTGTCCGTATTTCTGCCAGAATTCGCCCTTTGCCAGCACTTTTGAAATCAATGTCTGGGCATCTTCCACGGCTCTTTGGAAACATCCCAAAAACCACTTCAGCCATGATGTGATTTCTCCATCCCCCTTTTGACAGTACTCCAGGACGTTATAATATTTATCTCTGTCCGCCATAATTCGAGAAGACAGGCTGTAAAATCTTGCCGGCTGCTTTTCATCCTGGGCTAATGCCATATCAGTCAAAGCCCTGGCAATGCGGCCGTTGCCATCTTCAAACGGATGGATGGTAACAAATCGAAAATGAGCTATACCGGCGCGCAACAAACCATCGCCTTGAGTTGATCCCTTTTCCCACCACGAGACAAATTTTTTTATTTCCGAATCGATTATGTTTGAAGGCGGCGCTTCAAAATGAATTTTTTCATGACCGATAGGTCCAGACACCACCTGCATTGGATCAGAACCCCGCCATTTACCGGTTCGAATACGTCGCAAGCCTGAATAACCGGTTGGAAATAAGGCAGCCTGCCAGGATTTCAACTTTTTTGTTGTAAGTGGTTTGTCATAATTCAGGCTTGCATCCAGAAGCATGCTCACTAATCCATCGACATGACGGCCTGCATCTGGCAAACCGGCTGTAGGTAGACCGAGTTGTCTGGCCACCGAGGACCGGACCGAATCCCGGTCTAAGGTTTGTCCCTCGATAGCAGCGGTTTTAACGCCTTCCTCAGTCAATATTTCTGCTTGGGCTTCCCTGCTTAAATACATCCCTAACGAGTTTACTTTACTCAATAACTTGCCCTGACATAAGCGCGCCAGGCTCACCGCATCAAGTAGCTGATCGCTTTGCCATGTAAAATTCGGCCAATTGGGATGCTGCCAGATATAACGCATAAAGTCTCCTATTCGCTTCATATTTTGAAACGATTATAGGCGATATTCGCTTCATTGGCAAGAGGAAATAATGTAAAGGGGGACGCGCATAAAAGTGGGGCAGGTCTTGCATTATTACATTTCATATATTTTGCCAATCTCCCGAGATATCAAAAGGTTGCAATACATAAATCGTATCACATTATTTTGAAATTGACCTTAAATTGAATTCAATCAAAGCTTGATGAACTCGTAAAAAGTCGAAAAGTACGTCATTGCGAGCCCCCGCCCCTTAAGGCGGGGATAAACTCCGCGAAGCAATCTCATTGGCTGTAACAGCTTGAAATCAGGAGATTGCTTTGTCGCTTCGCTCCTCGCAATGACAGGTGAAATGACTTTTTACGAGACTGTCAAGCTTGATATGAAAATATTAAAACAGGGGGCAATCGTGTGGGAAAAGGGGTCACCCTTGATAATGGACATCTTGGCCCAACGCGGATCGTTGGAAATCATGGCCCAGGATCAACACGGCAGATAGCGCTTGACAACATACAAAGATTGTATATTATAGTACGCAAATAATTAGGAGAAGCTTATGAGTACTACAACCGTCAATATCTCATTTCAGAAAAGTCTGTTGTCTGATATTGACAAAACGGCCAGAAAAGAGTCGCGAACGCGTTCTGAACTCTTACGAGAAGCCGCCAGAATGTACATCGAAAGAAAAAGGCGGTGGGACAGGATCTTTGCCTATGCCAAATCGAAAGTTGTCGAGAATAGGTTGACGGAAGGCGACATTGAGCGAGAAATCGCCGCATACCGCAAACAACGCCGTCGTAAGTTATGAAGCACCTACACATTGTTCTCGACACAAACATTTTGATCTCAGGGATTTTCTTCGGCGGAAAACTAAGGGCCATCCTGGAGGAAATCCGCAAAGGCAACGTCTCCTGTTCGCTGTCCCCTGCCATTCTTGATGAACTGCAAGGTGTCTTGCAACGTCCGAAGTTCGGTTTCTCAGGCGATGCAACCTTTCAGGTCGTGGAGGAGTTGCACGCTATATGTGATGTGGTCTTTCCTCGCCATAAGCTCAGTGTGGTGCGCGAAGACCCAGATGATAACAGAGTCCTCGAGTGTGCCATAG
>JAUWMR010000017.1 GCA_030613055.1 Desulfobacteraceae bacterium
CAAGAATTGGGAACATGGCGATGAGTATTAACACTAAAATCATAAGCAAGACAAAAGGGAAAACCCCTTTTAACACCTGTCCAAAGTCAATTCCCCCGATCTGGGAGATGATAAAGAGCGTTCCTCCCACAGGTGGAGTAATCAAAGCTATGTTAACACAACACATGATTATAATCCCAAACCAGACATTATCCCATCCATAATGCAAGACTAAAGGATAGAGGATGGGAACGGTAATGATGATGAGGGATATTACCTCCATAAACATACCTAATATTAACAAAAAAACAATAATAACGGCCAAAGCTGCCCAGGACGACAAATTGACTTCCAGCAGAAAACTCATTAATTGATGGGGTATTTTCAGAAAGGTGATGATATGAGCGAGTATTTTTCCACCAACTAAAATCATGGCGATCATGGAATTTGTTCGAGCAGTCTGCATCAAAATCTCCCAAAATGACTTAATGGACAGAGTTCGATATGCTACAAATCCTATCACCAGAATATAGCCGGCTGCCACTGCAGCAGCCTCCGTGGGAGTGAAAATCCCGGTATAGATTCCCCCTAATATAATTACCGGGACCATAAGACCCCACAGTGTCTCTCCTGTAACCTGCAGCTTTTCCCTTATAGAATATTGTCTCTCAGGAACCGCTCCTCCTTTGATGCAACTTAAGTAAGCAACAAAAATCGCTGCTGAAAGTATACCCGGAACAACACCGGCCATAAAAAGCTTTCCGGTTGATTCATCAGTCAAGGCAGCATATAAGATTAAGCCGATACTGGGGGGAATTAGGCCGCCGAGGGATCCTCCGGCAGCAATAATTCCAGATGTTAAGGAAGGTTTATAGCCTGCCTTTTTCAATTCAGGCATAGTAATCAGCCCCATCGTGGTGGCGGTTACAAAGCTGGACCCTGTCATGGAGGCGTCAACTCCGCATGCGAAGATTGTGCCTATTCCCAACCCGGAGGAACGCTTACCAAACCACACCTTTGCCATATTAAAGATACGGGCCCCCATCGCTGTGCCTAATATGGCGCGGGCGGCGAGAATATAAAGGGGAAGAGCTACTAAAATAAAAGAGTCCAGGGAATCATATCCTTTCTGAGGAAGTTGCATCAATCCTAAGTCTGTCCCCATAAAAAAATATAAGCCTGCTAAACCCAAAAATCCCAACCCAAAGGCTACCGGGATACCACTTAAGAGAATAGCCAATAAGATAATAAAATAGAGGAATATTTCCATGTTTATCTCCTCTAATGGCACCATTGTGCATGGTACTATTTAGAAGGTTTGGCAATCAGAAAAGTTAAATCCTGAACGAATATTCGCACAAAATTGAAGACCAGAAGAATGGCCCCGATGGGAACAACCAATTCTGGAATCCAGAGAGGTGTTTCAAGAAAGCTCTCAGAGGTCATCCCAAGTTTATAGGAGGAGGCTACCATCTGATAACCCTTCCAGGCGAAAACCAGGCAATAAATCATCGCCATACTAGTAGTCACTAACCTCAATATCCTCCGCCCCCTTTCGGGAAGTCGATCTGTCACGATAGTAATAGAAAAATGGGCATTATGTTGCAAAGTATAGGCGGCTCCAAGGAAACCGGCAGCTATGCTTAAGTATACAGAGATCTCCAATACCCATGTGGTGGGGGCGTTAAAGAGGAATCTGGAGACTATTTCATAACAGATAATCACCGCTATTGCTAAAATACAGATCGCCGCCGCACCACCTGATAAGGAATTGAGCCGCTCAATCCAAGGCCCTAAATTGCCATCCACCTTTTCTCGTTTCATAAGGACTCCCCTTTTCTGTATTTCTCCTTTTTCCTATGCCCAAAGGAGGCGGAAGAGTTAAAATGACCATCTTATGGTTGATAGGACTCGGCAATCTCGATCATCCTTTTTCCCTTGGGACCCATCTCTTTTGCCCAGTCATGCCATGTTGGAATTGCTATGTCCATCCAGACCTTTCGTTCTTCAGGGGTAAGAACATAAACATTCACTCCCAGTTCCTTAATTTTGTTGATGTAGGCTTGAGAGTACTTTTCGACTATCTTTACATTCATTTCTTCTGCTTTCCTACCTGTTCTAAGAAGTATGTCTTGCACGTCCTTGGAAAGGCTTTTCCATTTGTTGAGATTCATTGCATATAACATCTGAACGAAGTTTGCGTTACATATAGTCATATATTTCTGAACCTCATAGATCTTTCTTCCAATGACAGAACCAGGGACCATCCAGGCTCCATCAATTGTTCCCCGGTTCAATGCCATATACAACTCAGCATAGTCCACAAACTGTGCTTTTCCCCCAAAAGAGGCAACTAATTTACCCATTACAGGTCCAGATGTGCTTAGCCTGAGGCCCTTAAAATCTTTTGGTTTGACGAGTGGCCTTTTACTGTTAAGAATGCCTGCAGGGGCAATCAGGCCGGCCCATATAACTTTCATATTGTGCGCCTCATATGCCTTGTCTAAAATTTCACTGATTTCAGGTTGATTGTGAAACCAGGTGGCATGTTTGACATCCTTTAGGAGGAATGGTAGATAGCCGCCCCGACAGATTTTGATTGTTCCCATGAGATGAGCTCGTAGCACCTGCCCCATATCTACGGCCCCACGCGGAAGTGCCTTTGCTAACGCCTTGCCCTTGTAAAGTTGGCCATTGGGAAAATATTTAATATTGATTTTGTCTTTTCCCTCCGCCTTAACCATCTCCAGCCATTTGTTCACAGTAAAAGTTGAATAATGCTTGGGAGTCCCCCAAGTGGCAAATGTGATATCAGTCCCTTCTGCCCTGAGAGTCCCTGTTATACAGAATAGGGAGAAAGCAATACCCGCAAAAAGCATACTAAAAATAAGATGTCCGATTTTTGTTTTCATCGTTACCTCCTCTCGTTTTATTGTAATTTATTAAAGGTCCTTTTTTTTAACTTGGCAAACATGTTTTGCCTCGTTATGCTTTTTGAAAGTTATCACCCCCCCCTCGCTTTCTTAGGCGCTCTGAGCCGGATACAAAAAAATAATCCGTTTTTAACCCTTTTTAGATAATAGATGACGGGCAATAGTTATTTTCTGTATCTCGGTACTTCCCGCACCAATAGTAGCAGCTATGGAATCTCTCAATACCCGTTCGACCTCGAATTCACGCATATATCCATATCCGCCATGGATTTGAACCGCATCCAATGAATTGGCCACACGTGTCTCAGACATGACCAGCTTGGCAATAGCCGCTTCCATCCGGGCTGGAATGCCTTTCTGTTTCATCCAGGCTGCCCGGTAAACCAACAGCCTCGAGGCCTCCAACCGCCATTTCATATTGGCCAATCTTTCCTGAATCAACTGAAATTGGCCAATAGGTTTTCCAAATTGAACTCTTTCATTGGCGTATTTAACACACCGGGCCAACTCATACTCGCACACACCGATACTTCCAGTAAGCAAGCAGGCCCTTTCCCATTCAAGAGACTCAATAAGTATTGGCATCCCTTGACCTTCTTCTCCTAAACGATTCTCAAGAGGAACAGCACAGTCTTCAAAGACAAGCTCACCTGTCGGTGAGGTCCTTTGTCCCATCTTGTCTAAGGCGCGGCTAACAGAAAAACCAAGGGATCCCTTTTCTACAATAAAGGCAGTTATTCCTTTTGGTCCCTTTGACCTATCTACTGTTGCAAAAACTACTACAACATCGGCAATCGGGCCATTAGTGATAAACATCTTTGTTCCGTTAAGAATATAATGATCTGCCTTTCTAATGGCACTTGTCCTCAGGCTGATAGCATCAGAACCTGCATCCGGTTCCGACAGCCCATATGCACTTACCCATTCGCCACTGCACATCTTAGGAAGATACTTAAGTTTTTGCTTTTCTGAGCCAAACTTCCAGATAGGAATCTCCCCTATAATTGTATGGGCGGCAAGGGAGAGATAAAAACCTGCATCTCTGCACCCCAAACCGAATCCCTCCATCCCCGCCATCATGGTCATAATATCTGCTCCACCCCCGCCATATTCCTCCGGGATGGGGAGGCCGAGGATTCCAAACTCACCAGCCTTTTTCCATGCCTCCCAGTTAAATTCGCCTTTCATATCCCTTTCAATAATACCAGGGCTTACCTCTTTTTCAGCGAACTTGCGCATTGATTCCCGAAAAGTTTTCTGTTCAAAGCTCCATTCAAAATCCATACCTGCTCCTTTCGTCCCTGACATCTTTTGATCAATATACGACTGCCTTGCCATATTTTTCCCTGAGCGGGAACTTCTGTATTTTTCCAGACGCTGTTTTGGGCAATGAGTCAACTATATCTACTGATGTGGGCTTCTTATAGCTGGACAGCTTAGTGGCACAAAAGTCGATAACCTCTTCCGGCTTTAGATCTTTGCCCTGTTTAGGGACTACTATGGCCTTTACTGTCTCTCCCCATTTAGGGTCTGTGACACCAATAACAGCTGCCTCTGAAATATCGGGGTGGGAATAAAGAATTTCTTCAATTTCCCGGGGATAGATATTTAGCCCCCCGGAAATAATGAGATCCTTTTTCCGATCTACAATATAGATATAACCTTCGTCATCTACCTTAGCGATATCGCCGCTGTATAGCCAACCGTCTCTGATGGCCTCTTCTGTCGCCTCAGGATTCTTGTAGTATCCTTTCATAACTACGGGTCCACGAAAAATAATCTCCCCGACTTCACCAGGCTTGACCTCTTGACCTTTTTCGTTTACCACCCGCACCTCATGATGTGTAAAGGCCTGACCGACACAGGCAATTTTCCGAAAGACATCCTTGGGTAAAAGTCGGGTGCCTAATCCTGACTCTTCGGACATTCCATAGATTTCGCAGGCCTCAACATTGGGAAAGAGCTTTTTGGTCTGTTTCTTGAGTTCTATAGGGAAAATAGCCGTGGCCGAGGTGAAAGATCTCACCGAACTCCGATCATATTTTTCTAAATCGGGAAACTGGAGTAAGGCATTGAACAGGGTCGGTACGAGTGCCAAACTTGTAATTTTTTCCTGATCAATAATTTCTAACATCCTTTTCACATCTGCACTCTTCATTAGATATAGGGTAGCCCCTATAGCAACGCGTACAAAGAAACTTGCCAGACCTGCCGTATGAAACATGGGAAAAACCACCAGGCTTACATCTTCAGGCCGAATATCCATATCCATTATTCCGTTTAAGGCACCCCAGATATAGTTGCGATGGCTGAGGAGACATCCCTTTGGTTTTCCGGTTGTTCCTGCTGTATACATAATGGCAAAATCGTCTTCCTCTGTAATTTTAACCCTAGGTTCATCTTTAGGTTGTTTCTCTAAAAGCGATTCATACGCGAGGTTCTCATCATTTGACTTCCCCTTAGCCTCAATAAAATGTTTGATATTGGGAATATTATCTTTCATTTTCCTGATAAAATTTGAAAATTGGGTGTCAAAAATCAAGGTCTTTGCATCACTGTGATTGATAAGATCTGCCAATTCTCTATCGTTCAGCCTGGCATTCAGTGGAACCAGTACACAGCCCGATTTAGTAATGGCAAAATAACTCTCACACATCTCCTGGCAGTTGAGGAAAAGAGTGGCAATCTTATCCCCTTTCAGGAGGCCAAGTGAGATTAAGGCATGGGATAGCTGGTTTACCCTCTCATTAAATGTCATATAAGAGACACTTCCTTCTTCGAATTTTAATAGCGTTTTCTGGGGATATTTTGAGGCCGATTTAATCAAAAAATAGCCGACATTCATTCCCATTTTCTCCTCCTTTCCTTACGGTTAATATGAGCTTGGTTTTAGTGAGATATTTAACATCTTTCTTGCCTGCATCGGGGTGGCCACCTCTCTATTTAACTCCCTTGCTAATCGGACGACCCTCTCAACAAGCTCAGCGTTACTCTTACACAATTGACCCTTACTGTAATAAAGAGTGTCTTCCATTCCAGTACGGACATGCCCACCGAGAATAATACCCATAATTACCATGGGAAGCTGAAAGTTTCCGACACCGATAACCTCAAAAAGAGATTTGGATGGAAGCTCATCGAGGAAGGCCAGAAGATTCTTAGGGGTGGGATAACTTCCTGATTGGAAACCCATTACAAATTGAATGAGGTAGGGTTTTGTGATAAGGTCTTTCCGTATAAGATTATTGACCAACCAGTACTGACCGGGATTATAGACCTCAAGTTCTGGTTTTACACCATTTTCTATCATTGCTTGAGCATACCTTTCCGTGTCCCCATAGGTAATTGGGATGCAGACATCCCTATGGATTTCTTTATCTCGACCCGAGAGGGGTGGTTTTCGTGGGGGGAGGGTGGTTCTTGCAACAAAAGGTCCGCAGTTGAGTGACGCTAATTCAGGATTAGCATAGATCGCCGCCATCTTCTCTTCCAATGAAAGGCCGGGCCCTCCCCCCGTAGAATTGTTGATAATAATATCCGGGCATTTCTCCCTGATTAATCCATTGATTTCCCGGTAAACCTGCGGATCAGAGGAGACCTTGCTCGGATCATCAGGACGCCGGGCGTGAATATGTACAATACTGGCTCCGGCCTTATAGACCTCGTATGTCTGCTCTGCCTGTTCCTCCTTTGTTTCAGGAAGATTTGGGTTCATCTCCTTGCCCTGGATCCCTCCGGTAATCGCAACAGAGATGATCAAAGGTGGTAATCCCTTTCTAATTTTCTGCATCCATTCGTAACTGTTATTAAAATTCCATAAATACTCCTGTTCTTCGAAATTTAACTTTTCCAAGGCTTATCCCTCCCTGAATATCCTTCTCATTTAAATGACCATTTATTTTTTATTTTTCCTTGGGTCTACCAGCAACAAGAATCCTTGATTCATGAACGTTGACTACCTCATCACGCTGGTTTTTTAGCTCGCTCTTAAACACGACAATTCCCTTGTTTTTTTCTTTAGGAATTAGATCGATAACCTCAATCTCTACGTGAACTGTATCCCCTATCTTTAAGGGGGCCGTGAATCTGAAATTGTCCATTCCGTAAAAGGCAATGAAATATTTAGGCAGAGGACCCTGGTATCCCAATCTAAAAGCGAGTCCTGAACCAACCACAAGGCCTAACAAACCATGAGCAATTCTCTCTCCGAAAACGGTTTTTTTTGCATACTCAAGATCAGTATGGATCGGATGCCAGTCTCCCGAAATGGCGGCAAATAATACTATGTCCGCTTCGCTAATGGTTCTTGCTGGGGTGACGAACTTCTCTCCATTTTTGTAATCCTCAAAATATTCCTTTTCCATATTGAAAGCGCTCCTTGATTATATTTTACTAAGATGGATTTCTCTCTTTTGTTATTTTGAAGTATTTGATATCTTTAAAATTCCCGGTCCTGTTTTCATCAAAGACTGCCTCAACCCTCATACCGATCTTTAGTTTTTTAAGATCCGATTCCTCAAGAAAGTGAAGGAATCCACTATCTGCACCATCAAGCTTTATCCTTCCATACCCATAAGGAACAGGTCTTTTTTGGCCCGTCTCTGGATCCAAGAATGAAAAATAGACAACGGTGAAGCTCTCAAGATTCCCTTTATTACTTATCTCTGCAAACTCATCCATTTTTACAAAACATTTACCGCATACCTGCCTGGGTGGAACATAGACATGTCCGCATTTTGGGCATTTAATCCCCACAATCTTTTTATTATGCTTCAATTCCTTTAAAAGTCTTCCTCCATACCTTCCCAACGAATAATTATATGGCTGCTCAATCTCTGAAGATATAGTTAGCAATGGATATTTTTGCTTAGACATTAGGTAACCTCCTTGTTTCATAATCAGTTTGGTTTAGAGCTGCCTATAAGAAGAACGTCTGACCACTGGCAGCCGCCAAACCCAGTAGCAAGGGCCAATTCGGCACCATCAATTTGATGCTCCCCCGCCTTTCCACTTATCTGCATTGCGGCCTCTGCAACCCTTATAAGGCCTGTGGCGCCGATACAGTTTGTAGAAATAACCCCGCCAGATGGGTTTATTGGAAGTTCACCATCCATTTCTGTAACACCGTCTGAAACCAGTCTTGCTGCCCCACCCTCATCACAAACACCAAGTGCATCAATCCATACCAATCCGGCAAATGAAGAAGGGACATACATCTCAACTACATCCAGTTCGTGTAAAGGATTTTTGATTCCTTCATTTTTATATATATCCATACATGCCTCATATAGAGTTGGCATCCTTCCGGCTCTCTCGACATCGGTAAAGAAGGTGAAATTGTGCCTGGAAGAGACCTGGTGAACCCATGCTGGTTTATCTGTTATGCATTTTGTCTTATCCTCGGAAGCAAATACAATAGCACAGGCCCCATCTGACCTGGGGCACATGTCCAGGAGTTTTATGGGATAGGCCAGCATTGGGGAATTAAGAACATCTTCTACTGTAATTTCCTTCCTTAGATGGGCATAGGGGTTTTTGAGTGCATTTTTTCTATCTCTCACCGCAATGAGGGCGGCATCCCTTTCTGTAATTCCATACCTGTGCATATATTCACATGCAGCGCCAGCCAATCCGGCCACGGCTCCACCGAATGTTGGCCTTTCCCAGAAAGGATCAGCACAGGTAATAATGGCCGCGGTAGTGTCAGATTCAGAGTTTTTTTCCCAGCCAATGGCCAGGACCGTATCAAAAAGACCCGAGGCCACATGGTAATAACCGGCAATGGCTACGGTGGTACCTGTAGTACCTCCTGTTGTAACCTTCATGACAGGCTTATGTAGCCCTCCGTTTCCGTCAATGCTCCACATATCCACATAGTTAATTCCTTCAAAATGATCCATATTCCCAATGACTACTGCATCTATGTCCTGCCTCCTTAGACCAGCATCTTCAAGAGCCCTGGCCGTTGCTTCTTGTATCAACTCAACACCATTAACATCCTTGCGGCTACTTTTATGGTCTGTCTGACCTGTACCGACGATAGCTACCCTTTGTCCCATGTTTACATCTCCTCTAATTTAATTTTCGAGAACCCAAACACAATGGGCTTGGCCGCACGCACCGTTTATGCCATGTGCGAGACCTGTTTTTGCCCCATCAACCTGTCGGCCATTTCCTTCTTCTCTCAGCTGGATAGTAATTTCTGCAATCCTGGCCAGTCCAGCAACAAGCACGGGATGGGCTGAAAGAACCCCACCGGAGGGATTGATTGGAAGCTTACCCCCCATGGTTGTTTCACCGGACTCAATCAATTTTCCCCCCTTACCTCTTTCACAGAATCCCAGCCCCTCACTCCAGAGAAGCTCCTGGTATGTAAAGGCATCATATATTTCCGCCACATCGATTTCTTTATAAGGCTCTTTAATACCGGCCATATTATATGCCTTTTGAGCTGCCCTGATCAGGGCAGCGGGTTCAGCGAGATCTCTATCTCCCAAATTATAGGCATCTGCGGAATGGCCTATTCCCTTTACCCAAACAGGGCTCGTGGCAACTCTCTTTGCCATCCGTTCATCAGCCAGAATAATGGCACATGCCCCATCTGAAATAGGTGACGAGTCAAAAAGTTTTATGGGCTCAGACAGCATCCTTGAGTTCATAACATCTTCTGCACTGATATCCATGGCAATCTGTGCAAATGGATTATTCAGGGCATTCTTGTGATTTTTAACAGAAACCAATGCACACTGTTCTTCTGTTATGCCATATTTTTCAGTGTACCTCCTTGCCTGAAGGGCTGAAGAAGAGATGCTGTCAAGCCCTATGATCCTTTCATAAATAGGATTGAAAATGGCATTGGTAATAAAATGATTAGAGCCCTCTGAACCCTTACAATGAGAGACAACCAGAGTTGATCTAAAGGAGCCAGACAATAATCTCATCAGTCCATATAAGGCGCCGAAAGTTCCATCACCTTCTACAGTCGAGACAGATTTTCCATAAGACCCACAAGCATCAGTGACAGCCATACTGGAAATTGTCCTTCCATCCCAGAAGTCATTGGAAACAGTAACCACATTATCTATATCTTCTATGGCGATTCCTGCATCATCTAATGCCTTTGTCACCACTTCAAAAACCAGATCAGCAAATGTTTCCCCCTTTTTATTTCTTTCGTACTTTGTCTGCCCTACACCAATTATAGCTACGCGTTCCATTACAACCATTCCTTTCGTTTAGTTAGTGCCCGACCGAAAACTGTTATTTTTCGTTCAGACACTAGTTAACAAATCATTCAACAGGTTCAAAATAAGAAATATCCAAAAGACTTCCTCCTCTGTCCTCTTTAAATGCCGGTTTGACGCGCATACCGGAACGAATCCCTTCGACCTCTACTCCTCCAATTAGATGAACCAGACCGGTTTCCGCTCTGTCAAGCTGGATAATACCTATAGCAAATGGGGGTGGAATTGGATGTATTTGTGCGCTGTACCTCACAATAGTAAAGGTAATTAATGTTCCGTTCGGCCCTACTTCAACCCATTCACCTATAGGGACAAAACAATCCGGGCATGTTTTTCGCGGCGGAGTAAACACCTTTTTACATTTTGGGCATTTTGTCGCCCAAATCTTTTTGTTCTCTTTTAGCTCATAAAAAAACCTGCTCCCATATTCTCCAACAGACCATGAATAGGGAACTTTAATCCTACCGTGATATACTATCTCTTCATTAACCATTGTAAGCACTCCTTTTGAAATATGGATCTACAGCGCCTCTGGGGTAACTCCTTTGATCACTCCTTCTGATTTCAATTCAAAGATCTCCGGGGACTGAAGACCTATCTCCATCAGGATTTCTTCTGTGTCTTGACCAGGAT
This sequence comes from Desulfobacteraceae bacterium, assembly GCA_030613055.1. Lineage (GTDB taxonomy): Bacteria > Desulfobacterota > DSM-4660 > Desulfatiglandales > Desulfatiglandaceae > JAUWMR01. The sequence continues at coordinate 10,790 of JAUWMR010000017.1, forward strand.
CAGGGGATGGGCGCCTTATCTCACCTGGTGTTATGGAGAACTTTGGAGCAATGCCGATTTGCTTTATCCTTGTCTTTCCGAGAGTATGATTATCAATGATCATATCTCGATGGCACACTTGAGGGTCATCGGATGTCTCCTGAAGATTTAAAACCGGTGCATAACAAACATCTTCAGACCCCAACAACTCGTTCCATTCAGCCTGGGTCTTAGACAAGAAAATTTTCTGAATCTCGTCAACAATCCTTTTACTTGTATCATTTTGCTTTTTGATGAGATCCGGGCGATTTAACTTATAGCAGAATGTAGTCCAAAATTTCGGTTCCAAGGCCCCAATAGAAATGTACTTGCCATCCTTTGTTTGATATGTGTTGTAGCAAGGGACAGAACCCAGAAGCCTATACCCCCCCTGCGCAAAAACCTCCCCCTTTAAAAAATATTCAAAAAATGAGACAGGGTTCAGGGCAATAGCACTGTCCATCATTGAGACGTCAATATACTGTCCCTCTCCTGTTTTTTCTCTGGCTAATACTGCCACCAGAATGGAAAAAGCCCCAAAGATACCTCCTCCAACATCTCCTACCTGCGTTCCCAAGATGCATGGCCCTTGACCTTTCTTGCCAGTGACTGAAAGCAGACCGGCCAAGGCGACATAATTGATATCATGGCCGACCCGATCACGGTATGGTCCATCCTGACCAAAGCCCGAGATCGAACAATAGATAATTCGCCTGTTGATCCTTTGTACAGTGTGATAATCTATCTCAAGCCTTTCAGCCACACCCGGTCTGAATCCCTCCACTATCACATCCGCTGTGGCAGCAAGCCTGTAGAATACCTCGCGCCCACGAGTATTCTTTAGATCTAAAACAATGCTTCTTTTATTTCGGAAGATATAGAAGTCTGTTCTTCTCCCACCCAGTCCAGACCCTGACCCCTGTTCAATCATGATCACATCTGCACCGAAGTCTGCCAGAAGTAAAGTACAATAAGGACCTGGTAGCATACGGCTTAGGTCCAAGATTTTAAGACCTTTAAGCGGCCCTTTTGCAGGAGGATTCATCATTTAACTAATCTCCCTTAAATTCCGGCTTTCGCTTTTCCAGAAAGGCAGAGATCCCTTCCTTTTTATCTTCTGTATCGCAGAGTCTGGCCCATAGCTGATTTTCCAAGCTCAGCCCCTCATCAAGGGGAAGTTCACAACCTTGATTGATTGCCTTTTTCGCCATCCGGACGGCTAACGGGCCCTTTTTGTTTATTCTGTCTGCTATAACCTCGGCCTCTTCCAAAAGGGAATCATAAGGTACGACCCTGTTCACCAGGCCCTGAGATAAGGCTTCCGTAGCTGTCAATGTGCTTCCAGTATAGATAAGATACTTGGCCAAGCATGGGTTGATGAGCCGGGGTAATCTCTGTGTGCCACCCGCACCAGGCATAATTCCCAGATTCACTTCAGGAAAACCCAACTTGACATGATCAGCAGTAATGCGGAGGTCACAACAGAGGGCCAATTCCAATCCCCCTCCAAGACAGGTACCGTTAATTGCAGCGATAATGGGTTTTTCAAGGTTTTCTGCCTTTGAATAGAGCTCTCTTGCTTCCTGGACCCTTGCCAAACCTTCCTTATAGTCAAGATCAAGAAGGCTCGGAATATCGGCTCCAGCAGCGAATATCTTCTTGCCAGCGGCCGTAAGGATAATCGTCCATATCTCTTCTTTTAATTCAAGATCATCAAAACGCTCGTCGAGTTCCTTTTTTAGTTCAGACCCAAGGGCATTTACCGGTGGGGAGTCCATAAGAAGAACAGCGGTCCTGCCTTTGACCGTCATCTGGGTATGCTTAAAACTCATTGTCTTTTCCTCTATTATATCTTTTGAGTTTGAAGTGGATGAATCAGTCCTGACCGTTAATATACTTTCCTTCCCGAATCATTCCTGTTGGTTCAAATATTTTTTTATTGAACTCTCTGCTTAACCGTTCCAACCGCGATACCAGATCCTCGGGATCGAATTGCTGAGCCTCTTCCATAGGTCCCTTCTTGTTGCCGGTACCATTGACAATCGCCTTGTCAATATCCTCTACTGTGGCAACTCCCCATTCAATTAACTTGGTAGCCTCATTTATCTGGACAGCCAGTATATCCTTGGGATCAACTTTTTCGGTAGCCTTGCTTAGGTCTATCTCCGGTCTTCCCTTCGACCAGTCATAGAACCCTCGGCCGGTCTTTTTACCATATTCACCGGCCTCCACCTTGGCTTTCATAAGTTTAAATGGGGCAAGGTCAGGAGAAATCGCCTGGGCAAAATAGTTGCGGGCATCAAAAGAGATATCGAGTCCGGTAAAATCATTTAGCTCAAACGGCCCCATGGGTTTGCCGAGCTTGCGAAAAAGGGCATCTATCTCCTCTGGCTCTGCTATACCATGATCCACTATTGCCCCGAGAAGGGCCCCGCTTGGTGCCTGAACCCGGTTGACTATAAATCCGGGTATATCTTTTTCTACTCGTACTGGTATTTTGCCTGTGCGAACACAAAAATTATATGTGGTTTCCATTGTTTCTTCACTCGTATGATCCCCCTTTATGACCTCTACAAGCTTCATCAGGACTACAGGGTTAAAGAAATGAAGTCCAAGCACCTTGTCCGGCCTTTTAGTGGCCAAGGAGATCTCGGTTATAGACATGGTAGAGGTGTTGGTCGCCAAAATGGTCTCCTTCGGACATAGTCTATCAGTATCACTGAAAATCTCTTTCTTTAGATCAAGGATTTCTGGTGCGGCCTCAATCACCAGATCCGATTCTTTAACCGCCTCCTCCAAATCCACGGTACTATAGAGCAGATCTTTAGTAATCCGATCATATTGCTCCTTGGAGATCTTTTCTTTTTTTAATAATTTCTCCAGGCTCTCAGTAAGCCGTTTTACTCCTTGTTCCACTATATCGCTTCTGATGTCCCTCAAGCTAACCTTGTAGCCAGCCAATAAGGCAATTTCAGCAATTCCATGCCCCATGTCACCAGCGCCAATAACAGCAATTTTTTGAATATCCGCAGTTTTCATAATTTATCCTCCGCTACCAGGATTTAAAATCACTAACAATGGTAAGTAAAATTGTACAATATTAATAAGTAAGGTTAACTTATTGGACCTGGATTTAATGCCAATCCTTCTTCATTTGTGGAAACCTGAATCGCTGCCTGACGAATTGGAATTGGTTTCAATTAGTTACCCTTGGACCTATTATTTGATTCCCTATAAACTCTCTCTGAATTTGACCTGACTCAATAAAAAGATCTAATGCCTTTGCATCCCGGTAAAAATGCTCTATATGTGTCTCTGTCATATAGCCATAACCACCAAATATTTGCAGTGCTTCGTAGGTTACCTGATAGGCTGTTCTTGATGCCACCATCTTGGCCATAGCTGCCAATGAGGAATCGGCTTTGCCGTGGTCAAATTTCCAGGCTACTTTGTATGTAAGAAGTCTTGCGAGCTCTAATTCCACATACATATCGGCTAGTTTGTTTCTGATTGTTGGAAATGCAGCAATAGCTTTGCCAAATTGCTCTCTATTCTTTGCGTAGGTCAAGGCCATATCCAATCCGCCCTGTGCGATCCCTACCGCCATGGCTGCAGCTTCGATCCTCATCTGGTCAAGAAATTCTCTCAGATACAGATGGCCTTTTTCTTCATCTCCTAATCTGTTTTTTTCGAGCACTTCCACATCTTTGAGTGAAATCCGGCTTACAGGAACCATCCTCATGCCAACTTTCTCTCCCATGGAAAGTACTTCAATCCCCTCTGTGTCCATCTCCAGAATAATTGATATCTGACATTCAGGTCTAGTAGTGTCTGATTGACAGATAATGATTGCAAAATCAGCCAGCTCCCCATAGACAACAAATGATTTAAGTCCGTTAATCAAATATCCACTTTCTGCCTTTACCGCAGTTGTCAAAAGCGATGTCAAAGAACGTTCTTCTTCCATAAAGGCCAAGGTGGAGATCGCTCTTCCTTCAGTGATGGGAGAGAGAAATTTCTCCTTCTGGGCCTCATTCCCCTGCCTGAGAATGATTTCTGAGCCAAAATCGGAAAGTGCGATGGCAATACCTATTCCAGAGTCCTTCCGGCAAAACTCTTCTACAATCAAACAATTTTCTAAGATCCCATAATCACCCCCACCAAGGGCCTCTGGGAAATGTAGCCCAACAAATCCGAGCTCGCAGGCTTTCCGCCAAATCTCATCAGGAAACTTCTCTTCAGCATCGAATTCTAAGGCCTGATCCTCATCGAATTCACCTATGGCAAAATCCCTTGCCGCTCTTTGTATATCTTTCTGCTCTTTTGTTAATTGAAAGTCCATCAAATGCCCAGACTCTTGGCGATAATCCTCTTCATGATTTCATTGGTCCCGCCGTATATTGTATTTACTCTTACGTCCCTGAACCATCGTCCAATCTTGTATTCTTCCAGATAACCATAGTCTTGGTATATCTGCATGCACTGTGAGGCCACACTGTTGGATAGATCGGATGTCCACCATTTGGCCATAGAAACCCCTTTTACAATATCTCTTTTTTCGATATGATCCCTGATAAGGTTTTCTACGAATGTGCGACTTATCTTAATCTCGGTAGCCATTTCGACAATCTGGGTAGTATCATGAATTGAATAGCCAATCGATTTTTTGGTCCCGCCCTTTTTTTGAAGGTAGTTCATGGTTTGGTCAAACGTCGCCTCGGCCTGAACCTGGAAAGCAATAGATGCAATAAGTCTTTCCTGCTGAAGTTTTTGCATTAAATAGTAAAAACCTTGACCTTCCTCTCCCAGCAGATTAGAAACCGGCACACGGCAGTCTATAAATATCAATTCAGCCGTATCCTGGCTATGCAGACCCATCTTTTTCAGATTCCGACCCTTAGAGAAACCCTGGGTTCCATCTTCGACACAGATCAGGCTGACATTCCCATAAGGAGTTTTTGCACCTGTCTCTGTTTTACAAGCAATAATGGCCAGATCACATTTAATACCATTTGAAATGAAGGTCTTTTCTCCATTGATAACAAAGTGGTTTCCATTCTTAACTGCTGTAGTCTGGATAGATGCCAGATCTGAGCCAGCATTAGGTTCGGTCATGGCCAGGGACAATATGATGTCTCCGGAAACAGCTCCGGGCAACCACCTTTTCTTCTGTTCTTCCGTACCAAAGCTATCAATGTACGGAGCACATATGTCGCCATGAAGTTCGCAAAATAATCCGCAAAGACCTGCACGCACCATTTCCTCTATGACAATAACTGCATATTCAAAGCCAAGTTCTCGTCCGCCGTATTTCTTTTCCGCCCAAGTGCAGAGGTAACCGTGCCTTCCTATCTTTTTCCAGATCTCTTTAGGAACAATACCTGCCCTTTCCCACTCATTATAGTGAGGCGCTATTTCATGGGTTAGAAAAATTTTAAGCTTTTCTCGAAAAATTTTTTGTTTTTTTGTGTCGGCTGGATTATTTTTCATCCGATGTCCATTCAGTCTATTAAATCCACATTAGTTACTGCCCAAAATCGCTATACTACAAACACTGCCACTGGGAAGACCACCCAAATTATGGGTGAGCCCCAAGTGAGGATCTTTTAGCTGCCTTTCTTCACATCTACCTAAAAGCTGATTATATATTTCGTAAAGCATCCTTAACCCTTACCAGGATTTAAAATCACTAATACTTTTTCATAGTGATTCCTCCATAATGCTCACGGATTTCTCGTTTATGCACCTTGCCTGTGCTGGTGCGAGGTAACTCCTTTACAAACTCGACGTGACGCGGGCATTTATAATGGGCTAAATGTTCACGGCAGAAGTCTATAACATCCTGTTCACTTAGGATTTGGCCGCTTTTCAGGACAATAACCGCCTTGGTAATCTCACCCCACTTGTCATCTGATACACCAATGACAGCAGCTTCTCTTATCTTTTGATGACTGTGGAGGACCTCCTCTATCTCTCTGGGGTAGATATTTTCTCCACCACTAATGATCACATCCTTCATACGATCTACAACATATAGATATCCCTCTTCATCCTGCTTCCCCATATCTCCGGTATGAAGCCAGCCATCAATGATTGTTTCAGCGGTAGCTTGAGGGTTTTTATAGTATTCTTTCATGACATTAGGCCCACGAACCAGGATTCCTCCGACCTCACCAGTTTTTACATCCCTGTCTTGTTCATCTATAATGCGAATTTCCACAAAGGCATGGGGGAGACCAACGCACGCCTTTTTTCGAAGGAAGTCCTTATCAGGAAGGATAGTTACATAGCCGGTAGCCTCTGTCAGGCCATAAGAATCGGCAATCCCTACATTGGGAAAACGTCGTTTAAGTTTCTCCTTTACGGCCTGGGGGACAATTGTTGCTCCAGTGCTAAAATACTTAAGTGAGCTGATATCATAACTATCTCTGCCCGGTAGATCCAAAAAAGCGATCAGCATGGGTGGGACAGCCGGGATTATTGTGATTCTCTCCTTTTCAACCAGAGAAAAGGCTTTAGCAGCATCAAAGGATTTTTCCAGCACGACTGTGCCCCCTAATAAGGCCGTGGCGAAATATCCCCCCATAGCTGCTCCATGGAAAAGGGGTAAACCATAGTAGACAACCTCATCGCCAGAAAGTACCCCGCTGATCACACCATTAAGGCTATTCCATATGAGGTTTGTGTTGGTAATGACTACTCCCTTGGGGCGACCGGTAGTCCCTGAGGTATAAAGGATGTAAAGGCTGTCGTCATCGCTTAGGGTCTCACAAGGAGGCTCATTCTGTTCAACGGCAATGAGATCATCCCAGCTTAAGTACTCCCCTTCTGAATTACCCTGCCCAGAGACAACAATCCTTTTAACTTTAGTGATATCCTTACGGATCTGGTTAATTAGCCCAACAAACTCCTCACCAATGACAAGAAGGCTGGCATCACTGTTTTCAAGGATAAGTACAATCTCTTGAGAAGCTAACCGAAAATTCAAGGGTACCAAGATGGCTCCCAACTGGAAGATTGCCATATAGGTAATAAGCTCCTCAGGAGAATTGTAGAAAAGGGTACCTATCCGATCCCCTTTTTTAACCCCCAATCTTCTAAGGGCATTAGCCATACGATAGACATGATCCTGGTAGACCTCATAAGTAATCCTCTCTTGAGAGCTGACGATAGCTGTCCTGCTCGGATACTTACGTGAATTGCGTTCTAACATGTACGAAATGTGAGTGTCATTCATGGCTATCACCCTTGCAACATATCACCAGCTCAACACTTCCTCCTGTGAGAGCACTACCCGTTTGTTAATAGGGGAATCTTGCCGGAAGCGTGGCCTGGAGGCCGAGCCTCACGGCCTGGTTCATGCAATCTTTAATTCGCTCTTCAGAATTTTTCCTGCTGAGCTTTTTGGAAGACCCTCATTAAATATTACTTTCTTCGGCGATTCATAAGAAGCAATTTGGTTTTTACAAAAACCTATGATTCCCTTTGAAGATATCTGGGCTCTTCCAGTACCCTTATCAAAGGTAATTTAAATCACCTGCTCAGGCCAGATCTCTTTACCTCCAGCAAAACTAACGGTCAGAATTTTAGCAGGATCGTCCGTCACCTCCACGTTAGGCACCATCTTGTCGGATAGTTTTTCATAACCTGCGGGCACATAGAGTGTAAAATCAAGGGGTCTTACCTCCCCGCTTGACGTTTTTTCAACATATCTATTTATAGCTTTGGAGTTTGGTTGGCTCATTATTTGGCCCGTATACTGACCTCCATTTTGAGTTAAATCTGCGTACAATAAAGCTGATGTGTAAAGGCTGGACAATCCAACATTGTGAGGATAGTCTCGGCCGTATAGAGCCACACCAATCTGGAAAGACTGAGCAAATTGAAAGCTGGGCCATTTGCCTTTACCGCAGGTGAGGCAAGACAAGAAGGGATCTGGAAAGTCGATATCCAGCTGAGATATTTGGTAGGCCGCACTGCAGGCGGTACCATAATAAAATTCCTTCATTACATCATGTCCATTAGAATTCATTGATGAGTCTGAACTTTTCAGCATCTTAGCATATGCAATGAAACGGCCTTTCAGATAGCCAAATTTTTCAGTCCCCAACTTGGAGATCATTTCACCTGCTGAATGAAGAAAGACACTGAAAATTCCCTTTTTGCCAAAATCTTCATAAGTGACAATTCCATCCCCATCCTCGTCATAGGCTTTCAAAAATTCCTGCCTATAGGATGTTCCGGCTAATTTGTCTGAAGCTTCCAGGTAATTAAAGGCTGTCTGTTGCATGTCCCAGGGGAATTTAAATGTGTCATAGAAAAGTGTATTTGTGACTAAATCAGAAAACCCGTGATTGCTGATCGTGCCTAAATGGCCTTTAAGGGAAACTATAGGTGAGTCTGTAACGGCGTCGTGGCCGATTACATAATAATTTCTATTTCCCAAACCCCTCTTCTCCGCCAGTTCGAAGCAATCATCACGAGCAAGTGGGCAATCATATCCTGGCTTAGAGATGATATTATTACCTTCCACCGTAGGTAAAGGGACTGCTTGCGGGAAATGACCATCCGCTCTATCCTTAAGATCCACCTGCAGAGCCTCTTTAAGAGGAACATTGCTGAACATATACCGGGCACACAAAAGATCAGTTGCAACAGGGTCCAGGCCGGCAAATACTATACCTTCAGGTTCTTTAACACCTAAACCAATTCCCTGATGGTCCACATTAATTGACTCGATTCCATCAACTACATGGATCATAAAAATGTTCTGGTTCTGGATGGCCCTGATAATATCAATCATTGTGGCCGTGATACCGCCGGTTTTTTCAACCATGTAGTTGCCTTTATCATCTCTTTTTGGAAAACCAGTTTCATGGTCCATATTGGGAACCCAGACCTGATGCGGTATACCACCTTTTATTCCGGGTATCAGTTTATGAGGGATGCCATAGTCCCATCGGTTACCGCCGGCCTTTACCGACTGCATCGGGTAAAGCCCGACACCCAGGTTTTTTATAACATTTGTAAATAGTGTAAATGAGTGGACCTTTAACTTTGGCACATTGATCAGAATGCATCTTTGATTGGCTTGCAAATCCTGGGGGTCTTCCTTCGCTCCGCCCACAACAGCCTTGTGAAGCGTTATGGACTTGTAGTTGACACCATCGGGTACTTTGATATCACGTCCCTTGGTTTTGTCATCAAATATCCGGTTTAGGTCGTATACCATCAATTTGTCCGATACAAGCCCAGAAGGAATATAGGTTCCTGCAACGCTCTCATCATAGCCTGCCATTGGATTGTCGCCAGCTCCGGGTTCAAGGGATTCCAATAAATACCTCCGGGCAAAATAAAACCCCCAGCCACCGTGAAAATTGCCAGATTTGCCTTCAATAACGGCCTCAGGTGTTATCTTCTTTCCGTCAGGGTTTATCATGGAAAACAGGCCTGCCAACGCAGTCGTCATGGTAGCAGCCTCGCCTAAAGCCATTTGGTGATAGCTTACACCAAGCTTTTCATGAAACCATCTCATCAAGGCAGCGACAAACGCCCACTCTGTACAGGCAGTGCTTCCTGTGCCAGGACTGTGTGTCTGAGGGTTTATATTGTTAGCGCTTACCAGGTTGGGTTTAAAAAGCAATTTCTGCCCTTCCTTTAGCCTTGATTTAATTTCGCTGTGAAAGCTGGTTTCTGCTTTTAAGGGACTTAGAGCCAAATCAAGGTTTTCGTACATATAGTCTATCTTTGCTTTGATCTGCTCCCAGGACTCCTGATCGGAGTTGTTTATGTATTCTTGAAGAAGATCCCCTATGCCCACGTAAGATCTGGCTGTATCCATCCGGACCACTCCTACAGGAGACCCTCTACGATCTGGTTCACGCTTTCCAAGAGGTGAATCTATAATAAATGATTCACGTTTTGTCATAACAGCCTCTTATTTATACGGTAACCGTTCACGGGTTTTCAATTAAGACCGGAAATCCACGTCCTGTGGGCATGGGTTGCTTAATAATCGTTGAGGATTTTGCCGGTGCGGGCCTTTTCGATTGTTTCATCTAAGCCAGGTCCCAGATCCACGCCCAATTCCTTGACTCTTTTCTTGGCCCAAAGGCCGACGTTCCGATCGTCATTGAAAAAAGAATCGTCTCGGGGTGCATTGGTATCAAATTCATCCAACCGCTGTGCTTCGGTCTTGCGGAAAAAAACCCTGGAAAGAACGCGAACGAGGTGATCACCCTGACACTGGCTGCATCGCACCTCTTTTTCGTCTTTGGATCTAAGGATCAGGGCACTGGTGATCCTTCCACACGATTTACACTGATATTCGTAAATGGGCACGCAATTTCCTTTCCCGTTTCACGTTAGCGACCAGAGTCTGGGAGAACAATAGCCCCTGAGCCCTCTTCTCCTTTTTCATCCCTGTTTACCCCTCGATTTCCGGGCCATCCCTACCGGGCCGGAACCAGGTCACGGGCCGGAACTGCCGGGGCACCAACCCCTCCTGGTTGAACTTGGGATATCCCAGCACCATGGCGGCTTGGATCCGCCAAGGTTTTTCAAGACCAAGCTTGGCCTTAAGTTTGGGGATCAGTTCCACCCTTGCGCCGAACCCAGTCCAGCAAAAACCCAGGCCCAGTGATTTCGCGGCCAGGTTCATATTTTGTCCGCAGATGCCTGCATGTTGCTCAGGGGAGACCATCCGGTCGTTGCCAGCCAGTAAGATAACTACCGGCGCGTTCATAAAGATCGACAGTTCTTTCCTGGCCACACAACCTACCCCCCCTTGGACGCGGGGATCAAACACGCCGACCGGAATGGGTTCTCCCAACATTTGGACCATGCCCATGACCATGGTGTCGTTATGGTACGAAGTATGCGTCATGTTTATTACTTTATATACGGCCTCTTCCATTTCATTGATAAAATCTTTGTCCGTCACCACTACAAATCTCCAGGGCTGGTTGTTACCAGCACTCGGCGCGAACCGGCCCGTCTCCAATACCCTGCGAATAAGCGGATCTGGCACGTGGGTGTCCTTGAAGTTCCTTACACTGCGGCGCTCGATGATGGTCCGCTCGACCTCTGTCCATTCCGCGCGATTGCCTTCTGTGTCTTGAGGTTCAAGCGGCATCTTGACCGGTGGGTATCCGGTGTCGAAGAAGCCACCATCCACATGGTATGGTTCAACAATGGAGATGGCATCCACCGGGCAAGCCACCATGCAGTTGAAGCAGGAAAAACAGGCATATTTCTCCTTCATCTTCGGAACTTCGTTTTCATCCATTTCCCAGCACTTGAAGGGGCAGTTTAAAATGCATAGCCCGCAATTGGTGCACTTGTCAGGGTCGGTCTTCATAACACCCATGTGCACACCAGTCGGGCGGAGCATGGGCTTCAGGTCCTCAAAGGTCGGACCTGTCAGAACCTTGCCAGTTGGGGCCACCTGGGCCGTCCCCTCCTTAATGTCCAAGATCAGCTTGCCACTCCCCAGCCTCTCCGCTCCGTCAAGGGCCAGGGTCTCGTTGGTCCCGTCTTCGATCAGGGCGGCGCGGGCGTCCCGGAAGATCTTTTCGATGAGATACTCTTTGGAAAGGCCGTAGCTGCCGTGGATCTGGACTGCCTCACTGGCCACCTTGAAGGCGGTCTCGGTGGACATGATTTTAGAAGCCTGGGCATAGTGGACGGCCAGGGGCCGCATCTGTTTAGAAAGGCTGTGGTTGTAAACCGCCACCCGTCGGGAGAGAGAACGGGCCGCCTCCACTGAGACGAACATGTCGAAAAGCTTCAGCCTGACAGCCTGATGCTTGAAGATGATCTTTCCCCCCTGTATCCTGGTCATGGCATACTGGAGGGCCTCCTCCAGGGCTGCTTGGGCGCACCCCGTAAAGCACGACCCTATCCAGCCGTTGGCCGCGCCAAGCTGGATGTTGGAAAAGAGCTTGAAGGCCTCCGGATCGGCGGCGACCATCATCTTCTTGGGAATACGAACGTTGTCAAAGAAAATCTCTCCCTGGTTCAGTGCCCGCTGGCCGAGCTTATCTAAGGCTTTTCCCCGGGATATGCCCGGCAGGTCGAGAGGAATGACCGCGATCCCGCCGCCTTCATTACCCTTGGACGGGTCCAGAGACAGCCAGAGGGCCGCGTATTTTGCGAAGGTGCCGTTGCTGACCCAGGATGACTTCTGGCCGTTGATCACATATGAATCTCCATCCTCCACGGCCCTGACCCGATAGGCCAGTTCGGGTACATCATAGTATTCCCCTGCGAAACGTAGCGAGTCCGAACCATGGTCCGGCTCGGTGATGGCCCAGCACCCGGTCAATTTGCCATCTGTGTCCGCACAGAATTGCTTTGCCAACTCCCGCATTTCCGGATCAGGAGATACAAGGGCCCATAGATAAGGCATCTGGCAGACACCCCAACTGACGGCCAGGTCTGAGGCGGCCCAGCCCATCAGTTCAATAAGCAGGGTTGAAGTCAAAGGATCGACGTCCATACCGCCAACCTCTTCTGGAAAGGTCATTTTGTGGTAGCCCAGTTCGTTGGTTTTACGAAATACATCCCACAAGACGGAGTCCTCGGCGATCACGTCTTGCGGGTCGGTAACCCTATCCAGCTCGCTGGCCGCCGGCCGCCATACCTCTTTGACAAATTTTCTTGCCGAATCCCAAACGGCAACATGCTCTTTGGTCAGATCGATATTAAGGTCTCTCAGCCCCATGGTCTTTCTCCATTTCTGGTTATGTGTAAGCTTCCTTTACGTTCAGACGAACAAACATGCGGCACCAAAACCACGTGATGCGTTTTTATACGAACCCCATCACTTCTTCAGGATAGTTACAGACAGTGCCGCTTCTGAGGCATTCACGTTTCCACCTGCATTCTGAGCCAGACCGACCTTTGCGCCTTCGACCTGGCGTTTTCCGGCCCGTCCTCCGCCGGTCAGGTGCCAGTAAAGCTCCACCACCTGGCGCACCCCCGTGGCCCCGATGGGATGGCCTTGCGATTCCAGGCCGCCAGAGACGTTGATCGGGAGCCCTCCACCCAGAGTACTATTGCCAGCCTCGGCAAAGGGGCCGCCTTCACCGCGTGGGCAAAACCCCAGTTCTTCGGTTGCGCCGAGTTCGCCAAAGGCTGTGGCGTCATGAACCTCGGCAACATCAATGTCATCCGGCCCGATTCCGGCTCGTTCGTAAGCCCTTTTGGCCAGCCATGCCAGGGTACTCTCTTTCCTTTCCTCAGAGGGATCCTCTCCGCTCGCCAGCATACAGGCCGCCACCTCAACGGCATGGCTGGCGCCTATTTTCTTAGCGAATTCCTCAGAGCAGATGACTACGGCGGCTACCCCGTCGCCAATGGGAGAGCACATTGGCCTGGTCAAGGGGTAGGCTACTTCCGGGGCCTCAAGGACTTCTTCCACGGTGAATAAGTTTTGGTATTGGGCCAGAGGGTTCATCGAGGAGTGATAGTGGTTCTTGGATGCTATCACTGCTAACTGTCTCTGGGTGGTACCGTATTTCTTCATGTGGTTCCGGGCTGTCCAGGCATAAGCGTCCATAAACACTGACCGCTGGCCGGACTTTTTCTTCTTGGCTTCCCCTCTGGCTTCCATTTCCTTTTTGATTTTTTTCTCTTGGTTGGCAAATGCTTGCATGAGCTGGGGCAAGATTTCGACGTCCATACACCCAGTGAAGGCGGGTAGGACCTTGCTTCGATTCTCAAAATACATCTTCTCCATTCCCACGGCCAAGGCAACATCCATCTCACCCAACGCCACCATGGCCCGGGCTCCGTGAAGTGCTGTGGCCGAAGAAGCGCAGGCGTTTTCAACATTCACCACCGGGATGCGTCCGATACCCATGGCCCGCATGACCACCTGGCCTCGGATGGATTCCTGGCCGGTCAGGACCCCCTGTGACGCGTTGCCGACCCAGACTCCTTCAAGCTGGTCCTTCGTCAGGCCCGCGTCTTTGAGTGTCCCGTTGACCGCCTCGGCCACCAGCGACTTCAAGCTGCGGTCCATGTGGCGTCCGAATTTGGTCATAGCCCCCCCGATTATTTTGACTTTACGCATAGTCCTATTTTCCTTTTCTGAACTAACTGTGATCTTCAAATTTGTACACGTTGTTGGCCTCCGGATTGAACTCTTCCCGCAGCAAACGGTCCAAATTTTTTTCGGAAGCGGTTTTAGGTATCTCTTGGACGACCTGGAGATAGGACGGTACGCTGTTCCGTTCAAGCCCGGCAGCGCAAAGGTCGAAGATCCCTTTGATATTGGGGGTGCGGCCTGCTGTTGGGACAATGGCCGCTACCAGGTCACTTTCACCTGGCGCACCGGATGCGGCCTTCACCCCGTAAACGCAGATTTCGTTTATGTCAGGATGCTCGGCTACCACTCCTTCCACGTACTCGGGCATGATGAAATCCCCCTGGCGCCTCAGACCGCCTCCCTTGCGGAAGTCGAAATAGAACCACCCGTCCTCGTCCGTGTGGACCATATCTCCTGAGCGCAACCAGCCTCCGCGGATCTTAGTTTTCGAAGCCTTCTTTTTACCATGGTAATCCACTTCGGTCTCTCCCTTACCCATGCGAGAGATAAGTTCTCCGATCTCGCCAGGCTCGCATTCCGTGTCGTCTTCGCGAACAACCTTCATCTCCATGATCCCTTCCAGGGGCTTACCAAAGGAACCGACTGGACCGACTCCGGGTGGCTTGTGGGCAAAACCGCCTTCCACTGCGCCGTACCACTCGTGAATTTTGACGTTGAAACGTTTTTCAAAGTCTTCCCAGATACCTCGGGGCGTGCCCGCACTGAGGATGACCCTAACAGGGTTGTCTCCATCGTCTGCCCGGACCGCTTCGGAGTAAACCCCCATCATCATCCCCCCCAGGAGCGAGAAGGTCGTGCAGCCGTATTGCCGACAGATGTCCCAGATGCGGCTCTTGGTAAACCTGCGGGAAATCACAGCCGGTATACTGTTTAAAAGAGCAGGGCCCAAAGTCACAGCCTGAGCGTTTCCATGGGTCAACGATAGGCCGGTGTATAGCTTGTCCTCCGGAGTGTACTGCCAGACGTAATCCGCCAGCATGACGTAACCCTTCAACCGGTTGGCACGTATCCTGACGCCCTTGGGGTCGCCGGTGGTTCCCGAGGTGTAAGCAATCATGAAATAGTCTTTCGGATCATGGGGACCCGGATCGAACATCTGAGCTTCGGGGCCTTCCAGGAATTCTTTCAGGTCCGGATACTTGGGAGAAACCGAAACCCCGAACTCCGGATTGTACATGCAGCCGATAGTCTTAACATTAGGGAGGCGCGACAGGGTTTCATCCATGGCCTCCATGAACTCGGCGGCAAAGATTACGCCCTTGGAGCCCGAATCCATAATCTGGTACCTCAGTTTTTCCCCCTTGGACCTGGGGTCGATGGGGACTACGATCGCTCCCAGGGCCGAGGCCGCGTACATGGACATGACGATCTCCGGATGGTTGCGCATCACGATAGAAAAGGTGTCCCCTCGGCCGATGCCCATATTTTCCATTTCTCGAGCCAGCTTGTTGCCTCTGAGAACGAGATCGGAATAGGTGAGTATCTCATCAGAATACGGGTGGTTTTCAAAAGTGACCACCGGAAAGTCAGGGTTCTCCCCGGCCTTGGCCATCATGTCAAAAGCCATTACACCAGGGATTTTGCTCTCAGTCATTGCTTCCCTCTGCGGAAAAATTATCCTACCCATCTTTTTCGTCTTTTGTAATGTTTAACATCTCGATAACTTTTTCTTTTTCCGATTTTACTCAAGCCGAGATAGAATTCCTTGATATCTTCGTTCTCTATTAATTCCGCCGCAGGGCCGTCCATCACAATCCTTCCATTTTCTATAACATAGGCATGATCGGAAATGGAAAGGGCCATCATGGCGTTCTGTTCCACCAATAGGAAGAAAGTTCCTTCCTTTTTATTTAGACGTTTGATGATCTTGAATATGTCTTCGACTAAAATAGGGCTAAGTCCCAGTGAGGGTTCATCCAGTAACATCAGTTTAGGTCGTGCCATGAGCCCACGGCTCATAACCAGCATCTGCCTCTCACCTCCTGAGAGGTAACCACTAACGCGCTGACGCATTCCTCTGAGCACGGGAAAATAATTATAGACCATCTCAAGATCCCTTTTAATCCCAGTGGTATTTTTTCGAGAGGAGGCCCCTACTATCAGGTTCTCTTCTACTGTCAGGTTCTCAAATGAGGGGCGGCCTTCCATGACCTGGACAATGCCGTATTTCACTATTTCTTCGGGGTTTTTCTGGTCTATTCGTTGGCCATCAAAGACGATACTGCCTTCAGTTATCTTTCCCAACTCTGTTTTTAAAAGGCAAGATATCGCTTTGAGAGTAGTTGTCTTCCCTGCTCCATTTGCACCCAGAAGTGCCACAATCTTACCATCGGGGACCTCCAATGTAACTCCTTTTAGGACCAGGATTACATCACTGTAAACTACTTCAATATTTGACAGGCTAAGCATCCTTCCCTCTCCAACTATTTGGAAGAGACTCAATGCGACAAGGTTCGTCGAGATCAGATCATCCTCACTCCCCTCTTTATGGGCAATGGAAGCGCCCAGGAAAAGGGGAATCATTCCCCTTTATTTCTTTTTAGGGGGTGGCAACAATTCTAAGATGGCCTTGCTTACTTTCTCTGATTCGATTCCTGTGGCAACGATCTCATATTTTCCGGGACGAAGGGGCCTGGCCTTTTTAAAGTCAGGCCTCATAAGTGGAGTCCAACCCACCTGAAACAAGGTGTTCAGAGTGGTTATGGGGCTCAGGGTGGCCTTGAAATTTCCCTTCTCATCCGCGGTGGCAAAGGCGATACCAACTCCATTTTCCTCCCCCTTTAGCCCTTTCATCTTGATTCCTTGAGGTACTATTAAATCGATCACCACCGTTTCTTTGGGTTGATAGCCGGAGCCGGTAAAGGTAATGGGCTTTTTAAACAGGGCTGGGGACAGAACCGTCTTGCCGGGAACAATATTTAGTTTTGGTGCGGCACATGCAACCAGTAATAAACCGAACAAAGATACAATCCCAATTATAAGGACCAGTTTTTTTGGATTCATAGATATTCTCCTTTCTTATACACGGGGTAATCGCCTAAAATTTATGCAGGGACACGGTATCCGGCGCTGTTATCCAACCGGAGATGGGAACTATCTTTTCGCCTGCGACCTTGTAAAATCTGACATGCTTGCTTCCACGCCGCTCTGTAGGGCTGTAGGTGCATGGCCCTTGAACACCCTGGGTCGTGTCCTTTCCCGTAAGCTTCTGATATGCCTGATATATGGCCTCTCCATCGACCTTTTCATAACCCACTTTCTTTAAGGCACTTTCAAGGCCTGTCACAAAGTGCATCGGCATTACCAGTCCCGCCGCATAGATTGGTGACATTTCGCTGATTGGTTTCTTGCGATACTTGGCCCAGAGTTTTTTTACCAGGGGGTGTGCATAGACATCAGTGCCTCTGATGGTATAGGTGGCGATGACCACTCCCTGCAGTTCCTTGGCGTGAGCCTTGAGTCCCTCCCCCATGATCGGTCCCCAGACATCGCAGACAAACTGGATATTCTTGGTCATTCCCATCCGATGGGCATCACGGATGACATTGGTATGGGAGGGATTCGCGCCTTCCACATAGATATAATCGGCCCCTTTTAGGCGAGTTAGATAGGTTGTGTGGTCAGTGGAGCCCACAGGGAAGAACTCTGGTTTGAGGAGCTTGACGCCGATCTTTTCAGCATATTCCTTTCCCCCACGCAATGGCTCTTTTCCAGCGGCGCTGTCAAAACCCATGTACCCTATGGTAGGCTTGCCAGGTTTTCCCTTTTTCTCCCAATCCCTTACCATCCAGTCCAAGGCTGCGCCGAAGGTATCCTGGTAGCAATTCCCGGTAGTAAAAGCACGGCCGATTTTGTTTTTGGATACGAATTCTCCATCCCCCGGGATAGACATAATCAACTTGTCCCTTTCGAGAATCGGATAGATGGCCTTACCAATGTGAGTCCCCTGAGCGACCGCGAGGAGAAGCTTGGGGGTCTTACGATACCTCTTGTAGGCTGACATGGCTCGCGCGACATCATAGCGGGTATCCACGGCGATAAACCTGATCTTTACCCCCTGGACACCACCCTTATCGTTGATATATTTAAAGAAATCCACGGCGCCCATATCACCTGGGGCCACAATACCCGCGACGGGTCCCGTATAATCTGACAGGCTCAGATAGGCGACCTGTTTTTCAGCCGCGTGAGATGTGGTAAATGTCACCACCACAAAAATGATCAAAAAAAGCATGGCAGTGCTTCCAATAGTCTTTTTCATTGGTATTCCTCCTTTCTTTTTTGTTTGATCGATTTCTCTTCTGAAAACTGCTGATCGCCCAATCACCTCCTTCCTCTGCTACTGCTCACCGTATCTAAAGGGATAGAGACGATAAGAGGTCTTAAAAATCTCCCATCGCCTGGCCAGGCCTCGGGGTTCGTAGATCAGAAAAAGAATTAGAACCAATCCAAAGGCCATAAGTGATAAGGACGCGGCCGATCCCATGCCGAGCCAGGGAAACATGTCGACCAGAAAGGGAGAACTGAAAAGCATTAGTTCATCCAGTAGCTTTAAGAATATAACACCGAAGTAGGCACCGGGAATGCTCCCCAGACCTCCGATAATGATCATCCCGATGTACGTGAGGGCATGAAGCAGGGTGAATTGCTCGGCATTGACCAACATGTACCAGTGGCCTAAAAGAGAACCTGCAATACCGGCATAGAAGCAAGAGATAAAAAAGGCCAATAGCTTATAATAATAAAGATTAATTCCCATGACCTCAGCTGCCAGATCATTATCCCGAATGGCCACGAAGATCCGTCCCATCCTGCTTCTCACCAGGTTTCGGGCGAAAAATGTCAAAATCAGGGTTGCAATCATAATGATGTAATACATCCGTTCGTCCGTGTCGAAAACGAAGTTGCCAATCTTGGGCGGTGGTGGAGAAAGGCCTTGAGCAAGTCCTGTGATCTTCAAATGTGTGATAACCCACATTGTCACGTAGAAAATAGCGATGGTGGCCATGGCTAAGTAGAAACCTTTAATGCGCAAGGAGGGCGCCCCGCCAATAATCCCCACCACACCAGCCGCAATTCCGGAAAGGGGGAGGGCCAACCAGAAAGAGAAGCCGAATTTGAGGGTCAGGACTGCCGAACAGAAGGCGCCCACGGCCATAAAGGCAGGTTGCCCAAAGGAGATCTGTCCGGCATAGCCGGTGACAATCTGTAATCCTAAGACCACAATGACTGTAACGAAGATATTGCTCAACAAATTGATGAAATAATAGGAAGCAAACAGGGGAATGGTAAATAGGAAAGCAATGGTCCCAAGTAAAAGCATCCAATGCTGCCAGGACCTTACAATGGCAATATCCTTCTGATAGGTCTTATCAAATATACCGGAGGCCCGCATTTTCCATTCCTTTCTGTCTACAGTCTCTCTATTCGGGCCAACCCGAAAAGCCCGTAAGGTTTTATCAACAAGATGAGAAGAAGCATCACATAGGCTGCCACATCTTTTATGCCTCCCCCTAAAATAGGATCAAGGTAGCCGGCGCTGATATTTTCCAACAGTCCCAGGATCAACCCGGCCAGGAGCGCCCCTCCAATGGATTCCATCCCCCCGAAAAGTGCTACGATGAGTCCCTTTATACCGAAATAGGGCAGGGGATAGTGGATATCCGTAACGGTCGCCATGGCAATTCCCGATATGGAGGCTAATATGGCGGAGATGATCCAGACGTAGGTAAAAATATTTCTCACACTGACCCCGGCACTCTGGGCCAGGCGATGATCTTCTGCGGTAGCCCGCATCTTGAGACCGACCCTTGTATGTTTGAAGGACAGGGCCAGTATCAAAAAGAGGAAAAAAGATATCAGAAAATTGACTACCTGGCCCTTAGGCACGATCACCCCGCCAAAATCCCATTGCCCTTGGGGAAGGAAGTGGGGATAGGCGCGAGTCTGGCCTGCCAGGTATAGCTGGAAGGCCCCATCGAGAAAGATAAAGAGGGCAAAGGTCATGAGAAAAGAGGAGAACAGTGGTTGTCCAATGAGGGGACGCATGGTAAAGCGTTCGATAAAGAATCCCATAAGGCTTGCCAAAATCAGAGTCAATAGAAAGCTAAGCCAAAGGGGGTACCCTAATCCCACCATAAAGATCCAGAAAAAGAGGGCGCCGAAGGCCAAAAGCTGGCCGTGGGCGATGCTCACTACTTTACTTGCTTTGAAAACAATAACAATAGTTACACCTATCAGTGAATAGAGCCCTCCTGTGAGCAAACCAATAACTGAAAACTGGAGGAAATCTGTCATTTTTGTTCCTCCTCAACATTGTTCAATCGGATTAGTGTTTTAGTGACTCCTGTTCGGCCGTCGCGATAAGTAATTGATGCCTCCATCTCGTATTCGTCCATCTCCTCGTAGAGGGCCGTAATCAACTCACTGTAGCTGTCCTCAACATAGGTCCTCCTTAACTTTCGGGTTCTTGTCAATTCAGCCTCATCAGCATCAAACTCTTTATGCAAATTACAAAATCTTTTAATCCTGGCATGATCCGGAAGGGTGCGGTTGACCTTTGCCACTTCCCTCCTCACCAGTTCAATCACATCCGGCTTCTGGGAGAGATCAGATAGAGTAGTGTAAGAAACGCTGTTTTTCTCAGCAAACCGCCCAACATTTTGTATATCGATATTGATCAGAGCGGTTACATGACTTCTTTTTTCCTCTCCAACAACCAATACATCTTTTATGTAAGGGCTGAAGCGCAGCCTGATCTCGGTATATTGAGGCGAGAACTTTTTACCCCCACTGAGGGATTTAAGGTCTTCCATGCGATCGATGACGATCAGATGTCCCTCCTCATCCAAATAGCCAAAATCACCGGTTTGGTAATATCCATCCTTGAGTTTTTCCTCGGTTGCCTCAGGATTCTTATAATAGCCGGAATACATATATTTGTTTTTGACCAGGATCTCTCCTGCATCCGAGAGCTTGACATCCACCCAGGGTAAAACAGGCCCGCAGGTCTCGGGACGAATGTCGCCTTCAAGAGGAATGGAAACGAAACCTGTCTCAGTGGTGCCATAAAGCATCTTAATCTCTACTCCTAAAGCCTGAAAAAAGCGGATGATTTCCGGACTCACAGCAGCCCCGGCTGAGTACACAACCTTTGCCTTATTAAGCCCTAAATTATCCAGCAACTGCCGGAAAAACACAAAGTGAGCCAAAAAATAGAGGCCCCGCCAAAACAGATTGACCTTTTTCTTTTCCGACTTCAGCCGAGCCACTTTCAGGCCGATGGGAAGACACATACGGTATATGAATCGCCGCGGCAGGGTGGAATCGATCATTTTCGCCTGGACAGTTCGACTCACCATCTCCCATAACCGGGCTCCATAAAAGAGGAGTTCCGGGCTAATTTCTCTTAAGTTCTCCTGAACAGTCTCCGGAGCCTCGGGGAAATTCACAACGATGTCAGATATAAGCGATCCGGCAATGCCCATTGATTGCTCCATACCCCATGCGGGGGGAATAAAGGAGAGATAATTGTATCCATTACCCGTCCAATTATCCCTTTCGATCCATGCCTTTCCCCCCTCGACCATATACCTTTGACTGAAAATGGCTCCTTTGGGCTCACCAGTGGTTCCGGACGTATAGCAGATGACGCCGATATCGTTGCCACTACCCCGGTCAACGTTTTGATCAAAAAGGTGTGGATTGGAGCCCTCATATTTTCGACCCAGTTCGAGGACCTCATCAAAACTAATCAGCATGGGATCTCGATAGCTCCAAAGACCCTTAGGATCCCAGTAAATGACCTTCTTCACCAGAGGGATTTCATCTTTGATCTCCAGAAGCTTATCCACCTGCTCCTGGTCATGGACAACCACAAGGACTGAATCCGAATGTTTTACATAAAATTTTACTTCAGAGGGCACACAATCGGCGTAGATTCCCACAGTTGCCCCTCCGGCCGATTGAGCTGCAAGCTCAGCGTAATACCATTCAGGTTTGTTCTCCCCTAAGACAGCGATTTTATCGCCCTTCTTGAACCCTAAGCTTACAAATCCCAAAGAGAGATATTTGACCTTGTTATAGTATTGCTTCCAGGTGTAACACCGCCAGATCCCCCGGTCTTTTTCTCGCAGAACCTCCTTATTGGGGTATTGCTCATATTGATGTCTTAAAATTTTTGGTAACGTATCCAATTTTTTTTATTGCCCCATTTCGTGAATATTCCTCTTTTTGGGGTTCATCCCTTTCCCCCTAAGTAGGCCCGGATAACCTGAGGATCATTCCTGATTTCATCTGGGCTGCCTTCTGCAATCTTGAGACCGAACTCGAGGACCACCACCCGATCAGCAATATCCATCACCAGATCCATATCGTGCTCCACCAAGACTATAGTGGTCCTTCTGAGCTCATAGATGTCCAAAATAAATCGGGCCATGTCCTCCTTTTCTTCAACGTTCATCCCCGCCATCGGCTCATCCAGTAACAGTAAATGGGGGTCCATGCACAAGGCCCTTGCCAGATCAACCCTTTTGCGCAGGCCGTAGGGAAGTGATCCGACCACCCTTTTTCTGATCGATTGCATGTCCAGGAGATCAATAACATCTTCCACTGCCTCGCGGTGCTCTATTTCCTCCCGGCGGGCAGGGCCAAAAAAAATACCGCAAGCCACGGCTCCCCGTTTCATGTGGATATGCCTGGCAGCCATAAGATTCTCCAACGCCGTGAGCCCTGTATATAGTTCAATGTTTTGAAAAGTCCGGCCAACGCCCATTTTGGCAATTCTATGAGATGGAAGGCGTGTCAGATCCTTGTCCCGGAAAATGATGCTGCCTCGATAAGGGAGGTAAAACCCACTAATACAATTCAAAAGGGAGGTCTTTCCAGCCCCATTGGGGCCTATTATGGCCAGAATCTCCCCTTCCAGGATGTCCAAATTGGCATCCTTAAGGGCCTCTAATCCACCGAATCTTAGGTGAAGGTGCTGGATCTCCATGATCGGCCGGATACTTCGGGATTTCATTTCATTCTTTTTCACTGTTTGGTCCTGAATCTTGGGAATAACCAGCTTTTCTCCTGACCCTTTATTTGCCGGGGCATATTCCGGTTAAACTGGCGTTTGATTTAGGCTATGATGCCGGCATAGACACCCCGGTTGGAACATTCCTCCGGTTGTTCAAAACAATCGGCCAGTATCACATTGGAGTGAACCGCGACCTTTATTTTGGATACAGGTCCTCAGCTACAGGGTTTAAGCCCAGTTCAATCAGTTTCTCCTTAGAAGGTTTGCCCGTCTCCCAATCCCACTGCCGGAAGTCGTAGTAGTCCTTAAGAAGCAGCCCCATATCCGGCACCTTACCGGCCGTGCTACCTTCCTTTAAGGCCTTGAGGCATATCTTTGGCAGTCTGTCTTCTTCCCGGGTCAGGCCGAGTTTATTGCTTATAGCCCGCTTGATATTGATCGATCTGTCACCTGCAACAAGTAAGTCTGCCGGGCTTACGTCCCATCCTGTGATACTGTTTAAGAGCTGGCTGATCTGAGTCACTGAAAACGGCGCGAATTTACAAAGGGTCAAGGCATCATAGAGATCTCTCAGGCTTTGATATTTGGCCGCATTCTCAGCCTTATTTTCCGATGAGAGCCTGTTACCTGGCATGATATTGAACTCAGGCACGGCTATGCCTATATCCACGTTGTAGTAATCTCCCTTCAAATGGCACGCGCCACGAGGACCGGTGGCGTAGGAAACCGCCAGCCCATGAAATGCCCTGCAATCGTGCATCGGGATCTCCAGCCCCTTCACCTGTGCAGCTTCGCCTACGTCGCGGCCAAGCTCCTGGGCCATCCTGAGGGTACCTTGGGACAGCAATTTACCAATGCCTTCCTGATTGATAATCATCTCAACCAGCTTGACCACAGTATTTCCATCGCCCCATTTTATCTCCATTCCGGCCTCGTCTCGTGTTAGTACACCATTTTCATAGAGATACATGGCATAAGCGATGGATACCCCAGCCGAAATTGTGTCCAGACCGTGAGCGTTGCAGAGGTGGTTTGCCCGGATGATAGAATCCAGGTCAATATTCATGCACAGGGGCCCTAAGGCGTTTGCTGTCTCAAATTCCGGGCCGTCGACAGAATCCAGGTCCTTCCGGAAATTTTTCACCTCACGGCCGCAGCCGATGGGGCAGCCCGGGCAGGCGTAATTTTCGACTGTGTATGCCTGTCGCAGGGCCTGTCCAGTCACTTTCTCTGCAGGAAAGACGCTCTTGCTGAAATACTTGGCCGGGGCATCGCCTAAAGACATGCCAAAGTCCATGTAAAACAGGGTGCCGTATTCTCGTAAGGCCACAGCGCCAAAACTGCCGCTGATCGCAGCCAGCACCTCTTTTGCAAGCTCTTTTACTTTCTTGCGGTTAGTCAAATCCGGTTTTCTTTTGCCGGCCACGGCCACGGCCTTCAGGTTCTTGGACCCCATAAGCGCGCCAAGACCGCATCGGCCTGCGGCACGACCCTTATCATTCATGATACCGGCGTACCTGATCTGTCTTTCCCCTGCCGTGCCAATGCAGGCCACACTCAGCCCGCTTTTTTCAAGCACTCCCTTGATTATCTTCTGGGTCTCATAAATATCCTTGCCCCATAGGTGTGAGGCATCTTTTATTTGAACGGAGCCGTTATCGATATAGAGATAAACAGGGTGATCCGCCCGGCCGGTGATGAAGATACCGTCGTAACCGGAGCCCTTGAGTCGGAAAGGAAACTCCCCGCCGCTGGTGGCCTCGCCCCAGTACCCGGTCAGGGGCGAAATGCCGCTGACTGCGTAGCGGCTGACCATGGGAATCGATGTGCCAGTAAAAGGCCCGGTGGAAAAAACCAGCGGGCTTTCTGGGCCCAAGGGGTCCATGTCTTTTTCCACATGGTCATAGATCAATTTTGCCGCCAGCGTGGCCCCGCCGATGAATTTCCTTAAATCATCTTCAAAAAGGGGCATGTCTTTGGTCTTTAGCTCACTTAAATCTACCTTAAGAAAACGCCCGTGATATCCGTTCATAGCCTTGACCCTCTTTCTTTAAAAATCTACATCTTTGCCTTCATAAGCGTACCTGAATATGTCTTCACACTGGGCCGTGGTGATCGGCCTGGGGCTGAAGAAGGTATCGATATCCTCAAAGGCATAGAGCACAAGCTTTTCCATATTCCGATCGAACTCATCCGCTGGTATGCCCAAGTGCTTAAGACTCAATGGGACGTTCAGTTCTTCAAACAAAGCCCTCACCTTTTTCACAAGGCCTGCCAGGCTTTCCTCCCTGGATTTACCTCCCACTTCGAGGGCCTGGCATATCACCTGATATTTGTCCGAAACCTTGTGGTAGAACTGGAACACATATGGGATAAAGATCCCGACGGCCAGTCCGTGATGTATATCAAAAAGGCTGCCAAGAGCATGTCCAAAGCTGTGCGTCAAGGCTGCGCCGCTTTGCCCAAAGGCAATTCCTGCAATACTTGCGGCTATAAGCATCCTGTGCCTGGCCTCCCGGTCCCGCCCGTAATGATATGCGCGGGGGAGATACTGAAAAATCATCTTTATAGCAGCCAAGCTCATTGCATCGGTAAGCTCATTAGCAGCCGGCGTGGCCACGGCGTCCATAGCATGCGAAAGGGCATCCAACCCTGTTCCAGCGGTCAGCTTAGGCGGCATGGTCATGGTAAACTCAGGGATCAGAACAGCAAAATCAGGCATGAGGTCTCTGTTGGCTATGGGTACCTTCCTGTGGGCCTCTGTGTCATGAAGCACAGAAGCACTGGTGCATTCCGAGCCCGTGCCACTTGTGGTAGGCACTGCCGCCAAAATGGCTTTTTTTCTCAGTCCCAGTTGACTGAGGGGATTGATTGAGCCCAAATCGCCTATGTCCGGCCGTTCGTAATGTATCCAGGCTGCCTTGGCTCCGTCGATGACTGATCCACCACCAACAGCTACTATCAGGTCAGGCTCGAACTGGCTCATAGCCTCACCGCACTCCTTGACGTTCTCCATCGGTGCCTCGGGCAGTGCCTCGCTCCATGTCTGGGTAGTGAAGCCGCCGGACTCAATTGACCGAACAACTTTGGCAGCAAATCGCTCAGCAAATTCATCGGTGACAACAAATGCCCTCTTTTTAGAACACTTGGCTCCAAACTGATCCACAGTCGAAGGTCCTAACGCCATTGGGCCCATAATCAGCTTGGGTGTATAGAACATCGTGCTCAATCCCCTTATGGAAGTGGAAAGGACCAAAGGGAAAACTACTTTCAAATGTGGCTCTGTAAACCAATAACCCATTCGTCACTCCTCACCTCTTTTAACGTCTGGCCAAAAGTGGTATCTCCTGGTAAACCCAGTTTTACTCCCTGCCTAAAATAGCGATACTGCAAACACTGCCACTTGGAAGACCACCCAAATTATGGGTGAGTCCCAAATGAGGATCTTTTATCTGCCTTTCCCCGCATCTACCTAAGAGCTGATTATATATTTCGTAAAGCATCCTTAACCCTGAGGCACCAATGGGATGTCCAAAACATTTCAGCCCCCCATCGGATTGGGTTGGGAGCTTTCCATCAAGATCAAAGAATCCATCCATGATATCCTTCATGGCCGTTCCCCTTGGGCAGATACCGAGGTCCTCGTACGTTGAAAGCTCGGTAATGGAGAAGCAGTCGTGGAGCTCCATCAGGCTGATCTCTTCTCGTGGATTTTTAATTCCTGCCTCTTCATAGGCCCATTTTGCAGCCTGAGTGGTTGTCATGACATAGCTACCATCCCAGCTTGTGTATATAGCCTCCTCTCCAGACGTAACTGATATCTGGAGCGCCTTGACCAAAACCGGGTCTTTCTTGAGGCTCCTGGCAATTTCAGGAGTTGTAACAATGGCCGCTGCTCCGCCATCACTTACCCCACAGCAATCATATAGACCAAGAGGCCATGCTATCATGGGGGCCTTAATAACATCTTCCTCGGTAATAAGACGGCGAAGGTGGGCCTTTGGACTCAACAAACCATTTGCATGGCTTTTGACAGAGATGTGGGCCAGTGCCCTTTTTAATTCATCAGGAGAGATCTTGTATTTCGCCATATATCGAGTAGCCATAAGTGCAAATCCAGCAGGAGCCGTATAATTGGGCTTTATCATTAGATTTATCTGGCTTGTATTTCCTCCTCCAGGGAGACCTCCATATCCGGTGTCTTTTAGTTTCTCGGCTCCTAATGCGAGAGCGATATCATAGGCCCCGGAGGCAACAGCGTAACATGCACCCCTTAAGGCCTCTGTTCCTGTGGCACACCAGTTATCAACCCTCGTTACGGGTATGAAGGGCAACTTTAATGTTGTGGAAAGGGGTACAGCCGCCTTTCCATAGTTTACCTGATCAAAATGACAACCCCACCAGGCGGCCTGGATCTCCTTTTTTTCAATTCCGGCATCTTCCAGACATTCCACAAAGGCCTCAATGATCAGGTCTTCAGCGTTCGTATCCCAGCGTTCTCCAAAACGAGTGCAACCCATGCCAATAATAACCACCTTATCTTTGATACCAGTTGCCACTTACTCCACCTCCTTTATAGGAACCGCTTTCCAGAAGTATCCATGAATATTTCTCCTGTCATCATAGTATCTCTTTCTGAAGCTCATCTCTACGCGCATTCCTATGTTGAGTTCATCAAGGGTACAATCTGTGAAGTCAAACCAATACCTGCCACCACCATCAAAATCAATCTGCCCGTGAATAGCGGGAGGATCAAAGGAGGCGGCCAGCATGTCGCCAGTAAAATTAAAGATATTTCCTGGTTTGTCGGCAAATGTGTAATCCTCAATCTCATCAATAGCCCCACAATCAGGATTAGCGCAGACCCGCTGTGGGGGATAATGAGGTGTACCACATCTCTTGCATCTGTTCCCGACAAGACCGAAGATAACCTTCCGGTTTCTCCAAAGAAGGCTCCACCTTGTCCAGATATCCTCCTCAGCCCGAAGGCCTAAGTCTGCCTGGCATAAGTCGCGAAAGACAAGATACTTTTCGTAATTGGTAAGCTCAAATTTCCTCTTCAAATAACCACCAATCCCGTTTCTTTTCTTTGGCTTCCCGATTTCATCTGTAACCTCAAAGAAAAGGGCCTCACACCCATTGCCAAAGCTAACGACCAATATTTTTTCCCCAGGGCTTGCATCTTCAAGGGCCTTGACCAACATTACGAGAGGATGGGCTGCTCCTGTATCACCTATCTCATTCATCATTGTTCCCTGAAGTTGAGAACCTTCCAAGCTTAAAATCTTCGCGATCTTTTTGTGTGCAGCCGGGTAATCACATGGGTATATTACTCTGGCAAAATCGGTGATCTTTAGATCGTATTTCTTAAGCAATCCATTAATTGCCGCAGGGATGAATTTTTCCAGGCCTTCGTCCCTGATCCACCTTTCCTCCCATGACCGGTCATATTTTGCCAGATCGCCACGGTAATGATCGACAAAGTCATAACTGAGAAAGTAGGCCCCCTGAAATTCAGCTATCACATCATCATTCCCCACTAACAAGGCAGCTGCCCCATCACCAAAAAGCATCTCCTGAGGGGTGCCCGTCTTTCCAAGGCGGCTATCTGCTGCACAGATGAGCATCCTTTTGGCCCTTCCTGCCTCAACTGTTTCAAGGGCAGATATTAAGGCAGTGGTTCCCGACCTTAAGCCATTGCTAAAATCGGCAGAGCGTATAGCATCAGGCAGATTCAAGGCGGTTGCAATAATGCCCGCGCTTAATCGTTCTTTATAAGGCATGGTAGTAGATGCAAAGTACAGCCCTTCTGCCTGTGAACGATCAAAACCTGTCAAACAGTCAATAGCAGCGGCCGTACCCATGCTTATGCTATCTTCATCAAAATTGGCTACGGACTTTTCACCTCGGGCATAAGCTGCAGATCCGGGATTTAGCCAGCCCATGGCCTTGAAGATAACCTTCCGATTCAACCTGTAGCGAGGTATGTATCCTCCGTATGAGACTATTCCAGCCATATATTTATCTACCTCCTTGCTCTCTTACTCCCCCAAATCCATTCTCAAGGCACATACAATTTCTTCAATTCCCTCTTGAGGATTTTTCCTACTGAACTTTTCGGAAGATTTTCAGCAAAAATAATCCTTTTCGGTGATTTATAGGAAGCAATATGGTTCTTACAAAACTCGACAATCTCTTTTGCAGATATCTTGACCCCTGCCGTCAGCACAACAACCGCGGTAACAGCTTCACCCCATTTAGGATCTGGCAGGGCAATAACAGCAACCTCAGCTACCTGTGGGAGCTTGATAATAGTCTCCTCTACCTCCCTGGAATAGACATTTTCCCCCCCGGTGACGATCATGTCCTTTTTTCTGTCAACAAGATAGACATAGCCTTCCTCATCAACATTAACCAGGTCTCCAGAATGCATCCACCCTCCCTTCATTGCCTCCTGTGTAGCTTCGGGATCCCTATAGTAGCACTTCATCCTGGTATAGCCATTGTAGACGAGTTCACCAACTTCGCCTATGGGCACATCCTCATTCTTGTCATTAACTACTCGGATCTCATTTGTTGGATAGGGAAGCCCTACTGATCCAGACTTTCTGAAGGTATCCTTAGGCGAGAGTTGGGTTATGGCCCCGGACGATTCCGTCTGCCCATAGCCATCCAACATACCGGCATTGGGAAAAAGCTCGGCTAATCTCTTTTTCACCTCCATAGGCATGGGCGCTGCTCCCGAACTGAGCTTTGTAATGGAGGTTAAATTGTATTTGTGATGATCCGGAAGATTTACAACCTCGCCATAAATCGTAGGAATAGCACTCCATCTATTGATCCCTTTTTTCTGAATTGTGTCCAGGCAATCCAGTGGGTCATATTTCTCTTTCAGAAGGGCGGTAGCGCCGATGAAGATGTGGGAAATAAAGGTTCCGATCCCCCCGACATGGAAAAGGGGAAAGATATACATGGAGATATCCTCAAAGCTCGTCATCCCGCCTATGCAATAATTGGCTGCTAACCAGAGAAAATTTCTGTGGGTCAAAACCACGCCTTTAGGTCTTCCGGTAGTTCCAGCGGTATAAATAATACATGCCTCATCAGGTTCTTCTACTCTAATTCCTTCAGGCTCTCTGGAAGAGGCCTTCTGAAGCAATGACTCGTAATGAAGAAAACTACCTCTCTTCTCATCATTAACTATGATGTATCGGTCAATCTTTTGACTTTTCTGGCGAATTGCTTCCACCTTTTCCAAAAAGGAACTATCAAATATAAGAGCGGAAGAGCCAGAATGGTCCACAAGATTAGATATCTCCTGCGAGGTTAGCCGAGTATTGAGCGGGACAACAATCCCGCCGATCTTAAACACAGCGTATATTGATTCGACAAATTCGTTGGAGTTATTGAAGAGGAGACCTACCTTTGTGCCTTTTTTAACCCCATGTGCCATTAATGCATTGGCAAGCCTGTTGACCCTTGAGTTTAGCTCTTTGTATGTGATTCTCTTTTCCCTGAAAATAATGGCGATCTTATCTTTTTGTTTTTTGCTGTTCCTGGTAAGGGTAAAGCCAATATTTGATTGCATTTTCGATTACTCCTTAAATACTCTGATCGAACCTTTCAATTATCATGCCACATTTTCACTCACAGAACGTCAATATCCTTATGGCTCAAAAAAAAACAAATTATAAGTAAATATCGCTACTTAGCAGTAGTTCTATGGTATTTAATAAAAGGAAGCTTTAAATTTACTGGGGTTTTGACCTGGAAATTTGATTTTTTGTTTGATTTTTAGGACAGAAGGAATCTATATTGATTATATGTTTTTATTTGCTATTATTTTGTTTTCATCAATACACTCAAGGATTTGGAATCATTGGCTAAATTGGTGTTAATATTACTTATAGAGGTTGAAAATGAGAGAAAAAAGCCAGAAATTCACAGACAATGAGTTGTTAGTCCAATTAACTGTTGACAGCCCTTACGAGGGCTTGGTCATTGTTGATGCGGCCGGAATTATAAGATTTTTCAGTAAAAGCAATGAAAAGGTATTTAACCATACCATTGAAGAGGCTGTCGGCAAGCATGTTACCAAGGTCATTCCAAATACCAGGCTTCATATAGTTGCCAGGAACGGTAAGGCAGAAATTGGTAATACAATGCTGATAGGGGGAGGGGAAAAAATCGTTGGCCGATTTCCTATAAAAAGAAATGGCAAGACGCTTGGAGCTGCAGGGAAAGTCATATTCTTTCAAACAAAGAAATTCATAGAGATGGCATCAAAAGTCGCCCAGTTACAAGAGAAAATCGAATTATATCAAAGAAATATTACTTCTCTGTTAGGAACAAAATATACATTTGATGATATTATTGGGAGAAGCAAGGCATTGAAAACGATCGAGGAAGAGGCACGGCAGTGTTGTAACACAACATCTACTATCCTGATAACCGGGGAGACTGGAACCGGCAAAGAACTGTTAGCTCATGCTATACACAGTGCAAGTATAAGAAAATATAAGCCTTTTGTTAAACTAAACTGTGCCGCGATTCCTGCTGAACTTATAGAGTCGGAACTATTTGGTTATGAAGAGGGCGCATTCACTGGAGCAAGGAGAAAAGGTAAACTCGGGAAATTCGAGTTGGCTCAAAATGGTACTGTCTTTCTGGACGAAATCGGTGAGATGCCGCTACAGATACAGCCGAAACTCTTAAGAGTAATCCAGGAAAAGGAGGTGGAAAGGGTAGGGGCAGGCCATCCAATACAACTAAACTTCCGGCTTATTGTCGCTACAAACAAAAACCTAGCGACAGAAGTAAGAAAAGGAAATTTTCGCGAGGATCTTTATTATAGGCTGAATGTAATTACACTGCGAATGCCTCCATTGCGGGAAGTTAAAGAGGATATGCCGCTTTTAATGGAGCACTTCCTCAGCAAGATGGCCATAAAACTGGGAACAACGAAAAAGAGACTTGCGGAGGAAGCAGAAAATTTGCTCTTGGAATATAACTGGCCGGGTAATGTAAGAGAATTAGAAAACATTATTGAAAGAGCAGTAAATATTACTAAAGATGATATCATTCCCATACAGAATATTCCGTCGGAATTAATCATATCCAATTTCATTTCAATAAAAAAAAATCCTGCTTCAAGAATCTTTGAGCAGGCAATTAAAGATGCCAAAAGAGAGATAATAAAATCTGCCCTTTCGTATACCAATAACAGCAGGATAAAAGCAGCAAAATTGTTAGGCATCCAAAGAAGTAAGCTCTACTACACAATGAAAAAGGTCGGTCTGCTTTAAACATCGAACATGTTTGAAAATTAGGACATATATTTTTCTATGTCTTGCTTCATTTGCCTTGTTTAGAGCCCTTTCTGATCAAAAATCTTATCTCAATCTCCTATAGTTTTTCATTTAAACTACCACTTAGATATGATTAAACCTTGAACTATCCATACGTTGGGTTTAATGCCTGAGCCACAAAAGACTGTATCCGATTGGGAAAAAAGTTATCAATTATTAAAATAAAATAACATGGCACAAAAGTTGCTGTACTTTGAAAATAAAATAGGGGGAACATTATTTCAATGGCCATTCTGGAACTTCAGAAAATCAGCAAAGCCTTTGGCGGTGTCCAGGCAGTTGACGGTTTAGATCTTGGTGTTGAGAAGGGCGAGATCCTTGGACTAATAGGTCCTAACGGAGCCGGTAAGACTACGACCTTTAATCTGATCAGTGGAGTCTACCCCCCTTCAAGAGGCAGGGTATTATTCGAAGGGAAAGATATTACCGGCATGAAGGCCCATAAAGTTGTTATAATGGGTATTGCCAGAATTTTCCAGATTACCAGTCTTTTTAGGGGATATACTGTCCTGGAAAATGTCCTTACCGGCTTTCATCTATATTTACGTTCCGGATTATGGTCTTCCCTATTTCCCACAACAGAGAGCATCAATAGGTACCGAGGGTAGACCAAAGGGAGTAATGACTACCCATGGAGGTTATACCGATAATGCCTTTATTAGAAGCAGTATCCTGGAATTAACTGAAAGTGATATTACCTTGATCCCTTTACCCATGTTCCACATGTTTGCTGTCTCAACCCTGCTCAATTTCATCACTGTAGGGGGAACAGTAATCATTATGGAACGGTTTGAAACGGAAGAGGTTTTGGATCTCCTGCATGAAAACAGAATAACGTTTTTCACAGGAGTTCCGACCATGTACTCTTATCTGCTCAGTCATCCCAAAATAGACCAATATGACCTGGGTTCAATCAGAATTTGTATTATTGCAGGGGGGAATGTAAACTATTAGGTTGTCGAAGAGTTTGAAAAAAGGTTTGACTGCCTCTTCATTGAATCAATGGGTCAAACGGAATTGTCCCCCCTGGTAATGATCAATCCTCCCCACAGGGCCAACCGCCGGTTAGGTTCGTGCGGCCTGACAGCTTGTAATATCGAGACCAGATTGGTTGATGAAAACGATAATGATGTCCCATTAGGTGAGACAGGAGAATTGGTGGTTAGATCCCCATGCGTCATGAAGGGATATTACAACCTTCTGGACAAAACTAAAGAGGCATTTCGTGGAGGCTGGCTTCACACGGGAGACCTGCTCCGGCAGGAAAAAGACGGCTATTATTACTTTGTGGATCGCAAAAAAGACATGATAGTTACATCAGGATATAACATCTATGCAAAGGAAATCGAAAATGCGCTTCAAAATCATCCGGATGTAATAGAAGCGGCAGTGATCGCAGTTCACGATGAGGTTAAAGGACAGTTGGCAAAGGCCCTAATTGTCAAGAGAGAAGGAACAAGTCTGATCGGGGAAGAGCTTAAAGATTATGCCAGAGAGTACCTTGCGCCTTACAAAGTACCGAGGATAATCAAATTTGTTAAAAGCCTTCCCCATACGCCACAAGGAAAAATAGCCAAGGGAATACTGAGGGAGATAGAGGGGCAGAAAATTTCAGAATAGATAAGGAGATGTGAAATGGATTCCACACTAACTGATGAACAGCAGATGATCCTTGATATGGTTAGGAAAATGGTCCAGCAAAAGGTCCTTCCACGGGCCGCTCAAATTGATGAGGAAGCCATATATCCTGAAGATATCTTTCAGTTATTAAGAGGACAAGGCCTTTTAGGGATGGCTATCCCTAAGGAATATGGAGGATCAGGGACTGATATTTATACATTCTGTCTCGTGCTCGAAGAGATTGCAAAG
Source organism: Desulfobacteraceae bacterium (assembly GCA_030613055.1). GTDB lineage: Bacteria > Desulfobacterota > DSM-4660 > Desulfatiglandales > Desulfatiglandaceae > JAUWMR01. The sequence continues at coordinate 45,180 of JAUWMR010000017.1, forward strand.
GTCTGTTACAACACTGCCTATATTCTGGTAATGACTTATGTCCCCCAAAGTTGCATCTTGGAGGCAGGAAATGAGGCACAAAAAGAATTTTATCTAAGGAGGTTAGCAAGTGGCGAATACCGGGGCGCATTTGCGACAACCGAGCCTGGGGCGGGCTCGGATCTTGGGGGAATTCGAACCAGAGCAGTCTTAAAAGGCGACTGCTATATACTTAATGGCCGGAAGGCCTTTATCACCAATTCGACTGTAGCCGATTTTATTATTGTCTTTGCTAAAACAGATCCGGATGCTGGCACCTCAGGCCTTAGTGCATTTATTGTGGACAAGAATAGCCCTGGTCTCTGTATTGGCAAGATTGAGAACAAGATGGGAGGAAAAGGTGTTCCTTCAGCCGAGGTTATCCTTGAAGATTGTGAGGTTCCTGAAAGCAATCTTTTGGGAGAAGAAAATAAAGGCTTCGGAATTGCTATGAGGAGCTTCAACAGATCAAGACCGATAATTGGCGCTCGTGCGGTTGGATTGGCCCAAGGTGCATTAGATATTGCCATTAACTATGCCAAACAGAGGGAGGCCTTCGGAAAAATGATCGTCTCATTTCAAGGGATACAATTTATGATCGCTGATATGGCCATGCAGATAGAGGCGTCCAGGCAATTGGTTTATAAAGCCGCCTCACTTCTTGATCGGGGTGAACAAGGGAACCATGTGACCGGAATAATCTCCATGGCTAAGTGTTTTTCGACTGATGTAGCTATGAGAGTGGCCATAGATGCTGCTCAGATTTTAGGTGCATATGGCTATATTAAAGATTTTCCCTCTGAGAGATATATAAGGGATGCAAAGTCAATGCAGATTGTGGAGGGAACGAATCAAATTCAGAGAATAATAATTGCCAATAGCCTTATCGCTTAGCTGCAATTTAATTTTCATTTTGGGAGAAAAAAATGAAAAAGGATGTAAATAAAATAAATACCGCTTATCGAGAAAAAGCCCAGGCAACCAATACATTATCAGGCATCGCAGTGAAGGAGATTTATACACCGGAGGATACAAAGGATATTCACTATGACCGAGATATTGCTGATTCCGGTCAATACCCATTCACCAGAGGAATATACCCTGATATGTTCAGAGGGCGATATTGGACGAGAAGGGAGGTCTGTGGTTTTGGCACACCAGCCCACACCAACGAGAGACTTTTGCAGCAAATCGAAGAGGGAGTAGGTGGATTGAACGTGATCGTCGATATGCCTACGCGCTTTGGAGTTGATGTGCAACATCCCCTGGCAGAGGGTGAAGTTGGTGCAGCAGGGGTTCCCCTCACTTCATTGAAGGATATGGAAGATCTTACAAAGGGAATACCAATCTCGGATGTAAGTTTTTCTCTAATATCTTCCTCTTGTATCGCGCCCATAGTTTTATCCCAGTATATAATTACTTGTCAAAGTGCGGGTATAGACATTTCAAAGATTCGAGGGACTATTCAAAATGATACCCTTTCCACGCGGTTCTGCGGTATGGGAGAAGCGACTCCACCTGATCTGGCCCTTAAGATATCGGCTGATGTTATTGAATTCTGTACAAAAAACATGCCGCTGTGGAATCCTATAAATGTCAATATGTACGATCTGCGAGAAACAGGTATCTCTGCAACACAGGAGTTAGCATTCGGGTTTGCGAACGCCATTGCCTATATAGAAGAGGTGCTTGAGCGTGGCTTGGATATAGATAATTTTGCCCCGCGGTTTGCGTTTTACTGTTCTGCTCACATTGATTTTTTTGAGGAAATTGCGAAGCTAAGGGCTGCCAGGCGAATGTGGGCAAGGATTATGAGAGAACGGTTTAAGGCAAAAAATCCAAAGTCCCTGAAGTTTCGCTTTGGTATTCATACTGCTGGCTGCTCGCTTGTGGCCCATCAGCCTCTCAACAACATAGTTCGCGTAGCATTTGAAGCTTTAAGTGCAGTATTGGCAGGAGTGCAGTCCCTTCATTGCTGCTCATATGACGAACCTATTGCTCTTCCACACGAGAGTACCCAGCGTATTGCCCTGAGGACTCAACAAATTATTGCCTATGAGACTGGTGCTGCAAATACGGCTGATCCTTTGGCAGGTTCTTACTATATTGAGACACTGACAAATAGGATTGAGGAAGAGGCATTAAAGATAATGGAGAAAATAGACGAGATGGGGGGTGCCTTGGCCGCGATTAAAAAGAAATGGATTGATAGAGAGATAGAAAAGGAGGCGGTGAAGTATCAGGAGGCAATTGAAAACAATGAACGTATCGTTGTGGGGATAAATGAATTCATTGAGCCGCCTGAAGAGGAGACCCGGGCCAAACGCCACAAGTATTCTTATGAAGCAGAAAAAGTACATATTGATAACGTAAACAGATTGCGAAGAGAGCGAGACCACAAAAGAGTGCAAGAAAGTATTCAGAACCTTCGCAAGGAGGCGCTTAAGGGAAAAAAACATAATCTGATACCATCAATAATTGAGGCTGTAAGAGCATATTCAACTACGGATGAGATTATAGGTACAATTCGTGAATGTTTTGGATACAGTTATGATCCATTTGAAATGGAAAAATCGCCTTTTTAACAATACTGGGGGATGGCAGATCAATGGATGAAGAGAGAAAGATAAGGGTGTTAATGACGAAGGTGGGTCTTGACGGACACGATCGAGGTCTTAAGGTTGTATCTGTTTTACTAAGAAACGAGGGCTTTGAAGTCATCAACTTGGGATGCTACCAAACTGCGGAGACAATTGTTTCGGCAGCAGTACAGGAAGATGTGGATGTTATAGGGCTGAGTGTTCTTGGGGATGAATATCGCATCTATGTTCCTAAGATTATTGATCTGTTAAATAAGCAGAGTTTAAACAATGTCGCTTTTGTCCTTGGAGGCGTTATCCCCCCGGAAGAGATCCCGGAATTAAAGAAAAAGGGGGTTGAGGGAGTTTTTCCTTCTGGCACATTACTTAGCTCAATCAGTCATGATATCAGAGAACTTGTCAGAAAGAAGAGATCTTAAATGTTTCACACCTCATTGAACAAACTGCTCGGGATTAGATATCCAATCATACAGGGTGCACTTGGTGGATCTACCAGGCCTGTAAGTGACGCCACTTTGGTCAGTTGTGTTTCTAATGCAGGAGGCCTGGGAATCCTGGCTATTTGGAATCAATCTAATAGTCGTATCCTTAAAGAAATAGATAGGGTCAGAGTTCTGACGGACAAGCCTTTTGGCGTAAATGTAGCGGCTATTCATTCGTCCTATGATTTTTCAAAGAAGGTAAAGGTGCTTGCGGAAGCAGGAATTCGGATAGTGACAACTGGGAGGGGGGATCCCAATATACCAGCCATTTCAATACTAAAGGACCACGGAATAAAAGTTTTACCGGTTGTAGCAACTGCCAGGCAGGCAATGAGTGTTGAAAAGAAAGGCGCAGATGCCGTTGTCGCCTCCGGATGTGAAGCAGGAGGGCATGTTGGTATGATAACGACTTTAACCCTGGTACCCCAAGTGGTTGATGCTGTCGAAATCCCCGTAGTAGCCGCAGGCGGAATTGGTGATGCCAGGGGTTTTGTCGCTGCTCTGGCCCTGGGTGCATGTGGGATACAGATGGGAACGAGGTTCGTTGCCACGCGCGAAAGTATTCTTCCCTTACCGCTTAAGGAAAAAATCTTGCGGGCATCAGCAGACGATACCGTGGTTACAACAATGAGAACAGGCTGGCCAACCCGAGCCCTGAAAAGCCGCTTTACCGAAGAATGGGATAAGCTGAATAAGCGCGGAGCCTCTCCCAGGGAACTTCGAGACTTTCGCCGTATGGTCTTGAAGAAAGTGAGAGAAGATATAGAGGAAGATACCATTGGGGCAGGACAAGTATGTGGAATGCTAAATGATTTGAAGAGCGCCAAAGACATAATATGTGAGATAATTGAGAGTGCTTGTACAATAATTTCAGGCTTAGAAAAAACAAAGTCAAACAATGAGCTATAAGCGTTCCCGACTTGCCTGGAAAAAGGAGGGTAATTGGATGAAAGGGAGTAAAGCAGACTCTAATGATGACGAGCAACGTTTCAAGACAAGATCTGGCATTTCTTTGAAAAGGGTTTACACTCCCGAAGATGTTAAGAATATCCCTTATTCAAGCGATCTGGGAGAACCAGGTCAATTTCCATACACAAGAGGCATATATCCTAATATGTACAGATCAGTCGGCTGGATGAAGAGACAGCCTATGGGTTTCAGTTCCAGTGAGCTGACAGCGGAAAGGTATAAGGCCCTAATTAAGAAAGGAGGTCAGGCAGGATATAAAGGTGAACCCGCTACAACCCTGCTTTTTGATATGCCCACAAATTATGGGTATGATTCAGATAACCCCATATCAAAGTATCAGGTGGGAACGGTAGGGCTACCTATCGACCATATTGAAGATATGATAGGATTCATGAAGGGCTTCCCAATGAACCAGGGCTTTACGAACATGGTTATTCATGGCTCTCCAGCTATTTTGCTTGCCATGTATGTCGCTGCTGCAGAGGAACTGGGCTATTCGCCAGCCCAACTTAGAGGGAGTGGAAAGAACGATCCCTTTCAATCTTACTTGGCTGAAAGAATCGAGTTGCTGCCGATTGAAGCGGAGCTAAAGCTGTGTATGGATGTTCTGGATTATTGTACAAATAATATGCCACGATGGAATCCTATCTCCATATCAGGATTCTCATATCATCCTGCGGGACTAAATTCGATACAGGAACTTGGGCTGACGCTGGCAACTGCGATTGCTTATGTCCAGTCCGGTATTCAAGGTGGATTGGAATGTGATCAGTTTGCGCCAAGAATCTCCTTTTTCATGTCTGGAGGTATTGACTTTCTCGAAGAAATTGCCAAATTCAGGGCCGCAAGAAGGATGTGGGCAAAGATAATGAAGGAAAAGTTTGGGGCATCGAATCCAAAATCGATGTTGTTTCGTGTCTATTGTTTAACTTTAACAAGTGATTACACAGCCCAACAGCACCTGGTTAATATTATCAGGGGCACTATACAGGGCCTGGCTGCAGTCTTGGGAGGGGTACAGGCCCTTGGGATCCCTTGCTATGATGAAGCGTTAGGTATACCAACTGAGGAGGCTCAGACCCTATCTATACGAACACAACAGGTTATTGCCGAAGAAAGCGGCATATGTAACACGGTTGACCCCTTGGGGGGAGCTTTCTGTATTGAGTGTCTCACAAAGAAAATAGAGAAAGAAGTCTATTCTTATATCGAGAAAGTAGAACGTATGGCCGATGATGGCACAGTGCTTAGCGGACTCATTGCAGGAATAAAAAATGGAATTCTTCTTAAGGAAATCAATGAAGGAGCCTTTGAGAGACAGAAGGAGATCGAGAGTGGCAAAATCACGATGATCGGCCTAAATAAGTACAGGGAGGAAGAGACCGTTTCTCCGCCAATATTCCGTGCTGATCCGAGATTTTCAAAAATGAAGATCAAGGAGTTGCGTGAATTTAAGAATAAACGGGATATCTCTAAGGTTAATAAGACATTGAACGAATTAAGGGAAGTTACAGAGTCAGGACACAATGTCATGCCCGCTCTTATAAAAGCAGCAAAGGCAAGAGTAACACTCGAAGAAGCTATGGGAGTATTCAGAGAAGTCTTTGCCAGCAAATTTGATTAGTACGACCTGAGTGAAAAGGTAGTGACATTCAAAACAGGGTTAATAAGTCTTATTCTTTTAGGAGAGAAAAATTGGAGCCAGGGAGAAAACATCGGATCCTGATTGGTAGTATTGGACTAGACGGACACGAATTAGGAGCACTTATTGTCTCGAGGGCATTGCAAGATGCTGGCATGGAGGTTGTCTACTTGGGTCTGAATCAAACACCCGAGCAGGTCGTGGAATCTGCAATCCAGGAAAGTGTTGATATTATTGGGATAAGCAGTATGAGCGGTATCCATGTGGAAGCCCTGTCTGATTTGTTAGAGGTTCTTGAAGAGCGAAGGGCTAAAAACATTTCAGTAATCGCGGGTGGCATTATACCACAAGAAGATTTTTTGGTTTTGGAGAAACTTGGTGTAAAAAAGGTTTTTCCTTCCGGAACAGCCACTTCCGAAATAGTTAGTTTTATTAAGAAAGAACTTCCGGAAAAGCCTGAAGTATAAGGAAGAGAAATGAGAAAGCAAAGTGTGAATGTTCATATTAAAGATGGCATAGCCATGATAACCCTAAACCGTCCTGAAAACCTTAATATATTGGATGGCTCATTAAAGAGTGATCTTCTAAGTGTTTTACCTTCTCTGGATACTGACAAGACTGTGAAGGTTCTTATCTTAACTGGATCGGGCAAGACATTTTGTGCCGGTGGTGACATCCGTGCATTCAAAAGGCGCTACGATGATTTTATTGAGAGAGAGGGAGCCGGATACTACTATAAAAATACACTGGGAGCTGCTGTATTGAATGTTTCAAAACCTATTATCGCAGCAATTAACGGGGCTGCCATAGGCGGAGGGTTCTCTATGTCTCTGGCGTGTGATATTCGAATTGCTTCAGACAAGGCGATCTTCAATGCTGGATTTGTTCGTGTTGGTCTAACTCCAGAATTGGGAAGTTCTTTTATTCTCCCGCGCCTGGTTGGTCTTGGCAAGGCATTGGAACTGATCATGACGGCAAGGGATATAACTTCTCATGAGGCAGAAAAGATTGGATTGGTCAATAAGGTTGTACCGGCAGATGAACTCAGTGAGGCGAGTTATGAAATGGCCAGAACGATCGCCGCATATCCGCCTATTGCCGTAAGATTGGCCAAGAAAGCAGTTCTGCATAATCTTGAGTCATCGATTCAAGACTCATTAGACTATGAAAGCCATTTAATGACCTATTGTTTCACAACAAAGGATCACAATGAGGCGATCACGGCTTTTTTAGATAAACGAAAGCCTGAATTTAAGGGTATCTAACCAAGGGGACTATTAATGGAGGAGATTGATTTATGTCTGAGCACTATAAGATAAGGGAAGAAGAACTGCTGTTTATACTTAATGAGCAATTGGGCTACGGTGACCTGTGCAATTTTGAACGGTATAGAGAACTTTCTCCAGATACATTGGATATGCTTGTGACAGAGGCGATTAAATTTGCAAAGGGTGTTTTTGATCCACTTCAATCTGTAGGAGAAAGAAACGGTACAAAATATAAAAACGGTCAGGTTTATCTGGCTCCAGGATTCAAGGAAGCCTTTAAACTGTGCGGGGAAAATGGATGGATTGCAGCCGTAAGAGATACAACATACGGAGGGCAGGGTTTTCCCAACATGATGAGAATTGTAATTAGTGACATCTTTTCCGGGGCATGTCTCTGTCTACATTTCATATCGAGCCTGACACACGGGGCAGGGCACCTTATCGAAAGTTCTGGCTCCGAGGAGTTAAAGGAGCGATTTGTTTCTAAGATGTATGGGGGAAAGTGGAGCGGCACTATGGCCTTGACAGAGCCTGATGCAGGAAGCAACCTGGCAAACATAAAGACAATAGCCAAGAGGGAAAACGGTCATTTTAAGATTAAGGGAACCAAACAGTTTATAACCTATGCTGAACACGATGCGACTGAAAATATTATTCAGCTATTACTTGCAAGAATTGAAGGGGCTCCAGAAGGAGTGAGAGGGCTCTCGTTGTTTGTGATTCCAAAGATCCTTGTAAATCAAGACGGAACTTTAGGGAAGCCGAACGATGTAGTATGTGGGGGAATTGAGGAAAAGCTGGGTTTGCATGCTTCACCAACCTGTGTGATGAACTTCGGGGAGAATGATGAATGCATAGGATACCTGTGTGGTGAAGAAAATATGGGGCTTCCACATATGTTCCAGATGATGAATGAGGCCCGGATTAACACAGGAGCATGCAGTGTGGCTATAGCCAGTACTGCCTATCTAAATGCCCTTGAATACTGTAAAACTCGGGTTCAAGGTTTTGATATAGCAAAAAGAAAGGAAGGTTTTGTTCCAATTATTGATCACCCTGATGTCAGGCGAATGCTGCTCTGGATGAAAGCAATGGTCGATGGAATGCGATCTATGATATACACAACCGCCCTGTTTGTGGATATGGCTGAAGAGAATTCCGATGATTCGGAAAAAGAGCGGTATGGTCTCTTGTTAGATTTTATGACTCCCATTGTAAAGGCGTACTGCTCAGAGATGGGTTTTCGTGTTTGTGAAATTGCTATCCAATGTCTCGGAGGGTACGGATACTGCGAGGAATACCCCTTGGAACAGTATCTAAGGGATTCTAAGATCTTTTCTATCTATGAAGGAACGAGTGGAATCCAGTCCCTGGATCTATTGGGACGCAAGATGAGGATGAAACATGGCAGAGCACTTCAGACTTTTATTGACGAACTGGATGGTTTTATCGAGAAAAATAGAGGAACCAAGAGATTTTCGGGGGAAATGGATCTCTTCCGTAAGGCTTTGAATCGGCTGAAGAAGATTTCTGAAGCTATGGCTTCAAAAATGGGGGTTGACCCCCTTCATGCAGCCTCTTACTCTCACGCGCTTTTACGTTGTTATGGTGATGTAATTGTAAGCTGGAGGCTCTTAGACATGGGAATTATAGCAGAAAAAAAACTTTCGAACAATAAACTTTCGAACACAAGTGGGAAGAAACTATTTTATGAAGGTAAAATATTTCAAGCAACCTATTTAACCAATACCGTCCTACCGCAGACCATGGCCCTTTTGGACACGTGTATCAGGGAAGGCAGGGAAATTATTGAAATCCCTGAGGATTCCTTCTAAATAGCCTGCTGGGGGAAAATTGGAATTCTAATTGATCCTTCCGGAATACGTCCCTTTTTATTGGCAAATGTTGGTAAACCGTCCGCACTCAAATATCTTATGGCCGAGCAAACGACTTTGTGCTTTAAAGCGCAGCCAATCCCTTGCAAAAATTGCTAAGGAATAGATAAAATCACTGATGTGGAGTCTCCAATGGAAACTATTGTAATGATTAAACAAGTACCGGACACAACTGAGATAAGAATCGATCCCAGTACCGGAAACCTTATAAGGGAAGGCATAGAGAGCATCATTAATCCTGATGATCGCCATGCAATAGAAGCGGCGCTACAAATAAAAGAGAAACTGGGCGGCAGTATAATAGCCATTTGTATGGGACCTTCTCAGGCGATTGATGCCATATCCGAAGCCCTGGGTTTTGGTGTGGATAGAGGTATCCTGCTTACCGATAAATGCTTTGCTGGAGCAGATACCTGGGCGACCTCTTTTACTTTGGGACGCGCTGTAGAGAAGATCAATAACTATGACCTTATTATTTGCGGGCAGCAGGCTATAGATGGGGACACGGCCCAGGTAGGTCCACAGTTGGCAGAATACTTACATATTCCGCAGATTACGTATGTTAAAGGAATAAAGGAAATAACGGAAAAAAAGATCGTGGCCAAACGTTTAGTTGAAAGTGGATATGAAATAATTGGATGCGGTTTGCCTGCGCTGCTCACGGTTGTGAGAGAGTTAAATAAAACACGATTTCCAAGATTCGACTGGTTAATTGATGCGTGTAATAAAAGGGCACCCATAGAAATTTGGAATGCAGCTGACTTAGGGGTCAAGGCCTACCAGGTAGGACTTCAGGGTTCATTTACCAATGTAATTAGTACATATACGCCGACGTTTAAAAGACGGGGGGAAATTCTGGAGGGGGATTCCCAAAGAATGGTTGAGGACTTATTGACGAGACTAGAAGAGAATCACTTGGTGTAGATAATAGGTTGGAAAAGGTTTCAGGCTATTTGGCAAATCGGATGTAGTGCTCTCAAAAACTTACAGGCAGGTTGGAGACGAAAATGTCTATTTGGATCAAACATGAACTTTGTAGCGGTTGTGGTGCTTGTGTTAAGGTATGTCCATATGCTGCAGTAGAAATTATCGACACAAAAGCGTGCATAAACGAGCGTTGCACGGAATGTGGCGTATGTCTGACCTCGTGCAAAGAAAAGGCCATCTTGACGGATGTCACAGAAAAAACAGTCCCTGACTTTAGCGACAGAAAGGGAGTTTGGGTTTTTGCTGAACAAAGGGATGGTATTCTCAATCGTGTGACTTTTGAGCTATTAGGGATTGGACAGTTGCTTGCAAAGGAGTTGAACCAGGAATTATCAGCGATTGTTTTGGGTAGTAAAATTGATAAATTGATTGATCCGCTTGCAGAATTTGGAGCAGAGAATATTTACATAGCAATACATCCTTCCCTGAATGACTACAGGACAATCGCCTATACATCCGTTATTAGTAAGTTGGTGAGGGAATACAAGCCAAACATATTATTGATAGGTGCGACCCATACGGGGCGTGATTTAGCACCTCGACTTTCCCGGCGTCTTGGAGTGGGCTTGACAGCTGATTGTACTGAACTATCGATAGATCCTGAACATGGGGATCTCTTACAGACCAGGCCAGCATTTGGCGGAAATCTCATGGCCACCATTATTAATCGATATTCCCGTCCCCAGATGGCGACAGTAAGGCCAGGGGTGATGCAACAGATTAAGGGGAAAAGCCCTAATGGTCCCCGGAAAATAATAAAATCTGTTAGCCTGAGCGAAAAAGAAATAATGACGAGGATCCTGGAAGTAGTTAAAGAGGAAAGACAGAAGGTCAATTTAAATGAGGCTAAAGTGATCATAACTGGCGGGAGGGGCGTAGGTTCATTGGAAGGAATGAAGAAACTGGAAGCGCTGGCTGATTTATTGGGTGGAGAAGTGGGCGGCACAAGAGTGGCTGTGGAAGAAGGGTGGGTAACTGTTGAGCGACAGATCGGCCAAACAGGTCAAACCGTCAGACCGGATCTCTACTTCGCCTGTGGCATATCGGGGGCTATCCAGCATAGGGCCGGAATACTTGGTTCAAAATATATCATTGCTATCAACAAAGACCCCATGGCCCCCATCTTTCAGGTTGCCGACTGGGGCATTGTAGGTGACATTCATGAGGTCGTTCCATTGTTGACCGAAAAGCTTCAACAAAGGTGAACTAAGGAGATAATAATGCTGCGCTCGAATGTTGAAGAATTGATTAAAAAATGTGCGATCCGATTTGTAGACAGCCAAATTAGACCTCTGGCTCGAAAGTGGGATGAAAACAAGCAGTATCCTCTCGAGAACATGAAGAAATTCGCCGAACTTGGATTACTGGGGCTAAGAATACCCAAACAATATGGGGGATCTGGAAGGGGACTGTTTGATGCAGTCATCGTTCTTGAGCAGATAGCCAAGGCGGACGCGAGTACGGCTGTGAACCTCCATGTCCAGCTTAATGCATCGCCTCTCTACATCATGTTATATAGTGGGGAAGAAGTGAAAAAGAAATTCCTGCCCGCTCTGGTTTCGGGAAAAGTTCTTTTTTCAATGGCCCAAACAGAACCTGAGGTTGGGTCAAATTTAACTGAGTTAAGAACCCTGGCTCGATCCGAAGGATCACATTATGTGGTCAATGGGACCAAATCAATGATCACCATGGGTGCGAATGCGGATGTCCATCTTGTTTATCTTCGATTTGATGATGATTCCATAGGATGCCTGCTGTTAGAAAAAGATACAGAGGGCTTTTCAGTTGGAAAAAGCGAAGATTTCCTCGGTATGCGGGGTCTGGGTTCTGCTGAATTGGTCTTTCAAGATTGCCAGGTTCCCGAAGAGAATGTGTTACTAAAAGGTCCTGGATCCCTTAGGAAAATGCTAACAATGTTCAATGGTACAAGAGTAGGACTCGCAAGCATTTCACTGGGTATTGCAGAAGCAGCGTTTGAAGAAGCTCTAAGATATTCAAAGTTGAGAACCGTCTCCGGCAAACCATTGATAGCCCTTCAGGGACTTCAATGGAAGCTGGCGGATATGGCTGTAAATGTGGAAGCAATGAAGCATTTGGTTTATTCGGCTGCACAGGACACAAAGTTAAATGGTTTCCCGGATCAATTTACTTCTTCGGCTGCGAGAATCGTTGCCAGTGAAGGGGCCGTAAAGATCACAAACATGGCAATGGATATATTCGGAGGGTATGGATATTCTAAAGAGTTATCAATTGAACGCTATTTGAGAGATGCAAGAGGTATGATCTATGTGGGAGGAACGACAGATATTTTGAGAAACGCAATAGGCGCGTATTTGTATAAAAAAAATGTTTAGATATGCGAATATGTTTGTTGGGGAGAGCCGATGGCTTTCTCTAATTAAGGAAAGAGGCATTTTTTTATGGAACAGTTTTTTTATCCACAATCCTTGGCTGTTATCGGTGCTTCACAAAAAGAAGGTAATCTTGCAAGGAATATTATTAAGAATTGTATGGAATTTGGTTATAAAGGTAATCTCCTTGGGGTAGGGAAAAAGCCAGGGAACGTATTTGACACGCCGATCCTTGATTCCATTGATGCCCTGCCAGAAGGAATTGACCTTGCAGTTATTTTGACCCCTGTGCAAAGTATACCTGGCATAATGAGAAAATTGGGCAAAATAGGTGTCCAACGGATTATTATAGAAACAGGAGGATTTGGCGAATTCGATCCCAGTCGCCAGGCAGTAGAGAAGCAAATCCTTGAAATAATCCGCCGCTATGATCAGCATGTTATAGGGCCTAACTGTTTGGGCATAATCAATATGGAATCCGGGCTTTGCACCCCATTTGCCCCTTATCGTCGCAATATGCCCACTGGTAATGTCTCATTTGTCAGCCAGAGCGGTGGAATGGGAAGGGCTTTTTTTTCTGTCTTGGAGAACGAGGGAATTGGGCTGAATAAGTTCGTTAGTATGGGAAATAAATTGGATATAGGGGAGGCAGAGTTGCTACAATATCTTCTCAATGATCCTGAAACGAGGATCATCTTTATGTATCTTGAAGATCTCCGGGAAGGACGCGAATTTTTACGTGTTGCTGCAAGTTCTGATAAGCCCATACTCGTCCATAAATCCAACCGAGGGCAAATGGGAAGCGCAATAGCACTTTCCCATACCAAGGCCATGGCCACAGATGATCATGTTGTGGGTGCGGCACTGGACAAAGCAGGAGCAATTCGGATTAACAATACTTATGAACTGGGAAAGTTTCTTAAGGCATTCTCCATGCCTGCCCTGAGAGGACCAAATATCATGGTCATCAGCCGCAGCGGGGGACATGCCGTTGTTACTGCCGATGCCTGTGAAAGACAGGGCCTTCATTTGCCTCCTCTTCCGCCAGGACTTGTGAACAGGCTCCAAAACCATCTCCGAGCAAATGTAATAAGGCTTCAAAATCCCTTAGACATGGGAGATGTGTATGATTTGAAGGTGTTCCTTATGGCCGTTGAAGAAGTTTTGAAGCAGGAATCGATTCATGGGGTGGTTTTTATCCTTGTCTACCCGGAATTTGTCTCTGCTAAAGACGTTAGGGAACTAATTCCCGGTTTAATAAAACTCATGGAGCAGTATCAAAAACCTGTAGCTGCAACATTCATTTCCTCCTTTGATGAAGTAAAAAAGCTCAAGCAAGAGTTCAGGCTTCCCATTTTCTCATTTTCTGAAGAAGCTGTAGAAGCATTGGCTGTTTCCTATCAGCACTATCTTTTAAAAAAGATTAGGCAAGAACCAACCCACAATTTTCAAGCCTACTTTGCCCCCGCTGCTGCAGCATTATTGAAAAAGGCAAAGAAGAAAAAGAGGAATTTGCTTCTTCATGAGTCTTTTCAGGTGCTGGATGCCTATGGCCTTCCCATCACCCCCTATCAATTAGTTCATAACCCCACACAGGCCGTCAATTTTGCACATAAGGTAGGACTTCCAGTTGTTCTAAAAGTGGTTTCGCAAAAGGTTTTGCATAAAAGTAAACATGATGGCGTAAGATTACATTTGGACACATTTGCAAAGGTTCGCAAAGCATTCAAGGAAATGGAAACAAAGATGGTCGATTGTGAACTGAAAGATCAAGAAGGTGGGATAGTTATCCAGAAAATGATACCTGCTGCACAGGAGGTCATTTTAGGTGCTCGAAGAGATCCCAATCTGGGCCCGGTGGTTGCCTTTGGTTTAGGTGGCATCTATACAGAGCTTTTTAGGGATATTGTGATCCGTCTTGCTCCATTAAATAGATCGCAGGTAAAAAGAATGATCACCCAACTCAAAATTTTTCCCCTTCTTACCAAAACCGGACAGAACCAGGGAGTAGATCTCAAGCAGGTCGAAGAATGTTTATTGAAGGTGTCCGATCTCATAACGAGCTACGAAGAGATAGTGGAATTGGATATAAATCCTTTAATACTTTCTTCCTATGGGAATTCCATTGTCGACGCCCGGATCATTTTGCAATAAATTGCAGGGAATTGAATTTACTCGAAAGACGAAGAAAAATATACATTTCAGTCTATAGCATTAATATCTATAGTATCATTGAAAAGAAAAGCAACGAGAATAGCTTAAAAGAAAAACAAGATTTGAATTCAGAACTTGTCCGAAACAGTGATTGTGTGGTTCTTTTGAGAATCTATCCTTCTCTCGGTGAAATTATGCCCGGCCGTAGTTTTACATTTATTGTTCCCTCAATTTGTTCAGCTTATAATAGATTTCTCCTAAGGTTATAAGTTTTTCGTTAGTTCCCTGCTCAACAATTGCCCATGGACATTTTTCGGGTTTATAGATTACCCACAATCGTCGGATGTACTTATCTTGATAACCTCCACCCTGCCAGTTTCCGGGTCCTGGACATAAAAAAGGGTTACCGTTATTTATTAAATACGGCAACCCCTTTTTTCAGTCAGAGCGTTATCTACTGGTATTTTTTAATCATCGCCCTTACGGTTCCTACATAGTCCGCGGCCGGTAATCCCTTGGCACTCTTAGCCTTTATATAACCTTCAAAAACCGGCTGAACGGCCTTGGCCCAGCGAGCACTCTCTTCCGCGGAGAGCGGTATAATCTTATTGCCCTTGCTCAGGGTAAACTCTCGCCCGGCCTTATCGCTGTCATCCCATGCCTTGCCATGTTTTCCTATCCACTCGATACTGACCTCATTAAAGACCCTTTTGACGTCGGCTGGCAGGGAGTTCCACTTGCTGAGATTCATGGCCACATAAAAACCGCACGTATAGCCCACGCTGAAGCACTCAATTGTGTACTTGACCACCTCGGCCTGTTTCCACCCTTTCAATACCTCTATCGGGCTGAAGGTTGCGTCCACGACACCCTTCTGGAGGGCCTCATAAACACCACCCTGTCCCATTGCAACAGGAACAGCGCCTAATGCCGAAACTGCCTTGGCAGCGGCGCCGACAGCGCGAACCTTAAGGCCTTTCATATCAGCCAGCTTGTACACGGGTTTCTTGCTGTGGAGGAGTCCAGGGCCATGGGCATGGACATACATAACCTTGACCTTGGAAAGCTCTTTTGGCTTATAAAGGTTGTAAAAATCATTAATGATAAAAGTCGTAGCCTTGCCATCAGTGTAACCCATTGGCAGGTCCATTGCTTCCATTGCGGGAAAGACGCCCCGGCTGTAAGCGAAAACGGACATCCCGATATCGGAGATACCCTTCTTGATACCATCATAGATTTTGGGTCCCTTAAGTAATGCCCCTCCTGGATAATATGTGATTTTCACCTTGCCGTTGGTACGTTTCTCAATTTCCTTTGCCCAAGAATCACCTAATTTCGCCTGAATATGTGTTGGTGGAAAAAAATTGCTGTAGCTGAGTTCTATTGGCCCCGCCTGTGCAGTATTTACACTAAACATGAAAAACACTCCCACAGCAACAACGAGAAAAAGTGCTAAAAATCCTCTTTTCGCCTTCATACTCATCCTCCTTATTAGATATTGAAATTAATAAAAATTAAAACAACTTCCCCAAATTTGCCGATTCTACTAGTAGTGATGCTAATAAAAAATTTGTCTCCTTTCAAAACTTCTAATTACATGCTAATCTATATACTTGTCAAGCCTAAAAAGTGCTCCGTTTGTATATTAAAAGACCTATGACAACCGCCAACACTAACCCTGAAAATGAACGAATCTCCCCCCAACAAAAAACTGCGAGATTTTGTCATTCTAATATATCAATTTGTCTCACCTTTTGAATATACACATAGATTTTACAAAAAGCGCTTTCAAGAATGCAGACAGGAAAACATTCATATCATTGAAAAACTTACGAAATTTAACAGCCCAAGAAATCAGTATCCTCAAATGCTTTTTTTTGATACACAAAAAGAAAATGAGGGTTATTTTTATGAAATCCACAAAACTGATTGTATAATAAAACGCCCCGCATATGAGGAAAAAATAATGAGTGTAACAAGAAAGATTACAAAATACATTTTATACGCAAGTTTTGAGAGTATTCCTGGTGAGGCAGTAATTAAAATTAAAGAATTCATCTTAGACGAGGTTGGTAATGCAATAGGGGGGGCAGCGCTTGAATCCGGAAAGATAATTATCAAATGGGCCAAACAATTAGGCGGCGCGGCCGAATCAACAATATTGTCCGACGGCGCGAGAATGCCGGCAGCGATTGCCTCAGGCGCTAATACACAGTTGTGTATGGGATTGGAGCTTGCAGAAACTTATAAAAACAGGGGACATCCAGGATCGGGAATGGTTATGACAGCCCTGGCGGTTGGAGAGAGGGAAAAGATCAGTGGCAAGGAAGTATTGACGTCTGTGTGCACTGCGTACGATGTCACAGGAAGGATCATTGACGCCACTTTCCCTTCTCCAGAGCTTAGAAGAAAAGTGTGGAACTCAACCTGGCAGGGATGTGGTCCATTGGTAGTCTCGATCAGATTGCTTAAACTGAACGAGGAACAGGGCTTGAATGCCTTCGGCATGGGTCTGGGGAACGCCCCGACCATGAACGTCCACAACATCATCTATGTCCCGGCATCAATGTCAAAGATTGGAAACCAATTCCACAATTTTGTCGCAATAAACTCTGCCCTTTTGGCCAAATTAGGCTATACAGGATACTATGAAATCCTTGATGAGCCATATCCATACTGGACAACTATCTCTGATACCAATGACTGGGATACTTACACCAAAAATTTAGGCAAGGACTTTATTATCATGACCAATATGGCCTTCAAACCCTGGCCGGCATGCAGATGGGCCCAGGCCGGGATTGAATCCTTGCTGAAAATTATGAAAGCCGAGGATCTGAAACCTGCGGACATTAAGGAAGTTACATATCACGCACACGAAAAAATTACCGGTTACCCGTATTACAGTATAGACCTTAAGAATATAGAGGACGCCTACTGGAGCGTGCCCTGGGCTTTCGGCAGCGCGGCATTGGGTTATAAGATAGGACCGTCCTGGTATCTTGATAAGCGGCTCAAAGATGAAGAACTTAAAAAATTTATGCAAAAGGTCAAAATCAAAACCCTTCCCGAGGCAGTGGAAGCTTTTGTAAAAGAGCCGGAAAAATCCGTATCATTGCTTGAAGTGAAGACACTCACAGGAAAAACATATACAATGAGAACCGAATACTGCAAAGGCGATCCCCAAAAACCAATGACACATGATGAGATTATTGAAAAATTCCTTTCCCAGACAGAGGGAATTATATCAAGTGATAAGGCCGGCAAAATCATCGAGCTTGTCGAAAAACTGGAGAGACTGCCGGATATCAGTGAAATTACTAATCTGGCTTATTAGGTAAATTGTAACTACTCAGGTTATTTAGGCTGAAGGCTGAAGACTGATAGTAAAGGGCTGAATCACAGATAAGGACTAAGTGCTGAGGACTAAGCCTGCCCGCCGGACGGCAGGCGGGGGCTAAGCTTTTTTCTCAATCCTCAGTCCTTTCACCTCAGTCCTGATACCTTCTACCTTCAGTCTAAACATCTTCAGCCTGACTACGTGAGTAGTCACGGTAAATTAAGGGTAATAAAATTAAATCAAGCCTTTTTGATAAGGAGGTGTTGACGGTGAATCTGGCAAAAAACCTGGAAAATTCTGCTAATTATTTCCCTGATCGAACAGCCATTATTGAGGACAATCGGAATATCACCTTCAAGGAGCTAAACTTAGACGCAAGCCGTGTTGCTTCAGCGCTGGCAGGACTCGGATTCCAACCCGGGGATTATATCTGCATCTGTGCGCCCAACTCCTATGAATGGGTTGCCACTTATTACGGAATTCTCAAGGCAGGATGCGTGGCACTTACCCTTGCCAAAGACTTAAGACCAAGCGAACTGATTCAGCTCATAGACGATGCACGGCCTAAAATCCTGTTCACGTCTGATGAAAAGTTACAAGACCTTGGAGACATAGCAAACCTTGGCTACCTTGAATACGTAATAAGCAATCAGGGAGATATGTCCTACCAGAAACTGGTTGAGGACTCCTCCTCTGATTTCAAAGCGCTTGACAGGGACCGCACAGACACGGGCGCCATTCTATATTCAGGGGGAACCACAGGTCTTCCGAAAGGTATCATGCTGACACATGAAAACCTGATGACTTCCGTCCATAATATCGCCCACTTTGAACGCTCTACCCATACGGATCAGGCCCTTTGCTTCCTCCCCCTCCACCATGGTTTTGCCCAGATTCACATCACCGGTTCCAGTATATACACAGGGGGCTGTGTCGTCATACAGGATTCCTTCGATCTGGACAAGGCCATTGGCGCAATTGAACGTTACAGAGTGACCAAGTTCTATGCTGTCCCCACCATTTACGTACGCCTTTTGGCAGTGAAAAATATCGAGGAGAAATTGAGATCTCTCAGGTACTGTTTCTCGGCAGCCGCAAGCATGGCTGTTGAGCTGGTCCGGGAGTGGAAAAGCCGGACGAACCTGAATATTTATGAGGCTTACGGTACGACCGAGACTGCTGCCATGGTCACCTATAACCACTACTATCGTCACGTAATCGGTTCTGTCGGAACGCCTGTAAATACCATTGAAGTCCAGATCAGGGATCCTGAAGGCAATGTTGTGGAACAGGGCGAAGAGGGGGAAATTTGCATATGTGGTCCCAGCATAATGAAGGGGTACCTCAACAAGCCTGAAGAAACAAAATCCGCATTCTGGGATAAATGGTTCAGAAGCGGGGACATCGGCATGATTGACGGGGACGGATACCTTTACATCGTTGACCGTTTGAAGGATTTGATTATTACCGGCGGCGAAAACGTGTATCCAAGAGAAATTGAAGAGGTCCTTTATACAAGACCGGAAGTGGAGGAATGCGCGGTCATCGGTCTGCCCGACAGGGAATACGGGGAACGGGTAACCGCATACATAGTTTTAAAAGAAGGCTATAAACTTGATCCTGTTGATCTGAAATCGAATCTCAAGCTTCATCTATCGTCATTCAAGGTGCCAAAAGAATACATTAAGATAGATGAACTACCAAAAAACATTTCAGGTAAAATACTGAAAAGAGAATTGAGGAAGAGCGCGATTGACAAACTGAAAAGTGAAGGATTTTAATAACTGATAGAAAGGTTTTTAATACAGATATAGTCAAATAGTTGAGTGATTAAGTGGTTGAGTTGGAAAATAATTGTTATAATTTCAGTAAGTTACAAATATCAAAACGATAAATGTCTCCCGCCACGGTGGGACTAAAAACAAATATGGCCGTGAATTTAACCACTTAACTACTCAACTATTCAACCACTTAACGAGGTCTGTAATAAGTGTTTTCAGGAAAAATATCAAGACAGGCATTAAACAACTCATACGGAGAGATAAAATGAAATACAAAAATATTTTAGTGGAAAAGAAAAACCATCTGGCAATCCTCAGCTTTAACAGGCCGGATAAACTCAATGCCATAAATGTACCGGTAAAAAGAGAAGTGTCCCGGGCGCTGAACGAATTGGAAGCAGACAATGATGTGCGAGTCGTTATACTGACTGGTGCCGGAAAGTCCTTTTCAACTGGCCATGATATGGCCTCTCCTGACTCTGAAAACGAGGAATTCGTGAGTCTCAAGGAGGAGGAGGATCTATTGAATTTCGATAAACCTATAATAGCGGCAATAAACGGCTATGCCCTCGGAGACGGGCTTCAACAGGCGCTAATGTGTGATATTAGAATCGCTGCAGATGACGCTATCCTTGGCTTTATTGGACCTATGGTGGGAGCATTATGTTATGGTTCTTTTCCTATCCTTCCCGATGTTGTAGGAAAGGCCAAGGCCAATGAATTGCTTTTTACGTGTGATCGGATAAGTGGTGAGGAAGCTTACAGAATTGGCCTGGTAAATAAAGTTGTACCCCGTGATCAACTTATGCCAGCGGCCCTAAAAATGGCGGAGAAAATTATTAAGGCGGCGCCTTTATCAATAAAATACACAAAACGCATGTTAAGGCAAAGGTTCTTTGACAACGATTACAAAAGTCGATTACTGGAAGGAATCAGGGTGACTGAGGCAAGCGAGGATCAAAAGGAAGCAGTTAGGGCATTCAAAGAAAAAAGAGAGCCTGTCTTTAAGGGTATATGATCTCAAAAGCCTCTCTCGACCTTCAGGTAAAAATATCCCTGATTATAGGTTAGTATCCTTTACATCCTGTAAAAAAATTTGACAATTAACCCTGTGTAATTAAGGCTATACACCAGCTCATATCCAATGATTAATGCATATTATCAGGCACTTATGAAAAAAACCGGTCTCTTCTCTGGCCCGGCACATAAATTGCTTTTATTTACAAATACTTATGTTTAGCGTTATATTCTCTTGTCGTTTCAGAATTGATGGTCTCGTAAAAAGTCTCTTTTACGTGTCATTTATTCACACAGCGAGAAATCTTGAGCGTTTAAGACATTGAAAACATAAGATTTCTCTCCCGCCTTTGGCGGAATCGAAATGACACGCGCGCTGAATACGACTTTTTACAAGGCCATCAGAATTAAGCAAGGTCGATATAGCTGAAAAAAGGGCGGGTTATGATACGATTTTTCTTGTTTTTTCAATATTTCTATTTTAATAAGACATGGCACAAATAATATATTAATCAATAAATAATCAAATTGCTTCTCGAAGGGTTATTTTTCACATTTGTTGTTAGATATACCAGGGTTAAACGGTTCAGCGTTCACGGTTCCCTGTTGAAACGCCCTAATCCCACTGCAAAGCGGGATTAACAAAAAGAAATACGTTGATAAGTACAAATGTTATGTTTCACACAATGGGTGAAAGATGCTAATCTGAGACACGCCTCAGGTGGCATCAATAAAGTTAAGAATATCAGTAAACTATAACCTTTGAACCTTAAACCCTGAACCTGGAACCGCTCACTTTAAGATACACTTGGTTCATTGAGATTATAAAATGGCTTCATTTGAAAAATCGGGCAAAGATCTTGCAAAGATACTATATTGGGTTGCGGGAACCGCCATTGTCGTCATGATGCTCCTCACATGTGCCGACGTGCTCCTCCGTTTTTGCGTAACCCTGTACAGGGCCCTCAGGTGGGAGTTTCTTTCCTTAATAAAGCCAATTCCCGGGACATATGAACTGGTTTGTTTTCTTGGTTCTGTTGCCGTTGCTTTTGCCATGGCACATACCTCGGTTGAAAAAGGCCATGTTGCCGTAAGCCTGATCGTCCAACTCTTACCGAAAAAAACCCAGGCCCTGGTTAATATTATCACCGGTATATTCGCACTGATTCTTTTTTCCCTCCTTTCGTGGCAATCCGTGCTGTATGCGAATGATCTTAGGGTCAGCGGGGAGGTGTCCCTCACCCTCGAACTCCCTTTTTACCCTTTTGTATATGGCATTAGTTTCGCCGCGGCCGCGGTCTGTCTGGTTTTACTTGCGGATTTAATCTCGAACCTGGGTAAGGTGTCTGGCAAATGAGCTTAACTGCAATAGGTATCATCGGTATTATCGTTTTACTTTTTCTTCTGTTTTCCGGAATGCCGGTAGGCTTTGTAAT
The DNA here is from genome assembly GCA_030613055.1 of Desulfobacteraceae bacterium. Taxonomy (GTDB): domain Bacteria; phylum Desulfobacterota; class DSM-4660; order Desulfatiglandales; family Desulfatiglandaceae; genus JAUWMR01. Next base: position 67,120 of record JAUWMR010000017.1, read on the forward strand.
GGGATTCCTGGGCATCATTGGATTCAGTTATGTGGTCACTCTTAACGCCGGCCTGGGCCTCCTGGCCAGGGATGTTTTTGATATATTTTCATCTTACGGTTTGACCGTTGTCCCCCTCTTTGTCTTTATGGGCCAGATTGCCTTTCATTCCGGCATCAGCCGGAGGCTTTACGACTCTGCCTATGTATTGGTAGGAAATCGCAAGGGAGGACTTGCTATGGCCACTGTTGCAGCCTGTGCAGGGTTTTCCGCCATATCCGGGTCTACCAATGCCACGGCCGCCACCATGGCCACTGTGACCCTTCCTGAAATGAAACGACATAACTACGATATGGGTCTGGCCACCGGCACGGTTGCTGCGGCCGGGAGTCTCGGTATTTTGATACCCCCGAGCGTTATCTTTATTGTTTACGGGATTCTGACCGAACAGTCCATTGGGAAGCTTTTTGCCGCTGGAATACTTCCGGGCATACTTCTATCTTTCCTGTTCTTATTGACCATCTATTTGCGTGTTTTAAAAAACCCCTCCCTGGCCCCTCCAGGACCTAAGACAAGTTTCAGAGAAAAAATCAAGTCGTTTGTAGGGATCTTAGAGACCCTGGCCATCTTCGGCATGGTCATGGGCGGCATCTTTTTCGGCATATTTACCCCTACCGAGGCGGCCGCAACGGGCGCATTAGTGACTATAATAATGGCCCTCGCCAGGAAGCAACTTAGCTGGCAGGGTTTTATCCAGTCCCTTGCCGATACTACACGAATTAGCTGTATGGTTATGGTAATTGTAACCGGCGCAGTCATATTCGGACATTTTATGGCCGTTACCAGGCTGCCCTATGACCTGGCTAACTGGGTCAGCAATCTTCCCCTTCCCAATGCCGCCATCATGGGCGTAATCATTTTAGTCTACCTTTGTGGAGGCTGTTTCATGGATGCCCTGGCCATGATCATGCTGACCATACCCATCTTTTTCCCTGTGTCTCAGGCCTTAGGATATGATCCAATCTGGTTTGGGGTCGTAATCGTACTGATAACCGAGATGGGTGTGATCACGCCGCCAGTGGGTATTAATGTTTATGTTGTCTACGGCGTTGCCAAAGACGTTCCATTAGAGACCATCTTTAAGGGTGTCTTCCCCATGCTCCTGGCCTTACTTGTCTGTAATTTGATCCTTTTGTTTTTCCCGCAGATTGCCCTGTTCTTACCCGGTCTCATGCGCTGATCTGTCAGGTGATCGCCTCCCGTTTCAGGATATCGTAATAGGTGAGAATCCGCTTCACATAGCGAACAGGCTCTGTACCACGGCAGTAGCCGTATCTGCTTTTTTTATAATATTTCGGGTAGCGCAAAAGCGGAAGGATTTTTTTTAGAACTGCCCAGCTATTGGGATCAAGTCCTTTCTTAATCGCTATATCCTGGGCATCTAAGATATGCCCGTGCCCCACATTATAGCTCGCGAGGGTAATAAGCAATCTGTCAGGTTCATTTGCGTTAGACAGCCTTTTATAAAGCCTGTCTAAGTACTTGACGCCCCCCATAATGCTTTGTTCGGGATCGCTCCTGTCCTTAATTCCCATCTCCCCGGCCGTTTCCCTGGTAAGTTGCATGATGCCTTCAACGCCAGTAAAACTCCTGGCCCCTGGATCAAGATGGGATTCCTGATATATCACAGCGGCAATCAACCTCCAGTCAAAACCATATTTTGATGCAGCCTCCCGGATGGTCCCTTCATACTTCGGAAGCCGGGTTCTAATCCTTTGATGGTATCTTTTCAAATCCACATAATCGAAGATCTCCACATTGGCGTAATACTTCTCATAGGTCTTTACAAGGGTCCCCTCTTTCCTTATTTTATCGAAAAAGTCGTTTATTTTATTAAGGAGCCCCCTTTCCCCTTTCTTAACTGCCCATCCTAAGGACTGGGGCTCTTCTATAGGAAACGCCATCTTTACATCAGGATAATAGCGACGATTTAAGGCATAAATATTGGAATCAGCTATGGTAACCTCGATTTCTCTTCGGGCCACCATCCCGATCAACTCTTCGGTAGGGATATCGTCATAAAGCTCGATGTTGATGTCCAGGCCCCCATCTTTAAGCTCGTTCAATCGCTCCTCATACGAGGTGCCGCGCCGAATATGGATGGTCTTTTCCTTCAAATCCTCAATTCCTTTTATCTGATAATTGTTCTTATGTAGGATAGCTATTTGCTGGACAGAAAGATAAGGATCAGAAAAATCCATCAGCTTTTTCCTTTGTTCCGTGATGGTCAGGCTGGCTGCTACGAAATCTCCCTCTTCACAATCGAGTGAATCTCCAAGCCCCTCCCAGGTGGGGGTTACTACTTTAAGTTTTACACCTAAATATTCACTAAATGCCTTTGCCAGATCATATTCAAACCCCATTGGCTTATCACGGTAAATATAATAACAATGGGCATTATTCCTGGTCAGCACGGTAATCTCCCCTAATTCCTCTACTCTGTCTAAGACCTTACCCCTGCCGCATGACACAAGAATTGTAAAGCTCAAAAAAACGAAAAGCAAAAACTGTTTTTTACGTCGTTTTCCTTTCATCACTATCTCCGGAAAATCTTCAACAGACGAAGTTATATTTCCTTTGGCGGACCCTTGCCAAAAAGATCCTTGCACATCATCAGAGCGTCCTGTCCCTTAGGGTAAAAGGCCTTTTTTATACCTGCGGGAACAAAGCCGTGTTTTTCAAAAAGTTTCTTGCCTGGAAGGTTTTGCGCTGCTGTATGCAAAACTATTCTCTCAACCAGCAGTTCGGTAGCCGTCTTAAGTATCTCTCTTAAGAGAATATCTGCTGCACCAAGCCTTTGGCGGGCAGGTTCAACTGCAATGGCTAAAAGTTCGCATGTGCCTTGGAATTCCCATCTTTGGCCGGGCATACCAAGCATTACAAATCCCACAGGTTTTTTTTCCAGCATGGCCATAAATGTAACAGTAAAACCCGACTCAAGCCATTGTGGCAGTATGTCTTCATAGGGACCATACTGCTGAAACACCTTTCTGCTCAGGCCCGCAACATAATGCATATCTGATGGGATAGCCGGCCTTATAGTGATCCGCGCCTTCTGTGAGACCTTTTGATTGTATCGGGCAATGCCGTGGGGTTCTTTCAGAGACCCCCTGTGGCTATTAAAACCCGGCCTTATCCCAACATCTCGCAGTCTCCCTATCCTTTTGTGTTCCCCATATTTGCCGAAACGACCGCGGTTTCCCATAATAAAACTTTAAAAAACCTATTTTGTATTTACTCAGGTACTTTTTTTAGACAGGATAACAGGATAAACAGGAATCTATTTATAAGTCACAAACCAGGCTTTATTGTAATAATTCTGTAAATCAAAAAGAATGTCCTGGTGATATATACCTTACAGATCAACTCCAAAATAAATTGTAACCTCTAAGACCCTTTCTTAAATGTGAATATTCAAATTAATTTCCGATCAATCAGGAGAGCAAGTTAAAACAAATTATAATCGAAGGGTTAAGACCAATCACTTACACCTATGGCAAGGAACGGGCTATCAGGATATCTAAAGGATTTACAGGAATTCAAAAAAAATCAAGTTAATCCTGTTATCCTGTCAAAACTTTTTAAAGGCCTAATGTGTTACATATTTTAAAGATTCAGGTTTTTCCAGTATCTGCCATGAACCTGAATAACTTCATTTGCAACGGCGTCAAGCCTTTCCTGGTTCCCCCGGGAAATGATATCCTCCGTACGGGTTTCCGACAGGCCGGCTAATTCTTTTAAAACCGCCTTTACCGAATTCCTGAGGCCTTCCAGGTCATAGCCCCCCTCAAGGGTAAGCACGACCCTACCCCCGCAACATGCGTCGGCCATGTCCATAAGAGATCGTATCAGACCCGCAAAGCCATCCGGGGTTACAAGCATGCCGCCTAAGGGATCATCTTCGTGAATGTCAAAACCGGCAGATACTAAGATCAATTCCGGATTAAACTCGAGCGCGATCGGTTTTAAAATTTTTTCAAAAATCCCTACATACTCACCATCACCATGGTTCACGGAAAGCGGCACATTAACGGTAAACCCTTCGCCTTCACCAGTTCCTACCTGTCCAAACGCGCCGGTGCCCGGATAGTAAGGATATTGATGGGTTGAAAAATAAAGGATCGAAGGGTCCTGTTCAAATGAATGCTGAGTGCCGTTACCATGATGCAAATCCCAGTCAGCCACAAGGACACGTTTAAGATCGTGAAATTTCTGGGCGTATTTAGCGCCAATAGCGACGTTATTGAAAAGGCAAAAACCCATTGCCCTGCCCTGCTCCGCATGGTGTCCGGGTGGCCTTACAAGCGCGAATGCATTATCCAGTTCCCCTGATATCACCATGGATATGGACTGGCACAACCCCCCTGCGGCCAATAACGCTGCCTCGTAAGAACCTGCGGAGGTAGCTGTGTCAGGATCCAGGGACGTAAAATCCTTTCCTTCTGTGGACGCAACAAGATCCACGTATTCAGGGGAATGGATCAATAAAAGCTCCTCCTCTTCAGCCCGTCTCACCGGCACTTCTAAAAATCTGCCTGCCATGTCAGGCTCCTCAAGCATGGCATAGGCTACTTCCAGTCTTTTTGGGCTTTCGGGATGATACGGACTCGGCTGGTGATTCATGTATCTTTTGTCTTTTACGATGCCTGTTTTTGCCATTTTTTTTACCCCCCGGGTATATGGGTTATTATTAACAGTGCCTTGTATAGTAAATTCAGACCTCGTTAAGTGGTTGAATGGTTGAGTAGTTAAGTGGTTAAATTCACGGGCATATTTGCTTTTTGCAGAATAATTGGACATTTATCATTTTGATATTTATAACTTACTGAAATTATAACAAATATTTTCCAACTCA
>JAUWMR010000066.1 GCA_030613055.1 Desulfobacteraceae bacterium
TAACCTTTCGAAGATATTTGATCCCTTTTTTACCACCAAGGACGTGGGTAAAGGAACAGGACTTGGATTGAACGTGGCTTATAACATAATTGAGAAACACAAAGGGACGATTGATGTGGAGAGTGTAGTTGGAAAGGGGACGGTGTTCGTCATTCGAATACCCATCGAATGAAGTGCCTAAAGTGTGCTGAAGTGCCTAAAGACTTTGAAACTTGAAACTCGAAACTTGAAACTGGAGTTAACTATGAAAGAAATTTATGAACTGGATGTATACAAATTGGCTGAAGATCTCTCGGACATAATATTGATGAACTTGGACCCAAACTGAATGCGTTCATCAAAAGTACAAAAAAAGGAAAGTAAAATAATAATCCAGTTTCAAGTTTCAAGTTTCCAGTTTCAAAACCAATGACAAATGACGATTAATTGAAATGAATATGAGAGACGCAATTCAAAATAAGGCTCTACTCCTGGTGGATGACGAGCCGAACGTGATTAGCAGCCTGATACGGGAATTAAGGCATGAGGGATATAATATTTTTTCGGCCCAATCGGGCATTACTGGGCTTAAGGTGCTTAAGGAAGAAGATATTGGTGTGGTTCTATCGGATTACATGATGCCTGAAATGGATGGCGTCACATTCCTTGAGTCCGTCAAACAAAATAAACCTGATGTTGTCCGCATTCTTTTGACCGCCCATGGCACCTTAAAGAATGCAATGGAGGCAATAAATCGTTCCAAAATATTTGGTTATTTAACTAAGCCCTGGTCGGTAGAAGCCCTAAAAGGGACAATTGCAAGCGCCTTTGAATATTGCAATTTAGTTGAGGAAAATAAGCGGCTGCTGAAGTTGACCAATGAGCAGAACAGGCAGCTAAAGTTTATTAACGAAAACCTTGAGAATCTGGTCCATGAACGAACCTTACAACTTGAAGAAGCGGTACGTGAAGGGGTTGTAATGCTTGCCAAAGCGGCGGAGGCAAAGGATGACGACACAGGCATGCACGTTCATAGGATTCGCTATCTTACTCGCCTGATATGTAAAGGATTAGGCCTGTCCTCTGAGGAAACTGAGCGAATCAGTTTTTTCAGCATCATGCATGACGTGGGTAAAATACACATCCCTGATAGCATTTTAACAAAACAAGATCTACTTACAACCGCAGAGTGGACTATAATGTATACTCACTCTGTTGCTGGGGAAAATATCTTAGGCAACAAATCATTTTATCGGACTGCGAGAGAGATAGCCCGCAGCCACCATGAACGCTGGGACGGAAATGGATATCCTGACGGACTAAATGGGGACTCGATCCCATTGGCTGCCAGAATCGTAACCGTGGCCGATGTATTTGATGCTCTAACTCATGATCGCCCCTACAAGCGTGGCTGGCCTGTAGAAGAAGCAATTGCAGAAATGAAATCGCTGTCTGGCAAATTATTTGACACCGAGATTTTAAAGGTTTTTTTAAAAATAGTTGAAACTGATAACTTTAATCTCGAACTTAAACCTGACAACCTGGCTAATTATTTAAATTCTATTCAAAAGGAGAGCCCAAATGACTCTCGAACATAAACATTGTATTTTGTTGGTGGACGATGAGGTATCTATTACAAAGGCCCTTCAGAGGCTTTTTCGTAAAGAAGGCCATCAGATCATCACGGCCACAAGCGGACAGGAAGGCCTTGACCTTCTAAAGGACATTGAAAAACCGATCTCATTGATCGTATCAGATCAGCGCATGCCGGAAATGACGGGCTCCGAATTCCTTGAGAAAGCAAAGTATATTTTTCCCGATGCAATAAGATTTCTCTTAACCGGCTATTCTGATATGGGAGCCATTGTTGATGCTGTCAACAAGGGGGAAATACACCGTTATCTGACAAAACCCTGGAACGACGATGATCTTCTCCTCCAGGTTCGACAGTCCCTTGAGCAGTATGAGCTTGTATTTGAAAACCGGAGGCTCCTGGACATTACAAACAGGCAGAACAGGGAACTAAACGAACTAAACAGGGATCTGGAAAAAAAGGTAAAAGAAAGAACACATGAGATTCTAATAAAGAGCGAAGAACTTGAAGAGGTTAACCGGAAATTAGAAAACAGCTTTATTGATACAATAAGGTTGTTGTCTTCGTTAATAGAAACACTTAATCCCGGGTTAGGAAGTTATATGAAAGAGGTCGCGGAACTTGCAAGGGGTGTTGCAGGGGAATACGCTTTCGATAAAAATGAAATTGGTGAAATTGAGATGGCAGCAATGATCCATGATATCGGCCTTTTAGGTATACCTGAAAGTATATTGAGAAAAGATGAAAGTAGCATGAGCGAGACAGAGTTCAGGATGTTCAGCCAGCACCCGGTCATCGCTTCGATCAGTCTCGAGTCTATTGATAGACTGGCTGGCGTAGGTGAAATAATACTTTATCACCATGAATACTATGACGGCAGCGGGTTCCCAAACGGACTAAAAGGGGAAGAGATTCCATTAGGTTCACGTATCATAAGGGCTGCGGCAGATTATTTCAAAATATTAAATACATGGCCAAAGAAAAAAAACCAAATAATCGAAAAAGCAAGAGAATATTTTGGCTCAGCAACAACGAATAATTTTGCGTCTATAGAAACAGAGAAGCTGCTTGAACAAGTCGCCCTGAAGATCATCCTTCTTGGCGCAAATGAGAAGTACGACGTTGAAGTAGTTACTAAGTTGACAAAAAAGGTGCAAGAATCCAGGTCTATTAAGGATGCTGAAAAACAAAAAATAGGGCAAACTTTTTTTATTGATCTTGAAGGGCTGAAGGAGGGAATGGTCCTTGTGGATGACCTGCGTCTAACTGACGGAAGGCTTTTGCTTGTCAAGGGTACAAGGCTCAAAGACTCATTAATCACGGCTATAAAAAGTATTGGCGGGCGACAGGCTGTAGATAATGAAATTCATGTATCCATTTAATTGCTTAAGTGGTTAATTGATCAAATAGTTGAGTACTCAACATCTCGACATATTAAAGGAAAATCACAGATGGATTTAAAAACGATTCTAAAAAGACTTGATCATATTGATGATCTCCCGACATTGCCAACTATAGCCATGGAAGTGAACAAGATGCTCCAGGACTACGACACATCCATCAAAAAATTAGCTCAGACAATAGAAAAGGACCAGGCAATGGTTCCTAGAATATTGAAGCTCGTCAATTCGGCATTTTTCGGCTTTCAATCCAAGATTAGCAGTATCAGCCATGCCGTCGTTATATTGGGTTTTAATACCGTCCGCAATGCCGTTGTTTCCATTTCGATTATTAATGCATTTTCAGGTAAAGATGTCTTGGAAGATTTTGACATAACAGACTTCTGGACCCACTCGGTTGCAGTGGCCGCGACAAGCAAATACCTTGCCGAAAAGACCCGCCTACACTCCCCGGACGAGTCTTTTACGGCAGGACTCATACATGACATTGGAAAGGTAGTTCTTGCCCACTATTTCCAGGGTCTTTTCAAGAATGCGTGGGTATCGGCCAGGGAGAATAACCTTTCATTTTATGACGCTGAGAAAAAAGAGAACCCCGTAACCCATGCCCGGATAGGAGGATATCTGGCCAAGAAATGGCAGCTCCCCCCTGGCCTGGTGGATGCTGTCCGGTATCATCATAGTGTTAGTAAAAACGCATATGAACCCAATCTTTTGATGATTGTGCATATAGCCGATATCATAGTGAACTGTCTAACTCTCAATCCGGAAGCTGAGATTGATACATCTTCAATTCATCCTGATGCGGCTAACGCAGTGGGGTCCCAATTAGACATCGTATCAGACTGGTTTCCCGAAGTATTGGAGGAGATCCAATCTGCCTGTCAATTTTTTCTTGAAGGAGTAGAGTAACAGGAGGCTCGAAAATGAACGATAACCAACACATTGTCTTATGTGTAGATGATGAGGAGAACATCTTAAATTCTCTAAGGCGATTGCTTCGTAGGGAAGGTTACAGGCTTTTGACCGCTTCAAGCGGTAATGATGGCCTCAAACTCCTTGAAGAAAATGATGTTCACCTGGTGATCTCCGACCAGAGGATGCCGGAAATGAGCGGTACGGATTTCCTGGCTAAGGTAAAAACGGAACATCCTGATGTATTAAGGATCATACTGACAGGCTATACGGATGTGGACTCCATTACCGAATCAATCAACAAGGGGCATATCTATAAATTCTTCCTGAAGCCATGGAATGATCAAAGCCTGAAGCTGGAGATCAGGCAGGCATTAGAGCAATATGACCTCATACAGGCCAATAAAGGGCTCCACGAAAAAGTCCTGGAGCAAAATGAAGAGTTAAAAGGAATGAATGAAAACCTGGAGAAACTGGTCAAGGAAAGAACCAGGGAACTTGAAATCCAGAATCAGGCCCTCGAGCTATCCCGTTCTGTTCTGGAAGATCTGCCTTTGGCGATAATTGGAGTCAGTGTGGAGGGTATGATTGTGCTGATCAATCGGCGTGTACAATACCTGACGGGTAACTGCCAGGGCATAGAATTGGGAAAGAAGCTTTCGGAATATTTTTCATGTGACGTGGAAGAAAAAATGATCGACGTATTGGGTTCAAACACACCACAGACTCTAAACGGGTACCAATTATCAGGCAATAAATATGATATCGACTTTTCCCCACTTTCCGGAAGATTTCTCGGCAAAGGGGTTGTTCTTACCTTAAATCAAAATAGCGCTTCTTGACAGACCATATCCGCTTGAAAATCCTCGATCAAATCAAATACAGGAAAATATCTCATTTGCAGTAAACTCTATTCAGTGCTATTTGTAGGTCCTTTACAATGCAAAATGCTGGGAGGAGAAAGGATGGAAATTCGGAAAATCGCAGGGGCCACTCCTCATGGGGTAGGCCTGAATAACATAGATGATTCACCAGGGCCATGTTGCATGAGTTTTGGATTCGATCTAAAGCCCCTTATCCTCTCTATTGATACGATCGGTCTTATTAACAGCCCTGTTTTAATAGAAAGCGGGCAGGGGAAAATGACCATTATCGCAGGATTCCGCAGGGTTCAGGCCTTTAAATACTTAAAGCGGGATGAGATACCCTGCAGAATCCTGCTGGAAAACAGTGTGTCCCACCTCGAATGTATTCTCATAAATCTTCATGATAACCTTTCTACGAGGAAGCTGAATGATGTTGAAAAGGGCATGGTACTCAGCCGTCTATCTTTATATCTCCCTGAATCCGAGATCCTGGAACATTATATGCCGTTATTAGACCTCCCTTCCAGGAGAGAGACACTTTTTCTTTTTATGGCACTCGAAAGCGAGCCGGACGTGTTTGTTAAGGAATCCGTGGTTAGAGGAAGCCTGTCGCTAAAGACCTTCAAAAGACTTTTAAAAATGGATCATGAGTCCAGAACCCACGTTTTAAACCTGTTATCAAGCTTAAAGTTTAACAGTAATCAACAGACCCAACTCTTTGAATATTTAATTGATTTAAAGCATATTCATGATAAATCACTCTCTGAACTCCTTGGGGACATATCCATAAAAAGGATTTTATCCGACGAAAATTTGAACATGCCTCAAAAGGCAAAGGCAGTGCTCGGTTTTTTTCGAAGCAAGCGTTTTCCTACCCTGGCAGACGCTGAATCGACCTTCAGGAAAAAGGTCTCAAGGCTAGGTCTCCCTAAGGGTGTAAAGATTGTTCAATCCCGGTTTTTTGAAGCGCCATACCACCGGCTTGAAATACGCTTCAGGGAAGGAGAGGATTTGAAAAAGAAGATAGAGCAATTAACCCGTTCAGACAGACTGGAGACCTTGCGCGATCCATGGGAAGAGGGGGGATAATGTCGAATTTTCAAATAAAGAAAGTCCTTCTGGATGCAGGGACTTCACTTCATATTCAAACTGAAAAAATCTTAAGCCGATTGCCGGGTGTTCCGGTTCAATACATAGAAGGCATTAGATCAAAAAGAAACAATGATGAATTCGGTAGTAGCGCCCCAGAAACCGCCTGTACGCAAGACAACACCTTCGAACATAAACCCCGTTTGGGAAAGGATACACTTCATCTTATTTCTTACAAAGGTGAATTCCTCAAACCGTGTCCGGGAACCAGGGAATATATCTGCTGCGGTTATCAAATCCTTAATGTGGCAACAAATTGTCCTCTTGATTGCAGTTACTGTATCCTGCAAGCCTATTTCAACCAGCCCAATTTGAGGGTTTTTGTCAATCTGGAAGAGGAACTTAAGCGGGTTTTGCATGTCATTGATTCTGAACCTGACCGGATCTTCCGTGTGGGAACAGGGGAGTTCACTGACAGCCTTGCCGTTGATCCTATTACCTGCTGGAGTGATCTCCTTCTTCCCGCGTTCTCAAAAAGAAAAAATGTGGTTCTGGAACTTAAAACTAAAACAACAAATATCGAACGGCTTCTTGATTCTAAATACAGGGATCGAATCATCGTGTCCTGGTCCTTGAATAGCCCCTATATTGCTGCACGGGAGGAACACGGGGCAGCGAGCTTGAAAAACAGGCTTAAGGCGGCCAGACAGTGTCAATCCGAGGGATATATTTTAGGTTTTCACTTCGATCCGCTGATCTCGCATCCCCGCTGGAAAGAGGGATACCTAAAGACCCTTGATTTAATGGATAAATACATTGATCCTGAAAAAATAATCTGGATAAGCATAGGTTCTTTCAGGTACATGCCAGGGCTTAAACCGATCATCAGGAGACGCCATCCAAAAACATGCGTGCTAAACGGTGAGTTTATAATGGGTTTGGATGGAAAGATGCGTTATTTCAAGCCCATACGCCTTGATCTTTATAGGTTCTTAAGGGAAAACCTTGAGAAATGGCATCCTGATCTGGGTCTTTATCTGTGTATGGAATCGGATGATGTCTGGCAGAAAAGCATGGGATGGTCTCCTGGAAACACCACTGGGCTTTCTCATTATCTGGACAAGCGGGTTTTGAAAATTTTCGGGTAGCATTCGGTAAGGACATGTGTTAATAAAGACAATTTCTGATTACAGATAACCAACAACTGTCAACGGACACCATAAGATAGGAGGTAATAATGATATTAAGAGAAGAGGTTGAGAGTGCCCTGGAAAAAGTAAGACCCTCACTCCAGGCAGACGGAGGGGATGTCAAGTTAGTGGATGTGGATGACAATGGAGTGGTTAAGGTGATGCTACAGGGAGCTTGCGCAGGATGTCCCATGTCCCAGATGACCCTTAAAATGGGAATTGAAAAGATCTTGAAGCAGAATATTCCTGAAGTAACAAGTGTGGAATCGGTATAGTGCGAATAAATATCCCAAACTAACTCTGGCGGGTTTTGGCTGAAGGCTAAAAACAGGATAAAGGAGACGTATTATGGAGATTAAAAAAATAGGCGTTGTAGGTGCAGGGGCAATGGGAAATGGCATTGCTCAGATTGCAGCATTGATAGGCTGCGAAGTGGTTTTGAGAGACATCAAGGATGAATTTGTTGAGCGTGGAATGAAGAACATCGAAAAATTTCTGACAAAAAGTGTGGAAAAAGGGAAACTTGAGGCCGCAGAAAAGGATGCCGTTTTAGGGAGGATAAAGGGGACAACCGATATGTCACAGATCAAAGACGCGGATTTTGTGATTGAAGTTGTTATCGAGGATCTGGAGCTGAAAAAGAGTGTTTTCAAAGAACTTGATGACTTGTGCCGCCCTGAAGTTATTCTTGCGTCCAACACATCCTCCATGTCAATAACTGAAATAGCCGCGGCAACAAAACGGCCTGACAGGGTATGTGGAATGCATTTTTTCAATCCGGTGCCACTCATGAGATTAGTGGAAGTCATCCGCGGGTATTCTACCAGCGATGAGACGATTAAAATTACCACCGACCTTGCAAAGAAAATGGGTAAGACGACCGTTGAGATCAAAAAAGATTCTCCTGGCTTTATTGTTAACAGAATTATGATGCCCCATATAATAGAAGCAATAAAAATTGTGGAAGAGGGCATTGCCAGTATGGAAGATGTTGATATTGCCGTTAAAAACGGTCTCAATTATCCAATGGGGCCATTTGAGCTAATGGACCTTACCGGAATTGATATTGCATATTTCGTGGTGGAGTATTTTTACAAGGAATTAAACAAGGAGTCCAAGTGGGTTTCCCCGAATCTGCTTAAGACCATGATCCGCGCGGGTAAATTTGGAAGAAAGACCGGTGCCGGCTGGTATGATTACAGCAAATAAAACAATTAGACTGTTAAACCTTCAATAATAAAAAAGGCAGTTCAATATGAACTGCCTTTTTTTTGACTTAAAGAACTGTCAGAAATGATGGCTATTTATTTTTATGACGCATCTTTTTCTTCAGCTTTCTGTATTTGTGCTTCCGGATCTTTTTACGTCGTTTCTTTACAACACTACCCATTAAAAGGCTCCTTTACAAAAGTGATAGGGGGGTTTTACAACTTTGTGAAACAGGATGTCAACAGGAATTTTTTGAAAACACAGGAGAAATAGAGAAAATAAGCAGGGAAACAGCCAAGTTGACATAATATATATTATCTGGCCTTACGTATCATATTATCTTCTTGGATTTTTCTCTGCCCTTTAAACTTGTAAAGGTGCTTATCGGCTACATTCACAAATGACTCAGGGGTCATTCCCTCTGAGAAGTATGCATAGCCCGTGCTTGCGGTCAGATTGCATTCTTTTTCTATGCCATTTGCGATCCGTTTTCCTATGCTCAAGGCAATATCCATATCCGCATCAATTAAAATAACGGCGAATTCATCACCCCCGTATCTATACCCTGAATCAACGCCGTAGCGGATACTTGCATTTACGATTTCGCCTACTTTTTTTAGTACTACATCGCCCGCCACATGGCCGTGTGTATCGTTATATTTTTTGAAATCGTCTAAGTCGAGCAGGATCAGGGCGAGTTCATTTTTTTGTCTCTCGGCACGCATGATTTCATCTTTTAAACGGGTGTAAAAATGCCCCTGATTGAAAAGCCCTGTCAGAAAATCAGTAATAGACAATCTGCTCAGCTCCTGTCGTATATCCCTCTCAATTATGGCCCTTCTTATCTTGGCCTCAAGCTCTTCTATTAGAAATGGCTTGTTGATAAAATCCGAAGCACCGGCATTTATCACATCGATATACTTGTATCTCTTTGAATACCCGGTCATTGCAATAGTACAGATATGAGGATATTCATTCTTCATGAGCCCGATCAATTTCAGGCCATCCATTTCAGGCATTTTCATGTCGGTAAGCAAAAAAGTATGGGGTTTGTCTTCCAGCTTGATAAGAGCATCTTTTCCGTTGATCGCAGAATTCGCAATAAATCCAAGAAAATTTAGCATCTCAACGACCGGTCCTCTAACGGACTCCTCGTCATCAACAACAAGTACTGTTTCTTTGCTATAATCAATATGTTCTACATCCATATACTAAAAACCCCGGATGACGTCTCGTAAATTCTACAACTAATGAAATACTGATGGACTCGTAAAAAGTCAAACCGGTATTATTCCCTTAAGGGAATTCAGAAAACCATGTTTAATTTGTAAATTAATTAAGTTCCCTATATAATTGTTATTACAATCAAAATTGACGACCTTGTTTGATATTGTACGGCCCGTTAGCTGTCCGCCTCTTTTACTTTTGCCCTCAACCAGCACCTCCATTTTTTTGCCCTCAAGGGCCATATTTTTTCTTAAGGAGATCCCCTTTTGAAGTTTTTGGAGGATACTCAGACGCGATGCCTTTTCGGATTCCTCGATTTTTCCATCCATTTGCTCTGCAAATGTACCTTTTCTATCAGAATATTTAAAGGAAAAAAGTGAATCGAATTGAATCTTCTCAATAAGATCAAGCGTATCCATAAAATCTTTCTCTGATTCCCCTGGAAAACCAACCATAACATCGCTTGTGATGGCAATATCAGACGATACGGTTCTCAGTTTCTCTATAAGTGACAAATAATGCTCCCGTGTATAACCCCTCTTCATGCGCTTAAGGACTGAATTCGAGCCAGCCTGGAATGGAAGATGTATATGGGCACATAGATTATCCAGGTCTGTGAAGCATTGAATCATGTCATCAGAGAGGTCTTTTGGATGTGAAGTGGTAAAACGCAGCCTTAAAAGTCCCGCTAACCCGCTCACCTGCCTGAGCAGAGAGGTGAAACTCCATCTTTCCCCCTTTTCCCACAAATAGGAGTTTACATTCTGTCCAAGGAGCGTAATCTCTTTGACCCCCTGTGAAATCAGGTTTTTTGCCTCAGTCAGTATTTCTTCAGGGGGGCGGGAAACTTCTCTCCCCCTTACAAATGGAACTATGCAATAAGAACAAAAATTATTGCATCCCTGCATGATGGATATATAGCCGCTGACGCTCCGCCCGAAGTATCCTCGACAAGAAATGGGCGGGGGTGGTTCTGTTTTAAGGCTGGTTTTGACAATTTTTTGCCTTCCCCCATTAATTCCCCGCAAAACTTCCCGGATTCTTCCGATCTCCCTGGGGCCTATCACTAAATCAATCAGGGGAAATCGTTTGATCAAGCCAACATTTTTCTGTTGTGCCATACATCCCACAACGCCAAGGATCAGGTCCGGCTTCTTCATTTTCTGAACAGACATGCGGCCGATGGTGCTGAACGCTTTCTGTTCGGCCTTAGCCCTTACGGTACAGGTGTTAATAAGGACCAGATCAGCATCCTCAGGACAATTGACCGGAAAAAGGCCGTAATTGATAAGGGATTGAGCCAGATAATCCGAATCATACTCATTCATCTGGCAACCCATGGTTTTTATGTAAAAGGCTCTAATATCCATTTTTCACGAGAGTTTTTTAGTCATTTTTGTTTCCACAAGCCCAATTCCTTCTTCCCTTAAAGAGTCCAATAACTCGAAAACCAGGGCTTCGCATCCAGGAGATATCTGTATCTCGATACATGCCCTAAAACGATCAAGGGTTTTTACGACCGCCATACCATCATAAGATTCAATGGTCGACCGTAAATAGTTGATGTCGCTTCTATCAACCAGAAAAAATCGTCTAATGGTCTTCATTTTTGTTGTAGGTTGTTCCGCCCCACATAAGCTTGGTTCTGAGGATATTGAAATAACTGTGATCGGGGGGTTTTAGAAGCTTGATCTTTTCTTCTGACTTGCAGATGACAACCCTGTCTCTGTAGTAAAGGTCAAATCCCACCTGCCCGTCAAATGTCAAAACAACCGTCTCTTCGCTTTCTTTTCCCATCCGGATGTCAACAATACTTGTATCGGGTATAATGATAGGGCGATTTGTTAATGTAAAAGGACAGATAGGGGTTAAAATGAGCGTTTCCATGGTGGGGTAAAGTATTGGGCCTCCGGCCGCCAGGTTATAGGCCGTTGAACCTGTGGGCGTAGAAATAATCAGGCCATCGGCCCTGAACGTTGTAAGAAACTCCTTATTGATAGATACATCCAGGTCAATAATTCTTGCCAAGGTACCCTTATTTATAACCACATCGTTTAAGACCTGAAAATGGCAAACCTCTTCGTCGTCTCGCAGGACCTTTGTTTCAAGCATAACCCTGCTTTCTACTTCAAGACGGCCATTGATCATCATCTCAATCGCTGAATAGAGATGACTAAACGGGATCCCTGTCAAAAAACCCAATCCACCTAAGTTAACGCCCATAATGGGAACACCGTATCTACCAACCCTGCGAGCGGCGCCTAAGAGGGTCCCGTCTCCGCCAAGGACTACAACCCAATCCACGTTTTTCGGTATATCAGATGCCTCTTCCCTGTATTCATAAAGCGATTCCTTTGCCTCCATCTCCTCCGAAAAGACATTGATGCCTCTTTCCTCAAACCAGGCCCCGAGTTTTTGGGCCTCGATTTTTGCAGGCTCGTAGCTATGCTTGTAAATGATTCCTACTGATTCAGGAGGCATTGCAAGGTCCTCTATTTGAAGAAAACAATGATACAATCTCAAACCGGTTAACATCGACCAGCCCCCTGTCAGATAATTTTATTTCAGGAATAACAGGAAGCGCAAGAAAGGAAAGCGCCATAAAGGGTTCTTCAACACTGCAACCCAGGGAAGCAGCAGCCTCCTTGACGGCATGTAACTGTTTGACGACTGTCTCTAATTGTTGCCCGGACATAAGGCCGGCTATCTCAAGGGGCATTTCCGCAACGACCTTCCTGTCACCACTTACAGCGGCAAGTCCGCCGCCCATGTCCCTGACCACTTCAACCGCCCTGCATATAGCTTCATCACTAACGCCAACGACAATCACATTATGCGAGTCATGGGCCACAGATGAGGCTATTGCCCCATGTTTGAGCCCGAACCCCCTGACCAATCCGAGCCCGATATTGCCGGTGGCATTATGTCTTTCAACCACACAGAGTTTCAAGATATCCGACTCGATGTCCGGAGCCACCCAATTATCTTTTGATTTCACATTTTTATATATCATACGAGTTACGATTTGTCCGGGAATAATTTCAATAACTTTAGCCTTTCCCCCTGGATGAGGGATCTTAAAACTATCGGACGTAAACGGCGCAATATTAAAAGTTTTAGATCCGACGAGAGGCATTTCGCCTTTTTCGGCAGGAAAATTCACAAGCGTTCCATAGTCAGAGACCAGTCGGCCATCTTTATATACCGAGGCTACTTCAAACTTCTCAAGCGCATTAAGAACCACAAGATCGGCCTTGAAACCGGGAGCAACAGCGCCCCTGTCCCTTAAGCCGAAGTATTCTGCCGGATTTAACGTGACAAACCGGATGGCAGTGACAGGATCAAGACCTGATTTAACCGCTTTTTTGACGGTGAAATTCAAATGGCCTCTCTTGAGTATATCTTCAGCATGCAGGTCGTCCGAAACAAAACAGAACCGTCGGGAATTATTAGTATTAACTAAAGGAAGCAGTTCCTCAAGGTTTTTGGCGGTTGTCCCATCACGAATCATCAGCATCATACCGCTTTGTACTTTTTCAAGACCTTCCAATCGATTCACTGTTTCATGATCCGACCGGATCCCCGCAGCTAAATAGGCCTGAAGATCGTAACCCTTAAGTGATGGGCAGTGCCCGTCTACTACTTCGTCCTTGAAAAGGGCTATTTTTTCAAGTACTTGTTCGTTACCCATAAGAACGCCAGGGAAATTCATAACTTCCGCCAATCCTAAAATACGCGGCTCTTCTTTCAATCCTGACAGGTCCGATGCGCTAAGGGTAGCGCCTGCTGTTTCCAGGTGTGTCGCCGGTACACACGAAGAGGCCATGAAAAAGATGTCAAAGGGGATGGATCGGCTCTCTTCAAGCATAAAATGGATACCATCAATACCCATTACATTCGCAATTTCATGGGGGTCCGAGACAATGGTTGTAGTACCATGCGGGAGTAACGCGGCGGCAAGCCTCGATGGGATGAGCATACTGCTTTCTATATGAATATGCCCGTCAATAAGGCCGGGGACTACCCATTTTCCTTCTATGTCCACTTCATCTTTGCCGTGATAATCAGGACCCACACCTGCAATAACGCCCTCAGATATTGCTATGTCATTATCCTGGATATCCCCTGTAAAGACATTAACCACCATTGCCCCTTTCAGGACTAGATCACCCGGAATTTCTCTTCTTGCTACAGAGATCCTTTTTTTAAGTACTTCAACGGTAGTATTCATGTTTTATGAATATTGGCTACTGAAGGTTTACGACGCCTCTTTGAATATTCAATCGTCAATCGAAAATCGTCAATCTTTGGATGGCTGTCTGAGCATATTGGGTAACGCTCTTCACCGCGATTGCGAAATGCCTAACGGGTAATCATGCTGACCACATACCACTTTTCCGTCAGGTCGGATGTAGTGTCCACGAGCAGGTGAACGATGTTTAGATCCGGATAAAGGCTCTTCAGGTCCTCAATATCCACCGGTTCAAATTTCTTTACATTATTTGTGTATGCCTGTTCTGTCAGGGCGTTAGACTCGTAGTTTTCTTTGGTTCGCCTTGCAATCCGCGCCAATGAAACCTCCTTTGGGCATCGGGTTTGCTGAATGACAAGCGTCATTTTATGCCTGGCAGCCACATCGGCCGCCCTCCTTCTAAGGGCCTGGGTTACGAAGGTGGCATCTAAAATAATCCCCTTCCCTTTCACTGCCAGTTCATCGGCCATCCTGAACATCTCATCATAGACAAGCGTCCTCTTATTCATGTTTGAGGCCACCTTTTCATCAAAAATGTCTTCATTTTTAAGCACTTCAAGCCTGATCAAATCCGACCTGAGGATCCTGTAGCCCTTTAGCTGCGCAATCAATTCCGTTGTTTCCGTCTTATAAGATGCAGGAAGCCCGCAGGCTATCAGAACAGTTTCGGGTTTTAATTCCTTTTTCATGAAATTGACAAAAGGTTCTTTCATTATTATGCCTCCGACACGGTTGAACAGTCAAATGGTTAAGTCGTCAAATAGTTGAGCGGTTGAGTAGTGTTATAAGGCACTGTTTTATCTGTACCAACTTATCAACTTAACGACTCAACTGTTTAATCTATATAAGAAAAAGCAAGCTTAAAATACCTTGTCGCCCTTTGAATAGCTTCCTCCTTTTTGTCTGCATCTATGTTTTTGTCGTCAATCTGGAAGCTGTCCACCTTTCCACGCACAAAGGCCCTGTAGACCTTGTAAAACGTGAGCAGGGAATCCACATCTTTTTCCCCTGCGAGTTCTTTGTAAAGGTTCCACAAGACGAATCCATCATCTTTTCCGCCATGATATTCCAGGTCCATAAGGAGGAACGCGATGTCGGCGACCGTATCACTGTAACGAAACCTGTCGTTAAATTCAATACAGTCGATAATTGAAAGGTCTTCGGTAAAACAAACGTGTTCCATGTGAAGATCGCCGTGGCAATCCCTGATCCTCCCCTCCCCTATTCTTTGAAAAAAAATCTCATTTTCTGTTTTGTAGAAATCCTCGGTCCATTTCTTCAGGGTTTTGAATTCGTTTTCCTGTATGCTTATACCTATATATTTCTCGACCTGCTCAAAATTCTCATCTGTATTGATCTTAAAGTTATCAGGTGTTCCAAATTGATCAATTTCAGGGGTCCTTAGCGTGTCAAGATGAAACCTTGCAAGAACGCGGGCAATCTTTACCAGATGACCACTTGTAAGCTCGCCCTTGTAAAACATTGATTTCATTAATATTTCATCCGGAATCCTTCGCATTTTTACGGCATACTCAACGATTTCACCTGAATCGCCACCGAGAATATGCTTCTCTCCGTCAAATCTGACAGGTAAGACATCTAAATAAATATCTTTTGAAAGCCTTCTATTCAGCTTGACCTCCTGGCGGCAGAAAAAACCTCTTTTTTCAAGGGTAGTGAAGTCCAGGAACCCGAAATTTACCGGTTTTTTTACCTTATAGACAAATTCATCCGCCACAAAAACAATGGAAATGTGCGTTTGAACCACAGAAACGCTGTCTGTCCTGTCAGGGAGCGAGCCCGGATTTTGAAGATCATTAATAATAGTATTCATTCTTGAACCTATCGAATCACCTTATCCACCCTATATTGAAATCATTATACACTTGCCAATTCCTCGGCCATTCTTTTCTTCTCTTCCAAATCCGTTATCCGATAAAGAACCATCATCTGGTTCTGGCTTGGACCGGAGCCCTGAAAGGTACCAACACCATGCAGTCCGGCAACCCAGTTTTGCAGGAATTTCATGATTCTCATTCTTTTATCTGCCGGTGCGGCAGATTTGAGGTATTTGGCCATATATTCCTTTATTTCAGGGTTTTCAAGTTCCTTTTCACTGGGCAATGTAACGGCAACACCTCCTGTGATATCACCGGCCAGGGCAATGACTTCCCAAAACCCATCATTCGTATTCAGCTTGGCAATATTGCTCATTGCCTCATCCGGCATGAAGACACCGGAACCCGTTGGCTCTTCTTTGCCCAGGTGAGCCGCGGCAATAGCACATGCGAGTGATGTATCGTTTAATTGGATCATACGTGTAATTTTTTGGGCAATGTGAGATACTTTCTGTAGTCCATTATATTCTGCGGCAAGCTGGGTTGCGCCAATAATCAGGTCCATAAAGCCCACCTTGCATGCCCCTCCGCAGTTCATGCGGTGCGTCTTGGCAAATCTGGTAATAAACCTCTGGGTGTACTCAACCTCCCCGCACATGAATACCCTCTCCCAGGGAACAAACACGTGATCAAAGATCATAAGACAGGTCTCTCTCTGGCCATATATAGGATTGCCAATATGCCGTATATCCTCTGCATACTCTCTTTCCACACTAAAAGGATTATACTGGGCCACATATGTCATACCCTCCGTGCCGTTGGGAATAACAAACGCGAGGGCATAGTCTTCCTCTCCTTTCCGGCAAGAGATTCCGGGTAAAACAAGGGTTTCATCCGCTGCATATGCCCCGGTTGCATGCTGTTTGGCGCCATTTACCACGATCCCGTCAGCCCTTTTTTCCACAACATGGACATAGGAATCGGGATCCTGTTCAAGGGGTCTTTTGCTGCGATCTCCCTTTGTATCAGTAACTGACCCGCTCACCACCAAGTCGTTCTCCTGGGCATATTTGAGGTATTCGTTAAACCTCTGATGGTATTCCGTCCCCTTATCCTGATCTATCTCCCACGTAGTAGCTGCAAGGGATGGAAGCATTTCGTTCCCGGGACATCGGTAGTTGCAGGTTCCCAGTTTTTGACTGCCTAAACGGGCCATGTCCAGGCGTTTCTGAAGATCCTGATTGCTTTGATGAATGTGTAAGGCACGGCTGATCGTTGCACCGGTCAGATGAGATTTGGCGGTCATGGTATCGGAATATTGAGGGTCCGTTGTCAGCTCGTAAACACGGGCTGTCGCCTCAATTACTCCTTTTGTTACAGGATGCTCTGTCAGGTTTTCAACCTTCTTGCCGCCTATAAAGAGTCTTGGTCTGAGTTTTGCGACTCGTTCGCGATATTCATCTGCTGTCTTAATGGCCATCTTATCCTCCATTCATGTTATTATGGGTTCTCTTTCATGTTGGCGCAGTGTAGGATACTTATTCTTCCTGGTCAATGCAAGAGACACTGCAGGGCCTTCAGCAGCACATCATACTGCCTGACAATGAGGTATATTTATGCAAATAGAGATCCTTGGAGCTGAATCCTTAGGCGTAAGGGGGCTTTGTTGTCTTGTAAAAACAAACCACAGGAATATACTCATAGACCCGGGTATAGCCTTGGGCTATATGAGATATAAATTATTGCCTCATCCTGTGCAGATAGCAGTGGGTGAAAAAATACAGAAAAATATCATAAGCGCATGGAGAAATGCTACAGATATCGTGATCAGTCATTTCCACGGTGATCATGTTCCTTTGGCAAATGCCAATCCCTATCAACTGGATATAAAAAGATTAATAGGATTGAATCAAGACGTTAAAATATGGACCAAGAAACCATGTCATCTTTCTCCCACTGAAAAAGAGCGGGCAGAATATCTTTCTTCCGCCCTGCATGCCGACCTGATTCCAGCAGAAGATAAAAATATAGGCCCCATGTCATTCTCTGTCCCGGTACCGCACGGAGAGATAAATGACAATAAGGAAACAGTCATGATGACGAGGATTGAACAAGGCAAGGTTTTTGTTCATGCATCGGATATTCAGCTTCTCGACGATATGGCCGTTTCTCGTATTTTGGACTGGAAACCGGACATCTTGCTGGTTGGCGGGCCTGCGCTCTATCTATCCAGGTTATCAGACAAACTTATTAAAAGGGCCTGGAATAATGCTGTAAGGCTTTCTCATGCCATTGATATGCTGATTCTCGATCACCATCTTATGAGGAGTCGTGAAGGGCTTGACTGGATTGCGCGGCTAACATCTCTGGCAGGAAAATCTGTATTATGTGCTGCGGATTTTATGCATACTCCCAGAATGCTGCTCGAGGCCGATCGTAGAGATCTGTATAATAAATTTCCCGTTCCTTTAGGATGGCATGAAGACTATGCGGATGGTAAGGTTACCACTGATTATTTTTTGCGTTCAGCAAAGCCCTCATCACTTAAACAGAATTGAGTTAATACTGGCTATGTAAGGACGGTTTAATTCTCTTTTATTTTTTGGAGCTGGGTGAAAATAATGCTCAATCAGGATAACGATAAACATTCAACCCTATCTTCTCATCCCTTTCCGGAACGGACACATTTCCCTCCGTGGAAGCTATTATGATGGTCTTACCTGACTTAGATGGACCGAAGTCCTTGGACAAATCTACTTTAATGATAAGGTTCTCCCCTTCAACGGTCATTTCTACATTTTTCATTATAAATCTCCTTTTCCAACCTCCGGAGGGTCCCGCTATCGGGGCCCAGTTAAATTGACTTTGTTTTTGATATTTAATCGGGGTCAACTACGTACGTTCTTAAGTTTAGTTACAACGTCAACTTATAAACTGATGTACCGCAAGTCCGCGCAAGTCCGTCCTTATTTTCCTCTTGACAGGAGGTTATAGGATTGCCCCGCATATCCCGCCATTTCTTCTCCTAATGAGGCTTACAGCAATGCTCTGATTGTTTTGGTAAAGTCCTTCATTTCATCAAAGGACTGCTTGACATCCTCCTCGTCAAACTCTGCAAAATCATCATAATCTCCTGTAGACCTATTGTTATAAGCATTGTGTAGTATCCTGCCATATTTTCGGTCAATCTCACCGGTGGAAATGAATTCCTTGTTGAACCAACCAATCAGTTGTTGGTGCTTTGAGGTAGAAAAGTCATATCTTAAGGAAAGCGCTGATAGTATATAGAACATGCCATAGTATATTCTATTAACTGCCAGAAGAAACTTTTTATTCTTGATCAAAAATGAGACTTCTTCAATAGTATCCGTTGCTCTTGCAATTCTATGTTCAATTAGCGCATTTTTCTCATCATCTTTCATGTCGCCACCCCCTCTTGCAGAGCATGTTGGACAAAAGGCTGTTTCCCCTTCAAACTTTTCAGCTCCAGTTCGGAAATAACTTTTACATCTGTCAAAATGTTATACTTGAGGTCGGAAACATAAACTTCATCTACAATTTTCCTTCGCTGCCGCCAGGAAATGGGACGACTTACTATGATAAGTATATCGTAGTCCGAAAATTCAACTGCTTGGCCTGTGGCCTGAGAACCAAACAGTATTACCTTCGAGATAAAGCTAAATTTCCTTTGCAATCTCTCCTTTAACTCTTTCATTATTGCGACATTTTCCTGGTTCATAATCGTTCCTTACCCCCTCTGAAAACTCATCTCCAATCCAAGCCCCCATGCGTACCACGTTCAACCCTTTACTAATCCCGCGTTCCGCGGGACCTTCAGCCTAAATAACCTGAGTAGTTACCCTAATTTTCCCCTTTATCCTTACAATTATTCAACATAGCCTGTCGGAGCATAGCATAGATTTATCCGCCTATGAAGGATTTATCCGCCGCTGGAGGGTCCCGCTATCGGGGCCCAGTTAAATTGACTTTGTTTTTATTTAACCGGGGTCAACTACGTCCCCGCCTGCTCCGGGTTTTCTTCCAGCCACTTTCTGCCTTTGCTGGTAAGTATGTATTTTTGCAAACGGCTTTTAGGTTTATCAGGGATTGTTCGTTCAATCAGCCCAGCATTCAATGCTGGCAATAAATACGTTTTGCGAAAATGTTCCCTGTCTTTTAAATCTAGTTTTTTCTGCAAATCATTCCGCCCCATAGGTTGTTTACACAATAAAAGCAAGTCTTTAACATAAGAGGTGACTTGCGGGGTGACTTGCGGGGTGACTTGGTCGGTAACTTCTTTTTGTATGGTTTCCGGCCTTGTTAAGGTTGCAATAAAAAAGTCCTCTGTATCGAACGTAATTTCAATACCCCTTTCAGCCATAGCTTCACGCATCCTGGCAATGCCGGAGCCAATTTTTTCCGTGATTCCAAGTCGATAAAAGGCATCGAATATTATAGGATTTCGCGCCACACTCAACTTTCCAAACTTACTTTTGTCAAAAAGAAGGCGGCCTGGATTGATTATTTCGACCCGGTTGTCATAGATTTCAACAAGGATGCCAGCGCCTTCCTCATAATAATCTCGGTGGACAATTGCATTTACAAGCCCCTCCCGTAAAACTTCAAGGGGAATTTCCGAAATCTCTTTTCGCGGGCCGCCATCTTTTATAATGTATTCAAATCTGAGATGCTGCTGCAGAAATCGAAACGCATCCTTATAGTTAGAAAAAAGATCAGATTTGAAGTCCTTTCGATCAAGTATCTTTGTTTTGGTAATACCTTTAAAAAGCACACAGGTAATAAAGTTGTGACGAATATGAGATACAATATCCCCGCCGAAAAAAAGCGCTCCGGCATTTGTAATCCGAAATCCTGCTTTATCTTCCGCAAAGCCTAAATTTGTCAGCAAATCTTCACTGTTTTCAGGAGAAGTAATTCCTGCTTTATCTAAAAAATGGCGCCATTTTGTGTCTTCAAATTCCTCAGGATAATTGAAACTTATGCATGGTTGCATATCAAACTTAAATTTCCCAGCGCCCGCAGCAAGCGCTAATATTTCATTTCTTGTCAACTTTTGAGAATTAGGACCCTCTCTTAGAAAGAAACCCTTTGCGCAACGCACAGGCTTATCGGGACTTTCCTCTACTGAAACAACAAGTAGTTTTACGCCTTCGTACCGCACTGTTTCGATATGTATCAAAATCCGCGGATCACAGTTAGTGGCAATATCCTGAACTTTAGAACGCACCGTGTTGTCGGTTGTACACCCGATAATTTTACCACTATCCGCCACGCCTATGACAATCTTTCCCCCAGAGGCGTTCGCAAAAGCAACCATTTCTCTATCGAGGCTCACCCCAATCTGTTCTTTAAATTCGACAAAATAACCCTCTCCTTGTTCAATAAGTTCTTTTAATTCCCTTTTTTTCATTACAGTTCCTTCAACATTTGTAAATATTCCCGACTATACCCAAGAGGAATATCCACATTAACTGTCTTGACCAACGTCTGCACCGGCGATGCCTATATGCTGCTTGATAAATATGTCAACACAGGAATTCTTCCTAATTTTTTCCCTTTTGTAAAAGGTGCAGACCTTTACGTCCTTTATCCTTACAATTATTCAACATAGCCTGTCGGAGCATAGTTTATCCCGTGAAATTCCGAAGGACAGCGGAGCACATTTAACTGGGGCGTAGATTTATCCGCCGCTGGAGGACACCGCTATCGGAGCCCAATTAAATGATTTTGGTTTTGATATTTAATCGTGGTCAACTACGTTCCCGACTGCTCCACAAGAAAATAGGCTGCGGAAACTTTTTCAAAAATTTCCTGTGATTTGAACTTATCTTTTAAAATATCCTTCAGATGGAAGGAAGTGGCTGTGTTGCTGTTCAAGCGGATATTGAGCTGGTTAAAAAAGAAAGTTCCTGCCTCAAAAAGATTTGTGTTGGTAAATATTTTTAAATCCATTTTTTAAATGACTTTGCTTTTATAGGGTAAGAGAAAATTTATCTAAGTTATTTTAATGCCAGTAGTAACAATTTCATTTACAAATGGATTGTCCTTGTAATTGATATAATCATCTTCATCAAACGCAACCGGCTGAATATCCAAGTCATAGTTTAAGGTGTGATCCAATAAAAAAGCTATGGCTTCAGCTCTCTCCAAGTTGGCAAAATCATCTGAAAAAACTGCAATATCTATATCGCTATCGCTTTTCCAGTTACCCTTGGCATAGGAACCAAACAAAATTGCAGATTTTACCTTTATCTCTTTTGACAGCTTTTCAATGTAATCTGATAAAACCAGTTTTACTTCAACAGGGATTTTATCCATTTGTAACTCTCCTCTGTTTTACCAAGATACTCTTCAGCTTTATGCTTGTTAAGAGTGCTCGACAGCTTTTTCTTATATTCAGGATAACGGTTTTCAATATAGTGGGCTGATAATATATTGAAAAATTTAAATGTATCATCGGTCATGGAAATTTTTATCTTTTTGAATATAAAAGCCAAATTGTGGCTCCTTGGAGGCTCTTTATCATACCTGTCAACATACAGGGCTTTAATAATTTTTTCCATTGCTTGCTGGCACATAAAAACCACGTAAAGATATCTTTCGGAAAAAAGCATTGCCCTTGCTGTTTCCAGGTCATAATCAGAGATATCGAGCCAGTATTGAATCTTTTCCTGTTTGTCCATACAGTCTTCCCCTGTTTTTTTTACCTGTTACCACAAACCACGTTATCAAATCAAAATTATCCGGTTTAAATTTATCTTCCAGCTTTTTCTCTTCTGGTGTTTTCTTAACATCCACGCCATCTTCAAACAGGCTCTTTATATCCTCCATGGCCTTTTGAGGGATCTGTCCTTTAATCCAGTCTTTGATTTTGGAACTCAAATTGTCCCGGTATATGCCAGGCTTCTGACATGATTATTTGAACCCATATCATTTCGCCAACACCGCCGCATCCTCATTTTATGCCTGCAACATTTCGTTCAATTTCGCTTGCCATTCATCTTCTGCGAGTATTTCAAATCTTATTACCTTATCCTTCATGGCAGGGCCAAATACGACCCAGCTTCTTGATTTTGCTTCCCTGGTGCATAT
>JAUWMR010000091.1 GCA_030613055.1 Desulfobacteraceae bacterium
CGGGAAAACCGCACGCACGGTTTGATGAGGGAGGGCTGGCGAAGGATTCTATGGGTTGGCTATTTAGGCACCGCCAAACGAAAGGGGCGGAAACAGATATGCCGATTCCTACGGAGACTGGAGGCTGCCCTCTACTCTACCTAAGTCGTCTGCAACGGCAATCTCGACAATCTTTACCTCCCCGGTATCCGGATCCACCTCAACCTCTGCCGTGGCCGCTGCCAGGCCGTATGCCTCTGTAAACCTGCCCTTTCCCGACGAAAGGGATGCCGTCTTATTATACTTTCCCTTCCAGAAATAGACCTCGGGAATACACTTGGTATAACCCTTTCCAATAAGAGGATCACCACCAGCCATCTGGATACCGTATCTTGATATATCAGAAAAGGAGAGCAGTTTTTTGCCTTCTGATATGGATGTAATCCAGCCATCTGCCATATTCAGGTCTTGAACGTCAATTTCAAGCCCCGCACTCGCGTATTTTAACATTTGTTCTTTGAGGTCGTGGGCCGCCTTCCTGACTGTCTCGCCGGATGCAAACATTCCGGCGCTCAGCCAGTTCCCGATATCATGGGGGCTCACCTCCGAATCACCGGAATTGACAATCACATAATCAATGGGACAATTAAGCACCTCAGCCACTATCTGGGCCATAACCGTATCAATGCCTATTCCAAATTCGGTTTGTCCTGTATAGAGAATCATCCTGCCGTCGTGGTTAAGCCTGATCATGGCCGCGCTTGCAAAGGGGAAGTTATGGGCGCCAGAGAACATGGAGGCTGTACCTATACCCAATCCCCTGAATTTTTTCTTCCCGTATTTTTCTCTCCATCCGATCTTATCAACTACCTCTTTCAGGCATTCGGGAAGGGCATAGCTCCTGAGTGTGTCTCCGTTTGGAAGGACGTCGCCCTTTTTTCTGAAATTTTTCAGTCTCATCTCAACTTTATCAATGCCTAAATCCTCACATATCATGTCTATCTGGGATTCTACCGCAAAGCTCATCTGCTGCATGGAATGCCCCCTTTTTGCAGTAGTGAAGAGCTTGTTTGTGTAGACTCCGTATGCTTCGTGTTTTACATTTGGTATGTCATATATTGAGTTCCTGAATGCGTGTGCAAGGTACATGGCGGTTGGGGAGCTTCTCCTGTACGCGCCCACGTCATCAATGACCCTCGCGTGATAGGCTGTAATTTTCCCGTCCCTTTTCACACCCATCTTCATATAGACAATCATTCTCCTTGCAGGCGGGCACACGGAAAATACCTCCTGCCTGGTGAGGGTTATCTTAACGGGTTTCATGGTAAGCCTTGAGAGATACGCGGCAATAAATTCATAGGGGAATATGCCTATCTTACCGCCAAAGGCGCCGCCCACGTAGGTCTTATTGACCCTTACCCTGCTTATGGGGATATCCATAAGCTTGGCTAACCAGAACCTCTTGTGTTCATAGCCCATGTGGGTGAGCCAGACATCAAGCTTTCCGGTTGGCTGGTAGTCAGCCACGGCCACGTGGGGTTCCATCGCTAAATGAGAAGTGGAGGGTATTTGGAATCTGTCCTCCCTTACGCGGTCTGCCTCATTGAACCCCTTTTCAATATCCCCGTACTCTATAAGGGTCCTGTTTGAAATATTGTTGACTGTTTTGTATGGTCTCGATTTTGTGGAAGGCACCCCGAAATCCTCCCAGGCAGTGGTCGT
Organism: Desulfobacteraceae bacterium; assembly: GCA_030613055.1. Classification (GTDB taxonomy): domain Bacteria; phylum Desulfobacterota; class DSM-4660; order Desulfatiglandales; family Desulfatiglandaceae; genus JAUWMR01. The sequence continues at coordinate 1,702 of JAUWMR010000091.1, forward strand.
GTTCGGTTCTATTATATCATGGACAGCAGGCGCTCCGTCTTTCATTGCCTCCTCCGGGTCAAATACAGAAGGGAGCTCTTCGTATTCCACTTCAATAAGATCTAATGCCTTTGCCGCGATATCTTCGTTAATTGCGGCAACAACCGCCACTCCCTCACCCACAAATCTCACCTTATCTACTGCAAGGGCCGTCTGGTCGGCGGGGTAGGCCGGTGTATCTATGAAAGAAAATCTCCTTTGACCTGTGTCCTTCCCGGTTATTACGGCCTTTACACCCTCAAGCTCCTTTGCCCTGTCTGTGTTTATCTTTTTTATCATTGCATGGGGATAAGGACTTCCAAGTATCCTACCGAAGAGCATCCCCGGAAGCGCCATATCAACGGTATACACAGCCCTTCCTGTTACAATCAGTTCTCCATCTGTCCTCTTTATGCCTTTTTTAACATATCTGAAATCATTCATTGTCCTCTTACATCTCCTTTGCGGCGTTCAATATGGCATCTACGGCGTTCTCATAGCCCGTGCACCTGCAGATGTTTCCGGCGATGGCATTTCTTATCTCCTGTTTTGTCGGTCCAGGCTTCCTGTTAAGGAAGGCCTTTGCGGTCATGATCATGCCGGGGGTACAAAACCCGCACTGAAAGGCATGATGGTCTATAAAGGCCTCCTGGAGGGGGTGCAGATCGCCCCCCTTGGAAAGCCCCTCTATCGTCTCTATCTCTTTCCCTTCAGCCTCCATAGCAAGCGTAATACAGGAGTTTACAGGCTTTCCGTCCACAAGCACCGTGCAGGTCCCACACTCACCTGCCCCACACGCCTCCTTGGCGCCTGTAAGTAAGAGATCCTCCCTGAGGACCTCCAAGAGTGTACGATTGGGCTTGATATATACCTCGTGTCTCTCACCGTTTATCCTGAGCAAAACACTTCTTTTCATTTCTTTTCTCCCTGATTATTCCATTTTCTTTTTCCCGGGGTCATTGGAATGAATGATTGCCATAATTATGTGGTCTTTCACAATGCCTTATCACCTTCCGACGATGATAAACAAAGGAATTTTAAATCACACAAAACAGGATTGCAACTATCATGTTGTGTTTGTCTCAAAAAGATTGGAAAATGGGATGTATTGTGACAGTTGGTTGTCAGTTGTCAGTTGTCCGTTGTATTGTAATAGCTCATGGATTCCCGCCTTCGCGGGAATGACGAAGTGAGATAAGTGCCTGTCTGTGCCAAACTAAGCGCGGCAGGCAGGCCTGTCATTCCCGCGAAAGCGGGAATCCAGTAGGTTTGTATGCAAAGGCACTTACCCCGATTTATTGAGCTGATACGTTGTGTTAATGATTAGTGTTCTGAATACTGTAAAGTTGGCAGCATTTTTCAGCGGACAGCAGGCCACTGACAACTGACTTAAGGAACAGATATTCAGTTTTTGGCTGCGCAAACCCGAGGCAAGAGACGATTATGGTAGAGAATCAAGTTGAAAATGTCATAATCACCGACGTGACCCTAAGGGAATATGGCCAGAATATTCCGGCTAACTTCCTTAATATCTTTACGCCGGAAATCCGGATCAAGATAGCCTTAAAACTCATAGACGCAGGCTTTACAAATATTGAAATCTTATCCTGTATTCATCCCGGGCTCGCCCCGGCCATGGATGAAATGGCGCTGAAAAAAATCGCGACAGGTCTTGGCAGGGTGGATGGCGTCAATCTCATTACGCTGGTTCCGAATAAGGCAGGCTACAGGAACTTTCTCGACATGGACCTGGGTCCGGATGGCGACAACCATACAATTGGAGTATTTTTTTCTGCGGTTGAAGCCCATAATATTGCCAATCTGGGAAGGCCGGTAAAGGAAACAATCGATGAATACAAAAAAATCGCGACAGATGCCGCGGCAAAAAATATAAGGCTGGTTGCCTACATCTCCGCAGCGTTCGGTTACTTTGACCCGGAAAATGCCGTTCTCATCGAGGCTGACATGGATGAAGTAAACGATTATATAGACCTGCTCCTTGATCTTGGCGCTCAAACAATTACCCTTTCGGATCTCCAGGGGGTGGCCAACCAGGAAAAAACAGGAAAGGTTTTTAAAAGCATCCTGAATAAACAAAAAGGGAAAGACATAGAAAAACTGGGATACCACCCCCATCATGTATCAGGGGAGCTGGCGATAGCAAATAGCAAAATTGCATATGATCTGGGTATCCGGCGCTTTGATTCATCCCTTGGCGGAACCGGGGGCTGCGTTACCGGGGCCCCTGGAAACCAACCTACAGAGATGCTTGTCCGCCTTTTTCACGAATCAGGGATAAAGACAGGAATCAATGAAGAGAAAGTCCTTTTACTATCTGAAATGGTTCAAAAGGAATTATACGGTAGAATTTCATTAGCCTGAGCAGGCAAATATCCATTTTCTACCCTACAAAAAACCTGTCCTGGTCGTCCACTTGCCCGATGAAGATCATTAGACGTAGATCCTATTTATGCCTTGATCCCTGGATGAACACATTTGCCTATGATTTCATAAAGACGCATATTGTATTTTTTGTATTTTTTGTATTTAATGCTAAAATGGAAACATTAAGTGCCTGTTAATTGTTCCCTTGCGAAGATGATTATCTCATACTGCTGTGACACAAACTTTCAAGAAATAGAGGTTTAGTAATGATTGAAATTCGATTTCATGGACGTGGCGGACAGGGGGCGGTCATCGGCTCTGAAGTCCTGGCCCATGCTTTTTTCATCGAAGACAAGTACGTTCAGGCATTTCCGGCATTCGGTGTTGAGCGCCGCGGTGCTCCGGTCATGGCATTCTGCCGCGTTGATGATAAAGAAATATATCTGCGCAATCAGATCTATGAGCCCGACCACGTTGTTGTACTGGACTCCTCAATGCTTGAGGCTGTTGGTGTCACCCAGGGATTGAAAAAGAACGGCTCTGTTTTGATTAACTGTAAACGAAGCCCGAATCACTACAGGGATCTTTTGGGCGATGAATACCAGCTTTACGTGGTGGATGCCGCGTCCGTGGCTGTTGAGCATCGTTTAGGTTCGCCTTCCAATCCTATTGTCAACACTGCGATATTAGGCGCGTTTTCCAGGGCGACCGGCCTGGTTAGGATCGAGTCTATTGAGCAGGCTATTGAGGAATATGTCCCGGTCAAAAAGGAGAACAACAAAAAGGCTGCCCGTGCTGCGTATGAACGGGTGATTAAGGCATAAAAATGGGACACATTTTAAGATTGCAAATTGCAGATTGCAGATTGAAAAAACAAATCCAAAATCCAAATTCCGAGATCAAAAATCAAAACACTCAAATTATGCCTGATACTCCCGCATGTATAAACTCGGGGGTAATCGAACATGCGAAGGAATAGTTAAAGATGGATATGAAGAAGCGTAGCGAGATGGCAAAAGAATACGATTTCACGTCCTGGCGTGACTTCACTCCCATGAACATATCCTTGGGCACCATGCTTCACAACATGACAGGTAGCTGGCGATTTATAAAGCCGATCTATGAAGACAAGGTGCCCGCCTGTCAGAATGCATGCCCGGCGGGCAATGATATTGAAGGCTGGATAAAGCTTGTGCAGAAGGGAGAATACGATAAAGCATACTGGCATTTGAAGCAGGAACAGCCGTTCCCGGCAATCTTAGGGCGAATATGCTTCAAATTCTGCGAGACCTCCTGCAATCGCGCTGTCCTTGACCATTGTGTCGGCATAAATGAGTTAGAGCGCTTTGTAGGTGACCAGGTTGATCTTTCCGCTCCCCATCCGGACTTGCCGGAATATAACGGAAAAAACCTTGCCGTGGTCGGCTCAGGTCCCGCGGGAATGTCAGTGGCATACTACGGCAGACTGTTAGGATTCAGGGTGACCATGTTTGAATCGCTCCCTGAGATGGGCGGTATTCTCCGTATGGGCATACCCGCATACCGCCTGCCCCGTGAGGTCGTGGCGGCCGAGTTTGATGGCTTAAGAAACATGGGCATTGAGTTGCTGCCAAAGACCGGAGTTGGAAAAGACATTACCCTGAATGAACTTCGAAACAATTATGATTACATCTTCCTCGCTACCGGCGTGCACGCAAGCATGAAACTCAATCTTGAGGGAGAGGACCAGAGCCATCGGATCATGAGCGGCCTTGGTATGCTAAAGAAAGTAGCCTTTGGTGAGGAGGTCGATCTGGGCGACAGGGTTGCGGTAATAGGTGGAGGCAACACTGCAATTGACGCTGCCAGAACGGCAATTCGCCTGGGAGCAGATGCGACCGTTGTCTACCGCCGTTCTGAAACCGAAATGCCTGCTCATTCCGAAGAGATTGAAAAAGCGCGAGAAGAAGGTGTCCGGTTCCGGTTCCTTGCTGCTCCCGAGCAAATCGAACTCAATGACGACGGCACTATCAGGAAGTTAGTGTGCTGTGAGATGGAGTTGGGTCCTCCTGACGAGAGTGGGCGCAGGAGTCCAGTAAAGAAAGAGGGTGTGTTGTTTGATATTAAAACTGACAGTATCGTGACGGCTATCGGTGAAATACCGCTCTTCGATTATCTGAACAAAACAGTAAAGATCGAAAACAGGACAGTGGCGGTCAATGAATGCCTGGAGGTCGATGCCAGGGCTGATGGCAAGGCAAAGATTTTTGCGGGCGGGGACATTATTGATATGCCGCACACCGTAGTGCATGCCGTGGCTTCTGGAAAGAAAGCGGCAATAGCAATGGATTGTGACCGGAAAGGAGTGGATTTTTCTGAGGTACTGAAAAAGATAGCCATTGGTGATGGCCCGGCCATAAGTTTCTCCCAATATATGGGCTGGCCTCCCATTAATCCTGTACGCCAGAATAACGTGAAGGTCGTTGATTCCGAAAAAATTGTATACGATTATATTGTGAAAGAACCACAGGTTGAGAAAAAAATCCAGGATGCTGATGTGCGTAAAGGCTCTTTTGAGCCTTACAGCGATACCTTTTCCCAGAAAGACGCGCTGCAAGAGGCATCACGCTGCATGCACTGTGGCCGGTGCACTGAGTGTGATAACTGCTTAATATTCTGCCCCGATATTTCAGTGCTTGTTAGAGGGAAAGGGCATTTCGGCTATGCCTTTGACTATGATTATTGCAAGGGTTGCGGCATCTGTTTTACGGAGTGCCCGCGGAACGCCATAACCATGATCGACGAAGAAACCCCGGTAGAGATTGAAAATTAAGTAACCGTTCAGTTATATTTAGACAGGATAAACAGGAATGACAGGATATTTTTTTTCCTGTTGATCCTTTATTTTAAATCATTACCTTCACAATAGTTCCGATATCGCGTTATCGGAACCGCTCTATGAGTGGTACTTTTAAGCGATGCTTGAAGTTCATCACTTGCAATTCCGCTTTGGTCCATGGTTGTGATAGGTGGTTTTGATTCACAGGATTGATATCATGTATATCCTGTTATCCTGTCAGGTATTTTTCTTATATTGACATTTATCAATCGTCAATATTCAATTGAAAGGGGAGGCTTAATTTGAAACAGGTAATCAAAGGAAATATTGCGGTATCACACGGCGTCAAACTGTGTCGTGTCAAGGTTATTTCGGCCTATCCCATAACACCACAGACGACAATCGTAGAAGAGCTTTCCGAGATGTGTGCGAGCGGTGAATTAGATGCCAAATTCATCAAGGTAGAGAGTGAACATTCGGCAATGGCCGGGGTTGTCGGTTCATCATCTGCCGGTGTTAGATCGTTTACCGCTACCAGCAGCCAGGGACTTCTTCTGATGCATGAGGTTCTCCACTGGGCCGCCGGCGCTCGATTGCCTATTGTATTGGCCAATGTGAACCGGGCAGTTGGGCCAGGCTGGAATATATGGGCAGATCAAACCGATTCCCTGTCACAGCGGGACACAGGCCTGATCCAGATCTACTGTGAATCTAACCAGGAGGTCTTAGACAGCGTCATTATGTCCTACAAGTTAGCTGAGAAGGTCTCGCTTCCCGTAATGCTCACATATGATGCCTTCTTCCTGAGTCATACCTCGGAGATTGTGGACATCCCGGAGATAGAACAGGCTGATGAATTCCTTCCGCCATACAATCCTGAATTCAGGATCGACATAAACAATCCCCGCTCGTTTGGTGGAATGATTGGGCCTGATTACTACTTCGAAGAGCGATATGTCATGCACAAGGATGCTTTGGAGGCCCTTGAATACTACCAGCAGGTGTGCAAGGATTTCAAAGAGATATTCGGCAGGGAATATGATATATGCGAGGAGTATCGAACCGGCGATGCCGAAGTAATTGTCGTTGCTGCTGGAACCATTACATCCGTCACCCGCATTGCCGTGGATAGATTACGGGAGGAAGGCAAGAAGGTGGGTTTGATGAAGCTGCGAATATTCAGGCCGGTACCGGTTGAACGGTGGCGTAAGGTTCTTGGCAATGCCGCCAAGGTGGTGGTCATGGATCGCAATCTCACAGCCGGTTTGGGTGGAGTTTTTGCCAGTGAGATTCAGGCTGCGCTCTATCCTATTGAGAATAAACCCATGGTCTATCCAGTAATTGCGGGTCTTGGTGGACGCGATGTCACACCGGACGATGTAGAAGGCATTATCAACTATGCCCTGTCAAATGACGAACCAACGGATGTACCTCTGTTCTGGGGTTTGAAGGAATAAGGGCAATATCGACAAGAAATTTTATATTGAAAAATGTCCAATATTGAATTCTCAATTATCAACGTCCAAGTAAAGCAGAATAACAGAACACCAGAATCTATTTTACAAGCATTGAAAATTGGATATTGATAATTCGAAATTGGATATTACTAATGCAAGGTTGCCGTTCTGCCTGAATGGATAGGGAATTTTAAAAACCCGATCCTGTTTTCATTAAATATGGAGCGAAGCGACTTCCATAAATCGTCAATCTTCAATCGACAATCTTCAATTTGTAGGGGTGTGCTATGCAAAAGACATTTGATATACCGCGTGAACTGATGACCGAGGAAGAGTTGCTACAGCCCGGCATGCTCTCATGTCAGGGGTGCGGTGCCTCTTTAGCCATGAAACTGGCCCTGAAGGGTTTGGGGGAGCGAACGGTCGTCGTTATTCCCGCCTGTTGCTGGACTATTATCAACGGCGTCTATCCCTATTCAGCCTTGCAGGTGCCAGTAATCCACGTTCCCTTCGAGACTGCTGCTGTCTCAGCGTCCGGTGTCCGCGCTGCTCTTGATGCCCGGGGAGAGAAGGATGTGGTGGTTATGGCATGGGCAGGAGACGGCGGTACTTTCGATATAGGAATTCAATCCCTTTCAGGTGCTGCCGAGAGAAACGATGACATTTTATATGTTTGCTATGACAACGAAGCATATATGAATACGGGCATCCAGCGTTCCAGTGCAACACCAGTTGGCGCGTGGACAACGACAACACCGGCTGGATCCATTAAGGAAGAGCCGAAAAAGGACATTGAGGAGATCATGCTGGCTCACCACATTCCTTACATGGCCACGGCGTCGGTGGCCTATCCGGATGATATGTATATGAAGTTCAAAAAAGTCCGCCACATTACCGGCACGAAGTTCATTCACCTCCTTTCACCCTGTCCACCTGGATGGCGGATAGATCCAAGTAAGTCGGTTCAGATTACCCGTATGGCGACCCAGGCCAAGGTCTTTCCCATCTATGAGGTAAGGAGATGGAGGTTTTCAAAAAAGCGAGGACGTTTAGAGGAGAGCTGGAAATACACGATAAACATCTACCCGGATAGGGAACTATCCGTTAAAGAGTATATGAAGGCGCAGGGACGTTTCCAGCAGATTACCGAAGAGATGCTCCATGACGTTCAGGAACGGGTTGACCGAAAATGGGACGAACTTATCAGAAAGGCAGACGGTAGACCCTTAACCCCTAACGAATAATCCGGAGGTTTGAAACATGGTAAGAATGGAGATATCTCTTTTTCTGAAGAATGTTCCCGGCGAGCTCGGCAAACTGGGGACTCTTTTAGGAGATAAAAACATCAATATCGACGCCCTGACCATACAGGACGCTTCCGCCTATGTGATGGAGCTTTTCAAGGCCAGGGGAAAATCTTTGAAGCGGATCGCGTCTACCGCGAGTTATGACGCAATGCGAAAAGACTCCGCCGAGTTCGCACTGATCCGTCTACTGGTGGACCAGACCGATAATGCCATCGATCTGTTGACCCAAAACGACTATATTTTTGATATCCTGCCGGTAATCGCCGTTCACCTTGAAAACAAACCCGGCAAGCTGGCTGAAATTGCGTTAAAGCTGGGAGAAGAAGGAATCAATATAAACTATGTATACGGGTCGGTCGCGGGACCGGATGACAAGAGCTTTTTCGTGTTCAGCCCGGAAGATATCGAACTGGCGGCCAAGGTATATGCTCAGTAAAAACATGAAAGAGAGCCGGCAACGCTGGAACGTTTCCATAAAGGCCCCCTGTCCGCCAGATGACCGAAGAGATGATTAAGGACACTCAGGAACGGACCGATAAAAAGTGGGAGGAGCTTTTATCAAGAGTATTCCCTAACGTTGCAAAAGTCGAGGGTGCTGTCCCGCCTTGGCGGGATTAGGCACTTTTTTTCATAGCACTTTAACCCCTTCCAGGGGCAAATCAAAGCCACTTCCTCCCCCGCATAGCGGGATCTTCGATGGGCGTGGATGCTTTACTAAATTGCCTTATGCGCTCTTAGTTTCACTTCCTTGTTTTGCATGTCCGAGTACAGACATTACAGTTGCAACCATCGCTGAGATATCTCCCATGTTTGCAGGGATTATCATGGTATTATTTTCTTTGGCTAATTTTCCAAACTCTGCTATATATTTTTCAGCGACTCTTAAATTTGCAGCTGTTTCTCCACCAGTCAAACTTAATGATTCAGCAATTTTCTTAATACCCACAGCCGTTGCATGTGCAACAAGTTCGATTTCTTTTGCCTGTCCTTCAGCTTCATTAATACGCTTTTGTTTCTCACCTTCTGATACCTCAATAGCTTCTTTCTTTAATCCTTCCGCACGGTTTATCCGGGATTGTCTATCACCCTCAGATGTTGCAATAGCAGCACGTTTCTCTCGCTCAGCTTTCATCTGTTTTTCCATTGCATCCATTACAGTTTTAGGTGGAGTTATATCCTTAATCTCATAGCGCAAAACCTTAACTCCCCAATTCTGAGCTGCTTCATCAATT
>JAUWMR010000050.1 GCA_030613055.1 Desulfobacteraceae bacterium
TTTGATATGAGGAAGGGAATTATATGACTGTGGATAAGCTCGAATCTGGTCTGAATGCTGTTTTTAGTCCCAGATCAGTTGCAATTGTGGGCGCATCTTCAACGTTTGGAAAATGGGGCCAGTTGATCATAAGCAATATTATAGCAGGGCATTTTCAAGGAAAGGTATTTCCTGTAAACCCCAAGGACGAGTTGATATGCGGACTTCCTGTCTATAGGCGTATCCTGGATATTCCTGAGCCCGTTGATCTGGTCTTTATTACAACACCGGCCAGTACTGTCCCGGGGATTCTTGAAGAGTGTGGTGAAAAAGGGGTGAAGGGGGTGGTTTTAATCACCTCCGGATTTAGCGAGACGGATGAGGCGGGGAAGGAGCTGGAGAGAGATATTGTCAATATCTGCCAGGAAAAGGGTTTAACGCTTATCGGCCCCAATACCATGGGTATTATCTGCCCTGACGTCAACTTTTTCGCCACCGGAGCACATACAAGGCCTGAAAAGGGATCCGTGGCCTTTGTGTCGCAATCGGGAAATCTGGGCCTCCAGCTTATCCACTGGGCGGAGCAGCAGGGGATTGGCGTTTCTGTATTTGTTGGCTCGGGAAATGAGGCTATGTTCACCTGTACTGACTATTTGGAGTATCTGGAAAATGATACCTGTACTAAAATTATCGTCCTGTACCTTGAAAGCGTGGCCGAGGGGAGTCATTTCCTGGAAGTAGCCAGGCGGATAAATCGAAAAAAGCCTCTGATTGTCTTAAAAGGCGGGCGGACAGAGGCGGGACGAATGGCCGCGGCTTCCCATACCGGTTCCATGAGCGGGGAGGATTCGATATTCAGGGCCGTATGCCGTCAGTGTGGCCTTCTGGATGTCAATGTGCCTTCGGAATTGCTTGATCTTTCGGCAGGCTTTTCCTCCCTGCCTTTGCCTAAGGGGAAACGTGTCGGCATTGTTACCCTTGGCGGGGGATGGGGAGTGGTGACCGCTGATGAATGTAACCAGAGAGGGCTTGAGGTGCCTGATATCCCGGAAGGCATTGTTAAAACCATCGGAAAATATCTCCCACCGTTCTGGAGTAAAGGCAACCCTGTGGATCTTGTGGGTACTCGCGATCTTGATGTTCCCATTGTGGCCGTAGAAGAGCTTTTAAAATGGGATGGAATTGATGCGGTAATAAGCTTGGGGATTGTGGGGCGTATGGAGCTTGTTCGCCTGCTTACCGAGTCTACCCGCAAGGTTGATAACTCTATATCATCCGAGTTCCTGGACCAGATAGAGGCGTTAAGTCAGCAATACGAAAAAATGTACACCACCAGGATGGTCGAACTAATGGAGACCTATGAGAAGCCTGTAATCGGCGTATCTCTTACCAGGACAGAACAGGGTACTGTCCGGCCAGTTCCTGGAAGTCCATACAGCGGGGTTTTCTATCAGACCCCGGAAAATGCGGTTAATGTCCTCTCCAGGATGGTGGAGTATCGTCGATTTATTGACGAACAGGGTTTAAAATGATAAGACCCGTCAAAGGGTTCAGGGTTCGGGGTTTATTCATTCGAGCAAGTCAGCTATGAAAAGGCAACTTTAAACGGTGAACCTTGACAGTCTCGTAAAAAGTCCAATTTACCGTCACTCCCGCGAAGAGCTTGCCCCAGCGAAGGGAGGGGCGGGAATGACAAAAAAAGACAAATAAAGACTTTTTACGAGTTCATCAACTTTAAACCTCTGAACGCTTACGTAGATTTAATAAATCGCTGTTTTCCCTGCAATCAATCGCAGGGAGGATTGCAGATAAAACCTGGAAAATCAGGCCATGAGAAGTAACTTTCTGCCCTTTTCCCGTCCTTCCATTTCAGATGAAGACATCTCAGCAGTTGCAGGGGTGCTTCGTTCGGGATGGATTACAACCGGTCCGAAGGTTGCTGATTTTGAGCAGAGGTTCTGCGACTATATTGGTTGTCAGGGGGCAGTGGCACTCTCCTCGGCTACTGCCGGAATGCATCTTGTGCTTAAGGCACTTGGCATCGGGCCAGGAGATGAAGTTATAACCCCTTCAATGACCTGGGTTTCCACTGTAAATCTCATTGTTTTGGCCGGTGCAAGGCCGGTGTTTGCGGATATTGACAGGGATACCCTGATGGTTTCCGGTGATTCTGTAGAGAATTGTCTTTCCGCGAGGACACGCCTGATTGTCCCTGTGCATTTTGCGGGGGCCCCTGTCGATATGGGGCCTATCCGCCGGATTGCCGGCAAAAAGGATATTCCCGTTATCGAAGACGCGGCCCATGCCTTGGGCACGGAATACAATGGCGAACATGTTGGCCGGAGAGGAACCGCCGTATTCTCCTTCCATCCAATAAAGAATATCACTACAGGTGAAGGGGGCATGTTTTGTTCTGATGATCAGGATGTTTTGGAACGTATTCGCCGTCTGAAGTTCCATGGGCTTGGCGTGGACGCCTATGATCGCCAGGCACAGGGACGGTCCCCTCAGGCCGAGGTTTTAGAGCCGGGATACAAATATAATATGACGGATATCTCAGCTGTCCTGGGTTTGAGACAGCTAGAGCGTATTGACGAGTTCAACAGGAAAAGGACCGAACTGGCCATGAGATACCGTGAACAACTCATTGATGTGGATGAAATACTGCCGCTGTCTGATCCTCCCTCTCCCATAAAGCACGCCTGGCACCTGTTCATTGTGCGCTTAGATATTGACAGGGCAGGGATCAGCAGGGATGATTTCATGGAGGAGTTGAAACATAAGAACATTGGCACGGGACTTCACTTCCGTGCCGTGCACCTTCAGAAATATTACATAGAATCAATGGGAATTAGACGTAACATGCTGCCAAATACCGAATGGAATTCCGATCGTATATGTTCGCTCCCTCTTTTTCCGGAAATGAACGATTCGGACGTGGATGATGTTGTAGACGCTATTAAGGAAGTGTTGAAAAGATGAATGAAACTCCTTTTGTATCAGTTGTTATTCCTGTCTTCAATGAAGAGGCAAACCTTGATGAACTCATAAGGCGATGTCTTAATTCATGCTCAGGGATTGGCGAACCGTTTGAGATTATCCTTGTAGATGATGGAAGCACTGACAGTTCAGCGGAAAAAATTACAGAGGCAGCCGAACAGCATGCGGGCAAGGTCATCGGGGTTATCCTAAACAGAAACTACGGCCAGCACGCTGCTGTCATGGCAGGCCTTTTCGAGTCAAAGGGGGATATTGTCGTTACGCTCGACGCTGACCTCCAGAACCCACCCGAGGAAATACCGAGACTGGTAAAAAGGGCAGGGGAGGGATTTGACGTGGTCGGCAGCGTCCGGGTTCAGAGACGGGACTCTCTTTTTAGAAGGGTTGCCTCTTTTATGGTCAATAAGGCCGTGCAGCGTGCTACAGGTATTAATATGCACGATTACGGGTGCATGCTTCGTGCCTATCGCAGGAACATTGTGGATGCCATGCTCAAGTGTCATGAACGGAGCACATTTATCCCTATCCTTGCCAACAGCTTTGCCCGCAATACAACGGAAATCGAGGTGCGACATGAAGAACGTTTGGCCGGCCCATCAAAGTACGGGTTATGGAAATTGGTTAAGCTCCAGTTTGATCTTCTTACAAGCATGACGACTTTTCCGCTCCGTCTTCTGAGCGTGCTTGGCGGGATCATCTCGGCGGTGGGGATAGGCTTCGGGCTGTTCCTGCTTGTCATGAGGCTGATTCGCGGTCCCGAATGGGCCGCAGAGGGGGTCTTTACTCTCTTTGCTATTCTTTTCATTTTTATTGGTGCGCAGTTTATTGGCATGGGCCTGTTAGGGGAATATATCGGGCGGATTTATCACGATGTCAGGGCGAGGCCCCGCTATTTTGTTCAGCAGGTTGTGGGCAGGAACAGGCAGGCGTGAACCCGGAACTTTGAACCTGTGTAGTTGCGATATTTATAAACTCGTGGATTGAGACAAAACCATGTATTTATAACATCAGACCTCGTTAAGTGGTTGAATAGTTAAGTGGTTAAATTCACGGCCATATTTGTTTTTAGTCCCGCCGTGGCGGGAGACATTCATCATTTTGATATTTGTAACTTACTGAAATTATAAAAATTATTTTCCAACTCAACCACTCAACCACTTAACCACTCAACTATTTGACTATATCTGAACATAGAGAGAGTGTTTTAAATGAAAACTATTGTTTTGGCCTATCATAATATTGGTTGCATCGGCATTGAAGCACTGTTGAGAAACGGGTTCGAGATCTCTGCGGTCTTTACCTACAGAGATGATCCCGGGGAGACTGTCTGGTTTGATTCCGTTGCGGAGCTTGCCGCATCCCGCGGCATCAAGGTGTTTTCACCGGAGGATATCAACCATCCGATCTGGGTGAAAAAAATCAGCGAGCTTGCGCCGGACATTATTTTTTCATTTTATTACCGCGATATGGTCGGATCATCCATTTTGGATATTCCGCCATCGGGATGCCTTAACCTGCACGGTTCCCTTCTTCCGGAGTATCGAGGCCGATGCCCGATAAACTGGGTGCTTGTCAAAGGCGAGAAAGAAACCGGTGTTACGCTCCATTACATGACGCCACGCCCGGATGATGGCGATATTGTATGTCAGAAAAAAATCAGCATATCGGATGATGACACAGTAAGATCCCTGTATAAAAAAGCGGAAAAAGCGTGTGCAAATATGCTTGATGAAATCCTGCCGCAAATAAAGGATGGTACAGCGCCGCGTGATCCCCAGGATCACTCAAAGGCGACCTACTTTGGAGGACGCAGCCCGGAGGACGGCGAGATAAACTGGATGCGGGATGCCGCTGAAGTCAGAAATCTGGTCAGGGCAGTAACCCGTCCTTATCCCGGGGCGTTTAGCTATGTTGGCGACAGGAAATGCCTCCTCTGGGAGGTGACGCAATTGCCGGATGGCGGCAAAGGATCAGGGCCCGGCACTATCATTTCAATAGATCCGCTGATAGTTGAATGTGGGAAGGACGCTGTGCGGGTGGATTTTGGGCAGCCCGAGGAAGGCGTATACATGAGCGGCATTCAACTTGCTAATGAACTCGGTCTACTTGAGGGCATGACCTTTGGCGCATGTGTAAGCAGGCAGTTAGAGACAGCAAGAAAGAAGCGCATCCTTATTTTAGGTGTTGACGGTTTTATAGGTAATGCCCTTGTCGAACGACTCCTTGAGAGCGAAAAATACGAAGTACACGGTATGGACCTGCGCTCAAACGGTATCAAAAGACTCTTAGACCGCCCTGGATTCCATTTTGACGAAGGTGATATTGCCATTCACCGGGAGTGGATAGAATACCACATCAGGAAATGTGATATTGTAATTCCTCTGGTGGCCATCGCGACGCCTGTCGAATATACGAGAAACCCTCTCAGGGTTTTTGAGCTTGATTTTGAGGAGAACCTGAGGATTGTCCGGTATTGTGTGAAATACAAAAAGCGGATTGTTTTCCCGTCCACATCCGAGGTGTATGGAATGTGCGATGAGGAGCTGTTTGATGAAGACAACTCCAAACTCGTCTTAGGGCCTATCCGGATGCAGCGATGGATTTACTCATGCAGCAAGCAGTTGTTAGACAGGGTAATCTGGGCCTATGGAGAGCAGGAGGGCCTCAGGTTTACGTTATTCAGGCCTTTCAACTGGATAGGACCGAGACTGGATAGTCTCGCGTCAGCGCGCATCGGGAGTTCGCGAGCCATCACTCAACTGATCCTGAATCTCGCGGAGGGGACCCCTATCCAGCTTATTGATGGCGGAGATCAGAAACGTTGTTTCACGGATGTGGAAGACGGGGTGGAATGCCTTTGCCGGATTATCGAAAACAGGGGCGGTGTATGCGACGGAAGGATAATCAATATCGGAAATCCGGATAATGAAGTTAGTATCAAAGAATTAGCCGAGATGTTAGTGGAAAAATTTCAAGAGCACCCCTTAAAGTCAAAGTTTCCTCCTTTTGCAGGGTTCCGCGAGTTAGAAAGCGTTTCATATTATGGCGCCGGGTATCAGGATGTTCAACATAGAAAGCCGCTTATCAGGAATGCCCGAAATCTGTTGAACTGGACCCCTAACGTAGTGCTTGAGCAATCCGTTGAGAAAACGCTTGATTTCTTTCTGAGGGAAGCCATCGAGCGTGGAGACTTCAGTTATATGTAACATTTTAGCTCTTTGAAAAAATCGGTCATCTGTTGTAGGGACATGGGGATCTCTTTTTTAAAAGCCGCATATGCTTACATCATTACATGGCACGGCAGTTAGGCCTTACAATTCAAGCAACGGACAGCCCCATACGGGAATCTTCATGATTAAGACCGCCATCTCTGCCTGCTCAGAGCCAATGGTCAAAGCCCAGCCTCCGGCCCATAGGGCCTACGCCCCGGTGGGGGGGCGTGTTGTTAGCATTAGGTGAATTTGTGATGCGGCTTTTAAAAAAGAGCCCCCCATGTCCCGGTATTGTTTTCAAAGGGCTAAACTATTACAATTATATTGATTGACTCCGGACATAACCTCCCAAATTCCCGGTTCCAGCAGGAATAATTACATGAAAATAGGTTTAAGAATTGATGTTGATACCTTGAGGGGGACCAAATACGGTGTGCCGAATTTGTGCAGGCTATTTGCTTCTCATTCGATCACGGCATCGTTCTTTTTTTCTTTAGGCCCGGATAATATGGGCCGGCATCTGTGGCGATTAGCCCGTCCCTCCTTTATCTGGAAAATGCTGAGATCGAGGGCTTCAAGCCTCTATGGATGGAATATACTATTAAGGGGTACGTTATGGCCGGGACCTGTTATAGGAGAAAAATCAGGCAGTATTATTCGTTCCGTGTCTGATGCCGGCCACGAAGTGGGACTCCATGCATGGGATCATCACGCGTGGCAGCGACATATTGACAGGATGGACGGAGATGACATACACCGTTCTCTAAAATTAGGCGTGGACCTGCTTTCGCGGATTATTGGCAGAAGGCCGGCTTGTTCGGCTGTTCCCGGCTGGAAATGCAACGATCTCGTGTTGCTTGAAAAAGCCAGGTTTCCATTTGATTATAACAGCGACTGCAGGGGAACAAGTATATTCAGACCGGTTATTAACGGAAAGGAATTAGAGCAGCCCCAGATCCCTGTTACACTACCAACCTACGATGAGGTAATCGGGCATAACGGCATATCCAATAATAACTACAACGATTATATATTCTCCCTGCTTAAAACGGACGGGCTCAATGTCCTGACAATTCATGCAGAGGTTGAGGGTATTGTCTGTATAGAGATGTTTGAGCGCTTCGTAAAGCGTGCTCAATCAAAAGGGGCATCATTTATCCCCCTAAAGAAATTCCTCACGCAGGCCCAGCCCATTGGCCGTTCGTCCATTTCCCCTGAGAAAATTCCCGGCCGCGACGGCTGGGTCGCATGCCAGGCAGAAGCCATGACCCATGATAAGGAAATGGAATCATGAAAAAGTCCTCCATTGCGGTCATAGGGCTCTTTGTTCTTCTTTACATTATCCCGCTCGGAGCGCGACCTGTTATTTCCCCTGACGAGGTTCGATACGCTGAAATTCCAAGGGAGATGATCGCCACAGGCGATTGGGTAGTGCCCCGCCTAAACGGGCTCCGGTATTTTGAAAAACCTGTAATGGGTTACTGGCTCAACGCGGCAGCCATGATGCTGTTTGGGGAAAATGCGTTTGCCATCCGTTTGCCGTCAGCCTTAGCCGTTGGAATCTCTGCGCTGATGGTTTTCTTTCTGGTTCGACGGTTCGCAGGCGGATACCTGACGGGAATTATTGCAGCAACGGCTCTTTTTACCTGCCTGGAAGTTTTTGCTCTTGGGGTTTTTTGCGTCTTGGACAGCTCACTGGCCATGTTTGTGACCGTGGCAATGGTATTTTTCTTTTTTGCGCATATGGCCGAACGTTCCGGAAGAAGAACCCTTTTCCTTGCGTTTTTCGGGGCCTTTTGCGGCTTTGCATTTCTTACAAAGGGCTTTTTAGCTTTTGCCGTACCGGCGGTTACCATCGTGCCCTTTTTGATCTGGGAGGGCCGTGTAAAAGACCTATTCAGGGATTTCTGGATCGCAATTTTAGCTGCCTTTCTTGTTTGTCTACCGTGGTCTGTTATGATCCATCTTCGCGAAAATGATTTCTGGAACTATTTTTTCTGGATTGAACATATAAAAAGATTTATGTCCGATAATGCCCAGCATTCACAGCCGTTCTGGTTCTTTATTCCCGTAATAGCAGTGGGCGCGCTTCCGTGGACCGTTTTTATGCCTGCCGCGATTTCAGGGATGAGGGAGACACGCCTTGAGAAACCATTTGCCCGGTTTGCCATCTGCTGGTTCCTGTTCCCCCTTCTTTTTTTCTCTTTGTCCCAGGGAAAACTGGCCACGTACATCCTGCCCTGCTTTC
Source organism: Desulfobacteraceae bacterium (assembly GCA_030613055.1). Classification (GTDB taxonomy): domain Bacteria; phylum Desulfobacterota; class DSM-4660; order Desulfatiglandales; family Desulfatiglandaceae; genus JAUWMR01. Next base: position 8,440 of record JAUWMR010000050.1, read on the forward strand.
CTCCCCTTGTGATTGTCATGACAGTCGGGCTGCAAAAGTATCTGGAAGGAAATAAAAAACTGGCATTCATTAGTGGAGCGTTTTTTCTTTCCATATTGACAGGTATTTTAGGGATATTCATTCTAATAACCCAAATGACAGGTTACTGGGGATTAGGGATATATAGCCGTCCGGAAACATGGAAGTGGATCCTCGGTGCGGCAGGACTTCTGACAATGTCGTTTCTTTTTTTCTTAGCGGGTAAGGCAAATAACGTGCAAAAAAAAATATTATTCTGCACCATGGCCCCGATGCTGTTTATGTTCAGCGGGCATTTTATTTTGCCTGAGAAGATCAACGCGGCAAGATCACCTGGAACGTTTCTCATGCGCCATGCGCAAAAAGTGCATCCTGGCACGCCTCTTGTTTCGGATGACCACCTGACATACGATGTGTGCTGGTATTATAAGCGGAATAACGTATTTCTGGTTTACAGCGGCGGCGAATTTGCATATGGCATAAGACGTGATGACTCTAAACACCGGCTTTTGCAGCGTGAAGAGTTCGAAGGGTTTGTAAAAAAACATACGGGAAAGAAACGGGTGACACTCGTTACCGATATTAAGCGTTTTGAGTGGTATAAATCCATTTTAGGCAGGCCGGCTTTTGTGTACACTGATGGCATTTTCGTATTTGCACAGTATTAGCGATGAAAAACCTGACCCTGATTACAAGGTCTTGAGCTATGACGACTATTAAGGCATGTATAAAGAGGCCTCAATGGCTCTATCTGATATTCGGTTTTATAGCGATTACTCTGGTTGTTTATGCATTGTCATTTTTCATAAATGATAAGATCGACTGGCGAATCCTTTTGTTCTTGAATCCGGATTCGGCAATTCCGGTTGTAGATGACTTGATGATCCTTATTACCGATTATTCACTTTTAGGCTATGGCGTTGTGTTTTTCTTCTGGGAAATAGGATATCAAGCTTCAAAACGCACCCGGATAACAAAAGAAAATACAAACAGGGCCTTAAAGATAATCGGACTCGTGCTCTCGGTTGTTGCGTGTACTGCATATTTCTGGGCGGGATACGCGCATCCGATGATTTTTATGCCCTTAGCCATTATTGTCATTGGGTCATTCTGGCTTATAGGCAATTCAATGACTTTGTATGATGATGAGAAACTCAATCAGATTAGTTGCCTTTTCTGGCTTACGCTTTTGTCAGGACTTCTTGCGGAATTGGCTGCAGAGGGGATAATTAAAGACATTGTTGGTCGTCCGCGCCCGCTTTCCGAGGCATATTCCGTGTACAACGCGGGAATTCGGATAGTGGCGGATGAAGTTGTCATGGGCGGACATTCTTATGTGGCGGGACATTCAACCGTGTTTTTTGCCATGGTAACCCCAATGATATACTTTGCTTCAAAAAACCGGTTTAAAGCGGGGCTGTTTGTTTGGGCTTCTGTTCATTCCTTCTCGCGGGTATATCTTGCAGCACATTTTCCGTATTGCAGCTTAGTAGGCTCTTTACTCGGATTTTCCATGGCAACCTTGATCGTAATGACATTTGGGGCCATGAAACTGAAAAACAAATAGGCATACAACTTTGATGAACTCGTAAAAAGTCATTTCACCTGTCATTGCGAGGAGCGAAGCGACGAAGCAATCTCCTGATTTCAAGCTGTTACAGCCAATGAGATTGCTTCGCGGAGTTTATCCCGCACTTGATGCGGGGCTCGCAATGACGTACTTTTCGACTTTTTACGGGTTCATCAAATTTACGTTTACAAAAAAAAGAATAGTGATTAAAAATGAGAATTTTTACCAGATACATCAACAGGGAGTTTTTTAAACTCCTGGTCCTCTGCATGCTAATATTTGTTGCCATGTATTTGTTAGGCCATTTTTTTGACGTGGGCGATAATTTTGTTGAGGCCAGGGTCCCCAGGCTTTTGATATTTCACTATTTCCTATTTAAAATCCCTTATGTAATTGTTCAGATGCTGCCGCCGGCAGTCCTTGTAGCTATTATTATCATGTTTAGCATAATGAAAAAAAACAATGAAATAATGGCCCTCAAGGGTTGCGGAGTAAATATCTGGAGACTTTCGCAACCTGTTATTACAACCTGTTTTTTTTTAGCAATTGGTTTATTCTTTTTTTCTGAAACTGTTGTTCCTTATGCCAGTTCCAGGAGTAATGAAATATGGCGTGTAGAGGTCAAAAAACAGGCCTCCGGGCGTTTTTACGGAAAGGATCATATCTGGTATAGAGGGAGTGACACAATTTATTTTATAAGGCATTTTGATAACAAGAAAAAGATTATGGGGGGGCCTAGTTTCTATTTTTTTGATCCTTCTTTTAGATTGTATAAGAGGATTGACGGTAAACAGGGGGTCTGGAAAGACGGGAAGTGGGTGATCAAAGACGGTCTTATCCTTGAAGCACTTGATGACGGCGAATATCACTTAAGCAAGTTTAAGGAAATGGACCTGTGGGTGCCGGAAGCCCCCGACACTTTTGTAGAAGAAAAAAGAATGCCGGAGGAGATGAATTGCTGGCAGCTTGCGCGATTTGCCAACCGGACTAATGATGAAGGTTATGATGCCACCGAATACTTTGTTGACCTGAATATTAAGATAGCGTTTCCTTTTATTATCATAATTATGGCCCTTATCGGTATCCCTGTTGCCCTTGGGAACAGGAGGGGAGGGACACCGGCGGCCATAGCCTTAGGTGTGGTCCTCTGTTTTTTATATATCCTGGTTTTAGGGGTTTCCAGGGCATTCGGTCTGGGAGGAGTTTTGCCGTCTGTATTTTCAGCATGGGTGGCCAACGGGGTCTTTCTTTTGCTTGGCACCTACCTGATGATGAATGTTGAGCAATAATTTCTTTTTCGCTTTTTTCATGGGATTGACAAAGACGATGCCGTGGCCTAATATGATGACTGGCCGGTCAGTCAGCACTATGATATGACCGGATCTTTTCCAAAGCAGGAGGAATAAATTATGACCACGATGACACCATCAGAGGCACTTGTTGAGACACTGGTGGCAGAAGATGTCAAAGCGGTTTTCGGAATCGTTGGAAGCGCTTACATGGACGCGCTGGACCTCTTTCCGGCCGCGGGTATCCGATTTATTTCAGTGGCCCATGAGCAGGCCGCCGCGCACGCGGCAGACGGCCTGGCACGGGTGACCGGAAAACCGCAGGTTTGTATCGCCCAGAACGGGCCCGGGGCCGCAAATTTTGTATCCGCCATCACGGCCGCGTTCTGGGCACACTCACCGGTCGTTGCTGTCACACCCGAAACCGGGAGCATTGGAATCGGAACCGGCGGATTCCAGGAACTGGATCAGATGCCCTGGTTTGAGGCATGTACAAAGTACCAGGTTCGTGTAAACCGTCCTGAACGCATGGCCGAATTAGCCCGCCGCTGTTTCTATATTGCCAAGGCCGAATGCGGCCCCACCCAGCTTAATATCCCCCGCGATTATTTTTACGGCGATATTGATTGCGAAATATACAAAACCGGGGACGTTTCAAAGGGTCCGGGACCGGAGGTTGACCTTGAAAAGGCTGCCGGGATTCTATCCCGCGCCTCCTGCCCGGTCATATTAGCCGGCGGAGGGGTTTCCATATCGGACGCGGTGGATCAGACCCGCGCGCTGGCTGAATACATCACGGCGCCGGTGGCAAACAGCTACCTCCATAACGACAGTTTTCCTGCCGGGCATGCCCTGAGCGTTGGCCCCATCGGGTACTGCGGGTCAAAGGCCGCCATGAAAACCATCGCAAAGGCCGATGTGGTGTTAGCCCTTGGCTGCAGGTTAGGTCCGTTTGGTACTCTGCCCCAGTATGATATGGATTACTGGCCAAGTGATGCCAGGATTATCCAGGTAGATATTGACCATCGACAATTGGGCCTGAGCAAAAAGGTCGATCTGGCCCTGTGTGCGGACGCGGGGGAATTTGCAAAACAGGTTCTCATGAAAATCAAACGAAACGAAGAGTCCCGCAATCCTGATTCGGACAGATTGGACGAAATAAAGGAGGAAAAAGAGAACTGGCTGAACGAACTGGACAGATGGTCTTCCGCACCGTCCAGGCGGATGCATCCGAGGCGTTTCCTTAAGGAACTCGCGGCTGTCGTGCCCAAAGGCGCAATCATCACCACGGACGTAGGGAATACATGCTCCATGTGTAACAGCTACTTTGGATTTTCCGGCGCGCGACAATTTCTTGCCCCACTGAGCTGGGGTAATTGCGGTATCGCATACGGTGTGGCCATGGGCGCAAAGATCGGCGCCCCTGACAAACCGGTTTTCGCGCTTCAAGGGGATGGGGCATATGGCATCAGCGGACTCAGTGAGGTTATGACCGCCGTTCGTGAAGAGATACCCGTTATCGCGGTGGTCTTTAACAACAACCAGTGGGGCGCGGAGAAGAAAAACCAGATAGACTATTATGATAATCGGTTTGTCGGTGCCAATCTCGAAAACCCGGACTTCGCACGAATCGCACGTGATATGGGCGCTGAAGGGTACAGGATAGATCGTCCGGAAGATGTCAGGGAAATTGTTGAAACAGCCGTTAAGGTCCAAAAACCTGTTGTTATCGATGCGATTATTGACGGTGCGGCCGAGGTCCTGGCCGAGCCATTCCGGAGAGACGCGCTCCAAATGCCGGTAAGACATCTACCCAAGTACAGACACCTTCGTGCGAAATAAAAAATCCATGCTCTGCCTGCAATTGTGAAAATTAAAAAGAGCCCCCCATGTCCCGGTATTGTTTTCAAAGGGCTAAACTATTACAATTCAACAAGGTGCGGTATGCCAAAAGAGACCTTCAACCAGCTCCCCTCGGAGAAGAGGGAGAAAATCCTTCAGACGGCGGCTATACTTTTTGCTGATCAGGGGTTCGCACGAACGGATATGGCCCAGATCGCAAAACGGGCCGGCGTGGCCAAAGGCTCGCTCTATAACTATTTTGAAAGCAAGGAAGACCTGTATCTCTATGTCTGTCGAGACGGCATCGAGCGCTCCCGGCAGGAAGTCTATGGCGATATCCGGCCTGAATGGGATCTCTACCGTCAGATCGATCACATTTTTCGACGGGGAGCGGCCTTTGTCTTAGCCAATCCGCAATATGCGCGACTTTATCTCAATAACGCCTCCTCCGGCATGGAGCGTTTCGCAGACCAGTTGAGCTTAGAAGTTGAGAAATACACGTCAGACCACCTGAAGCGCATCATTGCGGACGGCATGAGCCGTTGTATTGTTCGAGAGGATGTAGATGTTTCCCTTGCCTCATTTCTGATCAACAGCCTGTATATCATATTCGTTATTTCTCTGGTCTCCCGCCATTTCCAGATTCGAATGAAGGAATACCTGGACATCAGGGAAGACTTGAACGATTTAGCCATAGAAAGACCCTTAGGCCAGGTGGTCAATTTGATATGTGACTTCCTGAAGCCTCCCGAATAGTAAAGAATCCGGGCCAAAGGACCCTGCTTTTATTCACCCCTGAAAGGGGCTATGATCACAGATAATCTTGTGAGTGCAAAGTGACTAAAGTGATCTAAAGTGACTAAAGTTAAGGAATTCCTTTGTTCTATAAATTAGATGGAGCGAAGCGACACTGCAACTTTAGGCACTTCAAACTTTAGCTCATTTTAGGCACTCTTTGTGCTTTACCCAGGCAGGGCTTACAGTCTCTAATCTGCCCTTAAGGACACAGTTTGCTATGATAAAATAAACCATGCCAAGGAGGATTGACATGACGACCATGACAGGCGGTGAAATTATTGCAAGAATGCTCAAGGAAGAAGGTGTTGAAAAGGTATTCGGCATTATAGATGGCACCTATTTTGGCTTCTATTCCAGTCTTTCCCGATATGGCATCGACCTGATTACGCCTCGCCATGAGGCCACAGGTGCCCACATGGCAGGCGCCTACGCCAGGCTTACGGGAAAATTAGGCGTATGCATGGCCAGCAGCGGTCCGGGTGTTGCCAATGTCCTGGCAGCCGTACCGGTGGAAAACGCCGAAGGAAACCGTGTCGTCCTTATCACGAGTTCGCGCCGAACCGGTATCATATCTCCCGACCGGGGCGGCGCATATCAGTATTTCAACCAGACAGCGGTAATAAAACCCATGGTTAAATGGTCCGGTTCGGCCTCATCATTCAACCGTATTCAGGAACTGGCCCGCCGGGCCCTCCGGATCTCTTACAGGGGTCGTCCAGGAGTGGTCCACTTAGACGTGCCCGAGGACCTCATGAACGGGAAGGACAAGACAGACGATTTCCGTCTTCCCCACCAGTACCGCCGGGTGTCCCCCATCACTCCCGATCCTGGTCAAGTGGAAGAGGCCGCACAGATGCTCGTGAAGGCAGAACTGCCTGTGATTCATGCCGGCAGCGGGATCATCCACGCGCGTGCCTTCGATGAACTGGCACAGTTGGCCGAGATACTTCACGCACCCGTCACCACCTCCTGGGCGGGACGGGGCGTACTGCCGGAGACGTCAGAACTCTCCTGGCCCATGATGCATGTAAAGGCCGTGAATGAGGTCCGTAACGCAGCAGATCTGGTTCTCTGCCTCGGCTCGAGGTTAGGGGAGACAGACTGGTGGGGCAAGCCTCCGTATTGGAGGAATCCTTCTGAGCAGCGTCTTGTACAGGTTGACATAGACGATGATGTCCTGGGGGTCAACAAGCCCACGGACCTGGCCGTCCTGGCAGATATAAAGCCCTTTTTAGCGCAACTTCTGAAACGGCTCCGCGAGATGTCACACGGGATATCATTAGACGCACGGCGACAGAAGGTGAAAAAGCTCGCGAAAGACCGTGACAAGGATCGGGCCAGGTTAGACGAAAAGCTTTCGGACCGTTCCGCGCCCATGCTTACCGGCCACGTGGCCGCAGTATGCAGGGAGGTATTCGACGACGATGCAGTAGTGGTCTTTGACGGGGGCAACACCGCTGTCTGGGGCAACTTCTACCATCAGGTCCGTGTGCCAAACACCCAGCTCTCGACCCACCATTTCGGCATGTTAGGCGCGGGTCTGGGACAATCCCTGGGGGCGGCCGTGGCCCTGCCTGACAGGCAGGTCTACTGCATCATCGGTGATGGTGCCTTTTCATTTCATGTCCAGGAGATCGAAACGGCGGTCCGGAACCGTTTGAAGGTAGTTTTTCTTGTATGCTGCGACAAACAGTGGGGTATGGTTAAGATAAATCAGCAGTTTGCCCTGAAACCGATCAAGACCATGATCAAGAAATCTCTCGGACCTGATGAGACTATCAACACCGATCTGGAGGAGATCGAATTTGACCGGTTAGCAAGGGCAATTGGGGCACACGGGGAGCGGGTGAGCGACCCCGGGGAACTGCGGCCGGCCATTGAGCGGTCGTTGTCCTCGGGCAAATGCGCGGTCATCCATGTGGACGTGGACCCGGTAAAGCACATGTGGGCCCCGGGTCTTATACACTTTAAAGACATGCACCAGGAACCAGGGGGGAAATGATATGGATGCAGCAGCGATCGACCAGATACGACTCAATTTCAGCCCGCAGGCCCTTATTGGCCTCAATATAGTCATCGGATTGATGATGTTAGGGGTCTCACTCGACCTCAAGCTGGCCGATTTTAAGCGGGTCATTGTCTCACCCAAGGCACCGGCCATCGGTCTGGGGGCGCAGTTCATCCTGTTGCCGGCGTTTACCTTCCTTCTGACCCTGATCGTTCGGCCTGCCCCTTCAATTGCACTGGGCATGATTCTTATCGCATCCTGCCCCGGCGGAAATCTCTCCAATATCATGACCTATCTGGCCAGGGGAAATGCAGCCATTTCCGTCAGCATGACCGCCGTGTCTACTGCGGCCGCCGTCTTTATGACGCCATTTAATCTGGCCTTCTGGGGTGGGCTCAACCCTCAAACGGCCCCCATTCTCAGGCAGGTGAACCTCAACCCCATAGACGTTTTCACCACCATTGTCCTGATCCTCGGTGTGCCCCTAACTGTGGGTATGTTGGTCTCTAAGGCCTTTCCTGCTCTGGCAGACCGGATCCGCAAGCCCTTCAAGATTTTCTCGTTTATTGTGTTTATCGTCTTTGTGGGTGCGGCCCTTGCAGCCAACTGGCAGATCTTTCTTAAAGTAATCGGTTTGATTATTTTTGTGGTCTTTATCCACAACGCCCTGGCCCTTAGCCTTGGCTACTGGTCCGGCCGGCTGGTCCGTTTAAACAGGCGGGATGTGAGGGCCGTGGCCATTGAGGTGGGCATCCAGAATTCGGCCTTAGGCCTGATATTGATCTTCAATTTTTTTGAGGGTCTGGGCGGCATGGCCATTATAGCTGCCTGGTGGGGCATCTGGCATATTATCGCCGGCTTGAGCATAGCCACGTTCTGGTCCCGGAGGCCACTCCCGGGCGATCCGGAGGTGCTGGCAGCATGAGCGTTACCGATCGTAAACATGATGCTGTCCTGGTCACAGGGGGGGGCGGATATATCGGCAGACAGCTCATATGTGCCCTGACAGCGGAAAGAGATCGGGTCGAAACCATTGTAGCTGCTGATGTACGGGAGACGCCGGCCGCGGAAAAACTGGAATCTGTTGAATACATTAAAACCGATATTCGTTCTCCCGAATTGGCAGACATTTTTAAAAAATTTGGCGTGGACACCGTGGCTCACCTGGCCTCCATTGTCACACCGGGGAAGAAATCGAACAGGAAATTCGAATATTCAGTGGATGTCCTGGGCACGGAAAATGTGCTTAATGCCTGTCTTGAGGCAGATGTGGACAAGCTTATCCTGACCAGCAGCGGCGCGGCCTACGGCTACTACCCGGACAACCCGGAGTGGCTTACAGAGAAGGATGTGCTGCGCGGTAATCCCGAGGTTGCATACGCCGACCACAAACGCCTGGTTGAGGAGATGCTGGCCCGTTATCGTAAGGAGCACCCGGAACTCAGACAGCTCATTTTCCGGCCGGGCACCATTCTCGGGGCCACCGCCGACAATCAGATCACCGCCCTGTTCCAGAAGCCGTATGTGCTTGGCCTTAAAGGCGCTGCCACCCCCTTCGTGTTTATCTGGGATCAGGATGTGGTGAACTGCCTGCTGAGGGGGATTTACACAAATCTCACGGGTATCTACAACCTTGCCGGTGACGGGGTTCTGACCATGAAAGAAATCGCCGCTGTCCTGAAAAAGCCCTACCTGCCCTTGCCTGTATGGCTTGTTCGCGCCGCCCTGTGGGTGCTCAAAAGACTCCGGCTGACCCCGTACGGTCCCGAGCAGGTCAACTTTTTGCGCTACCGGCCGGTGCTCAGCAACCGGCTGCTCAAAGAGGTATTCGGTTACATCCCGCAAAAGACGACCCGCCAGGTCTTTGAGTACTACCTGAAGGCGATTGCCATGGATTAGTTTTCTGGAGGGTCGAATTGGGGGCCAAGAGAGATTTCAGGGGTAAAGTCGTTGTCATCACTGGTGCCGCAGGAGGCATGGGAAGTGCGTTGAGCCGCAGATTTGGCATGGCCGGGGCGAGGCTGGGGGTGACTGATCTGGATGCTGGCGCTGTTCAGGCATTTGCCCGGACGCTTTCATCTGAGGGTGTAGAAAGCATCGGAATAGGGCTGGATGTCACTGACGAGGACGCCTGCAACAGGGCCATGGCCGAGGTAGTGGATCAATTCGGCGGGATCGATGTGCTCATAAACAACGCGGGAATCACGCACAGAAGCGCGTTTACTCAGACAGATGCAGGCGTCTATCGCCGGGTTATGGATGTCAATTATTTTGGGTCTTTATACTGTACCAAGGCCGCTTTAGCCCAACTTATAAAAAACCAGGGACTAATCATAGTTATAAGCTCCATCGCAGGATTTGCGCCGTTATTAGGTCGCACAGGATACTCGGCCAGCAAATATGCCCTTCACGGGCTGTTCGATTCACTCCGGGCCGAATTGAGAAGCACCGGCGTCGGTGTAACCCTTGTCTGTCCGGGCTTCACCGCCACCAACATTGAGCGAAACGCCCTCGATGGAGACGGACGTCCAACCATGCACCCCCAGTCAAATGTGGGAAAGGTCGCTACTCCCGAAAGCGTGGCCGAGGCGGTCTTTCGGGCGGCCTGCCGGGATAAACGCCTGCTGGTATTATCTGCGGTGGGACGGTTGACACGACTCATGACCAGATGTTTTCCTGCCTTTTACGAATGGATAATGGCCTGTTCCCTGAGATCGGAATTAGAGAGGTAGAATTTTCTTTTATTCCCTTTTCCCCTGAATTAGATAGAATTTACAGGATAAACATGATAAAATCCAGCAATTTTCTAATCGGAAATTGCTGATATAAATTGGTAAACCGAAAACAAAAGGAGAAACAATTCTGAAAAAAATTCCCCTGAAAGGAAAAACGTCTACCGCGGAACCCAAGCCCGGGCCGTCTCGTCCTGATCAGAAAAGCAGTTACACCCACAGGCGTTCCTCTCGAAAAAAAGGAAAGAAAGGCATCAGGATCGATGATGTGGCGACAGTGTCTGGCGGCACGGCACTGGAAGAGAGATGGAATGTTTCACAGTTCAAGGTCCCGCCGACCGAGGGAAAAACCCGGTTTCACGATTTCGATCTTCCGGCCCCGCTGCTTCATGCCATCTGGGATCTCGGCTTTGAGTATTGTACACCAATCCAGGCTGAAATCCTTCCCAGTAGCCTGTCCGGCAAGGACGCGAACGGCCGGGCCCAGACCGGTACTGGAAAGACGGCAGCCTTTTTGATCACCGTCATCACCCGGATACTGCTAAACCCTATCCAGGAAAAAAGAAAACCAGGCACCCCCCGAATCCTGATCATCGCCCCCACCCGGGAGCTGGTGCTCCAGATCTCCGAGGAAGCTCGCCAGCTCTCCAAGTACTGTGCCCTGAAGATCGTTTCCGTGTTCGGGGGCATGGATTACGTAAAGCAGAGAGAGCAGTTAGCCTCAGGTCCGGTCGATATCATCGTAGCTACGCCCGGAAGGTTGCTCGACTTTCAGCGGCGCCGTGATATTAACCTGAAAAAGACCGAAGTGCTGATCCTCGACGAAGCTGACCGGATGCTTGACATGGGTTTTATCCCGGATGTCCGAAAGATCATCTACAGCACGCCGGCAAAAGAGAAGCGCCAGACGTTACTCTTTGGCGCGACGCTGACCGGGGGGATACGCCGTCTTGCCTCCCAATGGACCCACAACCCGGTAACCGTTGATATTGAACCGGAACAGGTCGCGGTCGAAACCGTGGAGCAGATCGTCTACATCGTGACCGCCGACGAAAAATTCGGACTGCTGTTCAACATCATCGATCAACAGAACCTGGATCGGGTTATGGTTTTTTGCAACAGGCGCGACGAAGTGAGACGGCTCGCGGAGATGCTGACCCGCCATGGGATCAACTGCTCTGTGCTCTCAGGTGAAATTCCTCAAAAAAAACGGATTCGCCGTCTTGAGGAATTCAAGAACGGAAAGATTCGGGTCCTGGTCGCAACGGATGTGGCCGGACGCGGTATTCACGTTGAGGGTATGGACCATATCATCAATTTTACATTGCCGCATGATCCGGAAGATTACGTGCACCGGATCGGGCGTACCGGCAGGGCCGGCGCGGCCGGCACCTCGATCAGCTTCGCAGATGAAAATGACGCATTCTACATTCCAGCCATCGAGGAGTTCATCGACCGGAAGCTGAACAGCATTGAGCCAAAGGAAAACTGGCTCATCATGCCAAAGCCTGTCCTTGCAAGGAAAATGCACAGATCCCGCCGCGGAAGGAAACCCGTGCCAAGGGGGAAAACCAAGATTTTTAGTTAGACAGAATTTACATCTGGATGAAAACTGCCCGTTAATAACCGCTGATCGTAAGTTCCACCGCATCTTTTCAAAAACAGAATTAGCTGACTACCTATTGTGGATCGAAGAAGCCCTATAAAGAAACACCCACGGTACCCCAAATAAAGGGTGTTGGAATTCGGGCAATGGCGCTGTGCCTGGGGCTATTATTGCCATATCCCGACATGGTCGGGATCCGCAGACTTTATGTGCGGGCTAACTTCGCGCCAGCAAGCTTGTTCAGGCTTACACCTGATTCTGCCGCCTGAAGTGCTAAATCCCTGTGAACTTCAGGGGGAACACGAACAATAAATTTTCCACTATATTGTTTACAGGATATAGGCTGAGGGATTTCGTCTCCGTCCTCTTTGAAAATTTCTACAGACTCTGCAACAACCTTCCGGATACCCTTTAAGGCCGCCTCAGGAGCGCTGGCTAGCCAGCTAAGGCTCGGGAACTCAGCGCAAAGTCCCACATATTCCTTGTCATCCGCAGACCATATGACCCTGTACGCATATCTATCATTTTTCAAAGCCACTTCTCTTCCTCCCTGTTACTCTTCCCTTTGATCGATGGCATGCAATACTTGCCTGACCTGATAATCTTTGGCTTTCCCTTTGAAGTTTTGAATGTTTATTATCGGAGGAGAAATCCAAGGTGCTTTATAAATCCTATGGCTTGTACCCCGACTCCGCACTTTTCCGAAATAGAAATCACAAACCCTGGATAGCTCGCTAAATCTTATCCCATTAGGGTTCTGTCTCATATTCTCAACTATACTGTCAATATCTGCCATAGCTTAAATAATATCACATAAGATACTACTGTCAAAGAAAAACCACATCGTAGAGGAACTCAAAGTGGTTTCTCAGTCAAAGGCTTGTCCTCGGCCAGGATCAGGGAATGGACAATACGTGAAGCAATGAAAATAGTCCGAACCGGACACGAACAGCATCCGGATATGGGTGGCCAATTTCAATTGGACTTTTCCTACAGACTCATTAGCCGTTGACATACATCCGATTGTGTGACATGTTGTGTGCGTAAAGGAGGTGTGGTATGCCCACTAACCTATCTATAGATCAGGAATTATTACAAAAAGCATTAGAAATAAGCGGGCTAAGAACTAAAAAAGATACAGTTAACTTAGCTCTAAAAGAATTAATTAATAGACACAAGCAATTGGAAATAATAAGTCTTTTCGGAAAGATGGACCCAGATCCTGACTATGATTACAAAAAAGGAAGAAGTAGGTGAAAGTTCTTGTTGATACTCCCATTTGGTCTTATGCTTTACGCGCCCGCAATAATGAATATCAATATGAGATAGATCAACTTAAGTCTCTTATCAGAGACCAAAGGGCTCTCATCATTGGCCCTATTCGCCAAGAAATTTTATCTGGTTATAGTGATCTACGCAAATTTAGAATACTAAAAGAAAAACTCTCCTTTTTTGAAAACACTCCCATTCAAGATATTGATTATGAATTGGCTGCCGAGTTATCCAACCAGTGTAGGAAAAAAGGAGTTCAAGGCTCTCATATTGATTTCCTTATATGTGCTGTTGCAAAAAGAATTGAGGTTCCGATCTTTACCACAGATAATGATTTCCCCGCTTACCAGAAGATTATTTCGATAAAACTCTATGAGTGATGGCCAGCTAACATCGTAATTCATCAGACGGGGAATACCATAGCGATCAGGGTTTTACATTTTCAACATATGATATAAATTTTTCCTTCCTACCCTCTAATGCCCGGTGGTGATTGCGTCGTTATAATAGGAAAAAAAGGCAGATGTTGTAAAATTTTTGTCAAAGGATATAACAGGTGAAATTAAATGAAATTAAAAAGGAAAAAACCAAAAATCAAACAAGTCATGTCCACTTGTTCTTGGTGTGGCTTAAAGATAAGGAATGAAGGGCCAATTTATGCATTGGGGTGTAAAAAGCGACCTGAAGTTGACATCTCAAAGTATGAAAGCAAAGCTATGCCGATAAAGATATCTACCATAGACAAAACAATATGGTGTATAGTCCCTCCCGCCGATTCTGATGCACGAAAGGAGGGTAATGATTTTATGTTTACATTATGCTCGGAAGAATGCGGAAATCAACTTAAAGAAACATTGGATACTGAAAAAGAACTTGGTGAATTGATTCTTTCTGCAAAGCATATCTGTTGATGCTGAAAAATTATAACAACACGCTGAGAAATAAAGGGGTCACCCGTTGACCCTCTCGTGCAGTAAATTAACAAGAGTCAACGGCAGACTTGCCCCCTACTAATTTAAAAGGTCTCTTCACTATGGTATTTACCGAGGCAGAAACCAGGGCCAAACTCATTGACAAGAAGCTCCGTCTTGCGGGCTGGAATGTCCGTGACCCCTCGCAGGTCATCCAGGAACTGGACATTGATTTATCTGAGGCGGGTGTCCCCAAGATGGCCGAGCCTGAAACGCCTTACAGTGGCCACCAGTTCGCCGACTACGGTCTCCTGCTCCACGTAAAGCCCATTGCCGTAGTCGAGGCCAAGAAAACGTCCAAGGACGCGGCCCTTGGACAGGAACAAGCTCTCCAGTACGCCCAGAACCTCCAAAAGATATACAAAGGCAGGATACCATTTATTTTTTACACCAATGGCTACGACATCTACTGTTGGGAGTCTGAATTTTACCCGCCTGTCAAGATCCATGGTTTCCCGACCCGTGACGATCTTGAGTGGATGGACCAGCGCCGGGAAAACCGCAAACCGCTCTCCGTCGAGTTGATCAACACGAACATCGTGGATCGAGACTATCAGATCGCTGCGATCCGCAGTATCCTGGAAAACATCGAGGCCAGGCACCGCAAGTTCCTGCTCGTCATGGCCACTGGCACGGGAAAGACCCGGACTGCCATAGCCCTGCTCGACGTGCTTATGCGTGCCCGCTGGGCCAAGCGGGTGCTTTTCCTGGTGGACCGGATAGCATTACGCGACCAGGCCCTGGACGCATTCAAGGAATACACACCGTCTGAACCAAGGTGGCCTCAGCAGGGCGAGAAAGCATTTTCAAAGGACCGCCGGGTCTACGTCACAACCTATCCGACAATGCTTAACCTCATCCATAATGGTACAACCCCTGAAACCTGGATCTCACCCCATTTCTTCGATGTGGTTATAGCTGACGAGAGCCACAGGAGCATCTATAATATCTACTTGCAGGTTCTTGACTATTTCAATGCGATCAAGCTGGGACTGACGGCCACGCCAAAGGACCAAATCGATCACGATACATTCGAGCTCTTTAACTGCGAGACACACGACCCCACATTCGCATACAACTACGAGGAAGCCTTGGAGCACGACCCTCCCTATCTCTGCGATTTCGAGGTGCTAAAGGTCCGCTCCAAGTTCCAGCTCGAAGGCATTAAGGGGGGCACACTGCCCCCGGCTGTCCAGAAGAAGCTCATTGCCGAAGGCAAGGACATAGAGGATATCGATTTCGAGGGCACCGATTTGGAGAGGAAAGTCACCAATGCCGGGACCAATGCACTCATAGTTCGGGAGTTTATGGAGGAGTGCATCAAGGACTCTTCGGGCACCCTCCCCGGCAAGAGCATCTTCTTTGCCATATCCAAGGGCCATGCCCGTAGGCTACAGGACCTGTTCGACAAACTTTACCCGGAGCAAAAGGGCAGACTTGCTCGGGTTCTCGTCTCTGGTGACCGTTTTGTTTATGGCAAGGGTGGTCTGCTCGACCAATTCAAGAACCAGGATATGCCCCGTGTTGCCATTTCGGTTGATTTGCTGGATACGGGCGTGGATATCCATGAAGTGGTTAATCTGGTCTTTGCCAAGCCGGTTTACTCCTATGTCAAGTTCTGGCAGATGATAGGCCGCGGCACCCGCGTACTTGACCCCGATCCTTCAAAGCGGAAGGCATGGTGTCCTAAAAAGGATAAGTTTCTCATTATTGATTGCTGGGGAAATTTTGAATACTTTAAGATGAAGCCAAAAGGCCGGGAGCCCGGCCAGCAGGAACCCCTTCCGGTAAAGCTTTTCAAGGCCCGCCTCGACAAGCTGGAAGTGGCATTAGGTATGGGTCGCAATGATGTGTCCGGGTCTGTTAAGGCTGACCTTCGTAAGGATCTTAATGCCCTTCCCAAGAATAACGTGCTGGTTTCGGACAAAGAGGCCGAACTGGCAGTGGTCGAACCCGACCAGTTCTGGGATCAACTCAAGGCAAAAGATTTAGGATTCCTGCGCTCTGTGATCGCTTCCATACTCCGGGCGCGCTCAGATGCGGACTTCAAGGCCATGCGTTTTGAGACCGAGGTGGTGGAATTAGGAACGGCCATTCTCTCAGAGAATATGGATGCCTTTGAGGGCATCAAAGAGAGCATTTTGGCCCAGATCTCGGAGTTGCCCCTCACCGTCAACCTTGTGGCCAAAGAGAGGGAACTCATCGAGGATATCCAGCAAGCTCACTGGTGGGCAACGCCGACCGAAGGGAAGCTGAACTCTCTTGTTGAACGTCTTGCCCCTTTGATGCGCTTCCGCCAGAGGCGAACGGACCCTATGATGCGGCTCGATATCGCAGATCTTATGGCTGTAAAAGAGTGGATCGAATTCGGACCTGAACACGAGCGAATGACTACCTCGGCCTACCGCGAGAAGGTCGAGGAATATATCCGCTGGCTTGTTGAAGAAAACAGGGCGCTTCAGAAATTGCAGGCAGGTGAGGAAATATCGGAATCAGAGATACGGGATCTGGCATACCTCCTTGAGGCTCAGACCCTGCACATCACAGAGGATAGGCTCCGCAAAGTCTACGACCACAAGACGGCCCGCTTCATCCAGTTCATGCGGCACATTTTGGGACTGGAAAAGTTAGAGTCCTGGCCAGAGACGGTCACAAGCGCATTCGACGATTTCATTGCGCGTCACACCACTTTCTCGGCACTTCAGATCCGGTTCCTACAAACACTAAAGACCTTCATCCTCCAGACAGGTAAGGTCGAGAGGGAAAACCTTATTGCCCAGCCCTTTACCAATCTTCACCCTCAAGGAATCCGGGGTCTGTTTGAGCCTTCTCAAATCCAGGAAATCATGACTTTTGTGGAAGAAATAGGGCAACAGGCTGCTTAAATAGGGTAATATTTGATTGACATTACCCTATTAATCGCTAATCACTGAGAAGGAGAATCATGTTAACCACAACCCTTCGATCTAAAATAGACTCCCTCTGGGACAAATTCTGGTCGGGCGGCATTGCCAACCCACTGACTGCCATGGAGCAGATCAGCTACCTGCTTTTCATGCGCCGGCTTGACGCAACAGACCGCAAACGATTGGAAGATGCAGAGTGGCTCAAACAATCCTATACGTCGATCTTCGATGGAAGTTACACTGCACCGGATAGAAGAGACTATGATAAAGGCGAGCTTCGATGGAGCCATTTCCGGCACCTGCCCGGCGACGATATGCTTACCCATGTCCGGGACAGGGTCTTTCCCTTTATCAAGAACCTTGGCGGTGAAGACCATGCATTCTCCCAATATATGCATGACGCAGTCTTTATCATTCCCAAGGCGTCTCTGCTTGTGGAGGCCATAGGAATCATCGATGACATCTACACCGAGATTGAACGGGAACGCTTAGACAACGGCCAGACCTTCCACGACACCCAGGGCGACCTCTACGAGTACCTGCTCTCCGAGATCAGCACTGCCGGTAAAAACGGCCAGTTTCGTACACCCCGGCACATCATCCAGATGATGTGCGCCCTGGTAGATCCAAAATTAGGCGACGAGGTCTGCGATCCTGCCTGCGGCACTGGTGGCTTTTTGTTAGGGGCCTATCAAAATATACTCACACGACATACCAGCCCGGAGCTTAGGCAGATAGATGAAAACGGCATGGAGCGGGGCCTTGTTGGAGACCGGCTTACCGATGAGAGGCAGTGGAAGGTTTTGAGAGAACGGAGTTTTTACGGGTTTGACTTTGATACAACCATGGTACGAATCGGGCTCATGAACCTGATCCTCCACGGTATTGACCATCCCAACTTAGGTTACAAGGATACCCTATCCAAGAAATACGATGAGAAAGACCGCTATGACGTGGTCCTGGCAAATCCACCCTTCAAGGGCAGTATTGATAAAGGGGATATCAACGAAGACCTCAAGCTCAAGACTACAAAGACAGAGCTTCTTTTTGTCAACCGCATGATCAACCTGCTCCGCATCGGCGGAAGGGCAGGGGTCATAGTGCCGGACGGCGTGCTATTCGGCTCAAGCAATGCCCACCGCAACCTGCGCGAGATGCTAATCGAGGAATGCGAGCTTCAGGGAGTGGTATCCATGCCCTCGGGTGTGTTCAAGCCTTACGCCGGGGTAAGCACGTCAGTGCTTGTCTTTGTCAAAGGCGGCCAGACCGAACACGTCTGGTTCTACGATATGCAGGCCGATGGCTACTCGTTAGACGATAAGCGCGACAAGATCGAAGAAAACGACATCCCCGATGTTATAAAGCAATGGAACCAACGCAATCCGGCTAAGGAAAAAGACCGCAAGGCCAGGGCGTTCTTTGTTCCGGCCCAGGAAATCCGCGACAATAAATACGACCTCTCTATTAACCGTTACAAAGAAATCCAATACGAAGAAGTCGAATACGATCCACCCAAGGTGATTCTAAAAAGGCTCCGGGAGTTGGAGGATGAGATCGGCAAGGACCTCGATGAATTGCAGGGGATGTTGGGATGAATAGTCAAGTTCCAATCTCATCTGTTGCGAAGATTTTCAATGGTAAAACCCCTTCAAAGGCCCAAAAGCGAAGTACCGGTCATCCTGTGCTGAAAATCAAGGATGTGTCCGAACAGGGAGAATTCCTTGGAATTTTCGACTCGTTCGTAGATAACAATTTTGCAACCAGGTATTTAGAGAAACAGATTTGCCTTGGTGATATACTAATTCTTAATGCTGCTCATAACGCCGATTATGTTGGTTCAAAAATCTATCTCATCGAGGAAACCGTAATTGGATCAATTGCCACAGGGGAGTGGCTCATTATTAGGCCCGACCCAAACACATTAGATTCAAAATACCTTTTCTTCTGGCTCATTGGTCAAAAGACACGTTACATACTTCGCCAGCTCGTAAAGGGAATCCATCTTTACCCGCGTGACGTAGGGCGTCTCAAGGTGACTGTCTTACGTCTCGCCGAACAACGCCGTATTGCAGCCATCCTCGACAAGGCCGATGCCATCCGGCGAAAGCGGCAGGAGGCGATCCGGCTGATGGATGAGTTTCTCCGCTCGGCATTTCTTGAGATAGTTGGACCCGGTGCTTCAGATTATGGGAAATGGCCTGATTATACTATTGAAGGCCTTGCCTTGGACAAGAAAAACTCTATGAGAACAGGACCATTCGGGAGCGACCTAAGACACTCAGAGTTTGTTGATAAGGGAATCGCTGTTCTCGGCATCGATAATGCTGTTAAAAACTATTTTGATTGGGGTGAAAGGCGTTTCATCGCGCCGGAGAAATACGAAAAACTCAAAAGATACAAGATTTTTCCTAGTGATGTCATTATCACGATCATGGGAACAACAGGCCGTTCTGCCGTTATACCAGATGACATTCCTCTTGCCATTACTACAAAACACCTTGCAGCGATTACTTTGAATAGGGAATTGGCACATCCAGAGTTCATTGCGTATGCCATTCATGCCCACCCTGAGATACTCCATCAAATAGAAAAAGCACAAAGAGGTGCAATAATGAATGGCCTCAATTTGACATTAATAAAGGAATTGCGCTTGCGTGTACCTCCTATGGCCGTACAGGAGCGTTTTGCATCAATTGCCCGAAAAGCCAGAAAGACACGCGATAAACTTACAAAGGAGAATAAAGTTGAGGTGAGCAACCTCTTCAACTCCCTCGTCCAACGTGCCTTCCGAGGGGAACTTGTTCCTACCGAGGCTCAACTGGCCTAGAGCGGGCTGGGGGACTGGGATTCATTTACTTATAAGATCATCCTAAGTTAGTAAAAATAATGGTTATTTTTTGAGGCTAAAAGATGACTGATCAGCAAAAGCAACAGAGCAACCCATTCTCCACAGGAGATGGAGGCGGAAATTTCGAGACTCGTGTACAAACAGCGTTTACGGTTCTCATGCTAACAGGGGGAGTAGCTCCTTGTTTGCCATCTTGGCCTATCATCAAAATCAAGCTTCAAGGGAAGTATGCTGGCTTTGATACCGATGACTGTATCGTCTTTGTAAAGGATGCCAACACCAAGAGAGAATGCA
Organism: Desulfobacteraceae bacterium; assembly: GCA_030613055.1. Lineage (GTDB taxonomy): Bacteria > Desulfobacterota > DSM-4660 > Desulfatiglandales > Desulfatiglandaceae > JAUWMR01. Next base: position 28,594 of record JAUWMR010000050.1, read on the forward strand.
AGCTGCTTGCTCAAATAAAACATTCTGTGAGCATCACTGAAAGCAATCCGGTATTTTCTGAAGTCCTTCTTGCAGCATGGAAGGATTACAACAATCCAAACATATTTTCCGAAGGCATTGATGCAATCGCCTTAATAACTGGCCCGCTGAGCGCAACCGATATTAACCATGTCCGCCCCCTTCTGGAGTGGGCACGCCATTGTGCTGATGCGAATGAGTTCATTTCAAAGGTAAACACCGCAAAATTCAGCAGTGACATCAAACGGAAAAAACTAAGTGCATTCAAAGTCCACCTAAAATCAGCCAATAGAGGTACTGATGTTACTGATAAAATATTGTGGCGCTTTCTTAAGAGCTTCCATCTCATTGGTTATGATTTGGATTCAGCAGCTGGCAGTACTCTTGCTCTGCTCCAAGCACTGATTTTGCAGAGATCCAACGAGCGGGAATCTGACGCCGTTTGGTCACAGATACTTACTGCCGTTCAAAGTGCTAATCAGAGTGCCGGGACAATAACGCTCGACACCATTCCAGAGAGTATTCGTTCTTGCTTCAACACTTCTCTGAACCGAAATTGGGGTGCAGATCTTCAAAAGTTATATGACCACAGCGATTACATCCTCAGCGGAATTCGAACTGACATTGCAGGAGTACATATCAAGCGTCATGATGTTTTTTGTCAGTTATTGGACCTTTCAGAAACCTCCAACTTTGTCCTATTATCAGGAGGACGGGGCTGTGGCAAATCCAGTATTATCAGAGAATTTGCGCATTTTATAGAAAACCGTCACCCTGTCTTTTGCCTTCGTACAGAGGACCTAAACGAATCACATTTGGACAGAGCATTCTCCGCTATGGGAATACAAAGCTCTCTCAGCGATCTTGGGGCCGGTTTTGCCATGATGTCAAAGAGGTTTCTGTTGGTGGAGTCTCTGGAAAAACTTTTTGAGCTTCAGAACACAGGTGCGTTCATAGACTTGATTCACTTTTTGAAAAAAAATCCGGGATGGACGGTTATCGCCAGTGGGCGTGATTATGCCTATCAGCAGATAACATTTCACTATCTACAACCGCACGGGGTCAATTGGTCCTCCTTAATGATTCCAGAATTTAATGCTGATGATATCGGTATCCTATGCAGTCAAATTAAGGCATTGAAGCCTCTTGCAGCCAACGACGCAATAAGGAAACTCCTTAAAATTCCATTTTTTGCTGACTTGGCTGCTCGAGTTGCAGCAGCAGGAACACAGTTTTCTAAAAGTGACGATGAAACGGCCTTCCGTACGGCAGTTTGGCGAGATGTAATCTCCAAGGAACAAGAGCGAGCGAACGGTTTGCCTTTGAAGCGAAAGCGGGCTTTCATCGACATTGCGGTGAAACGCGCAAAACTTATGGCGTATGGCGTGTCCGAGAACGAGTTCGATTCTGATGCGCTACTCAGGCTTGAAGAAGATAACTTGATTCAGCGCAATCCAACGAAAGGGTTGGTCAGCCCTGCGAATGACGTCCTCGAAGATTGGGCGCTGGAGGCTTATATTGAGGAAGCATTCCAACAGAATACAGGTGATGTACCACATTTCCTGGACGCGGTTGGCTCTGAACCCGCTATGAACCGTGCCTTTCGCCTGTGGCTTCATCACATATTGAGAAGCGAACATACTGAATGTGATGCAATAAACCTTGTGCTATCCGTTCTAGGAGATACAACTCTGCAAGCTCATTTGCAGGATGAAACGATTTCGGCGGTTCTGATGGGAGATAAGCCGCTTGAATTTCTACATAATCTGCGTGATAAGCTTTTCGAAAATAATTGGGAACTCCTTAAGCGTTTCTGTTTTATCTTACGAATATCCTGCAAAGCCCCAGATCATGCCCTAATACGACAGATAACCGGTGTAGATGACAAGCTTAACAAAGCCTCAGAAGCCTTGTTCTTAAGGCCTTATGGGAAAGCTTGGGAAGCAATTATCCTGTTTCTGCATGAAAACATAACCTTCATTTCAGAAGAGCTTCTACCCCACCTATCAGCAGTGCTTGATGAATGGGCGTCCCTGATACATATAGAAAAGGAGCTTCCTTCACCGGCACGCGAAGCGGGCCTGATAGCGCTTCACTTGCTCGAAATAGTCAAGGACAACTACCGCGATGATGGCAACAGAAAGAAATTGCTTGGGATAATCATCAAGGTTGTTCCCGCTATCAAGCCTGAATTCCTCAAACTTCTTGAACAAGATATTTTCCGCAAAGGTGACCACTCTGGCAAACATCGTCCAGGCTATGCCCGTCAATTTCTCCCAATGGCGCTTGTCAACTTTGAAACAGTCTTTCTTTGCAAATACGTCCCTGACTTGGTCATTAAGCTGGCATGGCAGGAATGGCTGATAGATGATGCGGATGAGCGTCGATTTTGGGGAGGGCATCGGGATGTCGAAGATTGCTTCGGATTGCATGAGCACAGGGAGGGTACAGACTTTTTCCCCGCCAGTGGCGCTAAAGGACCATTCTCTCACTTTTTGCGGTATGATCCCCGAAAAGGACTGGATTTCATCATCGAACTGTGCAATCGAACGGCCGAGAAATATGCGCACTCTATACTGGACTCCAAAGAAAAGGAGGCTTTTTTTCATACCAGCTTTAAAGAAGGATCTTTTACGGTCGAGATACCGTTACATGATGGTACACGTATAAAGCAGTATTGCTCTCATCGACTTTGGTCCGGTTATCGGGGTACTGTGGTTCTCCCTTATCTGCTTCAGTCTGCACTAATGGCTTTGGAAAACTGGCTGATTGCCATGACAGACCAATCTGAAAAGACTGATACAGTGGAGTGGGTCATCGACCACATTCTACGAAACAGTAATTCCGTGATGCCTACAGCTGTAATTGCCTCAGTAGCCACTGGCTTTCCTGAAAAATTGGGTAAAGCATCGATCCCGTTGCTGCGAACACCTGATCTATACCACTGGGATTTGATCCGATCTACTCAAGAGATGGGAGGACGTGAAGCAATCTGGTTTGGCCCATTATGCCACGATCTAATGCGAGAGTTCTATGCGGAAGAAAGGCGTACGTCAGCATTGCGCCCATGGCGGAGGGAGCATCTGGAGAGTTTGGCAATTCGGCTTCAATTGACAGATTTGCGTGATGAGGTCTTCAAAATACTGGATGTGTTCCGGGCAAATATTCCCAAGTCAGACATTAATGGAGAAGATGATGAACGATGGCGTTTCCGCCTTCATCGAATGGATATCAGAGGTTGGAAACCGCAGGAAGATAAGGAGAACAATCGCATCTTATTGATGCCCAAAGACCTTGAGCCTGACTTAAAGGAAATCCATAATAACACTCAGGAAGACCAATTACTCACAAATCGTTTTATTTCCTTATTCCTGTGGAGCGAGCACACGTTCAAAGGCGAACAGCTTGAGCGCGAGTATTACACTGACTGGCAAAAAGCGCTCAAGGAGGCCAAGTCTCTGCTGGAATTGTTGAAAAATGGCGATGTCAGCGAATTGGCACGAATGCAATTCGGTGGCATTGTCAAAGCGGCGGCAATTTTTCTCCGGGATCACAACGCAGAGCTGAACGAAAAAGATGTGGAGTGGTGTGCTTTGCTTCTAACTGAGTCTATCTTTTTAAACTGCAACACAGATGACATGTTAGCAGTTGCAGATAAAACCGGTCATGACGGTGCACCTGCGGCCGCCGAAGTTATTCCCATCCTTTTAGATTTCACTGGAGATAAGAATGAGCAGAGCCAGATAAAACAAATTATCGCTGTTGCACTGACACATGCAAATGACACTGTCCGAACAGCAGCGGCGCAAGGAGTTCAAAAACACCTGTGGCAGAGAGAGCCTGAGTTTGCGCAGGTATGTATTGAAGGCGCGCTTGAGTATTCGCGGTTATGCTGGGAGGAGATCCAAAATCGACGAAATGCTCAATCGTTGCCGTATCCTAAAGACCACGACGAATCCAGTGAATTAGAAACACCGGAATCTTGGTTGCCCCGTTTTCGTGAACGCATTGTTGCCGGTGAAGTAAACCCTGTAGTTGCATAAAAAATCGGTATTTTACGAAGTAAAGGGCTTGCGGGACCCTATGGATAAAGGTTATAATTGAGTTTGACAAACAAAATTAACCCAATCCAGGAGGTCACCGCAAGTGAAATCTAGTAAATCACA
>JAUWMR010000060.1 GCA_030613055.1 Desulfobacteraceae bacterium
GTCAAAACCACTTGCCGGAGGTGAAAGGAGTATGCTTACAGTGGATCAATATGAATACATACGGATAGCGCATCGTGTATATGGCAAAGGGATAAGGCAGATTGCCAGGGACACGGGTCATTCAAGGAATACCATTAAGAAAGCGTTGAGAGGCGAATACAGCGGATATAAGAGCAGGGAGTACCAGCCATATCCGGTTCTGAGTCCCCATATTCATATCATCGATAGGTGGCTGAAGGGGGACAAAGAAAGGCCAAAGAAGCAGCGCCATACGGCAGTGCGGGTTTATAATCGGCTGCGATATGAGCACGAATACGAGGGCTCGGAGAGTACCGTGCGACGCTATGTGCGTGATGCCCGCATCCGGCTTGGCATTGACATGCCTGATGTTTTCATTCCCCTGGATCCTCAACTTGGCCTGGAGGCCGAGGTGGACTGGGGGACCTGTCATGCCATTTTGGCTGGTGAATATGTGAAGCTGAAGCTGTTTTGCATGCGCTCAAAAGGCAGCGGCAAGCATTTTGTTCAGTGTTTTCCATGTGAACGTCAGCAGGCCCTATTTGAAGGACATATACTGGCATTTAGTTTTTTTGGTGGGGTATTACCCGTTCTGATTTATGACAATCTGACCACGGCTGTACAGAAGATTCTGCGAGGCAAAGAAAGGAAGCTTCAGGAAAGCTTTGAAAAATTCCGTGCTTATTACAATTTCACGCCACGTTTTTGCAATCCGGGCCAGGGTCACGAAAAGGGCGGCGTAGAGGGTCTGGTTGGCTATGCCCGGCGCAACTACATGGTGCCGGTGCCTGAGGCCGACAGTTTGGAGCAATTAAACCGGCATCTTTTGGAACAATGCATAGCCTACGGCGACCATCGCATGGCGGGTAGAGAAAAGATGGTCAATGAACTGTATGAGGAAGAAAAACAACATCTTCTACCCCCGCCCCAGGTGCCGTTTAGTAACGTTGAGCCCCGCTCTGGCAAGGTGGATAAATACTCGACCGTGATCATTGACAAAAACCGCTACTCAGTACCGACCCGCTATGCCGGACTAAAGGTTCAGGTTATTTTAAAGGTGGATCATGTGGACATATACCATGGTAGCAGCAAGATTGCCTCCCATCCACGTCTTTATGGGAATAACAAATGGCAACTGAATCCGTTACATTACCTGGAGTTGATATCTCGACGCCCGCAGGCATTTGAAAGTGCCCGTCCTATCAGGCAATGGCGGGAGGTATGGCCAGAGTGTCTTGAGCGCCTTTTTAAACGTTTTTGTCAAAAGCAGGGACACACCAGAGGCACTAAGGATTTCATAAAGGTTTTAATGCTCTTCAAGGAGCATGATGAAGCTGATGTGATCAATGCTGTTGAAGATGCTGTGGCCTCCAATGTCAGTTCAAGTGAGGCAGTGGCCCATATTCTGCTCAATGCCATAACCCCGAAGGATACCTCTGTCTTACCTTTGGACAACTGGCAGACGCTGCCGTCTCCGGATCTTTCCGTGTACGGCCAGATCGGAGGTGCGGTATGAAAGCTGCTGTCAAAGCCCAACTGCTCGCTAATCTGAAAGCATTAAATCTGTCTGCCATGATATCACAGCTGGAAGGATGTCTTCGTCAGGCCCGGGAGAGCAGTGAAGATTATTCGGAGTTTCTGTTAAATTTGAGTGAGATTGAGGTGGCCACCCGAATGGAAAACGGGCGCAAGCGCAGGCTCAGGGACGCTAAATTCCCCCTGCTAAAGCCACTGGAGATCTTTCAGTTTGAAGCCGCCCCTGATCTTGACACCCGTCTGATCAAGGAGCTGGCAGAGGGTCAATACATTAAAGAAGCCCGCAACGTTATATTTCTGGGCCGGAGCGGTACGGGTAAAACGCATCTGGCAACCGCCCTGGGGATGGAGGCATGTAGGCAGGGGGTGCGAACCCGATTCGTGACCGGTTGTGGTCTTGCCAATGAGTTGATTGAAGCCCGTGACGAGAAGCGCTTGGCCCGTGTCATCAAACGCTATGCCGGTTATGGCCTGCTGATCATTGATGAATTGGGTTATGTGCCCTTTTCCAAAGAGGGTGCTGAACTCCTTTTTCAGGCGCTGGCCGAACGTCATGAGAGAAAGTCAATAATCATAACAACTAACCTGGGATTTGCTGACTGGACACAAACATTTGGTGATCCGACCTTAACAGCAGCTCTGTTGGATCGGGTCACACATAAGGCTCATGTTGTCAACTGTACTTGGGAGAGTTACCGATTGAAAGATACACTGAAGAACAAATAGCCGGTTGATCGTGCCGGAGGGGTGGTAACTCCGGTCGCCCTACGGGCTCCCGCCGTTCCCACCCCGCGCAAAAAACCTCCCCTGCACCGGTTGTAGGATATCTTACTTCAACACAGGGGTGGGTCAATTTTGGGTTGTCAAGGTGGGTCAGTTTTGGGTTGACGTTTACAAATCATAGCCTTTTGAATAATTTTTCTGAAAAAAAGACTGCCAAAATGCCGGAAAAGTGGATAAACCATTGATATACTTATATAAGAAAAATATATAAAAAGACTTGATTTTTACTTAAAAATAAATTAATATTAAGACTGGTTTAAGAAATCGACTAAAAATTCAACAGAAAGGGGGATCTAAAAAATGGTGAAAAAGAAGACAGAGTCCAGGACATTTGCATATCTGAGAGTTAGCACGCTCGATCAGGACCTGGATAAATTTAAACGTGGCATTAAGGTATTTGCCAATGACCGTGATTTTGGCCGGGTCAAATTTATTGAGGAAAAAGTTAGCGGTACAAAGCCTTGGCGGGAAAGGAAGGTCAAAGGAATAATTGATGAGCTTGGAAAAGGCGACCGTTTGATCGTGCCTGAACTCACCCGGCTTGGAAGATCAACATTAGATGTTCTTGACGTGCTTCAGGTGGCAAAGGAAAAAGGTATTGATATTTTTTCAGTCAAGGAAGGTTTAGCTTTGAACGGTGACGGTATTCAAACTAAAATCTTAACTACTGTTTTGGCCTTGGTATCCGAAATTGAAAGGGACTTTATTTCGATACGAACGAAAGAAGCCTTGCAAGCGGCAAAGGCCAGGGGCGTAAGATTAGGCCGACCGCCAGGGCCGGGTAAATCAAAATTGGACAAAGACAAAGACGCGATTCTTGATTTGCTGGTTTTGGGAGTGCCAAAAAAGAAAGTTGCCGAAATGCACGGAACTTCAAATGTTGCGCTGTGGCAGTGGTTAAACAAGCACGGACTCAATGCCGAGTTGAAGAAAAGGCAAAAAGCGGAAATGAAAAAGCGTATAGAAAAGTACAACAGGCGCAAATAATGATACCGATACTTCAATGCGGCAAGTGCAAATATGGTAAATCCTTCAAATGGGATTTGTCAGATGACAAGATCGGAAAACTTATTTGCAGTCAATACCCAGAAGGCATCCCAAGTTATGTTGAGGATGCAACAGAGAAATGTCAGAAATTTGTGGAGAGCGGAAGGAAATTGAAAAAATGATGAATCCATTTTATCAACAGCGAAAGGAAATGTTCAAAGAGTTTACTCGCGAAGCCTGGAAAAAGCGGGACAGAATTATTGAGGCCGAAACATTCCAACAACGCAAAAGATTAAACAAAGAAAGGGAGAGCAATGAAAGCCAAGATACGATTTGCGCCACTTATCAGGGTCTCAACAGAATCACAACAAAAGAAAGGCGAAAGTCTTAAAACTCAAAGACAGCAGATTGAAAATTATGTGAAATCATTAAACGGCATTATTCCTGAATCATGTTGGAAATATTCAGGACAAGAACATGCCACGCCAGATCAGGAACGGAAAAAGCTTGAACAGCTGCTTAAGGATTCTGAAAAGAATATATTTGATGCCGTAATAGTTTGCGATGCTTCAAGATGGTCAAGAGACAATGAAAGATCCAAACAGGGATTGAAAATACTTAAAAAGAACGGTATCCGGTTCTTTGTAGCCGCCACAGAATATGATCTTTATTCTCCTGAACAATCTTTCTTTATCGGCATGGCAACGGAGATTGCCGAATTTCAAGCCAAGCAACAAGCCCTGAAGTCAATCCAGAACAGGATAGCAAGAGCAAGGCGTGGAATTCCTACAGGCGGGAAACTGCCATACGGAAGGACATTTGACAGGGAATCTGAACAGTGGGGCCTTGATGCAGAGAAAGTAAAAAAGATTGAATGGGCAGCCTCTCAATATTTAAAGGGCGGGAAATTGCCAGAGATTGCCAAGACGCTTAATATGAATGCCTCAAATCTATGGAGGACATTAACAAAGCGAGCAGGAAGCGATTGGGAGATCGGTTTTGACAGCGACAAGCTCGATATCCATGAAACAGTCAAGATAAAGATTCCGGCATTACTGCCTAATGAAAGTATTAAACAGATTCATGCCAGGGCGGCAAGCAACAAGACTTATAATCACGGCTTTAAAAAATACAAATATCTTTTGGCAAGAATGATATTTTGCGGCCATTGTGGCTATGCCATGTTTGGTCAAACGAATCACCAAACGAAAAGATATTACCGGCATCCAAGGAACCGGGATAGGGTTAAGCAATGCGACAAATTGCTTTACGTCCCAGCAGATGATATTGAAAAGGCGGTGCTCGTTCACCTTTTCAAGATGTTTGGTGACGTCTCTAATTTACAAAAGGCCATGAAAAAGGCAATTCCTGATTTGAGCAAGATAAAGAAATTGAGGGAACAGAAAACAGGATTTGAAAAAGAATTGGAAAAGACAGAATCGAAAAGGCAAAGGATTGTAAAGGCGATTGCAGACGGAATATTGAACTTGAAGGATGCAAGAAGTCAGATGGACGAAATCAGGGAAAGGGAAGCCTTGCTAAATCAGGAGATCGAAAACATCAATCCACAAATTGAGAACGTGCCGGATGAAAAACAGATCATGAAAAAGGCGGCATTGACCAAAAGAACGATTGAGGCTATTTTTGGAAGTTATGCAAGGCTGGGAAAAATGAGCTTTAGGGACAAGCGCAAGCTCTGTCAGACCGCCTTTGATGGCAAGGACAGTGAAGGGAATAGATTAGGCGTATATGTTCAAAAGGCAGACGACAAGATCACGTATACCATTAAAGGAGCTGTTATGGACGTAAAGGGCAAGCTCCCCATATCCAGAAAGGAGGTGCAGAGAATACTTGAAATAGACGCCGAGGTAGGAGAACAAGATATTGATAGTAAATGCCATGCACATTACAGCGTCCGTGTTTATCAATGACGATGAATCAGGGCTTCACCATGATTACGAAATCTGGCTTGAGAAGCTGGCGCCCCATGAGCCTGTTTCGCAGTACCGGCATAACGTGGGTGAGGACAATGCGGACGCCCATATGAAGCGCCAGGTCATGGGCCGGGAGGTGGTGGTTGCCGTGACGGACGGGAGGCTGGATTTCGGTACCTGGGAGCAGATCTTTTACGGTGAATTCGATGGCCGGAGAAAAAAGCGCGTATTGGTCAAAATTATCGGCGAATGAATATTTTCTCTTTACATCTATATGCTCCCAATAAACTCTTAAATCCCCCTTTCTGCATATAATAATCCTTGACGATATTATCTCTTTGGGTTATCATTCGTAAATGATCAAGGCATTCGAGTGCAAAGAGACTGAAAAGATATTCAGTGGTCGTTTTTCCAGCAAATTGCCTCAAAATATCCAGCGGATTGCTGAACGCAAATTAATTATGATCCATAAAGCTGCTGATTTTGGCGACCTCCGGGTTCCTCCTGCAAATCACTTAGAGGCATTGAAAGGAAAGAGGAAAGGACAACACAGTATTCGGATTAACGATCAGTGGCGCATTTGCTTTGAATGGCATAACGACGGCGTGTATAAAGTAGAGATAACTGACTATCATTGAGGTGATGATATGAGAGACTTTCCTCCAACTCATCCGGGTGAGATCCTGCTTGAGGAGTTTTTAAAACCAATGGGAATTAGTCAATATCGACTTGCGAAAGACATAGGAGTTCCGGCCATGCGGATCAATAAAATTGTTCGTGGCAAAAGAGGCATTAGTGCTGACACTGCGCTTCGTCTTGCCCGTTACTTTGGGATGTCGGTTGAGTTTTGGACAGGCATTCAAACTCACTATGACACGGAAATCGCTAAAATGGCATTGGCTGACCGCTTGGAAAAAGAAGTAAGGATTCTGTTACCAGCCGCTTGACATTAATTGACTTCAACAGACTCTAACGTTGCAACAGAAAAAGGTGGCACTGCGGCCAAAAACAGATGTTGCATTTTTTACGATAAGAATGAATAATTAAGTAAATTCAACGTAACTACTCAGCCTAAACACCTTCAGCCTGACTACATGAGTAGTCACAATTCAACAATTGTGAAAGAATACTTATTCACATATTTTCAGCGGGCACCCCGGCCTTGAATATTATATGATTCGTCTGACAAAAATTTCAAAGAGCTTTGATAACAACCTTTCATACGCGATAAAAGACCTGTCGCTGGATGTGTCCGATGGGGAAACCCTGGTTTTTTTAGGTTCTTCCGGGTGCGGCAAGACCACCACCCTTAAAATGATAAACAGGCTTATTGAACCCACAAGCGGCACTATTGAGGTGGACGGGAAGGATATTGCTGATCAGGACCCTGTTCTTTTACGTCGACGGATTGGATACGTGTTCCAGGAAATCGGGCTTTTTCCCCACATGACCATTGAGCAGAACATTGCCGTTGCCCCCAAACTCTTGGGGTGGGACAAAAACCGCAGGCGCAGACGCGCCCGGGAACTTCTTGAACTAATGGATCTCGATCCGAAAGTCTTCGCAAACCGTTACCCTGACGAACTTTCAGGGGGACAGCAGCAGCGCGTCGGGGTAGCCCGGGCCCTGGCAGTGGACCCTGACTATCTTCTCATGGACGAGCCTTTCGGAGCACTGGACGCCCTGACCCGGGATACCCTTCAGCAGGGGTTGTTATCCTTGAAGGACCGTCTGAAAAAAACCATCATATTTGTGACCCATGATATATTTGAAGCAATTACAATTGGTGATCGAATCGCTATCCTTCACGATGGAAATCTGGAACAGGTCGGGACAAAGGAGGAGGTGTACAACCGTCCGGCGAGCCCGTTTGTCTCCGATCTGTTTTCCAAGCCCGCCAAGCAATTAGCATTATTCAGGGAGATGACCTGATGGTACCCGAAAACCTGATCTCCCTGGCATTTGAACGACTGCCCGAACTGTGGCTCCGCACAGGCGAGCATCTCATGCTGACGGGCGTGTCAACGGGAGTTGCAATATTATTGGGCGTACCCCTGGGCATTTTGGCATCCCGTGTGACCCGTCTGCGAGGCCCCCTTCTGGGTGCCACAGGAATCCTGCAGACTATCCCGAGCCTTGCCATGTTAGCAATCCTTCTTACCCTTACCGGAAAAATCGGAGTCGTGCCGGCTATTATCGCCCTGATACTCTATTCTCTTCTTCCTATCGTCAGAAACACACTTACGGGAATTCTGGGGGTATCTCCCGCAAGTCTGGAGGCGGCACGCGGCATCGGCATGACGAACTACCAGCAGCTATGGGTGATCAAGCTTCCTCTTGCCCTGCCGGTTATCGTGGCCGGCATCAGGACCGCGGCAGTCACCGGAGTAGGCATCGCAACCCTCTCCGCGTTTATTGGCGCGGGCGGTCTGGGGCAGTTCATTAACCGGGGACTGGCGCTTTCCAACAATAACCTGGTCCTTCTCGGTGCCATACCGGCAGCCCTGCTTGCCCTAATTGTGGACTTCTCCATCGCGGCGGTGGTGTGGAGTCTTGAACCCCGAAAACACAGGAATTTGCCTCCCCGTGTGAGAGCCGGGGTTAGAACCCTGGCATTTTTGCTTCCTTTTGTTATTGGATTGGGAGGGGCCATTGCCTACATGTCGGGCGGCACGACCGGATCCGTTGCCGGGTATAATTCAAAGAACAGAGATAAGGGCCTTCGGGATAGGGTGGTCATAGCATCAAAGAACTTTGGCGAACAGTTCATCTTAGGCGAGTTAATGGCTCAGCTCATTGAGGAAAAGACCGACCTGGCCGTGGTACGCCGCTTTGACCTTGGGGGAACCATGATCTGCCACGGTGCCCTTGTCAACGGAGAGATCGATATCTATGCCGAGTACACGGGCACCGGTTTGACCGCCATCTTGAAGGACCCTGTCCTCTCTGACCCTGAGGAGGTATTCAGGGTCGTGGCGCGGGAATACCGGAAGCGTTTTAGAATCGAGTGGCTGAAACCGTTTGGCTTCAACAACACCTACGCCATTACCGTCAGAAAAACCGATGCCGAAGAAAATGGATGGGAAAATATTTCCGACCTCACAATAGTAGCACCAAACCTGAGGGCAGGCTTTACGTCCGAATTCGCTGAACGACCTGACGGATATCCCGGGCTTCTGAAGGTATATGAATGTAAATTCGGATCGGTCAGGGATCTTGATCCCACCCTTATGTATGAGGCGCTTGTAAAAGAAGAGGTGGACGTGATCTGCGCATTTGCCACAGATGGACGTATCGCCGCCTACCAGCTTATGTCCCTTACGGATGACCGGCGGTTTTTCCCGCCATACCATGCGGCGCCTGTCGTGCGAAAAGAGATCTTGAATGCCCATCCCGAGATTCGAGATGTACTGGCACCGTTATCGTCAGTGCTCACCGATGTTAGTATGCGGCGACTGAATTATGAGGTCGATTGTAAAAAAAGATCCCCCTATAAGGTTGCCCGTGAATTTCTAAAATTCCAGGCCCTGTTGCATTGACCCCGGAAAGGCCATTAGTAAAGCATGAAAATACCATCTAAAGACAAACCCTGGATAAGAACCATAACGCCTGAAATCACGCTGCCCAGTCTGAAAGACAACACAGCGGATGTGGACCGCTTGATAAAGGCGGTAAAGAAGGGCCTTCAGATAGAAGAGGTAAGCATTGATTTTCCTCTAATTAAAAGCATTCCCGGTGTCCTGAGGAAATACGATTATCATGTCCATGCCGCCCTGTTTGAAAATAAAAACAGCTTACACCTCATAGATGTTTTCCCGTCAGGAAATAACAATAGCACGTACGGTCTCGCAGTGGACCTGGGCACCTCCACGGTTGTTTTGCGGCTCATGGATCTCTCCACACAGGAAACTACGGATGAGACCTCTTTCCATAATCCCCAGATTGAAATCGGGGAGGACATCCTTACCCGCATCCATTTTGCAATCCGGGAGGGAGGCCTTTTAAGACTGCAAGATCTTTTGATACAAAGGCTGAACAAAGAGATTGACAAACTGGCAAAAAGGAACGGCATTGGCGTAAATTCCATTATTGGCCTGTCCGCGGCAGGTAACACGACCATGACCCATCTCTTTTTAGGTCTGGATCCCTACTGGATCTGCCGCGAGCCGTATATCCCTGTGATAAACAAGCCGGAACTCTTCAAGTCCGCGGAACTCGGTCTTGCGATCAATCCCCAGGCCCCTGTCCTGGTCTTTCCCAATGTGGGCAGTTACTTCGGTGGTGACCTGATAGCAGGCATCCTGGCCTCAGGCATGACTAAGCAAAACGAGGTCTCGTTTCTGGTAGATGTGGGAACCAATGCTGAGGTGGTTATTGGAAACAGGGATTGGCTTATGGCCTGTGCCGGGGCCGCGGGCCCGGCTCTTGAAGGGGGCGTCGTGGGTATGGGCATGATGGCCGGTCCCGGTGTTATTGACAAGGTTGTCATTGATCCTGAAACACATGACTTTGAGATAAGGACCATTGGAGATCATCCGGCCGTTGGCATTTGCGGTTCAGGGCTTATTGATCTGGTGGGGCAGCTTTTTTTGGCCGGCATGATTGATCAGAGGGGAAAATATTTTAAAAAGAGATGCAGGGACCGGCTTATTAACATTGACGGTGTCAACCATCTAATTGTAGTGCTGGCGGAAGGCTCGGCTGCCGGCCAACCATTGACACTGAGCCAGCCTGATATAGACGCATTAATGCGTTCCAAGGCTGCTATGTACACCATTTTGACCACTATCAGCAACACGGTAAATATCCCCATGAAAGATATAACAAGGTTCTATGTGGCAGGGACCTTCGGCTTATATATTGATCCTGAGTCTGCCATTACAATCGGGATGATACCGGACCTTCCCCTTGAAACCTATGTTTCCCTTGGAAACACCTCTCTTGAGGGAGCTAACATGGCCCTTTTGTCTGCCCGGGCCAAAGATGATATTTTTCGTATCCGTGATCAAATAACCTACTTGGAACTCAATGTTAACCAGGAATTCATGAATCTTTTCAGTGCCGCGAAGTTCATCCCGCACACGGACGGCTCCCTTTTTCCTTCCGTGAAAGTGCGATCATCGTGAATACAAACAGGAGGCAGGATCATGAAAGCATTAACAAGAATTAGCCGATGGATAATGATATGCATTTTTCTTTCAATTCCAGCCGCAATTGCCATTGCCGCCATCGCACCGCAGGCGACTGACTCGGGAAACGGCTTAAGGCCCGGACAAGACAATCAGGGACTGCGCATGATGGCACGCTCAAGGAACCAGGGCATAAACCCGGCCGATATAATCGCGGGCGTCATTTTGGACAAATCAGCACAGGGATATATCCGTATAGCAGGTGTTCAGATTGCATGGGGAAGGGAAAACGTCCAGGGCATGAAATCAAAATCGATTTCCTTTCCGGCGTCTTTTTCTGAAATACCGGCCGTTACCCTGGGCCCGGAACAATCCGGAGGCGCCAGATTTTCCTTATTTATAGAGAGCACGACTAAAACAGGATTCACGCTCCGCACCAGCAGCCTCAATAACAGGGCTACTTCCTGGATTGCCGTGGGCACCTGGGAGTAAGCCGTGCCGGAACGTAGGGGCTTTGCACCAATTGGCCTCCGGCCCCGCTTCCAGCCCGTAGGGCCTACGCCCCGGAGGGAAAGTCGAAGATCCCGCTATGCGTGGAAGGACGTGGCCTTGATTTGCTCCTGGAAGTGCCTAATCCCGCCAAGGCGGGACTAAAGTTTAAAGTGCCTAAAGTTGTGGTACGCCTTCGGCGTGCTATTTTATAAAACAACGCCTTAGGAGTTTCCCCCTTTTTGTCGGCTAATTGGTGTTATAGAGTGATTTTTTTAAAACAGCAGAATTCATTAACTTTAGTCCCGCCTTGGCGGGATTAAAGGCAGAGCCGATTGATAGCGGCCCATAATGTGTTGATAACTGGACTTATCCGTTTCTAAAATGTATTCTCACTTTAATCCGCCAAAGGCGGACAAGCCAGCCAGAGGCGGGCAGGGGTTTAATTCCCCGCAGCTTGTCGGAGAGTAACGGAGATCCCGCCTGAGCGGGGCTGCGAGCTAGTTCATTGTGGTATGCACGCTCAGAATAAAATTGAGAAAAATCAGGCAGGATGCACAGGAGAAATAACTATGAAAACATTCTTTAAAGCAAAAGATGGGAGAAAAAAAGGGCCGGCCATTGGGCTTCTCATCCTGATCCTTGTTATTTTTACAGCAACAGTGATGATCATCAACTCAGCAAAGCCCGACAGGATCACATTGGGTAAACTGGACAGAAATATCAAAGGCACGGCCTTTATCATGGCTAATCAGATTCTTGTTAAACAGTTGTATGACAACTGGCTTCCCAATGACCTTTTCTGGCCGACAGTCCTTCTTGACAATATGCCTAATTTCCAGATCGGTGAACTGGAGGTCATCCGCTATAATGTGCGTGTGTTGAGGGACAATCTCTCCCGCATGAGAACCACGGACAGGCTTGACCCCTCGGCAGAAACGGCCTTTACCGCGCTTTCAAATGACCCTTACAAATGGTGGTTTCCATCCGCTGAAAGCAAATGGAAACTGGCCCACAAGGGCCTTGATGCCTTTTATAAGAATCTTTTGGCCGGTAAATCCAACTTTTACCCGAGGGCCGATAACCTGGCGGAACTCTTTTCCCAGTACGTTTCGCTCATGGGTGGGGTAAACACCCGCCTGATAAACGCCCCGCGTGATATGAAAAGGGCACTGGCAGCGGAAGATGAAGCCAAAGACACTCCCAAAGGCCCGAAAATGGTAGATATAGATATTCCATGGTCTCATATTGACGATAATTTTTATTACGCCCAAGGTGTGGGTTATGCCCTGTATGAATCCTTTAAGGCAATACGGGTTGATTTTATTGATATCTTAAAGGACAAAAATTCGGTAAAACTCGTTGATAAGATTATCGAGAATCTCGCGAGATGCTATTTTGAACCCCTGATCGTGTTTAACGGCGACCCGGGAAGTATATTCGCAAATCATTCCCTTAACCTCTCGGGGGTCTTTAATGATGCCAGGCAAAAGGTAAGCTCACTGATTGTGGCCCTGAAACAGGGGTAAGCGATCATGTTTGATTCCCTGAAAATCTCTGACCTTACGGAAAAACAGAATACTATCCTGAGAAAGGGCTCCAACACAAGACCCACACTGTGGGTTGTGGAGGAAGACGGCATACGGGCCGTTGTCAAGGATTTCAGCACCAACGGATTTCTTTTTCGAAATATTGCCGGACGTTTCCTTGTATGGAGGGAAAGCAAGGCCTACAGAAGACTGAAAGGTCTTAAAGGAATCCCTGCCCTGTACAGGGTCGTTGATGGTCTTGCCCTGGTCATGGAAGAAATTTCTGGAAGAAATGTGGAAAATATTGAAAGGGATACAAGGCTTCCGAATGAATTTTTTGATGATTTGGAAGCACTGGTGCAAAGAGTCCACGAAAGAGGAATCGCCCATTGTGATTTGAAGCGTGCCCCAAATACTATTTTAGGCCGTGATGGCTCCCCCCATGTTATTGACTGGGGTGCATCCATATCAGATAGGGAGTTCAGGTTTTTCCCTATAAATATTATTTACAGGAGATTTCTGTTAGACGATTACATGGCCATAATAAAGCTTAAGCTGCGGCATTGCCCCGAAGCAGTATCATCTGAAGACATGGCGCGTTACAATCACCGGAGCAGGGCGGAAAGGCTTATCAGGGATATCCGGAATAGGTTGCGGGAGCTATTGCAAAAAATAGCGTAAAACTCAGTCGAAAAGCCGGGTCTGCTTGTAAAAATATGGCTTTAGCACGTACAGGCCTGCAATGGTCGTCACTGGCCTGGTCAGCCAGGACAGGAAGTCCTTTCCCCCTAAGCAGAATTTACAATATGGATGTACCATCCTGAATTTTTTAAAACCCTTCATGATTTTCCCCAACTTTTCTCCGGAAAGTATATCTTCAAGGGAAGATCGATTCAGGTTGCCGATGGCAGTTCGGCCGTCAAAATCAATGCAGCACAACGTCACATTACCATTGTACAGCACGGCGAAATGATCCCGCATACCAAAGCAATACCCTGCCCAGGCGTTTCGAATAGGTCCGTCATAGAATGCATGTCCCCAGTCTCCCAATAAATATGTTTCAAAAAAGACGTTTGGAAGTATCTCGACAACATTCCATTTATAAGAGACCAGCTTGTTGATCCTGCTCAGGGCCCTGTTGCGGCAGGATCCATCAAGTCCCATCATGTCGTAAATACGCCCAACCCAATAGGCGAAAACGTTGCGCAGTTCCCTGGTAGAAGAAATAACTTGAATAGGACCTGTCTTGTTTTCCATGGTCTTGCATCGAAACGTAGTATTGAGAAACCGGAATTTGAAAATAGTCTGGCCATGCCTTTTGCGGTATTCAACAAAAAAATTTAATATACCCTCAAGATATTCGTCAAAAGAGAGCTGACCGGCCTTGCGCAGGGTAAATGATTTTTCGTCCGGTGTCTGAAGAGAAAAGTCAATCTGATGGAGAGGATAGTCGAGCAGACGTTGCCCGACTGACCTGCTGAGCCCCCCGCAGTTTGTAGTCAGCCCAACCGGTACATTTTCGGCGGCCGCGTGGGAGAGGATGTCGAAAAAATCAGGATGCAGCGTCGGTTCACCCATGACATGAAGCGTGATCTTTTCGGCCAGGCCATACTCACCAATATCGCTGATAACGCGCCGGGCAAGATCGACGTCCATGTAGCCATACGGTCTTTTCATGAAGGTCTTGGGACAGAAAAGGCAGTTAAAATCACAGACGTTTGTCAATTCGACGTGGATGCGCTTGAATGGAATCTCAACATGGCCGAAGGCTTTCTTATTCACGACAATTTTCCTGATTTGCTCTTGCCCGGGATGGGTTTTAATAAAATCAAGACCTTTTGGAGTGGATTACTCAAGATGTATCGCATACCGTTTCCCTGTCCTTGTCGGACAATGAGACCATAATTTTCTGCGCGATCCCCCTGCCTATTGCGAGTCTCGTGCAATCGTGCCCTAAAATAATTCTTCCCTGCCCTGTATTGTTGATGATCTCAATGAGATCACCGGTCCTCAATCCCATGTCCGACATCCTGGACCGGGCGGTCTTGCCTCCGGCTATTTCCTGAACAACAACTGCCTCGCCTGTTTTTGCCATGGCCAAGGGCATCAGGAGTGTCCTTTCTTTAAGGCAATCGGAACAAAGGCCATAGATCTCCATCCTGTGCTGGAGCATGTGAAACCCTGATTGGGCCGCAATCTCCAATTGGAGCCTCTCCATGTCATCGTTTGCGAATTCAACGATTTTTCCGCACTTGGTGCATATAAGGTGATCATGGTGCTTCCCTAAATGCCGATGTTCATACCGTATGGGCTGGCCCTCGAACTGTTTCTTCTGGGCAAATCCCAGATCCACCATTTGCTTCATGGAACGCCTGATAAATTCAGGCTCATAATTGTAACCCTTCTCTTTCAGAATCCTGTAGAGATCCTCAAGGGTGATATGATTTTCTATGCCCAGGAATACATCAATGATGTTCAGCCGATCTTGAATTTTATCGTGCCCGTTTTCCTCCACAAGGGTCCTGAAATTTGTCTTTTCAAAATAGTTACTATTTCCCATATTTTTCCTTTAGCGGTCCACACGCCCTGCATTTTCCCCTAAATAGCCAACGAACCCCTTGATTGCGTTTTCCATAAAAAAAAGCTCCCGTTTTTGGATGTCCCCGTCCATCTTATTAAATGCCTTGAGATTCGTGTCATTTTCAAGCAGCTTATCCCTGCACCTTAATATAAGATCTTTATTCCCCCTGACAATTTCTTCATGGATTATTTTATTCCATAGCATTAGTTGGTCCCTGAATATTTTCAATAACCTGTGTGAGCTTTCACCTTTTCCGAAGTGCGCGTAACATATAGGTTGGTCTTTTAGTTCCAGTAGCCGATAGAGACTTTTAAGGCAAATGTCAAGAAAGAACCTTGGGGGAGTTGCAGGGCGGAGATATTCCATGTCCCCAACAATCAAATAGTTGCCGCCTGCCTCCCCTGCAAAAAGCCGATCCTTGTAATTGAAACACAAATGGTGAATCGCATGACCAGGTGTTTCAATGACCGTAAGACCTTTTATTTTGCACTCTGTATGAGGTATCAATCGCTCCCTTGAAACGGGCCTTGGCGGTCCGTACATCTCCGCAATTTTTCCGATAGCTTTTAGACTTCCAGCCCAGAGCTTCGAAGGATCAATGAGATGTTCAATGGCCTTTTCATGACAGACAACCTTTGCCATGGAATAATGCGCTAACAAATCAGCTAATCCACCCGCATGGTCGATGTGAATGTGGGTTAGAAGCACATAATCGACCCTGTCAATACCCATAGCCAGCAGGGAGTCAAGAAGGCGGCCTGCCGTATTTGCAGGTCCCACGTCAATAATTATATTAAGGTCATCCTGGCAGACCCAGGTTCCAAAGAATGAATCAAAACCCGGTCTATCCTGTTTTATCTCGATCAATACTTCTTTCATTTCAAAGGACTAAAGAGCCGTCTCGGAAATTGTATAACTTATTATAGATGTTTACTGAGGCTTAGTAGTCTTGCCTCACACATAGAATCATTTGAAGTGACGAGTTACAAGTTACAAGTCACAAGTTATTACTCGTCACTTGTTACTCGTGACTCGTAACTAAACTTCTGCCCATCATTCCAATCCCGCTAAAGACGGGATCTTCGACTTTCCCTCCGGGGCGTAGGCCCTACCCTCCGGCCTGTAGGCCCTACGGGCTGGAAGCGGGGCCGGAGGCCAATTGGGGCGAAGTCCCTAAGTTCTGTTTTACGGTTTTTTTACTGTGGTGTGGGAGGCTCGTTTCCCCTTCTGGATATAGTTGTGGCAAATATCCCCCCTCTTGCAACCCAATCAATAGTAACCGTAAGCCAGTCCGGCTCACAGGCCCTGAATAATAGATCGGCAATTTCCTCGGTGATATATTCCTGCCAGTTTTTTTTGTTTCTCCACATCATGAGATAATCCCGGACAGATTTGCTTTCAAGGATTTTTTCTTTCGGTTTGTACAATATAGTAACAACACCCTGATCATGCCTTTCCGAAACCGGGCAGAGGGACTGGAATTCCGGGTATTCCCATTCAATCAGGGGAGAATGCCCTCTCGCGGGAAATGTAAGAAGTTTAACCCCTTCGGGTATCTCAACAACTGCCTCTGATGCCTTTGAATAATCTGTCATTTAAGTTTTTTCCTCCCCCTATATGGGCGGTTCCTGCACGGGCAGAGGTTTCAAAACGATCTTAATATCCTGGGGCGCGACTTGATCAATCGTGACGCCTAAGGGAAGGTCAATATTTTTCGCGGAAAGCTTGATCATGTGTATGCCTGCCTGCAATTTAACAAGACCCACCTGAACCCGAACCTCCTGTTCCTCTAATGCATTCAGGATACGGCGTCTGCCTGAAAGCGTCAACCTGACAGCCTGAATTGATCCCTTGTCTAAGACCAGCCCGGACGGGACATTAACATAACGGATCGGCGCTGCAACGCTGGTTTTGACCTCCTGCTGGCTTGCCAGGACCACCCAGGCCATAGTGACCAGGAGCAGTGCGCCAAGCTTTGGGCCCCAGTTCTTTGTCAGGGTATCCTTGATAAGACCTTCAAATGCCGGTCCCGGAATTTCCGAAAGGCTCAGCCAGTTGTTAAGCCTTGAGGCCAGGGCACTGGATTTGTCCCAGGTCTTTATTTTTCCAGCCACGACTGTAGAGACCTCCCCCCTCTCTTCGGAAACAACGATACATACAGCGTCGGTTCGTTCAGAAAGACCCAGGGCGGCCCTGTGCCTGGTTCCGTATTGCTCTGGGAGATTTTCTCTTTCAGACAAAGGAAGGATGCAGCCCATCTGGGTAAGTCGTCCCTCGGAAATTATAAGCGCTCCGTCATGCGAAGGGGCATGATGGTTAAAGATGCTTTTGATCAATGCCGGCTCGGGTAGGGCCATTATAGTCTGGCCCGCATGTAGAAACTCAGATGGATTTTCATCCCTTTCAATGACCACAAGCGCCCCTGTTCCCTCACGGGCCAGATCAAAAACCACATCCGTTAATTCTTTTGCAAGGGCATCCCGGGAAACTCGCTTTCGTGTTCGAAGAAATCGCAAGGGGCTGACTTTTTCCAGAACCTGACGGATCTCGGACTGAAAGAGTATCAATAATAGGATAAGGAGTACCTGCCACAGGATCTGAAAAACCCAGGTAGTCAGGAAAAGACCCCACAACTTGGCAACAGAATAAACCCCTCCCAATACGACAAGGCCAATAAGAACACGAAGCGCCCTGGTTCCCCTGAACCACACATAAAGCTGATATGCCACAATGGTGAGAAAAAGTATATCAATTAGATCACGCCAGGTGGGTAGCGGTATGAAATCCAATAGTGTCAACGGTTACCCCTTTTTTTAGTCTCCGAAACAGATCCCGACATCTCTGGCCGTGCGGACGGTATCACCTTCAAGGGGAACGCCTTTGAGACCGCCGCTAATCACCTCTTCCAGGGGAACGGCCTTTATATTGGGCGGATCCAAGGCCACCATGCTCCCGAATTTGTCCTCCGCAATCAGCCGGACTGCGGCCGCGCCGAACCTGATAGACAGGAGGCGGTCAAAGGTAGTGGGTGACCCTCCCCTCTGGAGATGGCCCAAAACCAGGGATCGTGTATCCTTACCCGTCCTTGCAGAAATCTCCCTGGCAACAAAGTCTCCGATTCCACCCAAAACAACGTCCTGTCGTCCCATCTCTCCCTTTCCTTTATCAATACGCCCCCCCCCTTTAGGTGAAGCACCCTCTGCCGCTACAACAATAGCATAACGCTGTCCCTGAAGTTCCAGCCCCATTATGCTGTCACAAATCCGGTCAAGATCAAAGGGGATTTCCGGGATTAATATTACATCGGCCTCTCCGGATATGCCGCTGTTAAGGGCAATCCACCCTGCATGCCTGCCCATAACTTCTACAACCATTACCCTGTCATGGGATTTGGCCGTTGGATGGAGGCGGTCAATTGCCTCTGTGGCTATACTTACGGCCGTATCAAACCCGAAAGTGGCCACGGTGGCGGCAAGATCGTTATCTATGGTCTTGGGCACGCCGATAACCGGAATGCCCTTTTTGTACAGGTCATAGGCAATCTTAAGGCTCCCGTCTCCCCCTACGGCAATAAGGCAATCCAAACGAAGCCGTTTGAAGTTCTCGACGACCTTGTCAGATACGTCCCGGATTTCGGTCTCCCCGGCGATATTTGTTATGGGCATTGCAAACGGGTTCCCTTTGTTGGTTGTCCCTAATATCGTTCCTCCAAGGCTGGAGATATGCCACACCTTCTCAGGGGTAAGGCGGATTATCTCATCCGTATCCAGGAGGCCTTCATAGCTGTTTTTTATACCATAAACCTCCCAATTTCTGTTAAACGCCGATAAAACTACTGCCTCGGTCACCGCGTTCAAGCCTGGAGCATCTCCCCCGCCCATATTAATTGCGATCTTCAATCCTTTTGCCATACCTGCCTCCTGATATGATTATTTATTGCTTTTTACTACAATCCCCAACTTATGTAAATACTACAAGGATAATATTAAATAGGCCGAACGCGATCCTTGAAAAATTGCTCCACTTGGTGTATTATTATTAAAGTAAAAGACAATATGTAACCAACCAGGTTATCAGGTTCAAGGTTCACGCCTGCCCGCAGCCCTGAACCTGTGCAGTTACGTGATAAATACTGTTCAATAACAGTGAATTCTGAAGGTTAAAAGTATGCTTCGGAATAGCCTTCGTAACAAGGTGAAAGAGCTGTTGGCTTCTGCCGATATTGAAATCGGTGGGGGCCGCCCCTGGGATATTCAGGTACATAACCAAAAGGTCTATTCCAGGATTCTTGCGCAGGGTTCCCTGGGCATTGGCGAGGCCTATGTGGACGGCTGGTGGGACTGCAACAGGCCTGATGAATTTTTTCACAGGATCCTCAGGGCTGAACTGGATACAAGGATCAAAACATGGTCAGACTATTTTGAAGTCATAAAGGCCAGGCTTTTTAACCTCCAGAGACCCTCCCGGGCTTTTCAAATAGGCAAGCAACATTATGATATTGGCAACAAACTCTATCAGTGCATGCTTGACAAGCGGCTGATTTACAGTTGCGGTTACTGGAAAGATGCATCCAACCTGGACGAGGCCCAGGAGGCCAAGCTGGATCTGGT
Source organism: Desulfobacteraceae bacterium (assembly GCA_030613055.1). Lineage (GTDB taxonomy): Bacteria > Desulfobacterota > DSM-4660 > Desulfatiglandales > Desulfatiglandaceae > JAUWMR01. The sequence goes on from JAUWMR010000060.1 coordinate 19,597, forward strand.
CTGCCGCAAGCTTGACCTGCAGCCGGGAATGCGACTACTGGACATTGGTTGTGGCTGGGGGGGTACCGCCAGATTTGCCGCTGAGAACTACCGGGTGCAGGTGCTCGGGACCACCGTTTCAAAAAAACAGGCGGCTTTTGGGGAAAAACTCTGCAAAGGGCTTCCTGTTGAGATCCGGCTTCAGGATTATCGAAATCTGGAGGGGGCTTTTGACCGTATCCTTTCCATCGGTATGATCGAGCACGTGGGTTATAAGAACTATGATACCTTCATGCGCGTGGTCAACCGCTGCCTCAGGGAAAACGGGCTGTTCCTGCTCCAGACCATTGGCGGTAATAGCGCGGTTGTCAGGTGCGATCCCTGGATCGAGCGGTATATTTTCCCCAATTCCATGCTGCCATCCCCCGGACAGATATGCGCTGCAACTGAAGGGTTATTCATTCTTGAAGACTGGCACAGCTTTGGCGCGGATTATGATAAGACCCTGATGCAATGGTTTTGGAATTTTCACAAAAATTGGTCTGTTCTGAAGAAAGACTATGATGAGCGATTCTATCGTATGTGGAAATATTATCTCCTGTCCTGTGCAGGGTCTTTCAGGGCAAGGAAAAACCAGTTGTGGCAGATCGTGCTCTCCCCTAAAGGCGTACCGGGCGGGTATCGGGCTCCCAGGTGAACGCCTGTTTCTTCATCCTCAGCCGCCGAATACTTTCTTTTCGAGAACCACTAAAAGCCGGGTCGCAAACATAAATGGGACCAGATCGCAAATTCTATCAATGGCTTTCATTAAAGGAAAAGCTTTATCCGGATACAGTTGAGGCATAGAATAGCCCCCACTGGCGACATAGGATATCGCTGATATTCTTTGTTTAGTAATTACTCTCCAATTTCCCAGAAATGATTGATATTTTCCGCCTAAGAAAATCCTTGAAGCGTTTCCTTGGGCGGCATAGTAGCAGTCCTCATTGGATGACCATTCCTTTGGCGCAAACATTCGAATTTCATCCCCCAACCCCAATTCTTCATGATGAAAGAGCCCGAAAACAATTAATCCTAATACACTCATACATGGATCAAAAATTAGAACCCTCCCATTAGGAGCTAATACTCGATGAAACTCTTTCAAGGAAGTGCCCGGATATCTTAAGTGGTGAAAAACATCAAAAAGGATAAGATTATCGACTGTATTGTCAGAAAATGAAAGATGGTAAGCATCCTCCACACGATCAATCCATGGATTAGGAAACAAATCTGTTCTTATGCAATTGGGAATAACCTCTTTAATATTGCCAATTCCAGAACCAAGCTCAACAGTATATGAATTGAGTCCATGTGAGAGATGTTTTGCTATTAGTTTATGGAACGTTTTATATATATCCCTCAGTAAAGGTTTCTTTCTCCAGGACGCAAGATTCCTCTTAATCTCATCATCATGCTTTGATATGTCCATGTTTTTCGTTTTCTTCATGATTTATTTGTGCGCCGAACGCTCAGGATCAGCAGCGGGCGGCGCATTTACACCTCCCTTTGTTAGGTCAATGTGTCCACTTTTTTGGGGGAGGTGCAGTTGATGCGGTTGTTAGGCATTGGTTACTTGCCACAGAACTGCTGATATAACTCGCACAGCAGACTTGTATTGATAACGACTTTATCAATTGTTTCATCTGCCATTGTCTTGGCCTCAGCGATTTCCGACCTAGACATCTTTCGGGAAAGAGGGCGCAATGCTTTCTTGGCCGTCGGTTCACCGCCTTTCTCGGCAATATAAAACCACTTATATGCATGTACAATATCTTTTGGTACGCCTTCGCCCTTGAAGTAACGGAACGCCAGTTGCATTTGTGCCTTCGGTAATCCCGCATCGGCAGCTTTCTTGAGATAGCGAGCAGCCTCGACATAGTCTTTATCAACACCTAACCCGAAATAATAGATCCGCCACAATTCGTACTGACAGGCATCGCATTGCACTGCGGCCTGTCGATACCAATTAATCGCCACACTAATCTCTGGTTTAATTTCGAGGTGTTGGTATCCCACTTCATACGCTCTGCCCAACAGCATCTGAGCAAGAATAAACCCCTGTTCTGCTGCATCCAACAGAAGCCGGACGGCTTCCTTGCTGTCTTTCGGCACGCCGGTACCGGCACCATAGCGGCTTGCAAGTGCGTATTGTGCGGGTGGATAGCGTTGATCTGCGGAGGCGCGTAACCACTTCAGCGCCTCCACGTCGTTCTTAGAAACGCCCCATCCAAACGAATACATTGTACTCAGGTTGAATTGTGCCGCTGAATCACCCGCCTCAGCATCCTGCGTGCAGACGGATACCGCTTTCGTGTAGTTTTGCGAATCGAGAAGGCTGCGACATTCGCCAGTATCGTCTTTGAAGTCTGTAGCTGCCATAGCAGACCACTGCGGCGACAATGCAAGAATGATGACCGCGGATAGATAGAGACATACTTTACTCATTGTCCATCGCTCCTTTGTTGCCTAACAAGTAATTATATGATTAGGCGTTTAAATATAAAAATCTTGAGGGACGTGATTATTTAAGGTCGTTCCCTTTCCTTTCATTTTTCAATGACTTTGATTTCGATTCCCAATTTCTCGGCTGTTTTGTTATTGAGCATAACGGAACCTTTTTGGGCGGTTTTGACTCGAAAATCACTTGCCTTCTTCCCTTTCAATATCTTTTTAGCAATTTGGGCGGCCTCGAATCCATGTTCTTCTCCAGACTCTACAACACCGCATAAGACGCCATCTTCAATAGCAAAGTCAATAAAACCGACCGTCGGTTTTATGTTGTTAGCCAGTGTCCAATTTATGACCTTTTTTGGTTCAATGCTATCGCCTCCGTCAGTCTCTTTAACAGTATGATATGTAAAAATAGCGATAGAATCGACTGAATTCTGGTATTTTTTAATCAATGCCTGCCACTGTGCAAATGTGGAAGGCTGATCCAAGGAGACTATCTTTATAAGTGAACTTTTCTTTAATTTCCTTATATAAGCACATACGGCTGTAGACGTAGGCCCATCATCGGTGATAAAGGCGATGGTTTTAATATTTCTGCCAATCGCCTTTAAGAGCGTTAGAGATTCCAGAAAGTGCGGTCTTTCCAGGATACCCGTCACATTACTTGCCGGGAAGCCGTACATTGACGCCTCCGCATTGACACCGCAAAAGACAATCTGAGGACTGCATTTTGAGGCATAATACCTGGCAAAGTAAGCCTGAGCATTGTCATCAGCAGTTATCACCACATTTGGCTTAAAGGCATCAACTTTCTCCTTAGCCATTTGACCCGCTTTTACCTTCCATTCTTCGCTGGTCTTCCGTTTGGTGTCCATGTAAAATATCTCAAGTTGAGCTCCACTACCTTCAAGCCCTTTTTGGACACCTGCGGTGATTGTATCCACCCATAGATACCCCTTGTGATAACTATGCACCAAAAGGACTTTGTCACCAGCCATTGCCGGCGCACAGACAGACAAAGCGAATCCTATGAAAAAAGTGAACCCTATGAAAAAATGTCTTGTCTTGATATGTTGAATCATATTTTTTACCCCCTAACTTTCAAGCCTCAGTCAGTTTTGTCCTTTTTCAAGGGCTGACCCCATTCCCTTTGTTCGTCCCTATCCCTTGAACACAAAGTCAGCCCAGGTCCCGCAACGATCCTTGTATTCGAAATTCTTTCCATGATCGTTGTAGTGCCAGAATTCAGTATGGCAGTGCTTCAGGTTTTTCAGAACCGGCATCGGGGCGTTTTCAATCCGTATGGGTCCCCCGTCCAGGCCTTTCATAAGATGCTGTTTCATTTCTCCAAAGGGCGTTTTAACATGTAACGTTCCATTTGTTTCCTCTATGTCGATCTTCACATACTTGACCCCAAAAATCTTTTTCATGAAGAGAGCACCAATGCTGTTGGTAACCAATGTATCAAGGACTTTGCGCTGATCCGCTGTCGCATTATTGCTCACATATATCCCACCCTCTGATCCGTTTTTCACGAAGTCTTTATATTTTGGGTAAAGGATATCACCATTATAGACGACTGTAATTCCGGTCAGATCAACATCATTTACTTTTCCTTCTTCGATACGAAAAACCATGTAATACCTACAGCCGCCCTCCACATCCCTGCCGAAATAGTAAGGACAATGTCCCTCGGCGGCACACGCCTCATTGTATGTTCCCTTAACCTGCCAACCTGATTTCAATTCTTCCATCGCTACACCTCCAGTTTATTCGAACTGGGGGGACGTCCCCCCATGTCCCTCTTTGTGGTTATATCAAGCAGATCGATAAGGGACCTTTCCCAAGTAATAAGGATCGGCTACTCCCTCTACAAAAGCACGTAAAGATGCTTCGGAAGAATCTATAGATGAATTCACAATATTTTTAGTAGGAGAATTTCTTTCCGGCATGTACCATGGAAAGTCGATCCAGCCTATGAGTTTAATCCCTTTGTATTTCTCCTTTATCTGTTTAAAGGCATCTTTTACCCACTTTGCTTTTCCCGCCTGTTCGTGGCATCCAAATTCAGCGAGCATCACAGGCTTGTCAGGATGGTTCCTCCGAACGTTCGAATACCCGAAACCAAGGGCTTCATCAACAGACTCCCAGTGGCTATACGATTGCGAGTCGCCGAAATTCCAGGCATTCATGCCTATCCAGTCAACATAACGATCACCCGGATAGTAATCATCGGGCCAGCTGGACCATTTGACAATATTGCTATTCGAGATATACCAGCCCTGATATAATTGATCCCATACCCAGGTTACATATTCATTCGCTCCCTCCACTTCGAATAACTCCCACATGTGCCGCCAGGCTTCTTTGACTTTGTCCGGCTGACCCCGCCAGGGATAAGTCGCTCCATTGGCTTCAATCAATGTTCTGAAAAAAAAGCCTCCGTATTGTTCGCCGAATGTGACGCTCTCTTTTGCATACCTCCTTAGGCGGGCATCGGCTTTTCCGCGAATAATATCCTCCAGGAGATGATCCAGGCGTGCTTCGTAAAGCATTCTTATGTCCAGGATAAGGGAAGGTATCACGCCCTGTTCTGCGGCCGTGATCGCTTGATCTTTTGCAAATTCCACGTCGGGTTGATTTCTGTAAAAGGGGTTCGGTTGATAAATTACGGAAGGTGGCTTTCCTATGATCCGAATGTAACGCTCAATCACTTCAGGTAAAATTTTGATAGGCCTACCAACACGTTTTTGGCCATGGTAATAACCTACCATACATCCGTACAGACCATAATGCTCAGGGGATTGTATTTTTTGCCCCGAAAGCCTGGGATACTGAACAGGTTTCGAGTCTTTAACCGCATCAACTGGCACGGTTCCACAACCGGTTAATAGCCCACTGGATTGCATAATGACAGCAAATCCAAAAGCATATACCCCGCTCTGCCTTAAGAAATCCCTGCGGGTAAGGGAGCCGTCATGATACATCTGCACCTCCTGTTTTTTGTAATCCAACCTTGCCGACAAAAGTATAACGGACCGAAACCCATATGTGTCAGGCCTACACATTTCACACATCTCAACATTCATGCAAATTTTGGAACAAATCGTAACCCGGCCTAAACTTCTGTAATGCAGATTGCTTTATTGTCAACTGTGTAGGCCTGACACCCATGCCTTTCAACTAAGGGAGGACAGCAAAACCCCAATATTCTTCTCTGAAATACCTATATAAAATCCAAGAAGACCTCCAACTATTCCACACATTGAGCAGAAGTAGAAAAAGACTCGATATGTGTAAATTACATTTTCGTTAAAAGCCTTCATTAATCTTCAATGTGGATTTGTGCGGAATAGAGTAGCAAGAGTCATGAGTAGACCCCTTTCTTACATTACCATAACGATCACACGCCTCAGTCAGTTTTGTCCTTTTTCAAGGGCTGACCCCGTTCCCTCTACCACTCGATCCGCTGCAAGAGCATGGTTATGTCTTTGTTCCACTATTGTATCACGCTTGATGTGTCCCATAAGTTGCAGTATTCCGTAACCGATCTGCCGAGCCCATCGATTCCAGGAAAGAGCGTCTTGGCTGATATGTTCATTTGAGCAAGCTCTATCATGATACTATGCTTTAGTTCTTTCGGTATTTCGATCTTCTCCAGGGCTTCGGCTTTTTCAAGCAGTGGCTGATGGTCCACGAGTGGATTGGTGCATATAGAGAACCTGCCTTGCTGAGATTCAATTCTCTGGTTTGTGTTGTAGGCCATGAGGACCACCAAGACGTCTGGGGCCTTCAGTTCCCCCATAGCTGCACCGAAGTCTTCCAGATTCGGCATCACCGTCTTCGCGTATTGCATGACCTTTGCAAAGTCGGCAATCCAGAGCGCACCATCCAAACCATCTTGTTCGCAGCATGCGAAGTAGAGCGCCGCCCAAGGGGAGCAACTCCAATCCAAGGTGCGTGTCGGCGCGCCATGGTTCTGCATCACCACAAACCAACCCATGAAATCGAGGCCAGCCCCATCTTGAGACTTGAAGCGTGAAAGCGTCAGGTCAATAGTGTACTCCAACGGCAGCAGCTTGCTGCCACTTATTGAGAACTTGTTCACGGCCTCGCGCTCCAATTGCAACGCCTGTGGCTTATTGAGTCCCCTCTTCTTGACGATACGTATGAAAGATGGTTCTAGTGTCCACTCGGCACTCGCCTGGCCGCGGAACAGATGCTGCGGATGGAGCGTCTGCAAGTTTGTGAATCCTGCCAACTCGTCGACAAGTTCTTTCCAATTATTAACCCTTTTCATAGTTACTTCCCAAATGTTGACATAACCCTGTAGTTGCATAAAAAATCGGTATTTTACGAAGTAAAGGGCTTGCGGGACCCTATGGATAAAGGTTATAATTGAGTTTGACAAACAAAATTAACCCAATCCAGGAGGTCACCGCAAGTGAAATCTAGTAAATCACA
>JAUWMR010000028.1 GCA_030613055.1 Desulfobacteraceae bacterium
TATCTGTACTCAATTGCAACTATTTCAGTCTATTGGATTTCCTCAGCAACGATTATCAATCTGAATCGCTGTTTTTTAACAGTTCATTTTGTTGCCAGAAGAATCATAACTTTAGAAGTAGTTTTTCGACAAACTCGTTAGACATGGCATAGATAACTGGCGGTATCATGGCTAAAAGTAGATATCCAATTCCAAATCAAGAAATGCCCGGTTTAAACTATGAAGACCATCTAGACGATCTCAGAGAATTTGTTTTATTAGTGGAATCTCTCGGTATCAAAATCTCTGGCACTAGAATAGCGAGATACCAGAGTTATTATCAGGCATTAGTCGAGGGCCTTGATGACGATGAAAAGATATTTCAAGGAATTAGTGGGAAAATATTCGATAATCCCAAAACTGATATCCAGCTATATGTGCTTAGAGAAGTGCATGAACTTATGTGGATATTAAAGGGACTTAAAAAGCATCTTCCGAAGGGTGTTGAAGAGATATTAAAACAAGTAGTGGGTGGCAGAGACTTTGCGGCTTTGGATAAAGACTCTTCATCTAGAAACACGCAGTTTGAATTGCGCATTGCAAGCTATTTCTGTCAGGCTGGTTATTCAGTGGATATGTCTAACCTGACTGATATAGTTGCAACTCAAGATCAAACAACTTACTTTGTCGAGTGTAAAAGGGTGACGAGTCCTGGTGCGCTCAGCAGAAGATTAAAAGAAGCAAAGAAACAATTAAAGACTAGACTTAAACGGTTTGCACTAATACCTCGTGAGTTTGGCGTTATAGCCATCGATGTTACAAAGGTTGCATTTAAGCATAATGGACTAACGTTAGGTGTAACTGCTGATAATACCAGAGATATAATACAAGATCAGTTAAAAAAAATAGATGAAGGCCTTATCAAAAGTGGCTATGCGCTAGAGCAAAAGAATTTGCTACTGACTTGGCTACAGATACACATACCAGCATTAGTTATAAATCCTAATCAGTGTATCACTCGGTTTTCATCATATTTTGTGAAAAATGAAGAATTACATGGACGTTCTGCAGAGGCTTTCAAAAAGTTACAGCGTGTACTCCATATAGGCGATGTGAGGGATAAGAGGGAGATACCGCCTAAAACTCTGAATTTTCGCAAGGAAGTAATTCTTCCCAAAGGAACGCTTTTAGGATGGGATGAAGAAGTGCTTAAGGGGATGCTTAATTCGTGGCATCTTGAACCGCGGCAGAATAAACACACGGTACTTGAAATAGTAATTGACGGCGAAAAAACTGAGTTCTCTTTTTTTGAACTATACTTGTTGTTGCCTAACGTGAGCGAAGAGGACAGATTAAAGTATTCAAATAACCATATGCTTGCTAGAGCTGAACTTGCGGCGAGGTTAATATACCAAAGATCGCCATATGAAAATGTCTAACAAAATCAATACAGCCGATCACTACGCTCCGGCTGATTTCATCGTTGGCTGGCAGTACACTTTAATACATAGGAAAATAGATAAAAATGGCAAAAAGAAAAAAAGCATCAAAATCATTATATCAAATAAAAGTAACCCTGACAGGGAGCAAGCCATCAATTTGGAGAAGGTTAATTGTCAAGGATAACATTAGATTAGATCAGCTACACTCCGTTTTACAGGTTTCCATGGGATGGTTTGATTGTCATCTGCACCAGTATATAGTTGGAGACTCCTATATCGGAATTCCGGATCCGGATTTTGAGATGGACGTGATTGATGAGCGTAAGATTTATTTATACGACCTTGTTTCCAATCCCAAAGACAATTTTACCTACGAATACGATTTTGGAGATGGCTGGAATCATAAGATCGTTCTAGAAAAAACTTTGCCATTAGATTTTTCCGAATCCCCAATAGTAAACAAGGGCAAGAAGGCATGCCCTCCTGAAGATTGTGGAGGCATTTGGGGATATTCTGATTTTTTAGAGGCTATTCAAAACCCAAAACACGAAGAACACGAATCTATGCTTGAGTGGGTTGGTGGAAAATTTAATCCTGATGAGTTAGATATTAAGCTTATTAATAGTCATCTGAAAAATTTGAAATTAAGAGATCACTTTACATAAAAACAGCCAACAAGGCGCTGGAGATGGACTGGGCAAAGCCGTGCCGTTTTTGAAGGCAGTATTTGACCGGCAGTTTTTACCTTTATCATAGTTTTTCGGTTATCGTTGCCCAGCCACTCAGCTCTACGTTAGCATGTGAATAAAACGGTAAAATTTAATGAAACAGTGGTATGAAGAATTATTTGAAAATTATGGAATGAAATATGATAATGAAAATTTCACTCAAGGAACAATTGGAGAATGCGACTTTATTGAAAAAGAAATCGCATATAACAAAGAAACAAAAATTCTTGATATTGGTTGTGGTACCGGTAGACATTCTATTGAGTTGTCTAAAAGAGGATATAATGTTGTCGGAATTGATTTGTCAGAATCGCTTTTGAAATGGGCAAAAGAAAAAGCATCTGAACAAAATTTGAAAATTCTTTTTCAAAGACATGACGCAAGAAATCTTCCTTTTGTACATGAGTTTGATTTGGTAATCATGTTATGTGAAGGAGCATTCCCTTTAATGGAAACTGATGAAATGAATTTCCAAATTCTCCAGAATGCCGCCAATGCTTTAAAATTAAAAGGAAAACTAATCTTTACAACTTTAAATGGGTTGTTCCCATTGTTTCATTCTATCAAAGATTTTCTCGCTTCAGAGACAAAAGAAGGAAACGCAACATATAGTAATAATTCATTCGATTTAATGACATTTCGTGACCATAATACTACGTTTGTTGAAGATGATTTTGGTAACAAGAAAGAATTACAATGCAACGAAAGGTATTATGTGCCATCCGAAATAACTTGGCTCTTAAAAACATTACATTTCAGAGATATTAATATTTTCGGTGCGAAGATGGGTGCTTTTACAAGAGATGACAAATTAACAACTGAAGATTTTGAAATGTTGGTAGTAGCGGAAAAATAATAAAATGCCAACAAATCGCTGCACTTGAATTTCGCTACGCTAGCGCTCCGCGAAATCTAGTGAGCTCAAGCGTTGAGCGAGAAAGATAAAAATTTGCCTTGCAATAGCATGAAGTCCGTGCTATCATGGATTTATGATTCAATCTTTCAGGAACAAAGGAACAGAAGATATTTTCAACGGCAAGAACACCAAAAATGCCCGAAAGACCTGCCCTCAGTCTTTATGGAAGATCTCTTCAAGAAAACTGGATCAAATTGACTCTGTCCAGTTTTTAGAAGAGCTTAGAATTCCACCTGGCAACAATCTCGAAGCGTTGTCAGGGGATAGAATTGGAGAAGACAGCATTCGCATAAATGATCAGTATCGAATTTGTTTCAAATGGGCAACGAATGGTCCTTATAAAGTTGAAATTACAGATTATCATTAAATAAAGAGGAAAGAAAATGGTCAGAATACCAAGTCATAGAGAGCCAACCCATCCAGGCGAGCTGCTTCTTGAGGAATTTTTGATTCCTATGGGTATCCCACAGAGAGAACTGGCACATTCCATTCATGTCCCCTATCAGCGTGTTAATGAAATTGTAAACAAAAAGAGGGGGATAACTCCAAGCACTGCCTTGCGACTTGCCAAGTTTTTCGGCATGTCAGAAGATTTCTGGATAAATCTGCAATTACGGTGGGATCTATATAAGACAAAAAATAAAGAGTATAACGCACTGAAGGCAATAAAGCCGGCAAGCCTTCAACATGCATCAGCCCAGTTATGAAAAGATGCAGAGATGAGAGATGTAGAGATAGAGATGGGGTAAGGCCGCGCTAATTAGCTATAACTATTTAAGAACAAACGTAAAAACACCCTTGTTTTGGGCCGTGGTTTCAAAGATTAAGTGCAACATTGGGAGCACTGGCCTTAGGAAGAAAAACCATCGAAACAGGAGAATCCTATAAACTTTGACCCCATTCCAGTCCTTATAGCTCCCATTTTGGGGTCAAAAAGGGCGATACAGGGCCTGGAAACTCCTATTTTTGGGATGGTAATCTATAGATATCAATAACTTAGCGCGGCCCGACCCCAAGCCACAAGCCACACAAGTGATCCTCAACGTTCGCGAGTGGGCAGAACTGAAATAGACTACACCACGTATGGCCAATGATATACCTATGGTGAGTTGCCCGAAAGGTTGTAAACTCGCGCTTGAATCCATGGCTTAACTATTGTAAAATAAATCAATTTTATCGGGAGGTGATATACGATGACCATATCTGTGGACGAACTGGCAACAAAGGCTATGTCTCTGTCCGGCGAAGCAAGAGCTCTGCTGGCTGAAAAACTTGTTGAGAGCCTCGACCAGGAATTGGTTCGAGATATTTGGCTTGCCGAGGCAAAGAAACGTCGTGACGAAGTGAGAAGCGGTCAAGTGAAACCAATACCTGGTATTGAAGCAATGGAAAGCGTTCGCAGTCTGCTTGACGACAAATGAAATATTCATTCCACCCAGAGGCACGTGTTGAGTTCAAAGAAGCAACACTTTATTATTCAGAAAAAAGCCGTTCATTGGGGGCAGCGTTTTACTCTGAAGTGGAGTATGCGATCGAAAAAATAGTTGATAACCCACTCCTATATCGTGTGATTGATGAAGACGTTCGACGTTGCCTCACCAGACGATTTCCTTACGGCATTCTTTATTGCATCGAGGAGCATTACATTCTGATACTGACCGTCATGCACTGCAGCAGGGAGCCATCGTATTGGAAACATAGGCTTGCCGAGAAATAGCGGTGCGAACAAGCCGCTTGAGAGGGTGAAATGGGGTCGCAAACTTTTGACATTTTTTCTTGACTTGGCCACTTCAATTGACTAATTTATAAAAAAAGGAGGTGGTCATATGAAGACAATGGCCATAAGTGAATTTAAGGCACATGCGTTAAAGGTACTAAACGACGTTGCAAAATCCCAAGAAACCATCCTTATAACGAAAAGAGGCAAGCCCCTTGCTCAAGTCGTTCCTTATCGCAAATCCGAAATGAAACCCACGCCTGGCAAACTCGCGGATGCTTTTATTTTCGAAAAGGATATAATCACTCCGCTTGGTGAAGGATTGTGGGAAGCATGTCAATAAAATATCTACTCGATACTCATACCTGGGTTTGGTGGAATATGCGCCCCCAAAATCTGTCGCGGAAAGTCACAAAACTGATTGAAAATGAAGACAGATATGATGAGCTTCTTTTATCTGCAATTTCACCTTGGGAATTCAGCAAGCTTTTAGAAAAAGGAAAGGTTGGCATTTCCTGCAACCCTGAGGAGTGGATTAATACCGCTTTAGAAATGCCAAAACTCAGATTTGTCCATCTTACTCCCATGATATCCTATCAATCAACCGTACTTCCAAAGCCTTTCCATAACGATCCGGCAGATCAGATAATTGTGGCAACTGCGCGAGAAGAGAATGCCACGATTCTTACAAAAAATAAAAGAATCTTAAATTATCAATATGTTCAAAGTGTTTGGTAAACTTGAATAGACTCGGCAGGACATCTTTCTGCACCTGACCGGTGCTCCGTGGCGCTCCACACCGTCAGGTGAGAAATGCGTTGGGGCTAAAGGAAATGATCAGTAGTGGTAGCGCAACTGGGCGATCTGAATTGCATTTTCAGATACTTTATAAACGAACCTGTGTTCATCAGTGATTCGGCGGGACCAGTAGCCGGAAAGAGCATGTTTAAGTGGTTCAGGTTTTCCAACACCCTCAAATGGATTTCCTTTCGTTTCTTTGATGAGGGTATTGATACGACGAAGAACCTTTTTATCGGTTTTCTGCCAAAAGAGATAATCATCCCAGGCGTGGTCAGAAAAGATGAGCTTCACTCTAAAAGTTCCTTTTCAGTACCTTTGTTGTTTTCAAGTTGGACGATAGATTCAATCAAACGCCTGGTGTTCTTTGGTGACCGTAAGAGATAAGCCGTTTCTTCAAGGGCTTCATAGTCCTCAAGTGACATAATGACCACAGAGTTAGAGGTTTTACGTGTTACGATTATCGGCGCGCGGTCTTTACATACTTTTTCCATTGTCTTTGCAAGGTTTTGCCTGGCGGCTGTATAGGTTATAGCTTCCATAAAGCACCTCCTGTACAGCTTATTGTACATATAAAAATGTTGTTGTCAAACGCATATTTGGAGCCCCACCTGCCTCCTTAACACCTATGCTCAATGCCTTTAGTCACCATCCAGGATATTCCCCAGCCTGCCGAGTACCGATCCTTCCCCCTTGCTGCTCCCGCCGGCCGAAGGTGCATGCGCAATAATCCTATCCGCCATTCGGGAGAAAGGCAGGCTCTGCAAAAGTACCAGTCCTGTTCCGCTGAGTGTGGCCAAAAAGAGGCCTTCACCGCCAAAGAACATGGATTTGAGACTCCCGGCCCGTTCAATATTGTAATCAATCCCCTTGGTAAAGGCCATCAGACAGCCTGTATCAACGCGAAGGACATCGTTATTTAGCTTCTTCTTAATCACGGTTCCGCCAGCGTGCACAAAGACCATTCCGTCCCCTGTCAGGTGCTGGAGAATAAACCCTTCACCTCCGAAAAAACCTGTCCCAAGACGTTTGGTAAACGCAATTCCCACCCTGGTTCCGAGTGCCGCCGCCAAAAAGGCGTCTTTCTGGCAGAACAGCTCGCCACCTATCTTTGACATGTTTACTGGAACTATTTTCCCGGGATACGGCGCTGCAAATGACACGCGCTTTTTTTCCCGGCTCTGGTTGGTAAAGTGGGTCAGGAAAATGGATTCGCCTGTGAGCACGCGTTTGCCCACATTCAGGAGTTTGCCCATGATTCCCTCTTCTGCCTGTGACCCGTCACCCATCCGCGCTTCATATGTTATTCCGTCTTCCATATAGTTCATGGCCCCGGCCTCGGCAATCACGGTTTCATCCGTGTCCAGTTCCACTTCCACGATCTGAATATCATCACCCAGCACTTCATAATCCACTTCATGACTTTGCATAATGTTTCCTCCTTGAAAACCTTTCTGAAATGCTTTCAAAATAATCTTGACGGCTTCGTAAAAAGTCGAAAAGTACGTCACTCCCGCGAAGAGCTTGCCCCAGCGAAGGGAGGGGCGGGTATCCACGCGTAAAAATGACTTTTTACAAGACTGTTAATAATAATACCAGATGGTTTTGTATTGGGAAGTGTCCTCACCGGCAGCCTTTAATTTTTTCATGTATTCATAAATAGAGACGTCCGTATAGACGTAGGTATCTGCCAGGGAGAGTTTCTTCTCCCAGGGATGAAACTCGTAAACCCTGCGGCCGTCGGGCAATATGGAAATGACATCTCTGTGCTGAACAGCGCGGAGATAGTTTTTGCCAAGGCGCGGGACGTTAAAGACGATCTCATCGGTGCGAACAGTCCCCGGAAGGAGCCGGGCTTCTTCCTTCTGTTCCTGGAGCAACCTTGAAATCGGCACCCTGAAATCATCGGTCTCTTCCTTGCCCTTGGTGTTAAAGGTGTAGTATGGGGTGACGCCGATCAAACGGAGATTAAGACGCAAGGCCGCGGCCTCGAATTTTCGGGAGTTATAAAACGTATATACGAGCTGGTTGTAAACTTCCATCCCACAGCGGCGGAATTTTTGCACTGCTTCCATACTCTGGGGTGTAATCTCGTATGGGTGTTCATAATGAGTGACCACAATAATTTCTCTTTTTCCCGGAATATGGAAACGATTAATGGCACGCACCAATGAATCCGTGATGCGCTGCGGAAGAGTGACCGGTGTGCGGGTTCCGATTCTGATTCTTTCCACGTGTTTTATGTGGGAAAGCCTGGACACTATTTTTTCAATTCTCCTGTTGGATAGAAGCAAAGGGTCTCCCCCGGTAATCAGCACCTCATTGACTTCCGGTGTGTTCGCTATCCACTCAAGGGCCTTGTCAAGCTTATCTTTTGATAATACCGCTCCTTTTGCATAAACATCTTCCATCTCCCAGTTCCGCTGGCAATAAACACAAATCTGCGGGCACGTCAAAATCGGTTTGAGAATCACTATCATCGGGTATCGTCGGGTGATTCCCTCGATAGGAGAAGTATCCCGTTCGAGCATGAAGTCCATTGAATGCTCTTCACGTTCCCTGAGTTCCTTCATCTTTTCCACATAATGAAGGCTCGGGATAACCTGGGCACGCACCGCATAGTCTTTTTCGCGGTTTGACCCGTAATCCATAAGCGCCAGATAATAGGGTGTGATACCGAAAGGAATCCTGTATTTTCGGGCAAGCTTTACCGCCCTGTAGTCCTCATCTGTCAGTCTGATAAGAGCACTGAGTGTGTCCTCATCTCTGATTATGTGGCTCGCGTGCCATTTCCAGTCTTCCCATTCCAGTTCAGTGGCATTGAAATATTCCAGTATTCTTGTCTTGTTTATGCTGCGCTTGCGGATAACGCCTTTATCAAGGCCGCAGGGGTATTTGTCCAGGAATCTCTTCGTCGTCCTGGCCATCCTTGACAGGTCTGCGGACCTCTGTCTTGCGGCCGTCATCCCTTCATGCTTCAGGAACGCCGGAATCTTTTCCGGATACACCCCTGTCTTTCCCATAATACCTTTCAACAGGTGATCGATTTCAGCGAAAAAGCCTGAACCGGGTTTTTCAATGCCCGTGAGATTGTCATTATTCAGGAGATCATTGATGTATTTAAGGACACTGTGACCGGCAAGTCTTTCGGATCTCCTGGAAAAAATGGTCCTGAATACCCTGCTCGCATCCCGGGTCAACACCCATTCAAGAGGCGGGGATTCCGGATTGTCATAAAATGAGGCCGCAAGCGTGTCTGTCAAAAAGTTTTTTATTCTTTTTCTTTTTATTTCCATTGGGTCGGATGAAAGCAAAATTGCTTTCAGTTCAGGTGAAATATCCAGTATATTAAGAAGCCTTTTCCGGATTTTTTCTTTTTCCATAACTCACACTAATTTTCCTGAATTTTTTAATCCTCATGAAAAATACGACAATCATGCCATTGAGCCACCGTCCACGGTAATTATCTCTCCGGTAATATAATCTGAAAGATCTGATGCAAGAAAAAGCACTGTTCCAACCACGTCGTCCGTTTCCGCTATCCGGCCCATGGGAATCGTTCTGGTAAGCTCTTTTAACATATCCTCATTGCTCCAGAAAGGCTGGCTGAATTTGGTCTTCACCATGCCCGGAGCAACCGCATTTACGTTTATGTGGTACTGTGAAAGCTCAACAGCCAGGATTTTCGTAAGCATCTCCACGCCCGCCTTGGCCACGCAATACACGCCCATGCCCATTGCCGCCTTTCTTGCCGCGATAGAGCTGATGTTAATAATCTTTCCTTTACCACTCTTTTTCATCAATCCAGCGGCGCGGCCTGAGACCAAAAAAGTCCCCTTCAGATTCGTCTCAATTATCTTATCCCACAGGCCCTCATCAACCTCTGACACGGAAGGTGTCAGGATATTTATGCCGACGTTGTTTACAAGAATATCCAGCCTTCCGTATTCCTCCTCAACCGCGCGGAATAATTCATCCACTTCCGCGGACTTGCCCACGTTTGCCACCCGTGTCATTACTTTTAAGCCCTTTTGACCTAATGATTCAGCCGCCTGGTCAAGGTTTTCCTGTTTGCGGCCGCAAATGGCCACATCCGCCCCGTTTCCGGCCATGGCCGTGGCGATTGCCAGGCCGAGGCCGCGACTTCCACCGGTTATTAATGCCGTCTTTCCCGATAAATCCAGGTTCATTTCACCCATGACGCCCTCCTTATATTTAGATTAAGCGATAACATAAAATAGCCTAAAAACCCCTCCGGTATCAAGGTAAAAGGGGTTGCTTTTCTCTACAAAAAAAAATAAGGAATAAAAACAAACAGCTTTAAAGCGCTAAAGTGTTATGAATTTTGTAACTACCCAGGTATTTATTAGACAGGATAACCCCGCGTTCCGCGGGGCAGGCAAATATTAACTTGATTTTTTTTAAATTCCTGTAAATCCTTAAGATATCCTGATAGACCGTTCCTTGCTTTATGTGTAATTGCTTGGGTTAAACCCTTCTATTATAATCTGGTTTAACCCGCTCTCCCCATTGATCGGTAGTTATTTTAAATATTCATTTCATATTTAAGAAAGGCGCAAAGAGATTATATTAAATTCTTATTCGGAGTTTATCTGTAATGTATATTACCAGGATTTTTTTATTTGATTTACACGATTATTACAATAATGGCTTGTTTGTGACTTAATAAAAATAGATTCCTGTTTATCCATGCCTGCCCCGCGGAACGCGGGGTTATCCTGTCTAAAAAAAAGAGATGCCTGAATAGTAACCGAATTTTTATGTAAATTGACAAAAGAGGAGATGCCATGGGTTTTGTTATCATTGGAGGAGATGCGGCAGGCATGAGCGCTGCAAGTCGCGCAAAGAGAAACCAGCATGACCTGGATGTCATTGTGTTGGAACAGACAACCGATGTATCCTACAGCGCCTGCGGAATGCCGTATAATATTGCCGACGCAGGGCGGGAGATTGAAGACCTTGTAGTCCGTCACGCCGAAGTTTTCAGGGAGAAACAGGGGATAGACCTCAGGACCGGACACCGGGTGGAATCCATTGACCGCAAGAAAAAAACAGTTGCCGGCAAAAATCTTGAGGGCGAAAATTTTATGATTCCCTATGACAGGCTTTTAATCGCGACAGGCGGGTCCCCAATAGTACCTGATCTCCCCGGATTTGACCTGCCGGGGGTCATGGCCTTAAAGAGCCTTGAGGACGGTCGAAAGATAAAAGAACATATACGCGCAAGGGATGTCAAAAAGGTCGTCATTGTCGGCATGGGGTATATTGCCCTGGAGATGTGCGAGTCACTGCGTGCCAGGAATATTGATGTGGAAATGGTAAAACCCCGCCCAATATTCCTCCCCTGGATGGCCGGTGAATTAGCATCCGTGGTCAGGGAGGAAATTGAGAGCCATGGCGTTAAGATTTATGCCGGGCATACAATTGAACGCGTTGAGGCAGTGGAAAATAACCTGAAGGTTATATGTCCGGATCTTGAGCTTCAGGGCCAGATGGTCCTTGTTGCCATCGGCGTCAGTCCGAACAGCGAACTGGCTGCCAAAGCGGGCCTCGAACTTGGCCCATCCGGCTCCATTGCCGTGGACAGGACCCTGAAGACGACTGATGAAAACATCTATTCCGCAGGGGATTGTGCAGACGCCTACCATGTAGTAACCGGCCAAAAGACATGGGTTCCCTTAGCGCTAAGGGCCAACAGGGCCGGGTGGGCTGTGGCGGACAATGTAACCGGTATAAAGACAGAGCTTGAGGGAATCGCAGGATCGGCTGTATTCAAGGTCTTTGACCTTCAGGTGGCCAGGACCGGCCTGAGTACGGCCGAGGCGGAAAAATCCGGATTCGATCCGGTGGAGGTGGTGGTCAAGACCCGCTCCCGTGCCCATGCGCATCCTGGATCCACGACAATGCATCTCCAGATAGTTGGTGATAAAAAATCAGGCAGGCTTTTAGGGATGCAGATAGTGGGAAAAGAGGGCGCGGTGCACAGGATCAAGGCGCCATCGGTGGCCTTGCATTCAAAAATGACCGTTGAGGCATTCAGCCAGTGTGATCTGGCCTATGCACCGCCGTTCAGCCCCACGTGGGACCCCATGCTCACAGCCGCTAATCAACTTTTGAAAAAGCTGTGATCCGGTTATCCTATCATTTTTATTTATTTTGCCGGAAATATCTACAGAATGGCAGCCGTGAAAGGATCAGCCCAAAGGGAAATGACAGATAAATCAAATCACAATAAATTATTTAAAGCCACGCATACCGTTCATAATCAGGAACCGGACTATACAAGGTCTCTTATAAAAATTTCGTCCGATGACCGTGACCGTATGTTCGACCGGTTGTCCATGCTTTACGGAGAAACCGTAGCAAGGGCCTATATGCCTGAACTTGAACGGATACTCCAGGTTTATTATGCACATAAACCAAAAAATATGCTTGGCAATTACGCGGGTCTCGATCCCGAAGAACGGTTTACGGAAGCGGACGTCATCCTTATCACCTACGGGGATATCTTTCGCGGCGAAGAGTCCTCTCCTCTGGCCGCCCTGGCCAAATTCTGCGACACCTATCTTGAAGGAACCATCAATACCCTGCATATCCTTCCGTTTTTCCCTTACTCCTCCGATAAAGGGTTTTCCATCATTGACTTTGAAACAGTTGATCCCAGGCTGGGAAACTGGCAGGATATCGAGGACCTGGAAGGCCGTTACCAGCTAATGTTTGACGGGGTCATCAACCATGTTTCATCCAAGAGCCGGTGGTTTCAGGAATTTCTAAATGGCAATCCCTATTACTGGGATTTTTTTATCAACTTTACATCTCCCGCCGATCTGACCGCCGCGCAGCGCAGAATGATCTTTCGCCCGCGAACCTCTGATATACTCACTGAATTCCAGTCCATTAACGGTCCAATCCATGTCTGGACAACCTTTTCAAACGACCAGATCGATCTAAACTATACAAATCCCGACGTTCTGATGCGGGTCATCGAAATCCTGCTCATGTATGTGCGACACGGCGCTGATATTATCCGTCTGGATGCCGTGACCTACTTATGGGTTGAACCGGGTACACGGTGTGTGCATCTGGAACAGACCCATGAAATCGTCAAACTCTTTCGCGATCTTTTAAATGTCGTAGCCCCGGGCGTGGCCTTGATAACTGAAACAAATGTTCCTCATGAAGAAAACATATCCTATTTTGGAAACGGCTACGATGAAACGCAAATGGTATATAATTTCGCCCTGCCCCCTCTGGTCCTGCATACCTTCTATAAACAGGATGCCACCGCCCTTTCCAGGTGGGCAGGGAGTGTAAAGGCCCCTTCGAAAACTACTTCTTTTTTCAATTTCTTAGACTCCCACGACGGCATCGGGCTGATGGCCGTAAAAAATATCCTTAAAAAAGAAGATATTGGCCTAATCATTCAAAAGGCGAAAAAGCATGGTGCATACATTTCTTATAAAACAGGGGAAGACGGCAGAGAAGTGCCTTATGAGATTAACATAACCTGGTTCAGCGCGCTCAACTACGAGAACAGTGATGAAGATATTGCCTTTCAGGTGAAACGGTTTGTTGCCTCAAGGATCATCGCCCTGGTTCTTCAGGGGGTTCCGGGAATTTACCTCCACAGCTTAATCGGGACCCGCAATGATATTGAAGCCGTTATGGAGACCAATTCAAAGAGGGATATTAATCGTACTATAATTTACGGCAAATCCATAGAAGAGGCCCTGAAAGACCCCTTTTCCAAGATTTCACGTATCGACAGGGAGCTCGGTAGACTTATAGCGCTCCGGACAAAGCAACGTGCCTTTCATCCCAATGGCGAACAACACATCCTGGAATTATCACCTGATATCTTTTCGGTTTTGAGAATATCACCCGAAGGGGAGCACTATATTTTGGCCCTGACTAATGTAACCGACAGGGTCTGCCAGTTGGAGGTCCCCCTTACCGTGCTTCGTACAGACGAAACACACTGGCATGATATTGTTAGCGGTATGGAGTGGATGGCTGAAAACCAAAAGCTCTATATCACCTTGCAACCCTATGATGTCATCTGGCTTGAGCCTTTCAATAAATAAAAGAGGGACATCAATTCACGGCGTTGAAAAAACCATAGATTCCATCCCTGGCGTCGTGTAAATACGCCTTTAGATCCTCTAATTCTGCTTCTCCCATTTTCAGGGTCCTGATATCTTCATGACGAATTTCAGGAGGCACGGGATTCCCTTCCTCTCCGAGGCCAAGTTCTTGAGACAGGGCATCGGCGATTCGAAGCATGGCAATATCACTGGCGCTTATCCCCTCCGGTATCTCTGTCAGATGATGGGCGTAAATGAGGCTGCTGATCACGTCAGGGAACTTCCATCGTGTTAACAGCATGGCGCCAACTTCACCGTGATCAAAGCCGATTACCTTACGTTCGGCCTCATGGAGCCTTGTATTGTCCATACTGTTGACCTCTTCCAATGCCTGCCGGAAAAGCCCTGTGAAAAATTGGTCCAGGACAACCTTTCCGATATCGTGGAGAAGACCAACGATAAAAAAATAGTCGCTACCATTCTTTTTACAGGACCTTTCACTCAATTTTTCCATCACCGTCGCCACAGCCAGACTGTGTATCCACAGGCCTTCACGTGAAAAATTAGGGGATTTTTTGTCTGACGGCAGGCTGCGGATAACCCCTATGGAGAGTGCCAGAGATTTGACCATGTTAAACCCTAACAGGCACACGGCCCTTTCCGGATCTGATATCTCTTGTTGAAAGCCATAATATGCGGAATTTGCAACTTTAAGGATTTTTGATGCAAGCGCGGGATCACGGGAAATCACATCAGCTATGACTGTGGCGTTACTCCTGTTGTCTTCCATTAAACTCAGGAGTTTTGGAAGCACAACAGGAAGTGTAGGAAGCTCGTCTATCTTTGAATAGATCTTTGATCTTAGTTCATCCTTTTCCATAATTCCCACTATTTTTTTCAGATAGCTGCCCCACAATTAACCAATGGATAGGGGGGTTATGTTTATAACAATACCCGACTGCTGTCCCTGCCCGCAGTACGGCAGGCGGGCGGCGGCCAGGTCGAATGATAAATTTCCATGTTTTAAGTGTTTTTCATTGGACATTGGTTATTGATAATTGGAAATTGGATATTTTTGTACTCTGTCTCTTCGTGCCCTTCATGTCCTTCGTGGTAATAAGTATACCCTCGAAATATTGAGCTGTTACGTTTCTTCCTTCGCCCCTTCATTTTACGAATATGGACCCTTGATACCAGCCATGGATAGGAGGGCATAAAAAACAACCAGCGCCTATGAAGAGCTTGTGGATGTCACTACCATTATATTTTATCGGCATACTGCCACCTTATGATAAGTATTTTTTTTCATTAGAAAATTTTCTGCCTATATGTCTCTCGACAGGCCAGCAGTGCTTTCATCTATCCCTGATTATCATCAGTTCTTGAGTTTCGTTATCTTATCATGTAAGCTTTAATGAACCCGTAAAAAGTCTCCATGGCCATCACTCCCGCGAAGGCGGAAGTCCACAAGTGGTTGATTTTCCTGGATTCCCGCCTTCGCGGGAATGACGAAAACGTGTGATTTTTGACTTTTTACGAGTTTGTAAGCTTTGACGAACTCGTAAAAAGTCGTATTCCGTCAATGTCTCATTTCGATCCCGCCAGCGGCGGGAGAGAAATCTTATATTTTCAGCATGTTACATTGCAAAGATTTCCCGCGGAGTTTATCCCGCACTTGATGCGGGGCTCGAAATGACAAAAAAATGAGACTTTCAAATAACTAAATCATAACCTTATGATATAATTGTTAAATTAGCGCAGAGCTTTAGTCACGCGTAGCGCAGGGCTTTAGCCCTGCATAGTCCAAGGCATGGCTGAAGCCATGCGCTACGTTTGAAAAAAAGGAAATTCCATATATTACCAAGTTATTTTAGGTTGCAGTGCCGCAACGCGGCATCACATAGCTTTTTACGAGTTCATCAAGATTGATTTAGTAAATAGTATTTCTCCCAGATAATTTTTCCATTTAGGGTCGCTTTTCGTCTCAAACAGAAATAAAACCACAATGAGCTTTTTTATGCCGGTCAAGGGAATTTTCATAGTCTTATTGATTTTTTTTCTGGCTGTCTCGTTTTCCTGCTTTTATCCTCAGATAGAGAATTTTTTTGTCTTTTATCCTGTATCCTCTTTTGACAGCTCTCCAGGGGACTGGCGCATGAACGCCGAGGATATTTTTTTTAATTCGGATGACAAAACGAGATTACACGGCTGGTTTTTTCCCCTAAAAGGTGAAGTTCCTGTGATACTTTTTTGTCACGGCAACGCCGGAAACATATCCCACCGTCTTGACAATATTAAATTTCTTTTAGAACGTGGCCTTCCGGTTTTCATCTTTGATTACAGGGGGTATGGAAAAAGTGCCGGCAGGCCTTCCGAGACGGGCCTGTACAGGGACGGGTTGGCCGCTTATGACTTTTTAGTGAATCAAAAGAATATCCCCGCGGACAGAATTGTCCTGTTCGGGCGTTCCCTGGGCGCAGCTATAACCATTGAAATCGCACTTAAAAGAAAAATAAGGTCTCTCATTATAGAAAGCGCCTTTACATCCTCTAAAGGCATGGCAAAAACCCTGTTTCCTTTTAGCCTCATTTCGTTCTTTTTACCGTCCCACTATAACAATCTTGAAAAAATCGCGCGGGTCAAGGTTCCCAAGCTAATAATCCATGGCGAAGAGGATGACATCGTTCCTTTTTACATGGGGCAGGAAATTTACCACGTCGCTCAGGATCCCAAATATTTTTTCCCCATAAAAAATGCAGGGCACAATGATACCTATATTGTTGGTGGACGAAAATACTTTGAAGCCCTGTCCTCCTTCGCAAAAAACTCAAAGATTTGAAGTAACAGTTTAGCTCTTACCCCAGCCATTGAGTGCCGCGGCCAATTGATTTAATCAATAATCGGGGTTCGCCCCCAATACATAATAACCCTCTCGTCATGATTGGGGATATGATACCCTTTGACAATATATTTTTTTTAATATAATTAAGCGTTTTAAAAATTTAGGATCATCTCCAAATTGGTTGAGGATTCTGAGGCAGGCAGGCTTTCTCCCAACTAATTGGGAGAAGAACCAAAATTTATTACAATTGGCATAAAATCTTTTCAAGACTTTTCGTTCCTTAAGGTGGTCAAAACAAAATGAAAAATGTTCTAATCGTAGACGACGAGAAGGCTTTTATCCATAGCCTCGGCGACAGTCTGGAAAAATATTCTTCAGAATTCCATGTCCTTACGGCCGAAAACGGCAAGGCGGCTGTAGATATCCTGAACTCCCGGGAAATTGACCTTGTTGTGACCGATCTGAGCATGCCTCAAATGAATGGGTTTGAACTCCTTGCCTACATAGGCAAGAACTTTCCATCTATTCCTACTATCGTGCTGAGTGTCTATGGTACACCAACCGTAAAGAAAAAACTGAAGGCTTTAGGTTCCCTCAGGTGCTTCTTGGACAAGCCAGTGGATTTGAATACCCTGGAGGCGGCCATAAAAAATTGTCTGCAGGAGGCTGCCAAAGGCAGTTTTGTCAAAAGCATATCCATCAGTAGTTTTTTGCAGCTCATCCAAATGGAACAGAAGACATGTATTCTGGAAATCTACCGGCAGGGCAATGTGCAGAAAGGTTTTTTCAATTTCATAGAGGGTGATCTTTACAATGCGGTCTACGGAGATATGCAGGGAGAAAAGGCGGCACTTGAAATAATGACATGGGATAATGTGGAAATCAGATTTAGAGACATCCCCCTGAAAGAACACAAGATCAAAAAGCGAATAAACACAGAGCTTATATCTTTGATAATGGATGCGGCGAGGATCAAGGATGAATCACCTAAAAAAAAGAAAGACCTTCATGAGCCTGAACCGAATGACATCATAGAAATTGAAATACTTAAATGATAGCAAATTAAAACATAACTATTCTGAGGTGGTCAGGACAAAAGCATCAACAACATATGCTTTCGTCGACATTTGCTCCAAAATTTTCACTTTTCCAATTCTTCATACGTTGGTTTTCCGGCCATTAAAGACTCCCCCAAAGATAAAATCGCCTCATTATTTCATCCAACACGCCTTTGATGTTTTAAAATCAGAACTCCGTGCGTTTAAGGATACCATACCATTTGTTGACTGTTTTACACCCCTAAAACTGAACCCCAATTGCCTTGTTCTTTTCTTTTCCCGAATTCAAGTATTCTGTATAAATATTTAAATTCCAAATAATTTCAGCATATATAATACAAAAATATTCTGGGATGCGTAAAATATTCGGTTTTTTCAGGGTATCATGACACCCGTTGCTACTTAGCTCATTTAAGTGCCTGCCGGGCGATTTCAGTGCATGCCTTAAACTCAGATCTCTTAAAAGACGCGACGCACTCTTGTATGGATTCACCTTTCGCCTTCCCTCTCGGTTCGGGAAATCGTTTAAAGAGTTTCTGTATCATCAAAGCCGCTTCCAATGCATCGGAGCTCTTTTCAGGAGTAGTAATCAAAACGCCTTGGTTCCCTCTATCAGACCAAAGGGGGATTATGGCCACGTTACTTTTTTCGTCAATGAAGACGTTTCTGTTGTTCCGATCCAGTCTGAATGTGGCATGTGAAAAAGATGGAGAATCCGGATCGGCATCCATGACCTTTACGGTACCGGAACCCTCCATAACATCCAGGTTGACCTTTAGCACAAGTATGCCGCTATCCGGCAGGAGCCGGTCGTATCCGATGAGTTGGCGGTTTTCCACCAAGTAATAATGGTTCCAGTCGCCGCTCCATCTCCGTTTTAAGGGTATTTTAACGGCCAGAGTTTCGCCCTTTTTTGAAAGCGGTGACAGAAAAGCGCATTGGGTGCTGCCGGGTTTAACAAGACATACCTGGGCCGGGGATATCCACCCCAATCTGATTTTTGTAAAAGAAGAAACACCTTGCGGGGGCTTTGTTTTTTCTATAAAATGGTGAGACATAATGTCCCATGGTCCCATATATATGGCATGATGACCGAAGCTGGGAAGTCTGGAAGCGTCAGACTGACGCTCAAAGTCGTACAGTCACGGAATAAGCCGTATGTTTTTGTATATCCCCCCGAGGGCATGGAAAAAATCATGGGCAAACATACCCAGATGGGCATTTTCGGTCGCCACACAGACGCCGTCCTCGAATATCTTGCCCCCTTCCGACTCCATAGGCACATATCTGATATTTTTTCTCACACCTGAAAGCATGCCTGGATTGGCACAATAGCACATCATTCCGTACCCCTTTCCAGGGGTTGTAAAGGCACAGGGTATGACAATTATGTGCTGGTATTGGGAGAAGTTCACCTCTTTCTCAACGGCAGTCATAGAGTCCTCGATAAGCTTTTTGACCCTTGTTCTATCAACCTTGAAATTATAAGGGCTAACCTTATATTTTCGAATAGGGTCGGGAAGCATTACCCACCCTTTAAAGTCGGCCTTCACCCATGTCAGACCATACGATTGCTCTCTTACGTATTTGTTAAGACCCCTGACCACCTTTTTTCGAATTCGCTTTAGAGGAAACTTCGGTTCTACGTCAGGAAACCGAACCGCCAGTACAAGGACGCGTTGTTCACCTATGGCATGTTTTGATTGCGGCCCCATAATATTTTCTTCCCGGGAACCCTCTGCCGGACTTCCCTGCAAACCTGCTAATGCAAAAAATAAAATTGCTATCAGCAAAAAATGATTCCTTATCAGTCTCAAAACAGGCTTCATCGTTCCTCCTCCCTTATTTTATTGGTGGTTTGTGACTACTCATGTAGTCAGGCTGAAGGTCCCGCGTTCCGCGGGACCTTCAGCCTAAATAACTTGAGTAGTTACGGTGGTTCATAAAAATAAAGATACTCAATTAGGAAAGAACCATAGTAAAGTTGGCCCAGTGTGTCAAGGATAGGAGCAACTAATTAGTGATCCTCATCAGGTGACAAAGCGTTTTTCACGATCAGGCATGTCCAGGCAGAGGGTCCCTCCCGGATTCATTATGTTGTGCGGATCAAAGTGGGTCTTTAACGCCCTCAACACATCCATCTGGACCTTTCCCAAATGACCTTCCATCCAGGGCGCAATCATCTTGCCGACACCGTGGTGATGGCTTAATGATCCACCGTGTTTCTGAATTTGATCAATAATTCCTTCCTGAAATCTCTTATATTCATCCAGGTCATTCATCCTTGCCATGAAGATAAAATAGAGGTTTGTTCCCTGCGAATAAAAATGAGAGGCATGGGTCATACAGATTGTATTGGGCCTGCTCTTGATATATGTTCTTACACCCTGGTGCAAATGGTGAAGTTTTTCCCATGTCACGGCTGACTCCAGGGTGTCGATCATGATGCCGAAATCATTTAAATCCTCCCGCATATAAGGATCAATGTATCTTCCTTGTTCCCATTTCTTTACCGGATACCCGCTAATATACATGGCACCGTGTTGCCGGCAAATCCTTTTTACCTTTTTCTTTACATTTTTGGTAAAACCCTTTTCACCTTCAGTATGCCCGATACAAAGACAGCGCTCTTTCGGCTTAAGACCTCGCAGGGTAATTATCCTGTCAAGGATAGTCCCTTCAATGCCATAAAGTTTTAAGGCAACATCCGTCTCTTCCGGATCGGAGATCCTGTACACCGAAGGCATACCGAACTCTGCCTGGGAAATTTCACGAGCGGCATTGACCGCGTTTGCCCAGGTGGGGAATATGAACGCGAATCTTAACCGGTTTTCCGGCATATATCTAAATATCTTCAGGGTCGCACCGACCAGGACCCCGAAGGCCCCCTCGCTACCCTTTACAATGTCGCTTACTTTGGGGCCGGTGGCAGTGGCGGGGTAATCATATGTTTTAAAATAACCCGCAGGTGTTACATATTCCTGGCTAAGTACAATATCGTACATATCGCCATAATACGACGATTGCTGGCCTGAGCCAAGGGTGACAATCCAGCCGCCCACCGAGGAATATTCAAAAGACTGGGGAAAATGGCCACAGGTGTAGCGCCTCTTTGCGTTGAAAATATCAGGCGCGTTATTAAGCATGCCTTCATAGGCAGGACCCATTATGCCGGGTTCAACGGTAATGGTTTGATTGGTTTCATTGAACGAAAGGACCCGGTTCATATGAGTATTCATAACCAGGGTTATACCGCCCTTAACAGGCCTAAAACCTAAGTTTACAGAAGAACCCCCGCCGTACACATATACGGGAATCATTTGTTCATTGCAGTAGGTCACGATCTTTCGAACATCTTCCTTGCTCCGGGGATGAACAACAAGATCCGCCGTTTCCCCGGCAATTCCCCGCCTTAACTGCATGGCCTCTTCCATGGTCTTGCCGCTGGCATATTTTGCCCGGGAATAATCATCCAAAGAAACATTTTCACGGCCCACTATTTGAACGAACCGCTCGACCTGCTGATCCGTCAGCCGGGCCGGCCTGTCCAGTTTTACCTGTTCGTTTCCCTGGTTTTGCTTTGTTTTGAAATCAACATCCGTCATTTGAAATTCTTTTTTAATCATGGCGTAAAGCCTGTGATTCGGATGCTTGAACCTGTCCGGCGACCCCCACTTGAAAATGGAACGATACGTCCCGCCTGAGGGAGGCTTATCTGTCCAATCCGGTTTAAAACCTTTTAGTTTAAACATGTTATCACCCTCTCCTCTTAATCCCCTCCCTCCTCCCGCACTATGTGCGGGGATCTTCGACAGGGGAGGGGAAATGGTATTTTTTACGAGATCATTAACTTTATTATTTAAGATTTTATTTGACAACCTGACAGATAACTGGTATGACCTCTTACCAGTTTTAGAAAAAAAAGTAAAGGATAAAATAAAAAGTCTCAGCTATGAATTTTAAATCACCACTTCGACCTACCCAGTATGTTGAACAAAAGGTGGTCACTTCAATCCTGAACGGTACGTATCCGCAGGGATCGGTCTTGCCCAACGAAAGGGTACTTGCCGAAAAGATCGGCGTAACGAGACAGACACTGCGGGAAACCCTGCACCGTCTTTCAAGGGAAGGATGGGTTACCATACATCATGGGAAACCAACGGTGGTCAACAATTACTGGGAAAAAGGCGGCATGGGCCTGCTCAGTACCATGTCAAGATATAGTGAGTATTTGCCAAATGGATTTGTTACCAATCTGCTTGAGGTGAGGGCCAACCTGCTGCCCATTATTGCCCGGCGATCCGCCGAAAGTGCTCCCGGAGTGCTCTTGACGTATCTGTCAAGGGCTAAAAATCTTGAGGATAAGGCCGAGGCATTCAGCCTTTACGACTGGGACCTGCAGCTGTTGATGACAAGCCACGCAAAAAATCCCATATACAGGCTGATTTTTAACGATTTCTCCTGGATGTTTGAATCATTAGCGCTTCAATACTTCAGCATTAAGAAGGCGCGAAAGATATCCCGAAGCTATTACATGGACCTGTACGATGCCGTCGACCGGGGAGGAAAAGACGTAGAATCCGTTGTCTATTCGACCATGGAAAAGAGTATTGAAATCTGGAAAGGACTTAAAGGGCTATAACCATGAAAGACATTAAGGAAAACTGGGACCTGGTCATTATCGGTGGAGGGATCACCGGCGCAGGCATTTTTCGGGAAACGGTTCGTATGGACCTCAATGTGCTCCTTGTCGAGCAACAGGATTTTGCCTGGGGAACTTCAAGCCGGTCTTCAAAGCTGGTTCATGGTGGCCTGCGCTACCTCAAAGAAGGCAGAATTTTTCTTACCAGGGATTCCATAAAGGAGCGTGAGCGTCTCCTGAAGGAAGCTCCCGGGCTTGTTGAACCTTTATGCTTCATGGTCCCTGTGTACAAGGACCGGGGACCGGGTAAGTGGACCCTTGAAGCGGGCCTGTCCGTCTATGATCTTATTGCAAAAAAACGACAGCACAAGTTTTATAACGTTCAGGAATTTGTCAAACTGGTGCCCCATATCGATCAGAAAGGCCTAATGGGGGCTTTTCAGTTTTTTGACGCGCAGGTAGACGATGCCCGCTTAGTTCTGCGCCTGATTACAGAAGCAATTAAGTCCGGGGGCCATGCACTAAATTATACTTCAGTTGAAACAATAAACCGGAATGATCGGGGGGAAGTTACCGGTGTGACCATTAAAGATGTGGAAACCTATGAAACAAAAACCCTTTCTACCAGCGCGGTGATCAATGCCACCGGATGCTGGGCAGAGCAACTGCATCCTTCACCTAAACCGGACCTCCATCTGCGCCCTTTGAGGGGCAGTCATATGATATTTCCTGCCAGGGTTCTTCCCGTGGATCAGGCCGTCAGCTTTTCCCACCCTTCAGACAACCGGTCCGTGTTTATGGTCCCCTGGGAAGGGGCAGTCATTGTGGGCACCACGGACCTTGACCATAAAGAGGCCCTGTCCATAGAGCCCGCCATTACAGAAGAAGAAGTATCATACCTGATAGAAGGGCTGCATACCATATTTCCTTCCCTTGACATTTCGCCAAAAGATTGTCTTTCTACTATTGCCGGCGTTAGGCCGGTGCTAAGTGAGGGTAAGCTGGACCCGTCGGAAGAATCCCGTGAGCATGTGGTCTGGGTGGATAAGGGCCTTGTAACCATCACCGGCGGAAAGCTGACCACGTTTCGCAAACTGGCTTTTGATGCCCTTAAAGAGGTCAAACCCTTTTTGCCGTCCGTTAAATTGCCGGATCCTGATGATCCGGGTTTCACACAGTCATCCCTTATCCCGGAACAAGACTTCGGCCTGTCGCCGGATACCTGGCGTAATCTCCTTGGTAGGTACGGTGAATCCGCGAATGACCTTATCAGGACTGCAAAACCGCAAGACCTGGAAACCATACCCGGTACAAGAACGCTGTGGGCGGAACTGCCCTATGTTGCAAAGAATGAAAATGTTAGACACCTGACTGATCTTCTGTTAAGGCGGGTAAGAATCGGGTTATTGACCCTGCACGGTGGGAAGGAATATATTGGCAGGGTTCGAAAGCTTGTGGGCCCTGTACTCCCCTGGGACAGGAAACGCTGGAAAAAAGAAATCGGCGACTATCTTGACCAATGTCAGCATGCCCATTCACTTCCGGGCGCTTATCCCGAAATACACGGCAAGATAAAAACATTCTATACCAAAATCCGTACCAATATTGAAAATATTTTAATCCCAGAAAATTCCAAATAACAAATAGAAATGGTCTCGTAAAAAGCTATGTGATGCCGCGCTGCGGCACTGTAACCGAAAATAAGTTATCAATTATATCAATAGGTTATGATTTACTTATTTGAAAGTCTCCAAGGCCGTCACTCCCGCGAAGGCGGGAGTCCAGAAGCGGTTGTTTTTATTGGATTCCCGCCCCTCCCTTCGCTGGGGCAAGCTCTTCGCGGGAATGACGAAAACGGGTCATTTCTGACTTTTTACAAGTTTTTCAAGTATTTAGGAACTACAATTACGAGGTATCATGGACAATAAAGACCTGATATTGGCCATTGACAACGGAACACAGAGCCTGAAAGCATTAGTCTTTGACCTCGAGGGCCGGCTTCTAATAAAGGAACAGGTGCAGTTTAAACCCTACTATTCTGAACAACCTGGCTGGGCGGAACAGGATCCCGAAGTCTTCTGGCAGACCCTCTGTTCAGCATGCCAGGGGCTTTGGAAAAACAAGGGGGTAAACAAAGATCGCATTGCAGGCCTGGCTCTGACCACCCAGAGGGGAACCCTTATCAATGTGGACAGGGACGGCAGGCCGCTTCGTCCGGCCATTCTCTGGCTGGACCAGCGCAAGACCCATGGACTGAAACCGGTTGGAGGGACCTGGGGTCTACTGTTTAAAATAGCACGCTTGAGCGATACCATCTCCTATTTTCAGGCAGAGGCCGAAGCAAACTGGCTTTGTACGTATCAGCCGGAAATATGGGACAACACCCATAAGTACCTGTTGCTCTCAGGTTACCTGACTCACAAACTGACAGGGGAATTCGTCGACTCCATTGGCTGCCAGGTTGGATACATACCCCTGGACTATAAACATTTGCGCTGGGCTCCTGACTGGGATTGGAAATGGCGGTGTCTACCTGTCCGTCGTGATATGCTACCTGATTTAATTCCACCTGGACAGATCCTCGGTCAGGTTACAGTGAAAGCGGCCGGCGAAACGGGCATTCCGGCAGGCCTGCCGGTGATTGCCGCAGCAGCGGACAAGGCATGTGAAGTGATAGGCTCAGGTAGCCTGGAACCGTCCATAGGCTGTCTCAGTTACGGCACAACTGCCACTATTAACGTAACCCATAAAAAATATATTGAACCAATCCCTTTGCTCCCGGCCTATCCCTCGGCAGTGCCGGATTATCATACGGTGGAAGTTCAGGTCTATCGTGGATTTTGGATGGTAAACTGGTTTAAACATGAGTTCGGTCATCCTGAACAGCAGGAGGCCGCTAAACAGGGCCTTGAGCCGGAAGCCCTTTTTGAAAGGCTTTTGGAAAAAATACCCCCGTGCTCCATGGGACTGGTGCTCCAGCCCTACTGGACACCTGGCCTGAAGTCGCCTGGGCCGGAGGCAAAAGGCGCTATTATCGGTTTCGGGGATGTCCACACCCGTGCGCATGTTTACCGGTCTATTTTAGAAGGCCTGGCCTATGCGCTCAGAGAGGGCAAGGAACGTATTGAAAAGCGGAGCCGCACACCGATTACAAGTCTTCGCGTATCCGGCGGAGGATCCCAGAGCAACAACGCGCTTCAATTAACGGCGGATGTCTTCGGGATACCCACGGCCAGACCACACCTTTATGAAACCTCCGGACTCGGTGCGGCCATAGATGCCGCTGTAGGGCTTGGACTTCACAAGAATTTTAAATCGGCGATCAAGGAAATGACCCATGTGGGAGAAATCTTTGAGCCGAATCAGACAAACCACAGGCTTTATGACGCGCTTTATAATGACGTATATAAGAAGATGTACAAACGCCTCAGGCCATTATATGAAAGGATCAGGGAAATTACCGGCTACCCGGAGTGACATAAACTCCATTTTTACCCCTAAAAAACTCGATGTAGGGCCTTTTACGGTTGTTCTTTAATAGTTCCAGATAGTTAGCACTGCCCGACCCCCGACCCACCACAGCTTGACTTCTTCCTGGTACTCTGACCCCATTTTATTTTATCCTCTGCTATGCAACAGCTATATGGCGGACTTCCCTTTTAATCCTCGATGAGAGAGAATCTTCCGCAACATCAAGATCATAATCCATCTGAAGCCCCAGCCATAATGATGGAGAATTGCCAAAATAGGCAGCAAGACGAAGAGCTGTGCCTGCGGTTATGCTCCTTTTACCATGGACTATTTCATTGATACGGCGCGGAGAGACTCCAAGATCTCGGCCAAGCTGATTCTGGCTTATGTTCATCGGTTTGAGAAACTCCTCCAATAGAATCTCGCCAGGATGAATTGGGGGTATTTTCTTTACCTTCATTTTGTCACCTCAGTGATAATCAACAATTTCAGTATCCTATGTACGCCACAGAGTTATGCGGCTTTCCTGATATCAATGACCAGTTCTTTTCCGAGGCATTTTAACGCAAGGGTTAGATGAGAAATGCTGGTATTATGGTCAAGATCCAAAATACGACGCACTTGACGGCCATCAACACCCATACGTTCACCAAGTGCCCCCTGGGTAATGCCCTGATCGCGCATCTCCTGATAGACGGACAGCTTCATGGCAACCTGAGGTGGGAGAGGGACAGTTTTTTGTCCGGGTTCAGGTGATGAGGGTGGGGGAATATCTCGACGCTTTTCAATATAACCGGAAAGAGCAACGACAAGGGCGTCTTGTGCCCATTGAAGAGTATTTGTATTATCTTCCCCAACAGTGAGTGCCTCCGGCACGTCAGGAAATTGTGCAATGACAGTGCCATTTTCGTCTGGAGTAAGGATAACCGGGTAACTTTGTAACATAGAATACTCCTGATTAAAGGATATCGTTCGGATTGATTCCGAGTTGTTTACAGAGCATTTTGATAAACTGAGGACCTAAATCCATATCCCCATAAATAGGTATGGTGGTTTGCTTTCCATTATACTCAGCAAGTTGATGACCACCTTTTCCTCGTCCCTTGATAATTTCAACACCGTGTTTCTTGAGTTTTTTGATGAGTTGTTTACTCTTCATTTTTTTAATGATAGGACATTATTGTCCTAATGTCAATACATAAAAACATCATCAAACACAGCAACGGGGACAGACCTACATATTTCACAACAGGGCATTTTTGTTAAATGTGGGCTTGCCCCTTATATATACACCCTCGCCTTTTGCGCTATTGGGGGTTTATAGCTCCTATGCTCTATTCATATGGCCCCATAAATTTTTCGCCGTTGAAGTGAATTAGATGGTCCGGAATCTCGGACAACCAGACTTCCGTTTCCCATGCAATTTCGGAGATGTGCCTTTTGAATTCTTGAAAGTTTGGAAATGCGGTCACATAAACACGTCCGGCAGGACATTTTGAAAGCATCTGCTCAAGCTCATATTGCCGCTTTGGGGATACAGGTCCATGAGAAGTTACCGCTTCAATCAGGAAAAGCCATATTGCTTGGCAAACCGAGCATCATAGACCGAATAGATCAGCATGAGAGCCTACCCTTTCAAAGATAATTTCATTGTTAATTATATCCGGTTTGTAGATAAGCACAAAATCAGGCTCAACATGGCAACATCTCCTGCCCACATAGCTACCAGATAACTTGTGATCCACATATTTTCTTTCGAGCCTTTTCTGGTTGGCCAATTGTTCAATGACCTTACGTAACGCTTCTATATCCCGACCTCTTTTGATTGCCTTTTTCCAGTCACGTTTGAACTTTGCTGTTCTAATCGGTATTAGCATAATGTTTTAGCCATCCAGGTCTTCGAACATATCCTCTAAAGTCTCATATCTAACCAGATTCTTGCCCTCATCAGTATCTCTGAGAACCTGTTCTGTTTCCTCATTTGGGATCAGCACATTAAAAGGTAATCCTCTTCGCAACCGGACCTGATTATAAAAAAGGTTTATTGCCTCTGTTGGTGTCATTCCCAATTCTTTAAATACACTCTCCACTTTCTCCTTGAGCCAATCCTCTGTCCTGGCCCGTATTGTGGCGTTTCTCATGGGAACCTCCATAAATTAAATTTTTCGTAACACTTTAGCGCTTTGAAAACAGTACCGGGACATGGAGATCTCTTTTTTAAAAGAGCTAAACTATTACAATTTTTCATGGTTAAACACGTGATCGTACCCCATATGGGTAACTCATTGTAGCCCAATCAGGCTGCAATAGTCAAGTGAATTATCCAAAAGAATCAAATATTGATGGGCTCGCAAAAAGTCTCCAAGGCCGTCACTCCCGCCCCGCATCAAGTGCGGGGCGGGAGTGACGAAAACGGGGTGCTTTCTGACTTTTTACGAGTTCATCAATTCTGGCTCCCTGTCTGCCGTGCCTGCACAGGCAGGCTGAATATTTACTGTATCTTTACCTTAAAAAACCTCTGAGCTTCGTCAGATTCACCTGATCCCAGTCCTTCTCACCTTTTCCCTTCGGAGTTTCCAGCACCTTCGGAATGCTTTGCAGGCGGCTGTCGTTCATCAACAGTTTAAAAGCTGTTTCTCCGATAAATCCCTGCCCGATATGTTCATGGCGGTCGATTCGGGTTCCAATTTCACGCTTGGAATCATTCACGTGGATCCAGTAAAGATGCTCAAGCCCTATGATAGCGTCAAAGGCTTCGAATGTTTTCCGGTAGGCCGCTTCGGTCCTCAGATCATAGCCGGCCGCAAAGATATGGCAGGTATCCAGGCAGACCCCTAAGCGATCCCCGCATTCAACTTTCGCCATTATGGCGGCGATTTGCTCAAAGGTGTGCCCAAGTCCCGTGCCCTGTCCGGCCGTGGTTTCCAGCAGAAGCCGGGTAGGGTTTTCGGGAAGTCCGTCAAATACCCTGTTGACGGCCAACGCAATCCTTCCGATCCCCTCTTCGGCTCCGCTTTCCATGTGTGAGCCGGGATGTAGTACAACCAGGGGGATTTTAAGCGCCGCACAACGGATAAATTCCTGTTTCAGGGCCTCACAGGACATGGCGTACTTTTTCTTTTCAGGGGATGCCAGGTTGATCAAATAGGACGTATGGGATGCAATGTGTTGTATCCCTGTCTTTTCGCGGGCCTCGTCAAACAGGCGGATATCTTCACTGGAAAAGGTGCTTTCCTTCCATGTGCTTGCGTTTTTTGTAAATATCTGCACGGCAGCGCAGTCATAGTCTCGGGCCGTAAACAGGGCGTGATGCAGCCCCTTTGCAATGGAAAAGTGGGCGCCCAGAAGGCAGGAACCCCTTTGATCACCTGTGTTAGGCCGTCCCATTGTATCCGCGGTGCTCCCTGATACTAAACCCTCTTAAGAAACTTCAGCGCTTACAATCGGCTGATGTGGTATTTCAAAACCTTGTTGTTTAGCTCTTTTTTACATATTTTGTAGCGCAGGGCTTTAGCCCTGCCCCTAACCCGTGCAATACGGCAGGGCTAAAGCCCTGCGCTACGCTTTAAGTTACCAAAAGATTATGTTGCGCAGTCCGAGGGGTCACCGGCCAGCTTTAAAAGGGCGTGATTAAGGGCGGGCAAGACAACAGAAAGGTTGTCCCTGACGCCGCCGGGGCTTCCAGGGAGATTGATGATGAGAGCAGTGCCTCTGACGCCGACCTTTGCGCGGGAGATCATGGCATGGGGGGTTTTTTTGAGACTGGCGGCGCGCATGGCCTCTGCCATGCCGGGGACTTCATAGTCAATAACATCTGCCATGGCCTGCGGCGTAAGGTCTTTTGGGCTCAAGCCGGTCCCGCCGGATGTCACGATAAGGGACAAGCTGTCCCTGTCAACCCATTCGCGGAGGGTTTCAGCAATCTTCAGGTGATCATCGGGGATTATCTCTTTTTTTAATACGGCAAACCCTTCGGCTTCAAGAATACTCACGGCGATATTGCCACTTTCATCTATTCTTTGTCCCCGGGCGCCCTTATCACTGACAGTCAGGACACCGGCTCTGATCTTTTTTTCCATCCTGCCCTATTCGTTTTCCTTGGCCGCGGCAATAATCTTTTCAGCTAACTGAGCGGGAACTTCTTCGTAATGGGAGTGTTCCATCTGGAACGTTCCCCGGCCTCCGGTCATGGAATTGAGATCCAGCGCGTACTGGAGCACTTCCGCCATAGGGGCCTGGGCCATGATTATCTGGTATTTACCCTCGCTGTCCATACCCAGGACCCTCCCGCGCCGGCCGTTCAGGTCACCCATCACATCACCCATCACGTCTTCGGGCACTGTAATTTCCATTTTCATTATAGGTTCAAGTAAGATAGGATTTGCATCCTGAATAGCCTTTTTAAGACACATACTGGCTGCTATCTTGAATGCCATTTCCGAAGAGTCCACATCATGAGACTTCCCGTCGAAGAAGCGGACCTTCAGATCCACAACAGGATAGCCTGCAAGTATCCCGCTCGGAAGAGACTCCTTCAGACCTTTCTCCACTGCAGGTACAAAATTACGGGGAACATTCATGCCTGTTAGTTCTTCAGCGAACTCAAATCCCAAATCCCTTTCAAGGGGGGAGACATCAAAATGGACCTCGGCAAACTGTCCTCTGCCGCCTGATTGCTTTTTATGCCGGTAAATGACCTTCTGAACGGATTTCTTGATTGTTTCCCTGTAAGGGACTTTGACGATGTTCAGATTAACCTCCACACCGAATTTTCGATTCAGTTTTTCACAGGTTGTTTCCAGATGTATCTGGCCGGTACCGGAGATGATGATCTCTGATGAGGTTTGATCCCTTTCCAGCCTGAGTGTTGGGTCCTCGTCAAGGAGCTTGGCAAGGGATGTAAAGACCTTATCTTCACTTCCTTTGACTTTTGCCTCAATTGCATAGGATATGACAGAGGGGAGAGGGTCAGCCGATTTTAAAATAATGGGATCCTTTTCCAAACAGAGCGTATCACCTGTTGTTGTTTCTTTTAACTTGGCTATGGCAACAATATCCCCGGGCCCCGCCTCTTCCAGTGGTGTCTGCTTTTTTCCTTCCATGAGAAGAATTTGACCGAACTTCTCTTTGGCTTCTTTGTTGGCATTATAAATAGTCGAATCCGATTTTACAGTGCCTGAAAATATCCTTAGAAGCGTAAGCTTCCCTGCAAAAGGGTCAGCAACAGTTTTAAATACAAGGGCAGTAAGGGCTCCATCGATTGCAGGCGGCCTTTCGATTACTTCTTCGCTGTTAGGTTTCGTCCCTTCCTTGGGCTTTCTTTCAAGCGGGGAAGGAAGTCCTTCAACAACCAGATCCATTAACTGGGGAACACCAATATTTAGAACAGCCGAACCGCAGACCACGGGAATTACAATTTGTGATTTTATGCCCTGTATGAGTGTCTTCTGGATTTCCTGATCGGAGAGTTCTTCCCCCTCTAAGTACTTCTCCATGAGTTCATCATTGGCTTCAACTACGTTTTCGATCATTTTTTCTCGCCATTCAGCAACAACTTCATTCATATCAGAGGGTATATCCGCACTCTCGAATTTTCCGCTGCCGTCTTTGCTGTAAAGATATGCCTTCATTTTTATGAGATCAACCAGTCCTGCGAAATTGTCTTCTGCCCCTATGGGAAGAAAAACGGGCGTGGCCTTTGTCTCGAAAATATTAGAAATTTCCTCAACAATTTTAGAGAAATCAGCCCTTTCTCGATCCATTTTGTTAACAAAGACGATTCTTGGAAGCTGCTCTTTGTCTGCAAAGGCCCAGACCTTTTCCGTTCCCACCTTTACGCCTGCGGTGGCGTCAATGACCAAAACTGCCTCATCGGCGGCCTGGAGCGAAAATCTGGTATCGGAAAGGAAATTATCATCTCCCGGCGTATCAATAATGTTTATTATATGCTTTTTCCAGACGCAATGGTGAAAAGAAGTGCTGATCGTAATTCTTCTTTTCGTCTCTTCCGGTTCAAAATCCAGGTTAGAACTGCCATCATCCACCTTTCCGAGCCTGGTGGTGGCCTTTCCGTTAAAAAGGACGGCCTCAGCAAGGGAGGTTTTGCCCGAACCTGCATGGGCAATGACGGCAACATTTCTCAATTGTTCAGCTTTTCTTTCCATATTCAAACCCTTTCTTATAGAATCTTAACGTTTTAATATATAAGCAAATGTGATGCTTTTGATGCGATTAGCAATACTTCCAACATCCAGCGTCCCATCCCGTTCCAGACAAACCATTGGGAATGATTATTTTTTTGGCAAAAAGAGTGGAAAGATCAAAGTGATCATCTTTGCTAAATTCCCGGGGGATCTGTTATGAACCGGACCCGCAGGCAAATGCCTGCAAAAAAACCGCGGGGGCGAGGGATTTCATACCGTGGTTTTTCTTGCGGGATAAAGTCCTGCAAGAACCATTAATAAACCTTGAAATTTATATCAATAAATAATTTAAAGTCAAGGCAAGAATGTGAAAAGGAATTTTTTAATTGCTAAATATAATAAGTATGCTAATATGATAGATTTTCTGAACAGATGTTTGGAGAATTTAACCGAGAAAAGTTAGGCGGTCTTATTTTGTTGCTTCCCGAACTTATAGGGATATTTATTGAGTACCTCAGGGACCAAAAAGGATACTCTCAACACACGGTCAGGAACTACCATATTGATTTGAGGCAATTTTCAGAATTCATATTTTCAATGAAGATATCCTCAAATAAAAAGGGCTTGGGCCCGGATGTAAGGACTATTGATCCTCCGGTCGTCAGGGAATATCTTGGAAGCCTTTACGGTCGTTTCAGCCGAACGACCATTGCCCGAAAACTCTCTGCTGTTCGGTCATTTTTTCTTTTTTTAGAAAGGAGGGGTATGATAACGGCGAATCCGGCGGTGGATATCATGACGCCAAAACTTGAAAAGCATATCCCCAACTATCTTCCGGTTGACGACGTTTTCAGGCTTCTCGAAAGGCCCGACAGGGAAAAGCCTCTTGGACTGAGGGATCTGGCTATCTTAGAAGTGCTTTATTCCTGCGGCATCCGCGTCAGTGAGCTTGAGGCCCTGAACGTTTCCAGTGTCGATTTTGATGAGCGTCTTGTCAGGGTTATAGGAAAAGGGAATAAAGAGAGGATAGTCCCGATTGGCAGGACTGCTTTACGAGCCGTCAAAGACTACCTGGAAGCGACACGACCTTTAAGAAAAAATTATAGAGAGGATTTCCGGGGCAGCCCCCTTTTTATCAATTTTCGCGGGGGGCGTCTTTCAGCGCGAAGTGTTGAAAGGATCCTCAAGCGATATGCTAAAGAATGCGGTTTGAATGCAGAGATCAGCCCACATTCCATGAGGCATACCTTTGCAACACACCTCCTGGACGGTGGGGCAGACCTCCGGTCGGTACAGGAACTCCTGGGTCATGTTAGCCTTTCCACCACGCAGAAATACACCCATGTGAGCCTTGACAGGCTTATGGAAGTCTATGACAAGGCACATCCGAGGAGCGGGAAAGAAGCGAAAACGAGTTGAGTCGTAACTAGCCGTCTAAATAGGCCAAGATCTTAAATTTTGAACCGGGTTTTTGGAATCGTCAATTATTGCTGCTTGTTAGCACGTGATATACGCACACAAACTTGTCGGTTTAAGGCTAAGCGTAACAGCTCAATATTTCGGGGTATAATTTTTACCACGAAGAACACGAAGAGACAGAGTACAAAAATATCCAATGTCCAATTATCAATAACCAATGTCCAATGAAAAACACTTAAAACTTGGAAATTGAGCATTAGATATTGGATATTATCTTACGGTCGCATCCGCATTTCTTCGTGACCTTCTTGGTGATCGATTTCCTTTCATTTTAAGTAGGACATTGTTATGAAAAGAAAGCCCCTGGTTATTGAGAAGATACGGCTAAGCTTCGTTAAATAAGTAAAAGAAGGGTTACCATACAATGAGTGAGACAAAGACAATAAGGGCCACCACAGTTCTTGCCGTCAGGAAAGACGGCAAAACGGTCATGGCGGGTGACGGACAGGTGAGCCTTGGTGAGACGATTATGAAGCACAAGGCCACAAAGGTTCGTTATATGTATGAGGACAAGGTTCTTGTGGGATTCGCGGGTGCAGCCGCCGATGCCTTTAACCTGTTTGAGAGGTTAGAAGGAAAGCTGGAAACATACGGTGGAAATCTGACCAGGGCCGCCGTTGAATTAGCCAAGGACTGGAGAACTGACAAGATACTGAGGAGATTAGAGGCATTACTCCTTACAATGGACAGGAAGCATATCCTTGTTATTTCCGGCACAGGGGATGTAATTGAGCCGGATGAGTCCATAGCCGCCATCGGATCGGGCGGCCCCTTTGCCCTTGCCGCTGCCAGGGCACTCGTGGTCCACTCCGATCTTGATGCCAACGCCATTGCTCTG
Source organism: Desulfobacteraceae bacterium (assembly GCA_030613055.1). Lineage (GTDB taxonomy): Bacteria > Desulfobacterota > DSM-4660 > Desulfatiglandales > Desulfatiglandaceae > JAUWMR01. Next base: position 34,159 of record JAUWMR010000028.1, read on the forward strand.
GCGGCCATGAAGATTGCGGCTTCTATGTGTGTCTATACCAATGACCAGATCATTATTCATGAGCTTGGCGAGGGGGAGTAGATTTCAAACTACTATGCCAGCAGCAGCGATTAACACCTGAGTCGCGCTCTCCGAGGCATAGTCCCTTACGGGACGGAGTCGATCCGGATGCCAGGGCGGGCCAATATACGGCTAATAACTATGAGAGTAGATAAAGTTAAGGAAAATCACCTTATGAAAGTTTTAAAACCGAGGGAAATTGTTTCGGAGTTAGACAAATATATTATTGGACAGGATCAGGCCAAGCGATCAGTTGCCATTGCTTTGCGAAACAGATGGCGTCGTCAACAGGTCTCTCCGGATCTAAGGGATGAGATTGCCCCAAAAAATATCATTATGATCGGCCCTACCGGCGTTGGAAAAACTGAGATTGCCAGGCGTCTGGCTCGCCTTGCCAATTCGCCCTTTCTCAAAGTGGAAGCCACAAAGTTTACTGAAATAGGATATGTTGGTCGTGATGTGGAATCTATGGTCAGAGATCTGACGGAACTTGCAGTGAGCATGGCCAAAAAAGGGGAAGAGGAGAGAGTCAAGGTCAAAGCCCGTGAGCTGGCCGAGGAAAGATTACTTGATATACTTCTTCCTAAAAAGAAGGAGGAGCTTCGAGAAGAAGAAGGGGACAAGGAAAAAATCTTAGAAGTCGTAAAAGTGGAGAAACCTGAAAGTTTTTCAACCCGGGAAAAACTGCGTCGTATGCTGAGAAACGGAAAGTTAGACGAGCGCAACGTGGAGATAGAGGTGAGCAGCGGCAATGTTCCCATGGTGGAGATCTTTTCCAATGCAGGACTTGAAGAGATGGAGTTTAATATCAAGGAGGTCTTTGGAAATATCTTTCCGGCAAAGACAAAAAAGAGGCGGGTGAAGATCCCTGAGGCTTCGGAGGTCCTTTTTCAGGAGGAATCCCAGCGGCTTATTGATATGGACAAGGTAATCGAAGAGGCGATTCAACTGACAGAACAGAACGGTATCATTTTCTTAGATGAATTGGACAAAATAGGGGTCTCCGAGTCGACTCACGGGCCAGACGTATCGCGCGAGGGAGTCCAGAGAGACCTGCTTCCGATTGTGGAGGGTTCAACGGTTACAACTAAGTACGGTATGGTAAAATCGGATCACATTCTGTTCATTGCAGCGGGCGCTTTTAATGTGAGCAAACCCTCGGACCTCTTACCCGAGTTACAGGGCAGGTTTCCGATAAGGGTGGAGCTTGATTCCCTGTCCATGGAAGACTTTATCCGGATTTTAACAGAACCCAAGAACGCCTTAATCATTCAATATAAGGCGCTGTTATCAACGGAAGGGATCGAGCTGGCTTTTGATGAACAAGCTGTCAGGGAGATCGCCAGTATTGCCAGCGAGGTAAATAAGCGCATGGAGAATATCGGGGCACGCCGCCTCCACACGGTCATGGAAAAATTGTTAGACGAGATATCCTTTAATGCGCCGGACATGACAGAAAAAAGTGTTAACATCACCAGAGAAAATGTTTCGGAAAAACTGAAAGACATATTGGAAGACGAAAATCTAAGCAGGTATATTTTATGATCACCCATACACAAAGAGCCAGGGTTCTCATTGAGGCTCTCCCTTACATACAGCGATTTAATGGTGCGACCATAGTTGTTAAGTACGGCGGTCACGCCATGGTGGATGAGCGGCTCAAGCAGAATTTTGCCCTTGACATCATTTTGATGAAATATGTGGGCATGAATCCTATTGTTGTCCATGGTGGCGGACCCCAGATTGGGGACTTCTTAAAAAGGCTGTCCATGGAACCTGAATTTGTGGATGGGATGCGTGTTACCGATAAACAGACCATGGATGTCGTGGAGATGGTCCTGGCGGGGAAAGTAAACAAGGAGATTGTAAATCTCATCAACAGAAACGGTGGGAATGCTGTCGGATTATCCGGCAAGGACGGGCATCTTATTACCGCCCGGAAAATGAAATATTTGAAAAAGAAGGAGGATAACAGGCCGCCGGAAATTATTGATATTGGCATGGTGGGCGAAATTACTTCCGTGGACAATTGTGTGCTGTTGAGCCTTATTGAAAGCGGGTTTATTCCGGTTATTGCGCCGGTGGGTGCCGGAAAGAACGGTGAAACTTACAATATCAATGCCGATCTTGTGGCCGGTCACATTGCCGTCTCCCTGAAAGCCAGAAAATTAATCCTGCTTACAGATACTGAAGGCATACTTGATGGCGAAATGAACCTGATTTCAACCGTCAAAGTAGAAGAAGCTCACCAGTTGATTGGTGATGGAGTCATCAAAGATGGCATGATACCAAAGGCGAATTGCTGTCTAAAGGCATTAGAGGGCGGTATTGGAAAGGCACATATTATTGACGGGCGCGCGGAACATGCCATATTATTAGAAATTTTCTCTAAAACCGGTATTGGTACGGAAATAGTGCGTTAACCCTAACTGCGCGGATATCCGCTAAAAAATGAAGTAAGGATTTAGTACAATGAATGATCAGATTGAGAAAACCGTTGATCTGGCTGATAAATACATGTTTCACACCTATGGCAGGTTCCCTGTTACGCTCGTCCGGGGAGAGGGATGCCGGGTCTGGGATGAAGAAGGCAGGGAATATCTTGACTTTGTCGGAGGCATTGCCGTCTGTGCGCTTGGCCACTGTTCACCACTCGTCACAGAGGCGCTTGACGAGCAGTCCAGGAAATTGGTTCATGTATCAAACCTGTATTACACAAAACCTCAGACTGAATTGGCACGGCTTTTGGTTGAGCATTCTTTTGCGGACAGGGTATTTTTCTGTAACAGCGGGGCTGAGGCCAATGAAGCTGCCATCAAGCTTGCTCGCAGGTATGCTAAGGAAAAGTATGGCCGGAAAAAAAATGTGTTTATCTCCATGGAGGATTCTTTTCATGGCCGGACAATGGCTACTCTTTCGGCCACAGGTCAGGCCAGGATACAGGCCGGTTATGATCCCCTGTTAGAGGGGTTCAAATTTGTGCCTTTTAATGACATTGACAGGCTCAATGCTGCCTTAGATGAGTCGGTATGTGCCGTTATACTTGAACCGATACAGGGAGAAGGGGGTGTTGTATGTCCTGATCCGGATTATCTGAAACTGGTGAAAGAGGCATGCAGGGCTAAAGAAGCACTCCTGATATTTGATGAGGTCCAGGTGGGTATGGGGAGGACAGGCAGGCTTTTTGCCCATGAGCACTACGGCGTTACCCCTGATATTATGACCCTGGCCAAGGCATTGGGGAATGGTTTACCCATTGGTGCCATGCTGTCAACGGAGGAATTAAGCTCCGCTTTTGGACCTGGAAGCCATGCCACCACTTTCGGAGGAACACCTCTTGTAACCGCAGTATCTAAGGCCGTGCTTAAGAGTATTTTAGAAGATGGATGGATAGACAACAGCAGGGTTATGGGTGAATACCTCAAAGAGAAATTGGGGGATCTTGCCCTGACACACAATATGATCAAAGAAGTCAGGGGGCTGGGACTCATCGTAGGCATGGAAATGGATATATCCGGTGCCCCGGTAGTGGATGCGTGTATTGAAAAGGGTTTTCTGATTAACTGCGCTCAGGAAAAGGTAATCCGTCTTGTACCTCCTCTCATTGTGGGAAAGGACGAGATTGACCTTTTGGTTGATGCGCTTGATGAAATATTGAGTGGTCTGTAAATGAAAAAGGACCTGTTGACCATACGTGATTTAGACAGGGACGAGATTTCAGGCCTTATTGACAGGGGCCTTGAAATAAAAAGGGATGGAAGAAGCACCCAAAGGCCCCTTAGCGGTTATAGCCTGGGACTCATGTTCGACAAGACCTCGACAAGGACCCGGGTCTCCTTTGAAGCGGCCATGGGGCGGCTCGGGGGGCAGACCCTCTTTTTGAGCAGAGGCGACACCCAGATGTCCCGGGACGAGACGGTCAAAGACACCGCTATGGTTCTGTCCCGTTATCTGGACGTCCTTGCAATGAGGACCTATTCGCAGGAAACTGTTGAGGAGATGGCGCAGTGGGCTGCGATACCGGTCATTAATGCCCTGACCGACCAATATCACCCGTGCCAGATCTTGAGTGATCTTGTGACCATCAAGGAAAAGAAGGGGACTCTGAACGATTTAAAGATGGCATGGATCGGAGATGGGAATAATGTTGCCCATTCATGGATCAATGCGGCTAAGGTTCTTAAATTCGAGTTGGTACTGGCCTGCCCGGCAGGCTATTATCCTTTGCCGGAGGTGCTTAAAGGATCGGGCGAAAACATAAAATTAGTGGAAGATCCTGCCGAGGCCGCCCGTGATGCCCATGTGATTAATACAGACGTCTGGATCAGTATGGGGCAGGATGCCGAGAAGAAGCAGAGGCTTCTGGATTTTCAAGGATTTCAGGTGAATGAATCACTGGTGGCACTCGGCAGGCCCGATGTCATTGTTATGCATTGTCTTCCGGCCCATCGCGGAGAAGAAATTTCGGCTGAAGTCATTGACGGGCCTCATTCCGTGGTTTTTGATCAGGCTGAAAACAAGATGCACCTCCATCAGGCGCTTCTGGAAAAGCTGCTGATTAAAGGATAACATCATTTTTGGACGCAGATTGTCAGGATAGTAAGTAAAAGGATTTGTTTTCTGCGGGCATCGGAGAAAATCTGCATCCTAATTAGGGGAGAATATAGGTTGAGCGAAAGACCAAAGAAGATTGTCCTTGCCTATTCAGGAGGACTCGACACATCCGTCATCCTGACCTGGCTCAAGGAGACATACAACTGCCCGATTGTGGCCTATGCCGCTGACGTCGGGCAGGGAGATGAGATTGACGGGATCAGGGAAAAAGCCAAAAAGACAGGCGCGGATGAGGTGATCATAGATGATTTAAGGGAGGAGTTTGTTCGGGATTTTGTATGGCCCGCCCTGAGGGCAAACGCCGTTTACGAATCAACTTACCTGTTAGGGACTTCACTTGCAAGGCCGATCATCGCAAGAGGGCAGGTGGAAGCTGCCCGGAAGACCGGCGCGGACAGTGTCTGTCATGGTTCCACGGGAAAAGGGAATGACCAGGTGAGGTTTGAACTGGCCTACATGGCATTAGAACCAAGTCTTACGATTATTGCCCCCTGGCGAATCTGGCAGTTCAGAGGCAGGGAAGATCTCATGGAATATGCGCGCTCAAAGGATATTCCGGTGCCCGTGAGCAAAGAAAAGCCCTATTCGAGTGATCGTAATCTGTTGCATATAAGCTTTGAAGGCGGAATTCTTGAAGAAACCTGGAACGAACCCCCTGAGGACATGTTTGTGCTTTCGGTATCACCTGAAAAGGCACCCGACCGGGCCACGTATATGGAAATTAAATTCAAAGAGGGAGATCCTGTTTCAGTGGATGGACAGGAAATGTCACCGGCAGAACTGCTGGCACACCTGAACGAAGTCGGGGGAAAAAACGGCATCGGCCGCGTGGACATGGTTGAAAACAGGTACGTGGGCATGAAATCAAGAGGCGTTTATGAAACACCCGGGGGAACTATTCTCAGGATCGCACACATGGCCATGGAATCCATCACCGTTGACAGGGAAGTATTGCATATACGGGACGGACTCGTGCCAAAGTATGCGGAGATGGTCTATTATGGCTACTGGTTTTCTCCTGAGCGGGAAATGCTTCAGGCCATGATTGACAAGGCCCAGAAGACCGTTAACGGTCTTGTTAGATTAAAGCTCTATAAGGGTAATTGCATTGTAGTCGGGAGAAAGTCAGAATCATCATTGTACCACCCTGGTTTTGCAACATTTGAAGAAGACGCGGTGTACAATCAAAAGGATGCGGAGGGATTTATACGTTTAAGCGGACTGCGTCTCAAAATAGCGCGGCTGCTGGAGCAAAGCCGCAAGTCGCGTGAATGATTTGAAATAGTTTAGCGCTTTGAAAACAGTACCTGGACATGGGGATCTCTTTTTTAAAAGAGCTAAACCGTTACGATGATTTTAATATTGACGATTGAAAATCAAAAAAGGACTAAAGTATGTCTCAAAAGGTTTGGGGAGGTCGTTTTAAAGAGGAAACGGATGCCCTGGTAAGCAGATTTAATGCCTCTATCGGCTTTGATCGCCGGCTGTATGCCCAGGATATTGAAGGGAGTATGGCACACTGCCGGATGTTAGCGAAACAGGAGATCATAACCGGTGATGAAGCGGCCCTGATCCTTGAGGCACTTGGGGAGATAAAGCGAGAAATTGACCGGGATGACTCTGCATTTGATAATGACTATGAGGATATCCACAGCCTTGTGGAAAAGGTGTTAGTTGAAAAGATAGGCCCGGCAGGTGAAAAGCTTCACACGGGAAGGAGTAGAAATGACCAGGTGGCCCTTGATGTTCGGCTGTATGTAAGGGATACTATACATGTTGTGATTGATTTAATAAAGGAAGCACAACTGGCGCTTGTCAAACTTGCGGAAAAAAATTTCGCCCTGATAATGCCCGGTTATACCCATTTGCAACGCGCCCAGCCAGTGCTCCTGGCGCATCACTTGCTTGCATATTATGAGATGTTTAAAAGAGATGTGGAACGTTTCCAGGAGACGCTCAAAAGAACAAACGTGATGCCCCTGGGCAGTGCCGCGCTTGCCGGTTCCACGTTTGAACTGAACCGGAAAATGGTAGCTAAAGAACTGGGTTTTGAAACCATCAGTGAGAACAGCATTGATGCCGTAAGCGACAGGGATTTTGTCTTAGAGTTTCTTTTTAACGTCTCTGTGTTGATGATGCATCTTAGCAGGCTGAGCGAAGAACTTGTGATCTGGTCAAGCCAGGAGTTTGGTTTTGTCACAATTTCGGATGCATTCAGTACAGGCAGCAGCATCATGCCTCAGAAAAAGAATCCTGATCTGCCGGAATTGATCAGGGGAAAAACAGGCCGTGCCTACGGGCACCTGATTTCTCTTTTAACGACCATGAAGGGCCTTCCGCTTGCCTACAATAAGGATATGCAGGAGGATAAGGAGGCCCTGTTTGACGCGACGGATACGGCAAAAATATGTCTCGAAGTTATGAGCAGGCTATTAGGTGAGATTTCTTTCAATAGTGAAAGGCTTAAGGCGGCCACTGAATGCGGGTTTTTAGTGGCAACTGATTTTGCTGATTATTTAGTGCGGAAAGGTATAACCTTTAGAGAATCACATGAGATTGTGGGTAGGATTGTCCTTTTTGCAGTTGATCAGGAAAAAGAACTTCATGAGCTCACCCTGGATGAGATGAAGGGGTTTGAAAGGCGAATTGATAAAGATGTCTATGAATGGCTTGATCCGGCATTATCTCTTAAGAGAAGGAATATTCCTGGCGGAACAGGGCCGGACATGGTGAAAAAATGTTTGATTAAAGCAAAGCGGGAGTTGAAGATTTGAAACACAAGCAGAGTCTATTTCTTGTTATTTTAATGCTTATTCTCCTGGTCCTGCCGGCATGTGGCAAAAAAGGGCGGCCGTTTGTGCCAGAGAGAAGAGTTTTATTAGAGGTCAAGGACTTGAGCGTGGAATGTGAAAACGGGACCGTTTTTCTGAGCGGAAAAGCCGTGGCCGTTCCGGGCCAATCAAAGTCCGGATCGGATATTATTGGCTGTAGGGTATATCATTGTTGGTATACATTTAATAAGCCGCCCTGCGAAGGTTGTCCCATTGATTATTCTGGGTACAAGGAAATCAAAAGGAAGGTCCTTGCGGGGAAAAATTTTTCCTGCCATGTCTCTATCGACAGAAAAAAGGGTATCCACTTCTTTGAGGTGCGGCTGCTTGGCCGAAAGGGAGCCGTCGGGCCGCCCTCTAATCGGGTGAAATTAACTATTGAAAATTGATAATTTAATGTCTCGGAGTGTCTATGAAATAATCAATTATAAATCGTTACTATTTAGGTATCTCTTTTTTTTGACAGGATAACCCCGCGTTCCGCGGGGCAGGCAAAGATAAACAAGAATCTATTTTTACTAAGTCACAAACAGGCCCTTATTGTAATAATCCTGTAACTCAAATAAAAAATCCTGGTAATATATCTTACAGATAAACCCCGAATAAGTAATTTAATATAATCTCTTTGCGCCTTTCTTAAATATGAAATGAATATTTAAAATAACTACCGATCAATAGGGAGAGCGGGTTAAACCAGATTATAATAGAAGGGTTTAACCCAGGCAATTACACATAAAGCAAGGAACGGTCTATCAGGATATTTTAAGGATTTACAGGAATACAAAAAAATCAAGTTAATCCTGTTATCCTGTCTAATAAATACCTGTGTAGTTACCTTAAATCTTCAATTTTCAATCTTCAATCCATAAACAAATGCACCATTTTCATTATATAGATAACGAGCTATACTGCGAAGAAGTTCCTGTGCCCGAAATAATTCGCAAAATGGGAACCCCCTGCTACATTTATTCCCATGCCACCTTGCGACAACACTTCAGGACCTTTGATGATGCCTTTAACGGGATCAGGCACCTGACCTGCTTCTCTATGAAATCCAATTCCAACCTGGCGATCCTGAGGCTCTTTGCCTTAGAGGGGGGCGGTGTGGACATTGTTTCCGGAGGAGAGCTGTACCGGGCACTAAAGGCGGAAGTCGAACCGGGGAAAATTGTCTATTCCGGTGTAGGCAAACAGGTTGAAGATCTTGAGTATGCCCTTAAATCAGACATTCTCATGTTCAACGTTGAGTCAACACAGGAGATCGTGAAGTTAAATGATGTGGCAGCAAGGCTTAACAAGAAAGCGAGGATAGCTATCCGGATCAATCCAGATGTGGACCCCGAGACACATCCCTATGTTTCCACCGGTCTTAAAGAAAACAAATTCGGAATTGATATCAGCATTGCACCGGAGCAATACACTACCGCGGCAGGCATGAAAAATCTGGAAGTATCAGGGGTCTCCTGCCATATTGGATCGCAGCTTACTCAGGTTAGCCCTTTTGTGGACGCGCTTAGGAAATTGAAGCAGATGATCAAGGATGTGGAAAGAACAGGGATAAAGATTGATTATCTGGATCTCGGCGGGGGACTGGGCATTACTTATAACAGGGAAGAGCCTCCTCATCCTGAGGAGTATGCCGGGGCTATCAAAAAAGAACTCGGAACAACGGACCTGACCCTGATTTTAGAGCCGGGCCGGGTGATTATGGGAAATGCAGGGATTTTAGTGACAAAGGTCCTCTATACAAAGTCAACAATAGAAAAGACCTTTATCATTGTGGATGCGGCAATGAATGACCTGCTGCGACCGAGCCTGTATGATTCATATCACGGCATCCAGCCAGTTAAAAAATCGGGACGGGGGACGGTTACGGCAGATATTGTCGGTCCTATCTGTGAGTCCGGGGATTTTTTTGCCAGGGGAAGGGAAGTTGAATCCCTTAAGCCCGGGGAGTTGATGGCGGTTATGAGTGCCGGGGCCTATGGTTTCAGCATGTCTTCTAATTATAATTCGAGGCCCCGGGTGTGTGAGGTGATGGTTAAAGGAGATCGGTTTTATACTATAAGGACCAGAGAAACCTTCGAAGACCTGGTAAGGGGAGAGAAAATCCCTGATTTTTTGGCTTAAAAAGCACGTCTGGACACAGATGAACGCTGATTTTCAGGATTTTTTAAACCCGAGTTTATCTGCGTCCCCAGAGAAATTTAAATGAAAGACATTGAATTCTGGAAAATGAGCGGCAGCGGCAACGATTTCATCCTGATCGATAACAGAAACGGACAAATAAAGGATGACAAGATGGGCCGTCTCGTGGAAAGGGCGTGCAGGCGCAGAGAATCGGTAGGCGCCGATGGTGTGATCTTTGTGGTTTCATCGGATAGATATGATTTCGGATGGCATTATTACAATGCCGATGGAGGAGAGGTGGAAATGTGCGGAAACGGAGGGCGATGCGTCTCCCGTTTCGCGTTCTTAAAGGGTATCGCGGGTCCGAAAATGACCTTTGAGACCTTATCCGGGCCCGTGTCAGCAGAAGTTAACGGAAGGATAGTAAAGCTCCTTATGCCCACACCCACGGATCTTATAATGGATATAGACATAGCACGCCAGCAGGACTGGAAAAGTGTTGACTTTATCAATACCGGCGTTCCCCACGTGGTGATAGGCGTTGAGAATCTTTCGGATCATCCCGTCAGGAAACAGGGCAGCGCAATCAGGTATCATACACGTTTCTCCCCGGAAGGAACCAATGCCAATTTCATGAAGGTAATCGGCCCTGGTCAATTAGAGATCAGGACCTATGAGAGGGGCGTTGAAGATGAGACCTTAGCGTGCGGGACCGGTTCCATTGCCAGTGCCCTTGTGGCTTCGGTACGGGGAATGGTGAATTCGCCGGTGAAAGTAAAAACCAGGGGAGAAGAAATCCTGACCATTTATTTTCGGAGGCGGGATGATTCCTTTGAGCAGGTCTGGCTTGAAGGGAGCACATCAATCATTTACAAGGCCAGTCTGCATGATGAAGCACTGTAAATAAAGGAGGTTGTCATGCTTAAAGGATCTATCGTTGCTATTGTAACCCCGTTCAGGGAAGGGAAAGTTGATGAGGAAGCCTATCGTGAATTGATCGAGATTCAGATCGAAAACGGTACCAGTGCTATTGTACCCTGTGGTACAACCGGTGAATCGGCTACTCTGAATATGGAAGAACATAACAGGGTTATTGATATTGCCGTGGAGGCCGTTAATAAAAGGGTACCGGTTATTGCCGGAACGGGTGGCAACAGCACTAATGAGGCCATTGAACTCACTGAGCACGCAAAAAGATCAGGCGCCGATGCTTCACTCCAGGTGACGCCCTATTATAATAAGCCGACCCAGGAGGGCCTTTACCAGCATTTCAGTGCCATTGCCAGGGCTGTACCCCTGCCACAAGTTCTTTATAATGTGCCGGGCAGGACCAGCGTTAATATGCTGCCTGAAACCGTAGCCCGTTTAGCCGAACTCACGGAGGTGGTTGCCATAAAAGAGGCGTCAGGTAACTTAGGGCAGATGGCAGAGATCGTCAGGCTCGCCGGGGACAAAATCACATTGCTGTCCGGTGACGACAATGTGACGCTTCCGGTTCTTTCGCTCGGTGGGAAAGGCGTCGTGTCTGTGGTCGCGAATATCGTCCCAAAAGATACGGCAGATATGGTGAGCGCCTGGGAGGAAGGGGATATTGAAAAGGCCAGAGCGCTTTTCTATAAGCTCTTTCCCCTTTGCCAGGCCATGTTTTACGAGACCAACCCCATCCCGGTAAAAACATCCCTGGCGCTTATGGGCAAGATCCAGGAGGAATTGCGGCTCCCGCTGGTCCCCATGGCCTCGGCAAATCTTGAAAAGCTGAGGAAAGCTCTTCAGGATTATAGACTTTTATAACTAAATTCATGCAGCGTGTGCCCGCATAGAAGGCTAAAGGAGAAATGATCATGATTAAGGCGATCGTTGCCGGTGCTGCCGGTCGTATGGGAAAACGCATCATTTCCATGATCCATCAGAATGAAGAAATTTCACTGGCAGGCGCATTTGAACGGCCGGATCATCCTGACGTGAATAAGGATGCAGGCCATGTGGCGGGGCTCGGCGAACTGGGTGTCAAAATCGTTGGTTCATTAGAAGATACGATTGATAAAGGTGATGTTTTGATCGACTTTACCAGCCCCCAGGCTACCCTCGAGAATATACGGCTTGCTTCATCTATGGGATTAGCCATGGTTATCGGCACGACCGGGATAACAGGGGAGATGTTTAACGAAGTTGAAACCCTCGGGAAAAAAATCAGATGTGTCTTCGCCCCAAACATGAGCGTGGGTGTTAACGTGATGTTCAAGATTGTCGGTGAGATGGCTCAAATCCTGGGCCAGGATTATGATATGGAGATCCTTGAAGCCCATCACAGGATGAAAAAGGATGCGCCGAGCGGGACGGCCATGCATCTTGCCCGGATATTAGCCGGAGCCGTGGGACGGGATCTGGAAAAAGTAGGGGTTTACGAACGAAAGGGCATTATCGGCAAGAGGACCGATGAGGAGATCGGCATCCAGACATGGCGGGCAGGGGATATTGCCGGTGAGCATACGGTGATGTTTGGTGGTATTGGCGAGAGACTGGAACTGACACACCGGGCACACAACAGGGATAATTTTGCCAGAGGGGCGGTCAGGGCGGCCATGTGGGTTGTGAGGCAGCCTGATGGCCTTTACGACATGCAGGATGTGCTGGGATTGAGATGAAGTGAACTAAAGTGCCTAAAGTGGCTAAAGTGAGCTAAAGTTAATGATGTTCAATAGTAAAGATTTGTGTTTTTTCTAATAATTTTAGGCATTTTATCTTATTTTAGATCACTTTAGGCATTTGATTTATGAGGTTTATATGAACATTTTTGATAAAGCAGACAGATTAAAGAAACTTCCACCATATCTTTTCAAAGAGATTGACCGGAAAAAGGCCGAGGTTAAGGCCAGGGGTATTGATATTATCGACCTGGGAGTAGGCGACCCGGACCTTCCCACGCCTCCCCATATTATTGAGGCCCTTATAAAGGCCGTGGCAAACCCTGAAAATCACAGGTATCCCTCCTATTCGGGGATGGGCGATTTCAAAGAGGTTGTGGCACACTGGTACAAGGATCGATTTGGCGTAAAACTGGATCCGGAGACCGAGGTGGTTTCTCTGATCGGGAGCAAAGAGGGCCTTGCACATTTTCCACTTGCTTTTATAAACCCGGGTGATGTGGCGCTGGTGCCTACTCCGGCATATCCCGTTTACCATATCGGCACCCTTTTTGCCGGTGGGGAATCCTTCTTTATGCCGCTCGTAAGCCGGAATAATTTCTTACCCAATCTTGACGCTGTTCCCGATGAGATTGCATCCCGTGCACGGATCATGTTCATCAACTATCCAAATAATCCAACATCCGCGGTTGCCGGCCTGGAATTTTTCAGCCGTGTAGTGGAATTCGCAAAGAATAATAGTATCCTGGTATGCCATGACGCGGCATACACAGAGATGGCCTTTGACGGCTTTCGCCCTCACAGTTTTTTAGAAGCCGAAGGGGCCAAAGAAGTGGGTGTCGAATTTCATTCCCTTTCCAAGACCTACAATATGACCGGCTGGCGAATCGGTTTTGCAGTGGGAAACCCAAAGGCCATGGAGGGGCTTGGTGCCGTTAAAAGCAATATTGATTCCGGTGTCTTCCAGGCCGTTCAGATGGCCGGCATAGAGGCTGTAAGAGGAGATCAATCATGCGTCCGGGAGATGGTCAGGGTGTATACGAGACGCAGGGACCTGATGGTAAAAGGGCTCAGGGATGCAGGATTTGAGGTTGAATCACCAAAAGCGACGTTTTACCTGTGGGTAAGGGTTCCGGAAGGTCATTCATCCTCAGGGATTGCGACACGCCTGTTAGAGGATGCCGGGCTGGTAGTGACGCCCGGTAATGGTTTTGGAGAACCCGGAGAAGGCTACTTCCGCATCGCGTTGACCCAGAAAATGGAAAGACTGGCAGAGGCCATTGATAGAATCAAGGCCATCAACCTTTAAATTATCTGAACATGAAAACCGCATACATCGGCATAGGATCCAACCTCGGAGATAAACTGAAAAACTGCCTTAAAGCCATAGATCTGACTGACAGGATACCGGGTTGCAGGGTAAAGTCGAAATCCTCTTTTTACCGGACTGAGCCGGTAGGCGTTCAGGGTCAGGACTGGTACATAAATGGCGTGATTTCTTTACTGGCGGATATTACGGCACAAGACTTATTAAAAGACCTTTTGGAAATTGAGACAAGCATGGGAAGACAGAGAAAAGGAAAATGGGAACCGCGGCCAATTGATCTTGATATTCTCCTGTTTGGACAGGATATAATTGATGAAAAAGGAATGACCATTCCGCATACCCTTATGCACTTGAGAAGATTTGTCTTAGTGCCCTTGGTACAATTGGCCCCTGATTTGATTCATCCTGTTCTGGGAATGACCATGGCTGAGCTGCTCGATGGTTTTTCAGAGGAGGGTCAGGCGGTAATCGCTCTGGCGGAGACGTAAATGCGGCTTATTATTCTCGCTTTTCTCATCTACTTGCTCTATCGTCTTTTCCGTGGATTTTTTGGCCCAGGTAAAAGGCTCGAAAGAAGCGAGAACGGCGGGGTAATTGATGAAATGGTGCAGGACCCTTTCTGCAAGACCTATATCCCCTTAAGAGATGCCAGGCGAAAGGTCATTGACGGAAGGGAATATTTCTTTTGTTCCAATGAGTGCGCTGATAAATTCAAAAAGGAAATCTCGCAATAAGACAGGCAAAAAAAATAGCTGAATCCAAAATCTGAAACCTAAAATCCAAAATTGAACAAGGGGGGGCTATGAAGTTTTTTATTGATACGGCAAATATAGAGGAGATTAAGAAAGCCACCGCACTGGGTATGGTTGACGGCGTTACGACTAATCCGAGTCTGGTTTCTAAAGAGGGCCGGGAATTCAATGAACTCATCAAAGAGATATGTGGTATTGTGGATGGCCCGGTGAGTGCCGAAGCAGTCAGCCTGGACACAGGGGGCATGGTCAGGGAGGCTAAAGACCTGGCAAAGATAGCTGACAATATTGTGGTCAAAATACCTCTCATAGAAGAGGGGCTAAAGGCCGTCAAGATATTAGCCAAGGAGGGGATAAAGACCAATGTGACCCTTTGTTTTTCTCCTGTTCAGGCCTTAATGGCAGCGAAAGCCGGGGCTGCCTACATCAGCCCGTTTGTGGGGAGACTGGACGATATTAGCCACAGGGGTATGGAATTAGCAGAACAGATTGTCACTATTTATGATAATTACGGGTTTGAAACTGAAATAATCGTTGCAAGTATTCGAAACCCTATCCATGTACTTGATGCCGCTCTAATGGGTGCGGATATCGCGACTATTCCATACAAGGTCATTACCCAGTTGATCAAACACCCACTAACGGATATCGGCCTTGAGAAATTCCTTGCCGACTGGGAAAAGCAGGGGTAGGCATGTCTTGCATAAAAATAATCCGGGCTGGCTCCATGGGTCTGGCGTTCTTATTGCTTTTCAGTATCCCGGTATGGTCTGATGTTTACCGTTATGTTGACAAGAATGGTGTCTGGCATTTTACAAACATAAAAAACGACGGGCGATACAGGATATACATACGAACGGCCAAAAAGACCCCGAAACAATATATTGAAGAATATGGTGACATAATCAGGCAGGCATCAAAAAGATTCGGAATGGATCCATACCTCATTAAGGCGGTAATAAAGTCCGAGTCTAACTTTAATCACAAGGCGGTCTCCCGTAAAGGAGCTCAAGGGCTTATGCAGTTGATGCCGCATACGGCGGATTCAATGGACGTGGGGAACCCCTTTAACCCGGAGGAAAATATTTTTGGTGGCACCCGATACCTGAGTCTCTTACTCAAGCGTTTTAATAACGACAAGAGGCTGGCTCTGGCAGCATATAATGCCGGGCCTGAAAATATTGAATCCTACAAAGGTATCCCACCGTTTGCCGAGACAAAGACCTTTGTGAAAAAAGTTCTGGGTTATTACAATATCTACAATGCCAGGGCTAAATAAATGTATTGGAATCCTTCAGCCTCTAACTTTGATAAACTCGTAAAAATTCTTTATCTGTCTTTTTTGTCATTCCCGCGGAGGCGGGAATCCAGTCATTTCAGGCAGTTTTGGACTCCCGCCCCGCCTGCCATCCGGCGGGCAGGCATCATTCCATTATCCAAATTGTGGAGTGGAGCTAAGCCCCGATGTATTTTATTATGCTCAAAATGGAAGTCCAAATTTTGATACTGCCTTAAGAGGGTTTATATGGAGAAAGATCGTTGGGAAACAATATCGAATCTGCCTAATACACTGTCTTTCATCAGGTTGGGCTGCATCCCCCTTGTCCTGTTATGTCTTAATTTCCCCGGCAGGTGGGGCAGTTTTTTAGCCGCGTTGTTTTTTGTCATGGCTTCTATAACTGATATCTTAGATGGTTTTTACGCGAGGAAATACGGCGCTGTAACTGTATTAGGCAAGTTTCTTGATCCTTTGGCAGACAAGCTTCTTGTTTCTATGGCAATGATCATGCTCATCCCCTTGCAGCGGATTCCTGTTTGGGTAGTGATTGTTATTATTGCCAGGGAGATGACCTTAACAGGCCTGAGGGCAGTTGCCGTCAATGAGGGAATAGTGATACAGGCAAGCACCCTGGGGAAGTACAAAACAATTTTTCAATCGGTTTCCATTGCGGCTCTTTGCCTCCACTACTCTTATTTTGAAATTAATTTCCACGTGGTGGGGATGACGTTTTTGTGGGGGGCATTGGTCCTCACCCTGTGGTCAGGATGGGAGTATTTTCGCCAGTTTATCCGGATTTTTTTCGCCCCTATCCAGCCAAAATAAAAAACCCCCTGAACAAATACAGATTTTTCATTGACAAAGAATCATTGTATTGTAAAATACATTGGAAATCAGCGGGAATAGCTCAGCTGGTAGAGCCTCACGTTGCCAACGTGATTGTCGCGGGTTCAAGTCCCGTTTCCCGCTCCACAACAAGAAGTAATAAGGCGGCATAGCCAAGAGGCTAAGGCAGCGGTCTGCAAAACCGTTATTCACCGGTTCGACTCCGGTTGCCGCCTCCAAGAAATATCAAGGGGTTAACTGACATGGTTAATCCCTTTTTCATTTACTGCTACCATTTTGCTACTATCTTCCCCAAAAACTTCCCTTTTATTTGCACCTTTTTCCTATGATTTCCGCACCTTATTCACCTCCGCCCCTAATAATATCAATATCTTATACCATCTGCCCCCCTATACTGGCAGATGATGGATTTATAGCGGTTCTGGAATAACTGGCCATGGCGTTTGTATTTACGGTTAAACGTTACGGCATATCCAGTAAGCAGTCTTCTCATTACCTGTGATATTCCAGATTCACCGCTTCTGAATAGAAAATGGGCGTGGTTGCTCAGTAAAGCCCAGGCATAACAAGATGTATTAGTT
>JAUWMR010000004.1 GCA_030613055.1 Desulfobacteraceae bacterium
GTTCCTACGTTTATGTGCGGCTTCGTCCTCTCAAATTTCTTCTTCGCCATCTTAAAACCTCCCCTTATTAGTAAGCAGTAAAGACTAAGAAGTAAGCACCACACACCACCTCTCGCACTTTTTACTGCTTACTGTCTACTGCCATAATAATGGAGCCCACGACCGGGATCGAACCGGTGAACCTCATCCTTACCAAGGATGTGCTCTACCGACTGAGCTACGTGGGCATAAAAATAGAGTGACTAAAGTGATCTAAAGTGCCTTAAGCGGCAAGGCCGCGTCATATAAAATCGCTATGTAATTTTGATTATGGAGCGGGAAACGGGATTCGAACCCGCGACCCTCAGCTTGGAAGGCTGACGCTCTAGCCAACTGAGCTATTCCCGCTTGTTACTTCCCAAAAATTCCTGATTGAACGGTAATTATGGAATGAGGGAAGGCATGTGATCTAAAGAATACAACTTGTCTAAAACAACCTAAAATAAATCAACCAAATCTTGTCCTTACATTACTCCATCTTTTTTGTGAAAAAATTAAACGGGTTATGAATAGTCGTATGGTGGAGAGGGGAGGATTCGAACCTCCGAAGGCTGAGCCGGCAGATTTACAGTCTGCTCCCTTTAACCACTCGGGAACCTCTCCATTTATCTGGAAGTCTATGTGCCCAATAAATCATGGAATAATCTTAAACGTGCTCTTGATACTCAGATGGAGCCAGCGAAGGGAATCGAACCCCCGACCTACTGATTACAAATCAGTTGCTCTGCCATCTGAGCTACGCTGGCCCTGAAATAGAAAAAGCGTAATTTATAAGTCTAATTTTTTATATATGTAATTTCAATACTGAAAAAAGCCAACCATCCCTAATCAGAACTAATATACTGCTGTTTTCTTTTAAAATCAGCTGTTTTCTTTTAATAATGCCAAATAACCTCCTTTTTACTTTCACAATTGATGCGCTCGTAAAAAGTCTCCAAGGCCGTCACTCCCGCGAAGGCGGGAGTCCAGAAGCGGTTGATTTTCCTGGATTCCCGCCTTCGCGGGAATGACGAAAACGGGTGCTTTCTGACTTTTTACGAGTTCATCACAATTGATGCGCTCGTAAAAAGTCAGTTAAAGAAATTTCTCTGTCTGTAACCTATTGATTTTGTTAAATGCGATTCTAAAATTTTGCGAATTTTGCGCCTTTTTGCGGCTTCATCACAATTGACATATTATAATTCAAAAAAATAAAATTTCAATTCATTTTGAAACAAATAATTACATTTGCAAGTATCGATTCCGATTTTATTAATTTTGATATTAAGTGCTTGAACCCTTATGTTCTTTATGCTATCAAATTTCAGTGAGAGTTTACCACTGAAAGACACGGGATCCCGCCTCTGGCGGGACTGGAAAAAATCGGGGTGTTACTCTATGAGAATTTGATAATAAATCGTAGCAAAATCCAAAAAGTTTGAAGGAGGTAGCAAAATGGCAGCTTTAGCTGGAGGTTTGGCGGCACTGGTGTTGGGAATCATAGGGATTATTGCCTGGTGGGGTTATTTTGTAAAAGCTCTAATGGCAGGCATACCCATCATGTTGATCTTGGGGGGAGCCCTTGCTGCATATCTGGGCTATGAGGAGCTGAAAGACAAAAAGACAGAAGAGACGTTCGACGATACTTCCGGTGATCTTAAAGAGGAAGTGAAAACCCTGAAGGAAGAAATCAAGGAGTTAAAGGAAGAAAAAACTGGTAACGAGGAACCGGAGGAAGAAGAGGAAGAAAAGACTGACGCCGACGCATAAACAAACCCAAAAGATCGTTTCCAGACGTACGAAAAATTCACGTCTGGAGACGACCAAACGATTTATTTTACTTTAATATTTCTAATGAATTGAAAAAATAGTTGATTTCAAATTTTGCATTCTCCACGGAATCAGAGCCGTGGACTACGTTTTTTTCTATGTCCGTGGCAAATTCACGCCGGATTGTCCCTTCCTCGGCCTCTTCATAATTCGTTGCACCCATTATTTTCCGGTACCTTTTAATAACATCGTCTCCCTTCAATATCATGACTACGGAAGGCCCTGATGACATAAAATCCGTAACACTTTCGTAAAATGGTTTCCCCTCATGGACCTTGTAAAAACCTTTAGCCTGTTCTTTTGTCATCCATATCATTTTCATAGCGGCGATTTCTATGCCCGCCGACTCCAACCGCTTAACAACCTCCCCTATCAGGTTTCTTGATACTCCATCCGGCTTAATTATTGACAGTGTTTTTTCTCTCATGAATATTCATCCTCCTGAGTTTTTAATATTATTGACCAAAACAGGTTATTGCTGCTATAGACTATTTCAGCAAAAAAACCAAGCCTTATGATCAGCCAATCATAAAATCGCCAAGCGATTTTATTTTTTGAAAGGAATAAAAAATGTCTCAAGAAAAAGATAAAAAAAAGACCTTAAGGATGGAACGCGAACATCAATTCAGGTTTAACTGTTACCCTGGAGTTTCCTGCTTCACACAGTGCTGCCGGGATATAACTATTTTCTTGACACCGTATGACGTTTTGCGCCTGAAAAATGGCCTTGGAATCTCTTCTGACGATTTTCTGGAAAAACACACGATAATCCTTCCACAAGAAAACAATATGATCCCGCTTGTGGCACTCCAGATGAATGAAGATGACAAAAAATGTCCTTTTGTCTCAAAAAACGGATGTGTTGTCTATAATGACAGGCCATGGCCCTGCCGGATGTATCCCCTGGACATAAATGATGACGGAACCTTCAGTCTGATCACTGACAACTCCAAATGTCTCGGGCTTATGGAAAACGATACCTGGAAAATATCCGATTGGTTATCAAATCAAGAAATTGAGCCTTACGAGGAGATGAACGAGCGCCTCTCCGGTCTCACAATACCACTTCAGGCCAGGGAACTGGATATTAATAACCCGAAGATTCAGCAAATGATTTTCATGTCCCTGTATAATCTTGATAAATTTAGAGAATTTGTATTCGATAGCACCTTTCTTGACAGGCTGGAAGTTGAACCGGAAAGAATTAAAAAAATTAAAGAAAACGATGAGGACCTGCTTATATTTGCTTTTGATTGGATAGAATTTGGCCTTCTTGGAAAAAAGGTATTTGGGGTCAAAGAAAAACAACCAAAAAAGGAGTTATGAACAGCAATTCTAAACAGGCAACTTTTAAACCTCTCCAGGGAAACATTTTCAAATTCCGCTGTTATAAAGGAATTGAGTGCTTCACCAGATGTTGCGCCGATCTCAAGCTTGTTCTCACACCTTACGACATCCTGAGAATGAAAAATCGACTGGGCATTCCTTCTGTTAATTTTCTGAAAAAATACACGGACCAAGAAACAGACAGCCAGACACGATTCCCCATGGTGAGACTCAAAATGAACCAGGATGAGAAAAAGACCTGCCCTTTTGTCTCATCTGATGGATGTACCATCTACGAAGACCGGCCCGGGGCCTGCCGGATTTATCCCTTAGGCAGGGCTGCCACAAAACCGGATGTCCGGACAAACGCCCTGGAGAAATTTTTTCTTGTGGTTGAGGATCACTGTCTGGGCTTTCAGGAGGATAAAGTGTGGACCATTGAAGAATGGCTGAAAAACGAGGGGGTAGATGAATACAATGCTATGAACGATCAGTGGCTTGAGATTATAACTTCTTCAAAAAGCCTCGGCCCAAAGGAAGGTATTCCTCGAAAACTACAAATGTTTTTCATGGCCTCCTATAATCTGGACAGGTTCAGGGAATTTGTCTTCAAAACCAAGTTCTTTGAGCTTTTCAATGTGGAACCAGACATAAAAGAGAGGCTGGCCTCTGACGATATTGCATTGATGAAATATGCCTTCGACTGGTTGAAATTCAGCATGTTTGGTGACAAGACCATTAAACTAAAATCGCAGACTACCACCAACCTTAATTAATCCTTAACCTCTCTCGATCCTAAATACCCGGGAAGATCGCGAATAAAGGCATTGATCTTTTGGCTGTTCTCGCCCAGGAATCTAAATATCCGATCCGATTTCGATTTCAAGACTAAACGGTTCTTTCCCGAATCTCTCTTAACCTTTAGAAACATTTCGTTTTTATACAGGCAAGATATATCAGCGTCATCAGCATCTAATTGAACATCAAATTTGCCCACAAGATAATCGATACGATATATTCCTATGCAATTCCTTTCTGTTCCTTATATTTTTCTTTCACGGCCATCAGGTAAAGCACCACCGGCCTGAATGCCAGATGTGCCCATTTTGCAAAAGGCACCTCCAGAACCAGCATGGGTATGGCAACCATCAAATGAATTACATACAGGACATAGGTCGGCATCGGCCAATCTAAAAGCCTTGTGAAATGGATAAAGATTCCGGTGAGGGTAGTAAGCTGCAGGAGAATCAGAAACATCCAGTCTGTCCCGTGTGAATTCTTATATTGCGGCTTGCTTTTCTTAAGCCGTCCGATCATTGCATAGGTGGTGCCGTAAAGAATTGCGAATGTCGCATAGTACCCCAAAAGACGCACAGGATGAAAAAACGGATAGATCACATCGCGCTGAAACATAATCTTATCCCAGGAAAGACCTATGACATGTATGCCGCCTGCAAGAAATACGACAACCAGCATGAACACCGTACTGTACCCGGTCATAATCAGAAGATGAACGATCCACTGCATTCTATCCGTACACTCTCCAAACTTCCTTTGGGTAATAAAATGAATAACAAGCTCCTTGGCCTGGGTAATATATATCTCAAGAGGAATCTTTTTTAGTAGATCACCCATGGTAAATCTGACACAGCGCCAAGTGTTACTCAAAAGCAATATTGAAAGAATGGTCCCCATGACTATGTCTGCAATTTCGATTGCAGGCGCAGGCCATACAGAATTGAGATAGGCATGTTCCATATTAGGATTACCAGCATGAAAAATCCACAATGCCAGCCCGATAAGAATGCCAACAATGGAAATTGCAATGATCTCAAACTTTTCAGATGTATAAAATCTGCGGGAAAAACCTGTCCAATCATATTGGGAAGTAAGATACCGCCGCATCACCATCATGGCCTCACCGGGATCCGCTCCCCTCGGGCAGGTATCGGAACAGTCACCGCAATAGTAGCAGAGCCAGGGCTCGGGGCTCTTCAAGATCTTGTCCTTAAGACCCATCTGGGCATACTTTATTAATTTTCTCGGAAAGGGGCTTTCCGGCGTGGAAAGAGGACATACCGCAGTGCAGTTTCCACATTGCATGCATTTGTTTGCGTCTTTCAGTCCAAATGCCTTCAGGTCTTTCATCAAATTCGGATCAACTTTGACACTCATCCTTATACCTCCTTAAATTACCATCCCTTGAACGGATTGGGGCCAACTTCGTCAATTGTCTCTGCAAACTCATCCAATACAGCGGGAAGCCTGTCGTAATCAATAATGGATACGGTTTCAAAACGTACACGTTCCGATTCCAGGGCCAACCTGTTCAATGTCTCTGAGACCTTGCTCAACCGGATATCGGCTAACTCACTTCCCTTGATAAAATGGCACTGGTAATCATCACCATGCTTGCAGCCTAAAAGAATAATGCCATCAATGCCCTTTGAAAGAGAGTCCGCAATCCATACCAGATTCATGGACCCCAAGCATCTAAGGGGAATCACCCTTATCCAGGCATTGTATTTCATACGGTTTATTCCGGCCATATCAAGCGCCGCGTATGCATCATTTTCACAGGCCAGCACTAAAATGCGAGGTTTTTCTTCATCCTCTTCAGGTACATTAATGGCCTTAATCATGGCGCCTATCATCTGCACTGAATAGTTTTTGAAAGAGATGATACGCTCCGGGCACGCTCCCATGCAAACACCACAACGCCTGCATCGTGTTATTTGTGGCAAGGGATTGGCCTCTTCATCCTCGTTTATGGCCCCAAAAGGACACTCTACCGTACATCTCTTGCACTGTGTGCAACGCTGCATGGCAAACTCGGGAAAGCTCATGTCCCCAACCCGGGGATGAACCGCCGCACCCTGGGAGGTAAGCTCAATACACTGGATTGCCTTCATGACCGCCCCTGCAGCATCTTCCTGGGCCGTGGCGATTCCCATGGGCCGCCGGACACAACCAGCGGGATAAATGCCGGTACGCCTGCTTTCATACGGAAAACAGATAAAATGAGAATCCGGAAAATCGTAACGAAGCGCTGGCAGCTCAGGTCCCTGCCGGTATTCAAGATTCAAGAGATCCGAACGCCTTATAACATCAAGGGGTATATCATCTAAATCCTCTTCCCCTTTTTTAGCTTCATCTTCTTCCTTTTTTTCCTTTTCTTCCTGGGTAATATCCATACCAAAGGCGGTAACAGGAACCATCCCTGTGGCAAGGACGACCATGTCCAGGTCTTCCATGATAACGGCCTCACCTAACAACTCATCTTCCGCCTCGACGGCAAGACTTTCACCACTTGCCTTGACCTCGGGAGACTGGCACCGGATAAATGTTATGCCCTCTTCCTGGGCCTTCCGGTATAGATCTTCAGACTGCCCGGGTGTGCGCATTTCTTTGTAAACCACAAAGACATTGGCATCCTGATTTTGGGCCTTTATCTGCAGTGCCTGTTTGAGGGCAGTAACGCAACACACGCTTGAACAATACGGCAGATGATCAGGGTCCCTCTGGCCCGCGCATTGCAGAAAAGCGACGTTTGTCACGTCCTTTCCGTCGCTCGGCCGGCTTATTTCCCCCCCATTAAAGCTTTCTTCAAACATGACGTTGGTGATCACATTGGGAGATGCCCCGAATCCTAATTTTTCATCTAATTTTTTGGGATCATAGGGTTGCCATCCGGCCGCCAACACGATAGCCCCTATGCGATGTTCTGCCGTTGTCCCATTCTGGCTGATAGTAGCCTCAAAAACACCGGGACCTCCAACGGTCTTGTCAACCTTTGCCCCGGTATAGACCTTGATCTTTTCATTTTGGGTGACTTCCTGAATCAGCGCTTCCAGATCATTATCTTCCGTCCCCTTGTAAGGGAATGTCGCTACCTTTTGTACCCTGCCCTGGAAACCGCCTAACTGGGATTCTTTTTCTACCAACACGACCGAATGACCCGCTTTGGCGGCATCTAAGGCCGACGTCATTCCAGTTAAACCACCGCCAACCACAAGAATGTCCCTGGATATTTCTTCTTCTGGTTTGTAGGGTTCGGGGAGTTCCATATTATCGACCTTGGCCATGGCCATCCTGAGATAATCCTCGGCCATCATCTGCGTGTCCTCGTCCCCCGGTTTCTGGCACCAGACAACCTGTTCCCGTATATTGACCCTGTCAACGATACAATTTTCAAAATTGAACGCATCATACATCACCCTGTGGGAACAGGCGGCAATAATCAGGGTATTGGCGCCTTCATTATCAATATCATTTTTGATAAATTCCACGCCTTCCTGGCTGCACAGGTAATTGTGATTCCTGCAGATGGGGACACTCCCTTCATCAGTGGCCACCTTGCTGAGCTGTTCTGTATCAAGGGCATCTCCGATGCCACATCCCGTGCAAATATAGACTGCTGTCTTTTTTTCCATTGAGCTTACCTCCTGACAACGGATTGAATGGCTTTTAAGGCTGCTGCTGTTCCATCCTGGACTACTTCCGAAACAAAAGTGGGCGTCCTTACACAACCGGCAGCATAAATTCCGGGTTTGGCGTTCTGTGAAGCCACGAACCCATAATCATCATAGGGCACCTCAACAGGCAAAGGGGTATCAGATGTATTGGGTTGCATTCCTGTTGCCAGCACGACCAGGTCGGCGGAAATCTCTCGCAACTCCTCTGTCGTCGTATCTTCAACCCTCAGCACGAGGTCCTTACCGTTTTCATCCTGGGTTATCTTGGCCACCTTACCCTTAAAAAATTGGATGTTTTCATCCTCCTTGACCCTGTTATAGAAGTCTTCCAACCGGTCCGTGGCCCGAATATCAATAAAAAAGATGTATATTTTGGCATCCGGATATTGTTCACGCACATAGGTGGCCTGCTTCATGGATGCCAGGCAACAAACCCCTGAACAGAAGGGTAGATGATTCTCATCACGTGAACCGGCACATTGAACAAAGGCAATTGTCTCAGGGGCCTCGCCATCTGAAGGACGGATAATCTTTCCCTTTGTGGGGCCCGTCCATGAGGCCAACCTTTCCATCATGACATTGGTAATCACATCAGGGTATTGCCCGAATCCATACATATCCAGTTTATTCGCGTCGTAAGGCTTCCATCCCGTGGCCCAGATTATGGAGCCCACCTTTAGATCCAGGGTCTTGGATTCCATTTCCAGGTCAATGGCATCATACGGGCAGGAGTCCTTGATCTTCTGTGCCTCGTCGCTTTTTACAAGAGCCGGATCTAATACATACCGCATGGGGAAGGCCATGTCGTGCGGCAAATAGGCTGCCTTGATCTTATCCATGCCGTAATTAAAGGCATTTTCGATTTCCATGGTACAGACCTCGGCGCATTTGCCGCAACCAGTACATTTCTCGTTAACGTAACGAGGACTTAATCGAATGGTGACCTCGAAATCTCCCTCTTCCCCGAAGATCTTTTCAACCTCAGCCATGGTAAAAAAATGAACCCTGGGATTCTGTTTTATACGGCGAAAATTTATTTCAAGGCCGCAATAGGGGGGGCACAACTTTGGAAAGTAATGATGTAGCTGATTAACCCTTCCCCCTAAATAGGGGTTCCTTTCTACAATATACGTATCATAGCCCGCTTCTGCCGCCTCGATAGCGGCAGTGAGCCCACTCATACCACTACCGACCACCAGGATACTCTGGGTCTCTGTGTTTGCCATACTTATCCTCCTTGGCTCTTTGGAATATATTAAACTTCAACAATTAAGGTTAGGCATACGCATTTCAATACTACTGACTTCTCCCCCATTTAGTATGCAGTAAGGAGTATGCAGTAGGCACCATTTATATCCCCTGCCTTTCACTGCTTACTCCTTACTTCTTACTCCCTGCTCCTTACTCCTTACTCCCTACTTAACTTACTGGTCACAGAACTGTGTACTTCGGCCCCCCCCCTCCCTCGGGTGGAACCCATGCAATGTTTTCATATGGGTCTTTCACATCGCATGTCTTGCAGTGGACACAGTTTGAAAAATTAAGCTTCATGTTTCGTTTCCCGGTTTCCTCATTTATCTCCATTTCATATACATTCGCGGGACAAAAGTTAACGCAGGGATTCTGGTATTCTTCAGCACATCTGGTGTAACATATATCGAGATCTAATATTTTAAGGTGTGCCGGTTGTTGCTCTTCATGGGTTGCACCCGAGTAATAAACATCGGTTTCCTTATCAAAGGTCCGTTCACCATCGAATTTAATGACCCCTTTTTGTTCATCCGTAGGATTATCCGTACCGTATACATCAACTACTTTTTTTAGATGGACAAAATCAGGCTCTGTGGAAAGCCTGTTCTTTAAAATCCTGCCACCTAAGATATACTGAAACCCTGCCTTGATCAGCGCGATCCACAGCCCCTTCTGAAAGGCCTGATGAAAATTGCGCACCTTATACAGCTCCTTCTTAATATAGCTTTCGTTGAGGGCTTTCTGATAATCACTAAGAACTCCCTGCGAAAAATCATTTTTCGTTAGGGCTTTGAAGATGGTCTCGGCAGCCAGCATGCCTGATTTCATGGCAACATGAATTCCCTTGATCTTTTGACTAATGAACAGGCTTGCCGAATCCCCCACAATGAGGCCGCCCTCAAATGTGAGTTCAGGAATAGAGAAATACCCTCCCACTGGCGCTGTTTTGGCCCCGTACTGCGAAAGTTTTCCATCCTTAAGCAAGCCGGCCACAAACGGGTGAAGCTTGAATTTTTGAAATTCCCTGTGGGGATCGAGTGCGGGGTCCGCATAATCCAGGCCTGTCATCAAGCCAAGGGAGATCATGTTGTTCTTCATTCCATAGATAAAACCCCCGCCATAGGTATCACTTTTAAGCGGGTAACCCATGGTGTGAATAACCTGCCCCGGTTCCATTCTTCCTTCAGGGACTTCCCAGACCTCCTTGACGCCAACTACATAACCCTGCGGGTTTTTGCCCTCGTCTAACTTGAATTTCTCTATCAAGGTTTTAGTAAGGCTTCCCCTTGAACCCTCTCCAAATACAGTTACCCTGGCATGCAAGTCAATGCCCGGTTCATAATTGCTTTTTTTATTACCTTCCGCATCGATCCCCTTGTCGCCTGTCCTGACGCCAATAACCCGGTCGCCATCATACAGCACCTCGGTACCGGCAAAACCGGGAAAGATATCAACGCCCTTCTCCTCGACCTGTTTACCCAGCCATTCGGTAAGTTTTGAGAGGGAGACAACATAATTACCGTGGTTATTTAAAGGGGGTGGTGTTATGGGAGACTTGATCCGTCCCTTTTTGGTAAGTAAACAGACCTCCTCTTTTTTGATCTCACCTTCCACCGGCGCGCCTTTTTCCAAAAAATCAGGGACAAGTTCTTTAAGGGCAACCGGATCCATAACGGCCCCTGAGATACTGTGAGAGCCCACGTAGGCACCCTTTTCCAGAACAGCGATCATGATTTCATCTATTTTTTCCCCTTCTCCGGTTTTTTCAACCGATTCATTGTGCTTTTGAACCAGATTTACAAGATGGAACGCTCCGCTCAGACACGCCACCCCTCCACCCACAAAAAGTACGTCTACCTCCATGATATCTCTTTCTTCCACTGTAAAATCCTCCTTAGGAGTTTTTAAAAAAGTTCTTTGTACTAAAATTCACATGAATTGATAGCATAGTTGCCAGGCAAAATGCAAGCGTATTTTGGCATAAAAGTGTTATTTTATTGCTATAAACCCGGTAATTATTAATGCTTTTTTACAAACAGAATTACGAGAAAAAATTCCTGCCCTTATAATTCAAATTATTCTTTGCATTGTATTAAAAAAGGTAATGCTTCTGTAACTGCCCAGGTTGTCAGGTTTAAGGTTTAGGGTTCCGTAGTTAAAGCCGGGTACACGAATCTTTGTCCATGCAAAGCCCCTCACCCGTCTCAGAAAAACCCCGGGTTTAACAGTACACAGATAAGTAAACAGCCATTGAACCATTGAACCCCGCCTGCAGGGTGTCGACCAGGTGTGAACCCGAAACTTTAAACCCATATGATTACATGCTTCGTAAGATTATATAGCTTGATAAAATATCTCGAATGGTTATATTTTGTCACTAAAAGTCTATATGGAGGTAAATTATGAAGGATATTAAGGAAGACCCAATCTGTCAACATTGTGGAAAGAAGATGAGTAAATGGGCAGGAACGCAACTGCCGTTCGGTGGATGCACAACATGGACAAGTGAATTTTTGTATGTATGTTTCAATGATGAATGTCCTTATTTTGTAAAAGGATGGGATTGGATGTGGAATAATTATCATCGTCATGCATCATATCGCCATATGTTAGACCCGGATACCGGTCAGACAAATCCATTTCCCGTCAAATCAAACGATGCTTTAAGAGAAGGAATAACCGAAGAGTAGATAGTTTTAAGTAAACCGAAGCGACTAAAATTAAGATCATACCCGAACGCAGTAGTTTGACAACTTGATAAGAGGTGATAATGGATAAAATAGGCAGAAATGATCCGTGTCCATGTGGAAGTGGAAAAAAATTTAAAAATTGCCATCTGGGCCGTGAGGATGAGCTTTTTTTGATACAATCCGAAAACCTGAAAAATGATGTTGCACAAAAAATTGCCTCCCTGCCGGAAGTCAATTATGGACGATCAAAGGAAATGGCAAATGCCCTGCACATTAAGGAACTTACCGGCAATACGGACATATCAGGGATAAAATTTATAGATTTCGCAACATACGTTTCCCTGGAGTCCTTTGATAAAGGAAATTTAGGGAGTAAGCATTACACGGCGGCAGGCCTGATTGTCAATCCCATGAAGACGGAGGTAAAGGATCCCAGGACAATATATATTGCGATTACGCCGAACATACATGATTCTACCCTCATACATGAACTGGCTCATGCGCTGGATTTTCTTGGGGGCTCCGGTCTTCTGCCCGGAATGACATTCCAGTTATGTCTCGAGGCCCGCATTTCCCAGGATCACCTGGATCACCCCAGAGAATTCGGCGACTGGCTGGATTACCTCAAAAACCGCTTCCAGGTAGAACTTGACGCTGAAGACACCATCATTTCATATTTGCATTTACACAATATGCTGATAGAGGGCTCTCTTGTCAAAAGTGGAGACGTCCGCAAAATAGCCGATCACTCCGCAAACATGACAACGTTTTTAACTGGTCACCGGGATGAGATTAATGAATTAATCAAAAATCGATTAGGCTACGTGAGCCATCCATCTTCATGACAGGCTGATATTTGAAATAAAACTGCCCCAGGTGCCATAAAGGTTCCCGGGGCAGTATGGGCCTAAAATCAAATACGGTTATTACATACCTACAACCTTTTCAATCTTCACAAACCGGATATTAGGCCGTTTGATCATCTCCCACTCATTGGTTTCTGCATTATATTTTGAGTTTGCAAATACCTTCCCCCAATTATCCTCATCCATCTTCTTGAAGTCAGCTCGGTAGTAGTAACCCGGCCATCTGGTCTCCTCACGGAACAGTTTATGCCTTACATGCGCCTCAGCCATAAGCAGCCGATGGGTATTTTCCCAGTACCTCATCAATTCATGGATATCCC
Organism: Desulfobacteraceae bacterium; assembly: GCA_030613055.1. GTDB lineage: Bacteria > Desulfobacterota > DSM-4660 > Desulfatiglandales > Desulfatiglandaceae > JAUWMR01. The sequence continues at coordinate 12,777 of JAUWMR010000004.1, forward strand.
TTGCAGCCACCTTGTCCAGATCTTCTCGTGCATATTTTAGGAGATTCAGGGCAATATTCAACGTGGTTGCACTGCAAGTATATTGTGACCCCCAGCCTGCTGCATACTCGTCCATGATCTTCTGAATGCGGAACATGAGCATCTTTGGATCTATCCAGTTGGGATTTATCTCTTCAGAATAAGTATAACCCTTATGCGGGTCTCCGACTGCATAATCTTTGGTATCCTCATAGAGCTTCATTGGGGCGTATGTCTTAGCCTTGAGTTCATCTATCTTTGCCTGGTCCACCTCGGGCAAATCCGCGTTCTCCACACAGTACTTGATGGCTGCTTTGGCAGCGATTCGGCCCTCGGTAAAAGAACCGGAAGAAAACTTGTGGCTGGAATCACCCACACCGTCGCCCGCTGCAAACAGGCCTTTGACCGTGCTCATGCGGTTATAGCCCCAGAAATATTCACTCTTAGAACTATCATCCTGCAGATCCTCCGGACCACTGCACCATGCGCCCGAGGCCCCTGAGTGCGAACCGATAAAGTAAGGTTCCGACGGTATAATCTCAGAGGGTCCCTGTTCAGGATAGATATTTTTCGAGGCCCATAACATTGCCTGGCTGATGGTCATATCCAGAAAGTCCTCCCACGCCTCGGCCTCCAGTTCTTTTAGTTTCTTCTTTTTCGCCTTTTCATCTGGTGCTTCAGACACAATCTTAGCAATGGCTTTATCCGTATGCATCAGGATTGGACCATCACCTTCCATATAGACCCGCTGCATCATAAGATGGTTCCTGAGGCAAGTTGGAATAGGTTTGACCGCGCCATAAGGTAGCCAATTATGGAGTTCTCCTCCCTCCGCCAGGCCTTCGCCCATATAGTTAACTCCGCTCGCAGTTGTGGCGGTTGCCTTAAACAGCAGAAACCAGGCACCAACCGGACCATATCCGTCCTTATACCGGGCCGGAATAAAGATCACTTCCTGGGATGTCATTTCCGCGCCGGCCTCCTGCATCAATGCAGAACTTGATCCGGAGTTCCACGGCGGATACCAGGCACGACCTAAACCCTCGCCAGTTGACCTGGGCCTGAATACATGAACAGCCCCGCCAGCGGCAACCAGAACCGCCTTTGCCTTGAACACATAAAAATCAAAGGGTTCTCTCACGCTAAGCCCTATGGCACCTGCCACACGGTTCTTGTCATTTTTGTCAAGGAGAAGCTCATGAACGTACACTCTTTCTACGATCTCGCCATCATCCCCTAAAGTGGCTATGGCATTCTTGGTCGCCTCAGCCAGGATGAGCTTATAGGATTCACCATTGATCATGAGCTGCCACCGTCCTTCGTGAACGTACTTGCCGTCTGGATCCTTCCATATGGGAAGCCCGAATCCTTCAAACATGTGTACGGAGCCATTCACGTGCCGGGCAATATCCATGACCAGATCCTGGCGACAGAGACCCATGAGATCCTGCTGCACATAGCTGAGGTAATCAATAGGACTATTTTCCCCTACATACTGGTTAATAGCAGAAAGACCCATGGCAACTGCCCCACTTCGATCTAAGGCCGCCTTATCAACAAGGACAACCTTCTGGCCGTTCTTTTTGGCCCAGTAGGCCGCCTCAACACCTGCGCCAGTTGCCGCCATACCACCGCCTATAATCAAAAGATCGGTGGTGACTTCTTTAGTTTCAAAATCTTGCATAATATCTACCTCCTCTTCTTAGTTCCCAAGTGTCCACAGTTTATCAACCCTAAGCGAAGCAGGCTCAGTGGCCAATAATTGATCATCCAGAGTTGCCGAGCCAAAACCGAAGCCGCCATCTGGCGGGGCAGACCCCTCAGGCGTGGTCCTGATGGGGAACTTAAACCGCTTAATAGAACCATCACGGAACTTGACTGTCCACATGATGTCTTCTGTCCCTCTCAAGGGAACGACACTGGCGCCTAATGGCATAAAATCAGCATAACCTCTAATGTCTACCGCCTGCTGAGGACATATTTTTACGCAGTTATAACACTCCCAGCACATGGACGGTTCTTGGTTATACGCCTTCATGGTCTCTTTATCCAGTGCCATCAGGTCGTTTGGACAGATGTATAAACAAGCCGTCCTGTCCTGCCCTTTGCAACCATCACATTTGTCTGTAATCACAAAACTTGGCATTATTACACCTCCTAAATTTAACAAGTTAAAATTATCAAATGACACCAAAAAAAATCTTTTTTGCACCCCCTTTCTTTTTAAATTGCGTTTCGTTAGCCGGAATTATATATAAAACCACTACTTTCTTACCTGAACAAAATAGCCCTTGTGCTACTATTTTTTTGTATCTCCAGTAGCGGCACCGTGTAACTTTATCTCAACTTTCTCATCAAGGCCCTGGTAATAATCCTGGAGTATTTTCACAACCTCGGGACGTGAGAATTCCGCAGGGAGCTCCCCGCCCTCTGACAGGGTCTTCCTTACCATGGTCCCGGAAAGCAGAAGCCTGTCATCTTTCCCGTGAGGGCATGTCCTCATTGAGGCCATACCACCGCATTTATAGCAGTGAAACGTCCAGTCGATATTCAGATTCTGGCACTTGAGACCGCCTTTTGGAATCTGATCGAATATCTTCTGGGCGTCAAACGGGCCGTAGTAATCACCCACACCCGCATGGTCACGCCCCACGATCAGGTTGCTGCACCCGTAGTTCTGGCGGAAGACCGCATGTAACAGGGCCTCCCTCGGCCCGGCATACAGCATCTCCATGGGATATCCCCCCTGGACAACCGTGCCTTCTACGAACCAATTGTCCACAAGGGCCTGAATCGCGTTCACACGGACATCTGCTGGAATATCGCCGGCTTTGAGCTTGCCTAACAACTGGTGAATATAAAGCCCGTCCATCACCTCTACGGCGATCTTGGCCAAAAACTCGTGGGAACGATGCATGGGGTTGCGAAGCTGAAGGGCAGCGACCCGCTTCCACCCAAGATCCTCAAAAACCTTCCGGGATTCAGCAGGCCTCTGGTAAACACCCTTAAACTGTTCCGGATACACACCTTCGCTCAACACCTTTACAGGACCGGCAAGGTAGTATTTTCCCGTGGCCATCACTGTTGCCACACCCGGGTGTTCCATATCCGTAGTCGTAAACGTAGCCTTGCACTCATGTTCCTTATCAGCGGCATACTTCTCAGAAACATGAATAGTGGCCATGGTGATCCCTGTATCATCATCCACCAACGCAATGTCATCCCCCTCCTTAACATCTTCATCATCTGTAGAAACGTTAACAGGGACTGGCCAGAAGGTCCCGTCACTAATGACCATATTATCACAGACTCCCTGCCAGTCCGCTTTTGTCATAAAGCCGGTGAGTGGTGTGAAAGCCCCGATCCCCATCATAACGAGGTTGGAGCTCTCCTTTGACGTGATCTTAATCTGCTTGAGGCCCTTTGCCCTTTCTGTCTCGGCCTTCAGTTCACTGCCCTCAAGCAATAACGGCATCAATTTTTCTTCTTTACCATGTGGTGCAACAAGATTTGACATAAATATTCCTCCTTGCTTAATTAAATGTTTCTATTAAAATCAGAAGCCTCGCTTATGGCATTTTTCTTTTTCTTTGCAATATGATCCAGGATATCTTTCAGCACGGTTTCGCTGACCGGTTTTGACATATAATAGACGATTCCAAGCGTCCTGATCTCTTTTTCCAGTTCCCTTGTACTTGCTCCCGTCATAGTAACGACACCAATATCAGGCTGTAATTCCTTAAGCTTTCCTATAAGATCCTGCGCTGCCATATCAGGAAGAGACATGTCTAAAAGCACGAGGTCAAATGCCATTTTCCCGACCTTCTCAATGGCACCCCGGGCAGTTTCTGATTTCTCTGCCCCGTGCCCCCAGCTTTGAATTAAATCAATAATATGCGAAAGAGATGAAACATCGTCTTCCACGACCAGAACATCCATTTTATTATGTTCCCCTTCCGGCAGAATTGATATTACACCGGCATTAAATCCATCGACCACCAGCCACACCGGCGCGCGACAAAAAATAAAAATAGGGAATAAGACCCATCTCCTTATAACGGGAAAGGGTGAGGGAGGGTACATATTTCAAAGCCATTTTCTGTAAAATTTCCTGTCGCACAGATTATCTTGCAATAAATGCGCCAAAAGAAGTTGCTTTACTTAACATATTGGATTAATGCGGATTTTGCTTCAGTAACAGTTACCCCCCTATTTAGAATAAAAAAATCGGGCAATAACACCCGATAAAATAGAGCTTATATCGACTAACTATTTAAAAATATTACGGTTAATTATTTTCAGGTGAAATTACCCGATTTCCAGTCAAGACAGCCCTATCTTTCTCATCTTTGTATATAATGTCTTCGGGTCTATTCCAAGAGCAGCAGCAACCTTTCCCCTGTTCCAGCGGTTTTGATTTAATGCACTGAGGATATAACGTTTCTCGAAAGTCATCATTGCGGATCGAAGATCCCTCACGCTATCACTGAGATCTCCACTAATATTAACCTCCGTATTCTTCGACTTGCCATCTATGGTCAGAAAGTCAAAATTCCCTACCGCAAGATATCTCTGGATCACGCTTTGCAATTCACGCACGTTCCCCGGCCAATTATAATTATATAAAATTTCCATAATCCTGCCAGGAATAATCGGCGCTTTCTTGCCTTTGCCGTATAACCAAAGGAAATGCTCAATAAGCAAAGGAATATCCTCTTTTTTCTCCCTCAGGGGCGGCGTGACAATGGGAATAATGCTGATACGGTAATAAAAATCCTCACGCACCTTTCCTTTATTTACCATTTCCGAAAAATCCTTGTTGGTAGCGGAGATAACGCGGAATTTGGACTTGCAGACCTGTGTGTCTCCTAACGGAATATATTCACCGCTTTCAAGTGCACGAAGGAATTTGACCTGTATATTCAGTCCAAGCTCACCTACTTCATCTAAAAAAAGCGTTCCCCCGTCAGCAGTTTGAAAATAACCGGTCTTGTCAATATGTGCCCCTGTAAAGGCGCCTTTACGGTGTCCGAAAAATTCACTTTCAACGAGGTTTTCAGGGACAGCACCACAATTAACAGGAACAAAGGGTTTGTCGGCCGAGTAACTCATATCATGAACTGCCCTGGCAACCAGCTCCTTGCCGGTCCCGGATTCTCCAAGGATAATAACATTGGCCTCTGACCCGGCGGCCTTCATTATAAGTTCATATACTTCCTGCATGAGCGCACTTTTACCAATAATATTGCCAAACCTGTAGCTCTCCTTGATGCATGACCTTAACTTGATATTTTCTTTACGGAGATATTCAGCATCCTCCTGCATGGATTTTTCCCAGAGCACCTGTTCCGTGATATCCCTCATAGTGGCAAGTATAGCGGGCCTGGATTTCAGGCTGATAACGCTCCTGTTCGTTGACACCCAGATTTCTCTTCCCCCTTCTGTAACACACATTCCCCATAGTAAAGTCCCGATGTCTTCATCCCTCTCCTTAGGGTCAAATACCTTCCGAAAAAGCTCTCTGAACTCACTTGCAAAGAGCTCAAGGACTTCCTTTTCTGCACACTCCCCGGCATCCTTACAGCCGAACATATCCACAAAGGCATTGTTCACAAATAATATCTTCCCATCCTGAACGAGTACTACTGCATCAGCCACGGATTCAGTAAGGCTTCTATAGAGCAATTCCCTTTCCTCAAGCTCTTTTTGTGCCCTCTTTAGCACTGTGAGGTCGCGCATTATAGACAGCCTTGACATACTGCCATCAGGATTTATCGAAGGAGTGCTGATAACATCATATGTTTTCTGGTTTCTCGAAATATTCCATTCCCAGTGAACGGTCTTTTTCCCCGAAAAAACATCCTGCTCATTGCACCACGGACAGACATCTTTCCGGTTGTCAAAATACTCGTAACATTTTCTTCCCTGTACAGGACCAAATTCGTTTTTTAACGCTGGATTTATGTATTCAATATCGCATTCCTCATTTACAATATATATCCAGTCTTCCATGGATTTAAGGATGTTAATGATATTTTCGCTTTCAAGTCGAAGCGCATCATCAGCCTTTACCCGCTCGGCAATCCTCCCCAACCGTTCTGCAATGGCCTTTATAAGATTGCTCTCTTCCTCTAAAAAAAGCTCCTCAACACTCTCCGGTCTTTCAAGGTAAAAGACCTCTAAAGTTCCTCCCCATTCATCATTTACAACAATATCACATGCCTGCTTCCAGGCGGTTTCCCTGAAATTACCTGTCTTGAATTCCTGATAACCCATGATGATACGTGCACATGTGATTTCAGGATACTGGAATGAGGGGGGGATAATATCAACTACCCCCTGAAGGATTTTCTCCAATGATGTGCCCAGCTTTTCGCGGAGTGCGGAAATACCATAAAGGCAATTTAATTCTTTGGCCCTTTGTGTAAGATCATGCGTCCTTTTCTTTAGTGCCCTCGTCCTTTGCCGTGCGATATCTTTAAGCAATTCCTTTTTTTTACGCTGGACAGTGTCCGCCTCTTTTGCCCTGAGCTTTACATTAACCTGCGCCTCTAATTCATCCTCAACAACGGGCTTTAAAAGGAAAGCATCAGCTCCGGATTCTAAAGCCTTTGCACGGCTTTTAGGACCTGTATTCGTGGTTGTAAGCATAATAACAGGAATATATCTTGTCTTTTCATCGGCTTTCAGTCGTTTGAAAAGGTCAAACCCGTCCGTCTCCGCTATATTCATATCAAGAAAAATTACGTCCGGCAGTTCTGTCAGTGCCTTTTTTACACCTTCAGACCCTGACATGGCAGTCATGACAACACATTCAGGAGTCAAATTCCCTAAGCAGGTTGATATTAAATTCAGGTTATCCTGTTCGTCGTCAATCACCAGGACCTTTGCCATAACTGCTCCTATCTCTCATGCCTTGCAATAGCTTTGGCGACAATTTAAAATACATATCTTTATATATAATATCCTGCCCATGATAAAGTAAAAAAATCATTTTCCCGGAAAGCAAGACAAAAAAGAAAAATTATATTTTATTGACTAACAAAATTGGTAAACATATATAACATCTACCTGAGTATTGCGATCAATTGATAACTTCTTACAGGGTCTCCTTAAAATGAAATTAATTTTTTTAGGTTCAGGCACAGGTATACCCCTCAGTTTTAAGGCCTCTCCTTCACTTGTATTTATAATTGACAATGACCCGGTTGTTTTTGACCTGGGACCGGGGTCGCTCAGGCAGTTGACTAAAGCCGGTGTAAATTTTGAAAAAATCAGGCGAATATTTATTACCCATTTTCATCCCGATCATACAGCAGACTTAATCCACTTTCTGTTTGCAACAAGGAACCCGGCCATCCTAAAAAGAAGGCTGCCCTTTGTTATTACTGGCCCCCGCGGAATAAAGGAATTGATTCATCGCCTCCAGGATGCATATGCTGATTGGTTAGCCATTCCTTCTGACATCATGAGCATCGAAGAACTTGATGTCGGGCCAAAGGTAGAAAGGGAATACAGCCGCTTCAAGATCACGGTCCTGCCCACCAACCATTCGCCCAATAGCATTGCCTACCGAATCGAAGATAGATCAGGAAAGAACATGGTTTATTCAGGGGACACTGGCTTTTGTAAAGAGATTATCGATCTGGCTGAGGGAACGGACCTTTTAATACTGGAATGTTCTTTTCCTGTTGGGAAGGAGACTGAGGGACACCTAACACCTTCTGAGGCAGGCCGCGTGGCTACTTTAGCGAACGCCAGGCAATTAGTCCTGACGCATTTTTACCCGGAATGCCTAAAAACCGACATCACAGCCCAGTGCCGTAAAACATACGGGGGAGAACTTATATTAGCCAGTGATTTGCTGCATCTACATATATAAATAAAAATCCGAGCCCAAAGGAACCGGCCTTGATTTGCCCCTGGAAGGGGATAAAGCACCATAAAGAAAAAAGTGCCTAATCCCGCCTTGGCGGGACTAAAGTTTGAAGTGCCTAAAGTTGTGGTACTCCTTCGGCGTGCTACTTTATAAAACGACGACTCAGGGGTTTACCCCAACTTGCCGGCTAATTGGTGTCATAGAGTACCTCATTTAAAATAGCAGAATTCATTAACTTTAGGCATTTTAGGCACTTTAGATCACTTTAGGCACTTATTGGCTATTAAAAGCAGAGCCGAATGGCTCTAACCATGCACAAAGGACATGTTTCTAAAATCGAAATAAAGCCCTATGTCAAATAAATACAAATCTTCAGCAACCATTATTCCGCTTGAACAGGCTGTGGGGAAGGTCCTTGCGCATGATATCACGGAAATCCGGCCCGGCCAGTTCAAGGGCCCTGCTTTTAAAAAAGGGTATATTATCTGTGAAAATGACCTGCCACACTTAAGGCGATTGGGCAAAGAGAACCTGTTTACCTTACACATTGGCCCGGACGAAGTCCACGAAGACGAAGCAGCGATCAAACTCGCAAATGCATTGGCCGGCCCGGGAGTGGTTGTAGAAGGACCTCCGTCCGAAGGGAAGGTCTCGTTAAAATCAAAGTACAAAGGTCTTCTAAAGGTAAATGTAGAGGCCCTGACTGATCTCTGTCTTGTTCCCGATATCTGCTGCGCCTCCCGGCATAACAATACCCTTGTGGAGAGAATGGTAAAGGTGGCCGACACAAGGGCAATCCCCCTTATCATTGACAAAAAAACCCTTGACACTGCCATTCATGTTGCTTCTGCCGCAGGCGGTATCTTTTCCGTCAAGCCACTTTCACAGCCTCAAACAGGGCTCATTGTTACCGGAAACGAGGTATACAGCGGACTCATTGATGACAAATTCGCCCCCATAATCAGAAAGAAACTGAAATTTTTCGGCTGTGAGATCAAAAAGACCCTTTTTACGCCGGATGACAGGAAAGAGATTGTCAAATCCATTAAAAAACTAATATATATTGGGTCAGAACTTATTATGGTGGCAGGAGGCATGAGCGTTGACCCTGACGACATAAGCCGCATGGCTATTGCAGAGGCCGGAGCGGAAGACGTGGTTTACGGGACACCTGTGCTGCCAGGCGCCATGTTCCTGTATGGAAGAATAGGTGATGTTCCTGTGATGGGTCTCCCTGCCTGCGTGCTTTTTTACAGGGCTACCGTGCTCGATCTTGTCCTTCCACGGGTCCTGGCCGGAGAATCAATCACAAGAAAAGATCTGGCATCTATGGCCCATGGCGGCCTGTGCCTCAATTGTGAACAGTGTCATTATCCCGTATGTCCTTTTGGGAAATAGTCGGTGGCCGCCCATAAACCTATACTCAGGCATTAGGGAGTTTCCAATTCAGAAAAAAAACATCATCTCAGTAGGCGTTTTGATCGATCTATTATGGCATCCAGGTGCAGGCGGACAGGTAAAAACCTGGGAACATTTTGCCAGGGCAGCCGAATCGTTCAAGGATAAACTCCGTCTGACTCTGCACTTCCATGGAGATCAGAAAAAAATCCTGATGACCTCCAGCAACGTTCGCTACATTACCCTTCCACCGGTATTGAACACAGCGCATTTTCGGTCCATGGACCATCTTGTTGATCACACAGACCTTTCTCCTTTTCATTTCAGGCTCCTGCCCTATCTGAAACACTATGACGTCATCCATACAACAGACGCCTTCTTTGCCTACTCGAAAACCGCACTTTACGCATCCAGACGTTACGGTATCCCCCTGGTAAATTCAATACACACCGACATGCCGGAAGGGGCAAGGATATACTCGCCACACATTATCCGGAGATTGGTTAGAAACGGTCCTGTCAACAAGCTTCTCATGAATCGATTGCATTTAGACGAACTGTTTGCCTCATCTATGAAACGAAAACTTCACCGCTTTCAGAAGCGATGTGCCTGGGTGATGGTCTCGGAATCAGACGGCCTGCCCAAGGTCAATAATACACCGCCTGAGAAGCATGAAAAGCGTGTATCATACCTTCGAAGGGGTATAGACACAATGGTTTTCAATCCCTCTCACAGTGATCGCAATAAACTTGAAAAAGCTTTCGGCATTACAAAGGACCGGTTTGTGCTGATTTTTGCCGGAAGAGTTGACAGGGGAAAAAATGTCATGACCCTTGCCCGGGCAGCCAGGATTTTATTGAATCGCGGGGAACCTGTCCACATCATAATAGCAGGAAAAGGCGGGCAAAAGGCGGACATAAAGAAGCTTCTTGGCCCTGCAGTAACCTTTCCAGGATTCGTTTCCCACTCCACTCTCTCATGGCTCTATGCCAGCTCCGACACGCTCGTGTTTCCATCCGAGGTTGAAATTTTTCCCAACGTGGTAATCGAGGCAAAAAGCTCAGGGCTTCCGGTTCTGGTCCCGTCAAAAGGAGGCGCATCCCGGCTGATAAAAAGAGACGGTGAGGATGGTATATTAATGGATGACAATTCTCCGCGCGCGTGGGCGGAGGCGATTCAGGGGCTATTGCGGGACCATGCCCTTTGCAAACACATGGGTCAGGCCGCGCGCAGGGTCATTGAAACCGACTGGCCTTCTTGGAAAGACGTAATGGCCGAGGACCTGATTCCTGTATGGCAAAAGGTCTCCAAAACCTAAATTGGTGACATAGGAGAATGCTGTGTTTGGGAAACGGATCCTTTTGCTTATACCCCACCCGGACGACGAAGTAGTGGGTTGCTTCACGGCAATCGGGCACGCCAGGACCCTTGGCGCAAAAATATTCGGGTTCTATCTGACCACTGGAATCCCGTCACGAGAACATCTCCGGTCTTGGCAGCGAAAAACCTACGGACACCGCCAAAGAAGACGTCAAAAGGAGGCCAATCTCGTGGCAGACCTCCTCGGGATTGAACCCTTTCATTTCAATGATATCCCGAGCCGAAAGTTAAAAGATTTTCTTAAACCAGCCCGTGAAACATTGTCCCAGGCCATTCGCAGGCTTGAAATCGACACACTATGGGCACCTGCCTATGAGGGGGGACATCAGGACCACGACACGGCCAATTTTTTAGCAAATACTCTGACAGGACATGCATTGGTTTGGGAATTCAGCGAGTATCACTACTATCGCGGAAAGGTAAAGAGCCAGGACTTTTTTTCTCAAAATGGAACTGAGCAAACGATTGTCCTTGACCGGTCGGAACAGGAGTCAAAACGCCAGGCACTCTCCTTATATCCCTCGGAAAGAGGAAATCTCCGGCATATTGACACGTCTCAGGAAATTTTCCGCCCTCTAACATCATATGATTATACCCGGCCACCACACCCGGGGAAACTTTTTTACCAGCGTTTTCAATGGGTTCCTGGGCACCCGAGGATCGATTACTGCCAGCCCCATGAGGTATGCCTCGCATTTAAGGATTTCCTGGAAACCGTTCAATATTGATATAGTGTAACCGATCACAGGTTCAACGCTTCGAAGGTTCAAGGTTAGTAAAGGTTAGTAAAGGAAAAGTAGCCATGAATCCGCCAAACCGGTTGCGGGAAATACTAAAAATGGTAGCGAGCGGAGGGCCTGCCATCTGCAATATTGCCATTACCAATCTGTGTAATGCGACATGTGATTTTTGCAACTATGCGAGGCACAAGAAACAGGTAGACCGTGGTGTCATGGTAGACCCGGATGACATGCTAAATGCCATTGATATCCTGTACTGTAAAGGCGTTAGATACCTCACTCTCTCCGGTGGAGAACCCTTTCTCCACCCCCACCTGAACGACATGGTGGCCTATTCGGTCAAAAAGGGCATTCGCCCCTCCATATGTACCAACGGCTACCGCCTGGATGAAGGTACGATCAAGGCTCTTTCAGAAAGCGGCCTTAAAACCATCATTATTTCTATTGACGCCGACTCGGCTAGTGCACATGAAAAAAATCGGGGACTACCAGGCATCTGCACCAGGATCCGGAAGGCAAATCACCAGTTGGCCCGCCTTTCCATAAGGAGTATGGCCTCAGTAACCATTAACAGGCTCATTACGGACTATCCCGGGCTCATCCTGTTTTTGCGGGATTTAGGGTTTGAGACCGTGACATTTTCCTATCCCAAGAGGACCTTGGGCTCCTCTTCCCTTGTCTTTTCGGAAACATCTTCGCTTGTGGATTATAGCGCTGAAGAACTGATCAGGATTTTTGAGGTTATTCTACGGCTCAAATCAAGTTTCAATATCCTGAATCCCGCTGAATCCATAAAAGAGATGATCCGATATCTCAGGGGAGAAAAACAGATGTTTCCCTGCTTTGGGGGTTACAAATACTTTTTCCTGGACTGGAACCTCGACGTATGGCGGTGTGACTACTGGCCGTCAAAGATGTGTTCCATCCATGACTTTAAAAGGACACCGCTTATCCGCGATAACTGCTCGCTTTGCATAAGCGATTGCTATCGAGATTCAAGTGTCCTCTTACATTTCGCGGTCGCTATCGGGGACGCCTTCACCTGTTTAAAGCAAGGTGCGATATCAAAAGCGGCCCGCACTCTTTTGACAAAAAGCACTGCCCTGTCTATCAAGTCCCTCCTGAATGAATGGAAAACAGTCGGAAAACTGGCAAACCGGGAAGAATAGACCTGTGTTAACCCTGCGTAGCGCAGGGCTTCAGCCCTGCTTAGGACATGGTCCCGCTAAAGCGGGACTAAAGCCGCAGGCTACATTTGTCAGCGGAATTTGAATAGGATACCACATTTTGTCATTTCCCCGTAGGCGGGAAACCATAGAAGTCGGTGAACCGGAGGGGCTATCACAATTTATTCAGCAGATGCGAAATAACTGAGGTAAATTATTAAAGCTACTCGGGCTTTAGCAATGTCGGGAGCACGATCAATGTGCATAGCAGGGTGAGACCGATTCCTATGGAAAGCAGTTGTCCCATGCTTGCCATCCCGGGATGGGGGGACAGCGCCAGATTTCCGAAACTACTGATAGTCGTAAGCCCGCTGAGCAGGACCGCTCGTGATGTACTGGTTTTCAGAAGATTACCATCCGCAGGCGGCGCTGTGCGCATACGATGAACCATATGTATCCCGTTATCAACTCCAATCCCTAAAATCAGGGGCAGTGCGATCACGTTGGCAAAATTGAACGGGATATCAAGCAGCACTGTGGCAGCGCCGGTAAGTGCACCGGCAAGAAGCAACAGCAAAAGCACAAGAATGGCATCGATCTTACGTCTCGTAAGAATAATCAACAGTAGGGTAATGGCAATCAGGGACAGGAGAAATGCCTGCTGAAAGGCCCGAACCACTGCATCGCCTGCTTCAAGGATAATCACCGGATAACCTATGGCATCCGGCGCTATCTTCTGAACCGCCGCAATAAACCGGCGCATTTTCTTATCATCATTTAGATCCTCCCGAGGGAAAACTTCTATGCGATAATGACCGTCCCCGGAAACCCATCTCCTGACCAACTCCCCAGGCAGGGTTTCCTTTGTAACCAACCCTGCTGAAAGCGAGACCCGAAGGTCCCTTAACCTTGCCGGTAGCGAGGCCAAAAGGCTCTTTTCAAGTCTTTTCAGGGTGTTGCCTTGAAGTGGCCCTTCCTGATCCCCAAGGCAGGCTTTTAATCGTCTGAGACCGTCAAGCAAATGCTTTGCCTCTACAGACAAAGGGGAGTGATTCTCCCTTGTTAAAAACACCTCAAGAATCTGAATAAGGTTTGCCAGTGAGGTTATTTGCTCCGAATTTGTATAAACTCTTTTCCTGTCAATCGCTATCTGGTCAGGCCCCACAATTAGTGAGATGTCTTCAATAATTGCCAGCTTTTCATCCTGTCCGGTCGGAACAAAATCAGCTATCATCACACTCTTATCAACCACATCCAGCAAATTAAGACGGTCTGCATATTCCCTGGCGGTTTCAGCATTTGGCGCAAGCACCTTTAGACTCCATGGAGAGTTCTTGCCTTGAGCTAACAGTTCAACAAACGTGGTAACCGATTCACTTTTTGGATCCTTAAGATTCAATGTGTTGCGGTCGAATTTGACCTGAGATAGGAGGAGTAGTGCGCCCACGCCCACTATCAGGGCACCGGCGCGGATTCCATTTAAATGGCGACCCGGCAGGGTAAGGAGTACGCCAGTCAGCCTTCCTTGTGCCATTTTGGGGCGAATGGCCTTCCGGGAAAGAGGCATCAGACCAAGCAGTGCGGGGAGTATAGTGAGGTTGACAAACAGACCAATGAACATACCGGTCCCTGAGATTATGCCTAATTCTGCAACTCCGGCAAATGCAGTGGGGATAAAGGCATAAAAAGCGATTGATGTAGTACATGCGCAAAGCACGAGAGAACTACCTACGTCCCGGGCAGTTCGGCTAAGGGACTCCGAGCAGGTATTGCCCTGCCCCATTAATTCCTTATAACGCAGGCAGAAATGTATGGCATAATCAACACCCAGACCAATGTACAACACTCCGAAGGCCACCGAAATCATATTCAGGTGGCCCACAGCGGCTGTTGCGAATCCTGCAGTCCAGATAAGTCCTATAATAATGGTCAGCAGTGTACTGAAAACCAGCCTTGGCGAGCCAAGACCTGCAAAAAGGACCACGCCAACCATGACAAAAGCAAGCAGACCGGCTATCAGGGCTCCCCTTCTAACACCTTGCATTTCTTCATATTCGAGTGCCGCGTCACCGGTAATGCGGAGTCGTATTCCATTATCGCGGTTCAGCTTAAGTTCCCCTGCAAAACGTTGAACTGCCTCCATGGCAGCCTTCGCCGGCATTAACCTGCTGTAGTCAAGCCGGGGACGAACCATAATAAAGCGCCGCCGCTCATCCGGGTCTGACTTACCTCCCTGCATCAACTCCAACCACGAAAGTTCATAGAATCTCTGGTTGAGTACGGCCTCAATCGCTGAATTTACCCGCTCAAACAGGGGCGATAAATCAATCTCATCTCCATCCATTACCGCTTCAACGGCGCTATACAAAATGGAAAAAAGTCCACATATGCTCTGATCACGGGCCAATTTTGCCAGGAAGGGCTGGACCTTTGCCAGATTATCGGCAAGGTCCTCTAATTCCGAAGGGCTGAGATACAGGAGGGCATGTTTCTTAAAAAACCTTTCTCCCCCGGGGAGATAGACCGAATGAAAGAGGCCTGGTTCACGTTTCAGCCTGCCTGCAAGGGCTGAACCAGCATCCTGGGCAATATCAGGCGTATCTCCATCAATCACAATTAGCAGGGTGTTGTGGTACTGGGGAAATGCCCGCTTGTACTCTTCGTGAATGAGACGAAAGCGGACGGACTCCGAGAGCATGTCTGTGGTATCAGTACTGATGCCGAGGTTGTTAACAGTGTAATACAAGAGCATCCCTGTTACAACGGCTGAGGAGACCAACACCCACGGGGCAAACCGGATAACGAATTCCACCCAATGGGAGAGCGTTCTGCCCAGAATACCTGTGTTTCGTTTAACCAACTTTTCGCTTGCCTCGCAAAAGAAACATGTAACGTCTCGGAATTTCTTTCCCGCCATGGCGGGAAAATTAAAGATGTTTATTGAGGCTTGGTAGTCTTGCCTCATCCCCGCTCTGTGAGCGGGAAGAATAATGGAATCATTCCAATCCCGCTAAAGACGGGATCTTCGACTTTCCAACTGGGGCGAAGCCCCTAAGTTCACGGAGGCTAGGGATCAGCCTGCCTGTGCGGGCGAGCCGCAGGCAGACAGGGGCTCAGGGCGTAAAAATCTCCTGCCGGTAAGACGCAAAACAGCAGCCAGGGTTCGGCGGGCTGCGCGGAAGTTCCGGCCAAGACGAAACACTGGGTATAACTCTTCAGGATGCCGGGCCAGGCCTTTAAGAAGACCCGAAATGCACAACCTGCCGAGATCATCTGTAGCGGCCAGGGCGCTGGCTGGAACTATCATATCCACGGTATCGGAAATGGCCCGTATGGCAACAAAAGGCACTCGTGCCCTGAGCGCCACACCGACCACGGCAGCACTCTCCATGTCCACCGCAACGGCACCATATTGATTGTACAGGTCCTTCTTTTCCGAAGGGCTGGTCAGGACAGCAGGACTTTGTAATAACGGTCCCGTATGGATGTCAAAATAATTATTCAGGCGAACAGAGAGGCGTTCGTGCCAGGTAGCATCAACGGCAAAACTGGTTCGATCCGGTAAAAGGATTTTTTCAGGAAGGATCAGGCTTCCGGGAGAAAGTCCGGCCATGAGACCGCCCGCGCTGCCCCAGGTAAGCAAGGCAGTGGCACCTTTTTTCATAAGCGCCTCGGCAGCAAGCCGTGCAGGCTCAGCGCCAATTCCAGAGCATTTTACGAGAATACACTCATCCGCAACCTTTTCTGTCAGCCCCCGGGCCTCTAAGCTCAATGCTACTACAACCCCGGTTAGTGTCAAGACACTCCCCTAAGCCGGAGATTGCGATAGCGCGCAAGAGCCCACAGGGGAAAATATTTATCATAGCCGTGGTATTTCAAATAGAATACCCTGGGAAAACCCGGGGCAGTAAACGAGTCGTCTTTCCACAAACCGTCACTTTGCTGTTTGCGTATCAGATACTCAGCGCCCCGGCGTACCTCAGGCGAATCGACTTGCCCTGCAGACATCAGGCCAAGCATGGCCCAGGCAGTCTGAAATGATGTACTATCATAATCCTCTTTAGGCGATCTTGAATCAAAATACGTACTGCAGCACTCGCCCCATCCACCATCGGAACGTTGCATTTTTTTCAGCCATGCCACTGCGTTCTGGATGAAGTCATTGTCAGGACTATGGCCGGCCTCGGCCATGGCATCCAGAACCGACCATGTACCATAAATATAATTTGTTCCCCAGCGACCGAACCAGGAACCGTTCGCCTCCTGTTCCTTACGAAGATACTCAAGACATGCCTCAAGCGCCGATTTCTGGTCATTACGGCCGCAGAGTGATAGAAGAACAGCGCAGCGAGCGCTTACATCGCTGGTTGGGGGATCAAGAAGTGCCCCGTGATCAGCAAATGGGATGTCATTGAGATAATAACAGGTATTATCCACATCAAAGGAGGCAAATCCGCCGTTTTTTGCCTGCATCCCGCAGATCCAGTCTGTAGCACGCCGTATTGCCTCACTGTAACGTTCAGGGTGTGCCCGATGCATAGCCCATGCCACAATAGCTGTGTCGTCAAGATCGGGGTAATATTCATTGTTAAACTGGAACGCCCAGCCACCGGCCTTTAGATCAGGCCTGTCCTTGCGCCAGTCCCCCTTTCCATTAAGGATTTGCCTGTCTTTAAGCCAGTCCAATGCGCGGAAAGTATGTTGTGTGGCTGTCCCATTTCCAGCCTCAAAAAGTGCAAGGCTGGTCAGTGCGGTATCCCAAACAGGGGATACGCATGGCTGGCAGTAAGCGGATCTCTCATTGATCACAAGGAGATTATCCAGGGCCTGCCTTGCAGCTTTGCGATAAGGGTGATCCGAAGGATATCCCAGGCATGCCAGGGCCTCCAGGGCATTTATCATGGCAGGAAAGATAGCGCCCAGTCCGTCCGTGCCATTTAGGTGTTCCACAAGCCATTCTTCGGCCTTTCTTAAGGCACGCCTGCGCATCCATCCAGGAATATAGGGCTCAAGATGACGTCCGGCCCGTTCAAGTTGCAGAATCAACCTGTTGAGGCGAGAACGGACCGAGAAATAGCCTTCCTCTTTTTCCGGCGGCGTGATGAAGAGTTCACTGATATTAATCCGTTTTGGATTTTTTGCCTGTGGTTTGAGTGTGCACAAAACGGCCAGGGGGATCATTACAGTGCGCGACCAATAGGATACCCTATTCAAATGAAAAGGAAACCACCGGGGCATAAGCATGATTTCTATAGGAAGAAAAGGCACCCCCGTCCAGGGAACCTGGGCGAAAAGCGCAAGGGTATAGCGGGTTAATACATTAGCATGGGCTGCGCCCCCATTAGCCAGGATCCATTCCCTGGCTTTCACCATGTGCGGACCATCCGGGCTGTCTCCGGCTATTTTCAGGGCATAGTATACCTTAACCGAGCAGCTCAGATTCGAATCTCCACCATAGAAAAGACTCCAGCCCCCGTCCTTACACTGGTGGGAACGCAAATAGACTGCTATCTTTGCCTCAATATCCTCATCAATTTCTCCCATGAAGTGCATCATCAGGAGATATTCGGCAGGTATGGTACAATCCGCCTCTAATTCGAAACACCAGTAGCCGTCCGCATGTTGATGATCTATAAGAACTTTGCTGGCCGCGTCGATTGTCTGGTCAAGGTCTCTTTCAAATGGAGTTTTCACATGAACTGTCTCGTTTTGCATTAAATGTAGTGTACTCGGAATTGCCTACGTGGATTTCATCTTCAATATTGTTTCTATAGCAATGCTAATAAAAAATTAGCCTTTACTATCAGATATAATTTAAGAAAGCAATATAAAAATAAAATATTTATACCAATTTTACATTAAATAGCCTTGCTATGATTCAGCCCGCCTCGAGGATTATCTTTTCGGCTAACTTATCAAGAAGTGCCTTGAAGCCCTTTTTTTTGAGAAAGGCCGTATAATCTGCCCGCTTTAGAGAGATATCACTGACGCCGTTGGCAATGACATTGATTATAAGCCATTGATTATCCCTGTTGTGCAGGATATAATCCAGCTCGACCTCATCCCTGTTACGTTTTACAAGAACGGTTTTTATCATCAGTCGTCCCCGCCGGAGTTCCTTTGCAGAGACCATTTTAAAATACTCCCCTGAATAACCGTCAAAGCGCCCGGCATAAGTAGCAATACTCAGCCGGGTGAAGACCTCAACAAACTTCCCTCTCTCCTCTTCACTGAAATTGTGCCAGTATCTTCCCGCCACAATTCTGGAAATGAACGTAAAATCAAAACCGGACTTTATCACCGGGGCAAGCCGGTCGTATCGCCCTTTATATCCGAGCTCACCGGCCTGCTTCATGACGCTCATTAGCGTAGAATGGAGGTTTTCGACTACCTGTCTCGCCGTATCAGCCCCAGCCGGGCGTGACAACATGAAAATGAGCATAACCAAAATCGGCACCAGTAGAAGTCTTAATTTCATATTATTTCCTTTAAACATGATGAACTAGTAAAAAGTCAGAAAGCACCCGTTTTCGTCATTCCCGCGAAGGCGGGAATCCAGTCCCGCCATAGGCGGGATTATTGGACTCCCGCTGTAGTTTATCCCGCACTTGATGCGGGGCGGGAGTGACGTGATTTTGACTTTTTACGAATGCATTAACCTAGATTACTGCCATTTTTATTTTGCCAGCCCTGCGCCGGCTAAATGAACGGTTTGCCGGCCAACCAAAGCCAAATCTTGGGCCATCGGACCATTTGTACGAGGACCGCGATAGGATATCATCAAGGCCTTCAGGGGGTGTTTAAACACTTCAGTTACGGCCGTGGCCTCAAACCCGCTGTGAAGCATACAGTTGGCACACTTAGGATTGCGCCCAAGCCCATAAGCATCCCAATCAGTCTCTTCCATGAGTTCCTCGAAACTAATGGCACATCCCTCATCTAACAGGTAACAGGGTCTCTGCCATCCAAACACGTTACGCGTCGGGTTACCCCAGGGGGTACACTGGTATGATTGGTTTCCGGCTAAAAAGTCAAGGTAAAGGCTCGTGTGGTTGAACTTCCATCTGCGGCCCTTACCGAGTTTGAATATTTCCCGGAAGAGTTGTTTGCTGACAGTTCGTTTTAGAAAAACATCCCGGCACGGCACTGTATCATAGCTGAAGCCTGGAGTTACAGTAATTCCCTCCACCCCGAGGCTTGAAATAAATTCGAAAAACCCGGCCATCTCTTCAGCGGTCACGCCTTCATAAAGTGTGCAATTAATTGTGACGCGAAATCCCTCTGCACGAGCAATGCGGATAGCCTCTACCGCCACATCAAAAACTCCTTGCCGGGATACAGATGTATCATGCCGTTCACGATTGCCGTCAAGATGGACTGAAAAAGTAAAATAAGGCGATGGAAGATAATTATGAATCTGATTTTTCAGCAAAAGGCCATTGGTACAGAGATAGACAAACTTCTTGTGCTGTATGATCCCCCTGACAATCTGAGGCATTCCCTCATGCAGAAAAGGTTCGCCACCGGCAATGGAAACCACCGGGGCACCGCATTCGTCCACAGCAGATAGACACTCAACCACGCTGAGACGCTTATTAAGAACCTCATCAGGATGGTCGATCTTCCCACATCCAGGGCATGCAAGGTTGCATTGAAACAGGGGTTCCAGCATCAGGACTAAAGGGTATCGCCTTCTCCTTCGCAGTTGTTGAGCCATAATATAACAGGCTATCCTATATTGCTGAATAAAGGGTACACCCATAATTAACGTCTCTCATTTCTTTAATACGAATTTCCTGTGAGCCTTCTGCTTGGCGGGCCACAAACGCCTTCCCTCTGCAATCTGCCACGCAATAAGACCCGGCAGTCCTAAAAGCAGATCGCGTACCCGCTTGGTAAGAGAAAGCGCAAGCGACACTTCAGGGCCAAGACCGATCAGGCCGCCAATAATAATAAGGCCGCCCTCCTGCACTCCAAGAGCGCCTGGAACAAAGAAGGCAGCAGACCGAATCGCCTGGCCCAGGCTCTCCAGGAGAAAGGCGTTTGCAACAGTAACAGGCGCACCGAGAAAATAGAGGGCCAGCCAGACCTCTCCGACCCCTGCAATCCACCCGCACAGATGCCATACGCCGGCCCTTAACAGGGCGGCGCGATTGCTGTAAATGTTCCTGATAGCATTGTCAAGAGCTACCGCACCCCCAACCAGATACTGCCAGTCACGGTTGCCGCCAAAATGGACAAAGACCCTGACAAGTGCGCTGAACATACCAAAACGCTGGGCAAGACAAAAACCGGTTACAAGCAGTGTCATGATCCCGAGACCGATGAGCACTATTGTAACTGCGTCATGTATGCCTGAGCTTAACAGTAATACGACTCCCATCAGGGTGAAAACCATCTGTGTCACAACCCCAACGGTAAGCCCTGCGACAACGCTTGCTCCTGATACGGGACCGGGCACACCCTGGTGGATAATCAACCGGGTCTTGGCCAGGTCTCCTCCCACCTGCATGGCCGGCAACAGCCCATTAATTGATTCACCAATCCAACGTGCCCACACAAGAACACGGAGCGAAGGTCTGTTCTCATAATAAAAAAGACCTTGCCAGGCAATACTATCCGCTATTAACGCCGCTGAGTGAGACAGGCTTATCCAGACAAGACCCCAACCGGCCACGGTCAGGGCAACCATTACATCCCCAAGGCCATGATAGCCTATCAGGAAAATGAAAAGCGCCAACCCTCCAACAAAGAGTAAATAACCGCTCGTTCTCATTAGCAATACCCATTTTCTCTGAACCAACCCACAGCATCGCGCAAGGCATCAATCACCGGCCTGGCCTTAAAACCTAATTCCTTCACCGCCTTTTTATGTGAAAAAAACATCAGCTTTTTTGCTAATCGTACACCGTCAACCGTAACTAATGGTTCCCTTCTCCCGGTCATGCGCGCCCAGGTCTCGGCCGCGTATGCGATAGGCAAAACTAAATTGTGGGGTAAGCGAAGCCATGGTCTTGGGTGCCCGGTTATTTTGGCCAGTTCCGTGAGGATCTCTTTAAGCGTCATATTGCATGCGCCCAAAATATAACGCTGGCCAATCCTGCCGTGCTCAAAGGCCAACATGTGTCCAGTGGCCACGTCATCCACGTGTACCAGGTTGAGACCGGTATCAACATAGGCCGGCATTCGCCCTGACGCGGCCTGAAGGATCATCTGTCCGGTTGGGGTAGGTTTTATGTCCCGGGGACCAACTGGTGCGGAAGGATTCACAATAATGACAGGGAGCCCCTGCTTAATAGCCAGACGGCGCACCTCGGCCTCGGCTAAGTATTTGGAACGTTTGTAATGACCGATCATTTCAGCAAAAGTTACCGGTGTGTTTTCGTCGGCAGGGCTTCCATCCTGGTTAGAACCCAGGGTGGCAACACTGCTGGTATAAACAATTCGGCTTACTCCGGCCCTGGCCGCAGCAAGCATAATGCTTAGCGTTCCGGCCACATTGGTCTGATATATCTCATCCGGCCTGGGCACCCAAAGGCGGTAATCAGCGGCTACGTGAAAAAGGACTTCGCAACCGGCAAGGGCATGATGCAGGGACGAGCGGTCATTCAAATCACCGATAACAAGCTCGACCTCCAATCCGTCAAGGTTGCGGCGATCGCTGTTCGGGCGTATGAGCGCCCTCACATTATGACCGGCATGAATAAGCCGCCGGAGAACCGCAGACCCGATAAAACCGGAGGCCCCTGTGATCAAAGTCTTCATTGCATTTTTCCAATATAAGATATGGGGTAACTACCCGGGTCGTCAGGTTCAAGGCAATATCATTAACTTAAAGCGTAGCGCAGGGCTTTAGCCCTGCCGAGAACTCGTGCAATACGGCAGGGCTGAAGCCCTGCGCTACATTAGAAGATGCCTGCGCCGGTTTGGGCCCTTTAAGTTAATGACATTTAGGCTCACGGTTCGGGATTCAGGCATAAACCCGGTGCTCTGAACCTGAGTGATTCCGATAAAAGATAAGGCTTTTCCCTCTGTCCGCCGGTCAGTATTTTCTGTCGACAATATACTGGTTCAGTTCCAAAAGGCTTTCCTTGGTGGGGGAATCAGGAAACGGGTCTAAGCAGTTTGCAGCCCTGTCCACGTATGACTGCGCCTCATCCCTTATCTGATCAAGTGCGCCGTTGCCCCTCACAAATTCTATCAGGCTCAGGTAATCCTCTTCTGCGGCCCGGCGGTTCTTGAATAGGTTCTCAAGTCTCGTCTTTTCAGATACCTCAAGTCTTTCTGTTGTATATATCAGGGGCAGGGTGATTTTACCCTCTCTTAGATCCTTGCCAACAGGCTTTCCGAACACCTCTTCCGAAGACGTATAATCCAATAAATCGTCCATAAGCTGAAAACCGATTCCCATATTCAGCCCGAACTTCGAGAGAGCCGCTTCCAGATTCGCTTCAGCTCCAGATATGATGGCCCCACTGGCACAGGCAGCAGACATTAGCGCGGCCGTCTTAGCAGTGATGATCTCCATATACTTTTCCTTGCTGGTATTCCAGTCATTGGCATGGCTCAACTCCATAATTTGACCTTCCGTCATTATCATGCCGGTGTCCGCCATCCTTTCCAGAAACCGCAGGTTTTTGGAACCCAAGGCAATTGAAAAAGACCTTGAACACAAAAAATCTCCTTCCAGGATTGCCGCATGATTACCCCACAGGTGATTAGCCGAAGATTTGTTCCGCCTGATCTCAGAGTTGTCCAAAACATCGTCGTGCAGCAAAGAAGCAGTATGGACATATTCGAAAACAGTTGAAAGACGGTATAAGTCTTCCCCCTGATAATTACATAGTTGGGAGGATAAGACAAAGCAGAGAGGCCTGAGCCTTTTACTCTGCCCAAAAAGCGCATGATTACCGATATCTTTGATAAGAGCTACCCGGGAATTGAGAACACGGTACAACTCCTCATCTATTTTCTCAAAATGCACCCGGTGTTTCTTTAACAAATCGTTGTTTCTATCCATGGTAACGCCTAAACTCTCTCGTCAGCGGTCATATATGGGTTATCCACAGGGAAGCAGTACAGTCTATGAGGGATGGAACATATTTACCCCGCGACACTCTAAAAAACCCTCAAGGATCATAGTTTACGTCTAAAAATATTACAACTCATTTAATTCAGATTTTTCCTGGTT
Source organism: Desulfobacteraceae bacterium (assembly GCA_030613055.1). Taxonomy (GTDB): domain Bacteria; phylum Desulfobacterota; class DSM-4660; order Desulfatiglandales; family Desulfatiglandaceae; genus JAUWMR01. The sequence goes on from JAUWMR010000004.1 coordinate 36,549, forward strand.
TCAGCCGGCTTTGTATCAGCTCACCGCAGAGACGCGGAGTACGCAGACCCAAATCCGAATTCCGAATTCACCTGATCTCCCCAATAAGATCATAAGCGTGGGCTTTCGTTATCAGCACCGGCATAATCTCACCGGCCAGGCCCTCCCCTTTAGTTATCAAAACCTGTCCATCCACATCAGGTGCCATGGTTGCAGTCCTTCCCTTCAACAACAAATCTGTCTCAGGGCTTGCACCTTCAACCAGGACCGGAACCGTATGCCCTTCCAGGCGTTGATTTAGCTTTTTGGAAATATCCCTCTGGAGAGTCATAAGCCTGTCCTGCCTTCGCCTGGCCGCTTCACCCGTCACCGTTGATTTCAGGCGGGCCGCATACGCACCTTCTTCGCGGCTAAAAATAAACGTCCCCAGGTGATCAAACTCAACCGTCTTCACAAAATCGTAGAGATCATTGAAAACATCTTCTGTTTCCCCGGGGAACCCGATCATTAAAGTTGTTCTGAGGCTTATCCTGCGTCTTCGCGACCTTATCCGCTCAATCAGCTCCCACGGGGTCTCACTGCCGGTGTTTCTTCCCATGGCCTTTAAAAGCCTTTCATTTATGTGCTGAAAAGGCAGGTCGAGATAGGGACAGATCACTTCCTCCGATTCTATTAATTCCAGCAACCGGTCGGATATTCTGCCCGGATGACAATACAAAAGCCGGATCCATCTGATTCCCTTTATTCTAATCAGCCTTTCTAACAGATCTTCAAGACAGACATCTTCCTCAAGATCGTTTCCGTACACGGTGGTATCCTGGGCAATCAGGTTGATCTCTTTTACGCCACGCTCCGCCATTGCCTCTGCTTCTAAAAGCAAAGACTCCAGGCTCCGGCTTCGAAAAGGTCCTCTCAATTTGGGGATGATACAGAAAGAACACCTGTGTGAGCATCCTTCAGCAATCTTGAGATAGGTGCTTTGAAAAGGTGTCAGTTGAATCTTAGGAACGGTATGATCTTCTAAAAAAACAGGTCTGGTGATATAGAACGGGACATGAGGTGCATCAAAACCTTCCTCGAAAATATCAACAATTCTAAAAAGCTCTCCCGTGCCCAGCCAGCCGTCCACGTCAGGAATCTCTCTTTGTAATTTGTACCCGTATCGCTGGACAAAACAGCCTGCCACCACAACCCTTTTCAACTTGCCCTGCATCTTGAGGTCAACGACTTCAAGAATTGTTTCAATGGTCTCCTCTACGGCAGACCGGATAAAACCACATGTATTGATGATGACGATCCCCGCCTCATCAAGATTCCGCGCAAAATCAAAACCCTTTGACTTCAGCAGGCCGAGAATATGTTCACTGTCAACAAGGTTCTTGGCACAGCCAAGGCTTATCATAAATACACGATCTTTTTTTGAATTCGCGTTCAACTATAAGCCGGCCTGTTGAAAGAGCTCATGCAGGTCCAGTTTATTGACCGCATCCGTGAAAATTTCTCCTAATACGGTTTCAGCAGGACCCGTTCCCATCAAGCCGTAGCGCTCACCCGCCCCGTTAATGCCCTGACTCGAAAGGACTTTTCCCTCTTTCAACAATCTGGCCTCATAACTCATTCTAACGACCCATTTCTGACCTGACCGGTCAAGCAAAAACTCGTTAAGGACAATCACCAACTGGGGTTCATCACGGAGTTCTTTAAAGAAAACATCCAGTCCCGCGTTTTTAAGTCTTCTATTAAATGCCTCTTTCATCATGGGACCAAGCTGGTAAATTCCAACTTTGAATTCCGGTTCACTATAACGTGTAACGCTAAAAGACAGATTTCCTGAAAAATCACGGATCTCTTTCTGCGCCCCCTGACCTAAGATTTTTTTTATGTCCCGCCTGTCCTCAATTTTCAAGGTCACCTTTTTGCCTTTTAACAGGTCAGATGGGGGTGGAAGCAGGTAACTTACATTTAATTCTGAAATCGAAACACAGGAAATAATGAATGCGGAAATAAACAAGATTTTCAACCATATCCCGAATACTTGATTTCTCTCTCTCATTGCCCTATCCTCCTATGATTGAAAATTTTCGATTGAGTATTGTCTATTGTAACTACACAGGTATTTATTAGACAGGATAACCCCGCGTTCCGCGGGGTTATCCTGTCTAAAAAAAGAGATACATGAATAGTAACTATCTATATTAAAAGAGCATTTGAAACCTGAATTCTAACGTTGTATTCCCGTGCCGATCGACAATCGACAATAATTAATCTCAATAATCAATCGTCAATCGTCAATCGTCAATCGACTATAATCAATCGTCAATCGTCAATCATAGATAACCCTATCCCATCAGGCCTGTATGTCAAGCAAAACGAGAAAATTAGATAATCCAAAGCTGAAAGTGTCTTTGTCCCATGAAGACAACGAGCTTTTCAGGGCGGCCTGGGAAACGGCCAGGACGAACCACGGTCATTCTTTTACCTTTTATCTGCCCGGAATGATCAGATACGGCCAAAAACGAGGACATTACCCTGCCGTTTCAATTACCGGAAACCGGTGCGACCTCCAGTGCGAGCATTGTAAAGGCAGGCTCCTGGAACCCATGCTGAAGGCAGAAGACCCTGCTCGCCTGAAGGAGATGTGCCTTCGGTTTGCAAAAAACGGTGCCCACGGCATCCTTTTGACCGGCGGCTCTGATCGGAAAGGAAGACTTCCCTGGAAACAATATGGAAAGGCAATTAAGAAAATTAAGGAGGAGACAGGGCTTTTTATCTCCGCGCACACCGGTTTTATTGATCCTGGCGCGGCCACCCTATTGAAACAGGCAGGCGTGACCCAGGCCCTCATAGATGTTATGGGCGATGAAGAAACCGCGACCCGGGTCTATCATCTAAACAGTCTGGAACAGGTCATTGATTCACTTGAGCATATCAAAAAAAGCGGTCTTGAACTCATTCCTCACATCGTCGCCGGACTACACTATGGGAATATAAAGGCTGAATATGAAGCCCTGGAAATTATCCAGCGTTATAATCCGAAGGCCCTGGTAATAGTCGTTCTCACGCCACTTGCAGGAACTCCCATGGCTAATGTTTCGCCGCCGTCTCCAGTTGCAATCGGGCGTTTGATCGCAAGGGCCAGGTTGATGATGCCGGAAGTGCCAATTTCCCTGGGCTGTGAAAGACCAAGAAACAGGGATGGATGGATGATGGAAAAACTTGCAATTCGGGCCGGGGCAACCCGCATGGCAGTCTGGTCGGACGTGGCCATTCAGACGGCCAAAAGCCTCGGCCTTAAATTCCGTTTTCAGGCAACATGCTGTTCTCTTGATTATCGTCCGGATTTCATTCTTAGACCTCACCATAATCCCTGAAAAATGCCGGCCGTTATGCCTTGCAGAGTTGATGACCTCCTGAAGAGTCACGGAACAAACAGTAAAGCAAAAAGCCAGAATGAAAGGCACACAATCATGAAGAATGTGGTCCCGCCTATGTGCCTGATCGTATGATGAAAAATGAAATCCCACAAAAAAAGCCTCCCTACCCAATGGGCAGGGAGGCTTTGCTAAAATAATCTACCTACTAAATCTTTTCAACCCTTGTCTTAATATACTTGAACAACGGTGTTCCACCAACATTCTCGGTGCAATTGGGTTTCATAATCCCCGGCGGATTTACACCTCCGAACTGGGGAAATTTTGGATCGCCTTCCAGACCACGAATGTGTCCAAAACCCCCTCCCGAGCCAAGGACCCCCCGCATGATACCCCATGTGGGCTTGGCCTTTATCTCCACCTCCCCCCAGGGAGACTTGAGTCGCACCCTGTCACCCTCGCCTATTCCCAGTTCCTGGGCGTCCAGCATATTGATCCACAATGGATTGCTGCCGTGGATCTTCATAAGCTGGATATTACTAAAGGTGGAGGAGTGCTCATGCTCAAAAATTCGAAAATTCCCGAAGATAAAAGGGTACGCATCGTCAGGTGCCAGTTCAGGATCAGGCTCCTTGTAATCGGGAAGCGGGTCAATCCCTTTTTCCTCTGCCACGGTATTCAAGAAATTGTACTTCCCCGTAGTGGTCTTACCTGAGGACCCATAACCATCCGGTGTATTAAAAGAGCCCCACTTCTTGTACTTGTAATACTCAGATTCGTCGGTGATAATGAATCCTTTTTCCCTGAGTTCGTCGTAAGACCAGGGAGTGCCGGCCAACTGATTACGTTCCGCTTCCTCAATGTTATCCCAGGGGAAGTGTTTGCCAAGACCGAGCTTGCTGGCCAGTTCCTTTGTTATCAACCACATGGGCTTTGAGTCATACATCGGCTTTACCACCTCGGCATAATAGGCGATGAATGCCTCATAAAGCCAGTCATTCTTTACCTGGCTCTGCTCCAGCCAGGTGGCATCAGGCAGTATCACGTCGCAAAGTACTGCCGTGTTGCACATAAATGCATCAATAGTGGCCTTGAAGTCCATCATTTCAATGGCCTTGATTATGGCCTCCTGGTTTCCCCAGGAGAGCACCGGGTCACCAAAATAATTGATCATCCCTTTAAGCTTTCCGGCCTCAACGTCCTCTAAAAGGTATGCAGGGGCCCAGCCGGACCAGATACCGAACTTATTCAGCTTGGGAGCATCGCCTGCAGCAGGCTTTTCCTGACCTTCACCCCAGACCGGTTTCAGTTTGCGCTTAAAAGGCAGGGCCGGCCCGCCCGGAGCGTCGAAGGTTCCACAAAGGCCGTTGAGTGCCTGGATAGCCGCAGTACCGTACATCCCGTTTGGGACCTGTGCCAGGCCGGTCCATGAGAGACAACCCTTGTTCCTGGCCATGGCGAATTCCCTTGCTACGCGCTCGATGGTCTCGGGTGGCACACCGCTTATCTTGCCTGCCCACTCCGGAGTACGGGCAACACCGTCCTCGTCACCCATAACCCTTTTCTTAAGTTCATCGAACCCATGCGTCCAGTTGGCAACGAACTCCTTGTCATAAAGATCTTCATTAATGATTACATAGGCCATACCCAAAGCAACGGCAGCATCTGTATTAGGTTTAATCGGAATCCATTCGGTGCCCGCCTTTGCAGTTTCGGAGAGGCGTGGGTCAAAGACCACTAATTTGGCACCACGTTTTAGGGCTGCGCGAAGTTGGGCTGTCTTGCGCTGGCTGTAGGAACTGGCCAGCTCATTCATCCCGAAATGGAGGATATAATCAGACTCCTGGTAGTTTATCCAGGGTCTTTTGTCATTCAGATTTTTCTCATTGGCCATGCGGTTTGCATTGTCGCACATGGGCCGGTGGGTGGTCTTAGGACAGCCTAAGTGATCAAACAGGGCCTCGTGGATCGAATTGGCCCAGTCATTACCCCTCATGTAGCCGAGTTTTGCATGCTCTATTGTATTAATTGCTTCGACCACCTTATCCAGGGCCTCATCCCACGTGGCCTTGCGGAAACGTCCATTCTCCTTAATAAGAGGGGCCTTCAGCCTGTACGCAGAATATACATGCTTGGCCGCTGCCGCGCCTTTAGGACAAAGCCTTCCGCCGCTTTTGGGATCTCCCTGTAGACCACTGGTGCCCATGAGTATTCCGTCCTTTACCTTGGCCGTCATACCGCAAAGCGCCCCGCAGGCATAGCAGTGGCTTGGAACCTTTTTTTCCTGTTCCGGATCCACCGCACCTTCGACCAGTGTGAAGTAAGCAGGATCAAGATTAAGTGCTTCACAGGCCGGCACCATCCTTCTCGTGACCTCTTCGCCCCTTGTAAAGCCCTCAAGTCTCATGTTTTCACACATCATGGCTCCCCGGGTAAAATGGGCCAGCCCCTGATAGAAGTCGGTCTTTGTACACCCTGCAAGCTGGTCGCAAAACGAAGACACCCACTTCGTATATTTGTTTTTGAAAAAATCCCTGTATAGGTCTTCATTCCCATTTTCAAGGAGGTTACGGAGGAGTTCCATCTGTACTGCGATGTGTTCCTCCAGATCCTTGTAATCGGGATTCTTACGCACACCGGCCTTGCGAAAATACTCCCTCAGCTCAAAAACCGGTTCCTGCATAACCACCGGTTCCCCGGACACATGGCAGGACTCATACGGGAACACAGGATTGGCACCGGCGTTCAGGAAGATATCAGCGTAATCGTAGCTGAGTTCTTTCTGAAGCTTTTCAGCATCATTGCCTTTAAGACACCTCGTCATCACCTCTGCACCATTTATCAGATCGATAAACCCGCAACCTGTTACGGATTCGTTGAATCCATCTAAAAAATCATCCTTTTGCATAGACCTGATGAGTTCCAAAGATATCTCATCCCGAAAAAGCGTGGAAAGAAGCTGGTATCTCTTTGCCCTTGAATTCATATACTCTACATCCATAAAATCTCCTCCTTAATCTTCATTAGTTAAAGTCAAATATCCCCCCTATCGTCAACACCGCGGTAAACAGCGGAGTATCAAAACCCATACTTCAAAATAAGGAGCGAAACAATCTGCGGGAAATTAAACCCAAAAAAAACCGATTAAATACCTATGGCAGGGTTATCGATTATCTCTTTAAAAACGTTTAGCGAACGCACTCCCTGTTGCGACTCTACTGAGGACTTCGGTTGCCTTAGACCCTGAGGCTCAGACCCGAAAAGAGCCTCAGCCGAACTCCTCGCCGAAATCTTGGTGAAGGGAGATTCAATTATGCTGTAAGATCGAAGTATATATGACATAAAAAAAATCCAATATCAAGCAAAAGTTAGACAAGCGGGCCGGGACCTTGAATGAGAGGGCCGTTGTCTGGACGCAAACAAGGACTACAAGACAACCTTGGAAGAGCTCATCATTAAGTATGAGGAAAATTTCGAGAATCAGGTATTGATGATTCCAGAAATTATTATTTTACTGGTCGGGACGCGGGGATTTGAACCCCGGACCCCCTGAACCCCATTCAGGTGCGCTTCCAGACTGCGCCACGTCCCGAAATTAAAGTCTTAGATTTAATAATACTTATTAACCTTGTCAAGGTGAAAATAGCTGGAATCAAAAGCGCTTGATTAATTAATGGAGTAAAGAATCCACGCACAGAGGACGTGGCCTTGATTTACCCCTGGAAGGGGTTAAAACGCTATGAAGAAAAAAGTGCCTAATCCCGCCTTGGCGGGATTAAAGGCAGAGCCGATTGGCTCTGACTCCCGCAATACGGGATCTTCGACATGCCCATCGAAGATCCCGTATTGCGGGGAAGGACATGGTTTTAAAACCGAAATAAAAGTTTTTTATAACTCAAACCGTGTTGTTTATGCAACGTTGGGATTTAGTTATTTGAGGGCTGCATCTCGTTTTTACCGGGGAAACAATATTCTTTACCGGTGGTAGTCATAAAGTTGACGTAGATTCTCTATTGGACTGACGTATCCCCCGGGGCCCACCTGCAAGAGAGAAACGAAATCGGAGCCTTGGTGATTGTCCTGGCTAAATGAAAAGAAGAAGCCCCCCAGGTCGACATTTGTCTGATTTTCTGCGCTCTTAATGAAACCTTCCCGTGTGATAGACGAGGGTATATCGAGCAGGATCTTGCAAAGTGCCTTGGCAGCGATAAATCCTTCCATGTTGATAAAATTGGGTTCGACCTTGGGCAAGAATCGCTTGGCCAGCTGGTGGAATTGTGCCACGGCTGGGACCCTCGTATCGAACGGATAAGGAACGACCTGGGTAATGGTCACTCCTATGCCCTGGTTCATAAGAAGTCCGGCCAGTGCATCAGCACCTACAGACGAGATATTAAGAAAAATGGACTCGCTTCCAGCCTCTCTCATCAATTGTACGAATCTTGCACTGGGTGAACAGGCCCCGATCATGATTATAGCCCCTGGCTTGGTGATCAGGAAGGCTTTGACAGCGGGCACAACCTCAACGGTATCAGGGGGATAATGGGCTTCATTCAGGATTTCCAGGTCTCTTTTCGACAGGGCTCTGCGAACCCCCTCGAGGCCGGCTTTGCCATAAAAGTCGTTTTGATAGAAGACTGAAATCCGCCTGATACCCTTATCCGCAATAAGACGTTCCACCATGGTTTCGGTTTCCTGATAATAACTTGCCCGGATATTAAAAACATAACGGATTGCCTGGTCCCTCAAGAATTCTGCTCCGCTTAGAGGGGCAAAATAGGGAATCCCTTCCCGGATGGCAAGGGGCACTGCGGCCATAGAAGCGGGCGTACCAACATACCCAAAAAGAAGAAAAACTCCATTTTTATTAATGAGCTTTTTGCTATTTTCAATACAGGCATTTGGCTTATATCCATCATCGTAACTGATTAAACGTATCTTTTTCCCCCGGATACCTCCCATGGAGTTGATATAGTGAAAATAGGTAAGGGCGCCGTCTCTCATTCCTTTTCCCAGGGCCTGATAAGGTCCTTTCAGAGCACACGACTGACCAATCAGTATTTCAGTTTTCGATATACCTTGAGATGCTCCAAAAATGGGACCGGGAGTAAAAATCCAGCAGCAAAGCAAAACAATAAGCAATACAAGTCGTAAATAATTTCTTCTCATTACCATCATCCTCTATGAAGTAAGTACTATTTGGATTGAGAGAAAATGCTAAACTGATAGTTATCAATTGTCTGTTGCCAATAGTCTGAAAATCAACTAAGCTCAATAAAAAATTAATATAAACAGGGCATTACTTTTGTCAATGTTTTTCCGGATGAAAAATAAATTTAGTGTGTATCCACACGCTTTCCCGGCCGGATAGTCCAAATCGTAACATGTCGTGACGGCTCTTATCTTGACACATAAACCCATTCCTGCCTATACTATATTACTAAAAAGGATTTCTATGTGCATAAATGTTTGAAATATCCTGATAAAATTATATTTGAGAGAAAGGAATAAATTGTGCCCTTAGCAAATACGAAACTTATTGTTTTTTTAAAAATTGTAATCATCTTTTTCAGCGCCGGGATTTTAACATTTTTTGTTTCAATTCTGGCTGGAGTAGATTTTATTAAAGACAGAGCTACAATAAATAAATTGGGGGAGATATTATCAGAAATATCTACTGAAATAGATGGTGGGATAAATAAAAGAATTTTTCGATTAGGACAAGCTCCAGCAACAAAATCCTATAAACAAGTATATTGTGTAGGCTTGGCAAGAGAATTGCTTGATATTTATTACATAGCTGAAAAGCCGAAAATAGTGTTAGGTACTCGTGACGAGGTGGATTATCAAAGAAAATCAACTCTTATATTAGGCTATGCAACTGAAAGAAATCTTACCAAATTAATAGATGAAATAATACCACTTACGATGGAATTGCAAAATGCACATAATTTAATCAAAAAGACGCAAGAAAAGTCAGCCTGGAAAGAAACCGCTTATATCATATTATATTTTGCTTTATTTGTGTTTTTATATGTACTGGTTTTTTACCGCTATCGCATTATATTTCATTTCAAGGATCGTCGAACCATAATAGACAGACGAGTTTCTTCCATCGATCGTAGAATATTCGATAGCCCTCAATACATTGGCCGCCCTGAAAGGCGGAAACAAAAAGATAGAAGAAAGGGAGGGGAAAAGAGAATAAACACGCTTTATAAATTTTAACCACTGTAAAACAGTTCAGCCAATAGCTGGCTTAATGTCATCATGTCGATCGGTTTAGTAAGATAACCTTTTATTATTTGCCTTTCTTTATCATTTAAGCCATCCGCCCCTTTTTCATCATAGCCGGAAAGGAACACAATTTTGGCAGCGGGATCATACTCGAGCATGATTTCAGCGCACTTTGTTCCATCCATATCAGGCATATTTCTGTCCAGCAACACAACATTCGGTTGCCATTTTTTGAACTTAGCTACAGCTTGCTCCCCGCTGCTTGCTGAATCCGATTTGTATCCAAGACCCTCAAGCATATCTTCCATTGGCGTTAGGATTTCTGTCTCATCATCAACAATGAGGACCTTCTGGCCATTACCGTATGCAATCCCCTTAATATCGACTTGTTGTTCGCTTTTTGCCCCTGTAGTATCAAGTTGAAAGTAAATTTTGAAGGTTGTCCCCTTGTCTGGCTCGGAAAAGACACTTATTTCGCCTCCAATGTCTTTAATAATTCCATAAATTGTGGAAAGCCCAAGACCGGTCCCCATGCCACCAGGTTTAGTTGTATAAAAAGGGTCAAAGCATTTATTTTGTGTTTCATCGTCCATACCACAGCCTGTGTCAGAGACAATTACCTTAGCCTTATCTCCCTCTTGTTTTGCCTCTATCCTGAGCTTTCCTCCATCCGGCATGGCATCCCGGGCATTAGTGCAAAGGTTCATAAGCACCTGGCTCAGGCCAGCTCGTGTCCCTACAACAGGTAGTGATTCAGGAACCTCAATGATGATATCTATTTTCTTATCAAAGGATTCTTTGATCAAATTGTATGTCTCTTCAATGACTTGGACAAGATTCACGATTCCGAAAGTTCCTTTATCCTCTTTTCTGGCGAAATCCATCAGATCCTTTACCAAACTGGCACCCCTTTTTGCGAAGCTGTCAATTCTCGCAGAAATCTCTTGTAATTCGGGGGAGTCTGTATATTTCATCTGGATAAGTTGACTGTTAACAGTAATTCCAGAAAGTATGTTTCTGAAATTATGAGAGATACCGGATGCAAGGATCCCAAGGGACTCCATCCTCTGTGCGTGCTGGAGTATCTCCTCGATACGCTGATTTGGGTTCTCTTTAATCGCCTGGGGCAGGTCATCCATTCTGATGATCTCGTCCTTGCAAATGGTTGCGATATTCTCGATGGTCTTCCTGAGTTCGGTCACATTTCCTGGCCATTTGTAGGCCATGAACACTTGCAAAGCCGCTGAAGACACCTGAATGTTTCTCGGCGCGTTTTTGAGGAAATGATTTACAAGATGGGGCATAGCCCCAACCCTTTCTCTCAACGGAGGGATTTCGAGGGAAAACACATTCAAATAGTAATAAAGATCTTCATTAAATTGTCCTTCACTTACCAGTTTTGCAAGGTTCTTGCTGGTGGCAGCAATGAATCGTACATCAATCCTGATGGGTCTGCTCCTTCCGGTTCGCTCGAATTGCCCCTCCTTGAGCATTCGGAGGATCATAGCCTGGGTACTCAAAGGGATATTCCCTATTTCATCGAGATAGATAGTGCCACCATTGGCAATTTCAAACTGGCCTATTTTGCGCAAAGACTCATCGTTCAGATTATCTTCTTCATAACCAAAGAGTTCCCTTTCGAACAATTTTTCAGGGATGTCACTGCACAGTACTTCAACAAATTTCCTATGCTTGCGGCGGCTATGGTCGCAAATGTTCGTGGCAATAAGTTTTTTCCCTGTCCCAGGTTCCCCAAGAATTAGTACCGGAGAATTGGTAGGCGCAACCATCATTATCTTCCCCAACACACGCCGCATAGTACTACTATACCCGATGATATTGGGGAAAAGATGCTGAACGTCTACCTTTCCGAGTACTTCCGTAACCTGATCAAAGACTTGTGCAAAGTGCTGAAGTTCGTCAACCTGCCTCTCCTTTCTACCAACAATTTCGAGGCTTGAAATAGCCGGGTGTTCTTTCACCTCATTTATAAACTTTTTTACTGGTCCCAAAAGCATCCGCGAAACTATAAAACCGATAAGAAAAGCCAATGCAGCAACTGTTATCGACCATGATAATATCGCCAAAGACGAATCGGTTCCCGTTTTCACATAATATTTGGTTATCTGGAAGGCCATAATTGCGGATATAAAGGCGAGTCCACCAAAGATAAACGGGACTATGATGTGAAGACTAACATAAAAACGAGTCTGTTTTATTTTCATGGCGTGAATAGTGAGATGTTAAAGAAAAACGGGATTTTGATATTAATATATTAAAACCCCGGTTAGGGATTTCAGGCCAAAATCTTCCTTATTTAAAAAAAATAGGTAAAACCCCCTTTAATGTCAAGAAAAATATCTTTCGGTTTTATTGAATCAAATTTTCTTCAAATGTGTTAGGATATGCTAACGCAGGGATAACACAATAAGACGAAGGATGTTAAAAAATCCTTCAATTTTATTCCTGGATGGGAAAGGTCGTTATGATTGCACTTACCTCTGCCTGAATGGCAAAATCATCGAAATAGACATTGGTGGAGCTATATCCAAAGGTATGCAGTCCTATTTCCGGTTGTCCGAAAATTCCGGAATCGGTTGTTGTGATAGCGTTTGTGCGAATGACGGCGTCTTGCTCCTTCCCTATTCCCAGACATTCAACAGAACTATCCACTTCATTAACCGCATCCCATGCAACAAGTGTGAAGTAGTCGTTACCTGCCTCGGTTTCCTCGACCTCATCAGGAGGCCAATTTACCCTGCTCGGATTGCGTGGGTTCCCAAGTTTTTTATAGTCTAATGGGTTATTATTCGGTGTTCCGTAACCGTTGACATCCCCGTAATAGGCCCTTAAGTAATTATCGCGGACTGAAAATTCCGTGGCCTGGGCTACTGTTAATGCTCCAAGGACTAAAAGTGGTTCTGCGTTCTGAAAGGATCCGGATACATTGTTGAGCATAATTATCCCTGCGGCATCACCGTCACCCCAGGATCCTGATGAGAGAATGGGGGTTCCATGAACAGTACCTTTTGCACCGCTTGTAGTGCCTACTATACAGTCCCCGTCCACCATGGTCGCGCCACTGCCGTTAACAAAACCCAGGGATGCTGCCTCTCTTACCCTGATCAAGAGTGTAGCCTCATTGATAGGAAAATTTTCATAGATCTTTACATCATCTATATACCATCCATCTCCGATTTTAGCGGGATCAGAGCACAGCCGAAATCTTACTACTATTTTTTCTGGATTACCCGCGCCCAGATAACTACTGAGGTCGAGTTCTACTGGTACTGAATTCGTCACCCCGCTTAGATCGCCCGTATAGGTTGCGATTTCCTGCCAGACCCCATCGTCAACTGAGATCTCAACCAATCCTTCAGACTCGTCGATCTCATACCAATGCCAAAAGCTTAGTTTGGTTGGTGTCGCTCCTGAAATGTCTATAATCTGAGATTCTAAAGCCGCTTCTACAGTAACCCCGGAAGGGCTACACGTCCAGCATGTGGTACCACTATGACATCTTGTTCCGGCATACTCCCATGGGATTTCAGCCGTCCAATCCGGCGTTGTGCCGCTTTCCATGTCATCAGAGAAGAAAACGGGACCTGTCAGATACTTATAGGCCAACCATGTTTTTTCCGAACCTGAATCTGTCTGTTGCCACAGGACAATCATGGGCCAGTCATTCTGCGGTACGAAATCATCCGGGATACCATCCGTGATACTATCTGATTCCCGAACATAAGCATTATCTCCCCGCACAAAGGAAAGCCCATAGCTGTCCCCGTTGTTTTTCTGTCTGAAAGACAAGCCCGCCATATAGTATTCCGGAAAATCAGTACCGTTGATTTGCCACGGTGGTAGCGGATCAAACCCAACTTTTACCTGAGCGTCATAGCTCAAATAATGGCCCGCGATCACATGAGCGGAGGCCAGATCAACATTTGTTTTTGCCCAATCAAGGGTAATCAGGCTCCCCTTGTCATCTGTGGAATCTGCTACATCACCTATCCCCGTAACCTTTAAGGCCTTATCGCCGCCGGTTATCTGAATTTCATGTGAACCTAATGTTGAATCATGCCAGTGTTCTTTATTTTCAAAGGTGTCATGAAACTCTTCCTTTTCCCCGGTGGAGGAGGTGGGAAGAGGGACATGATAAACGATTTTCCGCTGTGCCTGCATGGGCCCCTGTCCGAAGATGCCGGTTGAGTGAAGCTTTACAAATTTCTGCAAGACAATATCAGTATTTGGTTCTACATCGAAATCGGACATATTGGGGTCAGCGGGGTCATCAATGCCGGTCAAGCAATTGTTTGCATGATCAACCCTTTCATAGGAATAGACATGGCCTTTGACATTGATGGTACCATTAAGGAGCGGGAAGGCACCGGCGTAACCATTTGAGTCAAGGTAAAGGTCGCCCCCTTTGATCACCGTTTGGGTATTATTGCTGCTTATGGCAACGGAAAGGACATCCATACCCGCTGGGATGGGTGGTATAGGAGCGCTCATAGTGAAGGTGACGTTTGGCCCACTCTGGGTAGCAGAATCGCAGTTGAAAAATTTCGACCCGATCTTCAGCCTTCCGGGAAGCGTCAACCCCGGGGGAAAACCACCCGGCACCACTGTGTTCAGGGTTGTGGTTGGTGGAGTTGTCGGAGACCCGGACTTGAAGTAGTAAGGGTAAACCTGGAGCTTAAATTGTCCGTTGTCATTGAGCAGGGTATATGTCTGCTGCGTATGCATGGCCACCAGCTCGCTGTCTTTGGCGGTCTCATCGGCGGCATTAAGATACCTGCTCGCAGAATACCGATAGCCGGATTCAGCCAAAAAATATGCCCTTTCAGAACTATTCCCCCCCACCTGAGAAAAAATTGATGTGCTGGTCAGGGACACCATGGCTGCCCCTATCGAGGAAATAACCACCATGGTCACGATAAGTCCGATCAGGACACTTCCCTCTCTGTTATCCGATAACGTGTGACAGACAATATTATTGCGGCGTCTGACAACGGAAAATATCATGCGGGTGATCAACCAGGAAACAATAAGGATGAGCGGAATCGCAGCAGGGAAATATAGCATAAAAAAAGCAACCCCTACAAAAGGTAAAAGAATAAATTGAGCCGCAAAGCATGCCCATGCCCGGCCTTCGATCTTATCGGCAATGAATGGCCCTATAGCGTAATATGCCCTTACCACGGCCTTTCCCCCATTCCATGTCAGGAGGCATCTGTCCCTGAATTGTCTCAGCAACAGGACCACAGGGTGATCCTGTTCACCATAAGCGGCAGTGGCAACAAAACACCCGTAGTTGGATTTCGTAGGAGGGCTGGTGGTTGGAGGAGCCCCTCCATAATTCTTGGTATTTCTCGGGTGAACCGTCGTGGATAAGCTTATATTCCCCATGCCGCTTTCAGAGCGGCTCAGACTAAGATCGATAACGATCACGGACAACAGGCGAATGTCAGATCCATCCCACGCATCAGTCCCCTTATAATAAGACAGAGTAAAGCTGTCTACATTGTCTATAAGTACGTCACCCCCACTCGGTAACTCCGTCTGGGTTGGTTGTAAATTGGAAAAAATTTTTATTGTGGTTCCAACTTTAGCTATCGCGTGCCGACCGGAGAGATTGTCATAGATAATATAGGGATCAGGCTGTGTACTGTCCTTAGCCGAAATATTCGTAATCACCATCAGTTCACGGCTCATGCGGGCCATGGCCAGTTGGGACTTTTGGGCCATATGCGCGTTTTCCTTTGTGAACAGGTACCCTTTTGTTCCTGTAATAATTCCCATTCCCGCAATGGCCGATAAAATGCCCAGGATTACCATGGTAACGATAATCTCGATTAGCGTAAATCCGGATTCTATGTTCATCCCACGCTCCAGAACAATAAGGGCGGTTATTTTGAAAAAAGCGCTGTTAGAGACTGGACGCCCGAGGTAATAACTACCTTTAATATTCTGTTTTTACCAGACGTGTCCGCAACCTCGTTCCCTTCCTGAAAAGCTATATATGCCGTCTGTATGGAATACTGCCCGTAATAAGGAACATTTTCTTCAACATTACCATTTTCAATGAAGCTTTTGAAATTTTCAAGGGGGCTGTTGTCTGTTATCAGCAACCTCTTGTAGTCCGCGGTCATCTTTTCCATCACCTCGCTGAGAGAAAATTCCTCCTGAACCATGATGACCGGTTCGGCGCTACGTTTTAGGCTTGTTCCCATAAACTCGACCAGGATAGTACCCAGGAGGGCTGCCACTACGAGCGTGATTAGTACTTCTATAAGAGTAAACCCTTTTCGATCAAGCTTGTCCATTGGTAGTGTGTTCACGGAATAAAACCTGTATTCGGGGTTACGGTGATCTGCTCGCTTTCCTCTCCGGATAATATTGTGATGGTGAGGACTGCAGCAAGTTTGTTTGCCTCCAATGCACCTTCGTCAAGGTGGGGTGTTCCCCAGGAATTAAATGATATATCAAACCCATCCATAGTCAGGTCTTTAGCGGACAGGTCAACCGTATTGCTATCTTCACCCGGGAGCAGGACCTTGTTATTTTTGTTCCCGTCTTTAAAAAGCCAGTAAGACGTGCCATCGCAGTGAATTCCCCATACGATATCTGAATTGATAGACCGGCTTTGGGCATATCGCAGGTGAGTTTTGGTGACCTCTCCCTGTGCGGCCAGGTCGGGATTGCTGATGACCATGCGGGCGGCAACGACAGCACCGATTATGCCCACGATAAGCATTACAACGATAGCTTCAATCAACGTAAAGCCATAATTTTTGATGAGACTGGTTTTCATTTTTTTTAATAAGACGTAAGGCTCCTCTTTCCTGCGCCTTAAGCTTTGAACGTGTGTGCAAGGGCAGCAGGATCACTCGGGAATAATTAACTGGCAATAAACAGGCTAATTGCCAGAATTAGGTACTATAATAGTGTCATATTAATACTTTAGTCTTGCAATATCTTTTTTTATATGATAAACTAATTAGTTAAGTTATGTCAATTTCTTTCCTGTCATTTTTTGGATGACAACTGATTGAGGAAGTAAGGGCTTCCGAAGGGTAATTCATCCTGACTGTAATGAATCCACGCCCATCAAAGATCCCGCTATGCGGGGAAGGACGTGGTCTTGATTTGCCCCTGAAAGGGGCTAAAGCGCTATGAAGAAAAAAGTGCCTGATCCCGCCTAGGCGGGACTAAAGTTTGAAGTGCCTAAAGTTGTGGTACGCCTTCGGCGTGCTATTCATAAAACAACGCCTCAAGGGTTTGCCTCCTTTTGTCGGCTAATTGATGTCATAGAGTAATCTATTTAAAATAGCAGAATTCATTAACTTTAGGCATTTTAGGCATTTTAGATCACTTTAGGCACTTGTTCATATTAAAGATTGGCTCTAACCCCCGCACAGAGGGTAAGGACATGGTTTTAAAATAATAAAATAAATTCAGGCTAAACAAGCGGAAGGCTATTCCATATACACACTATATTCTGTTTCCGGCACAATGCATCACAGTTTTTTAACCATGTAAGTATGATATATCGCTGAGAATACAAACAGAGAACACAAACCCGTTCAAAGGAATAATTTTGCCAGCAAATAACGAAATTTCTTCCACTGAAAGGCTTCTTGGTTTGATTCGAGGCGAAGATAACGGTGTTGAGAATATTGACACACTTTTATCTAATGAGTTCCCAGACAAACGGAAAGCGCGTTCAGCAAGGGTTTGGCAACTAAAAAAGAAAATTACGGTTGGAATAGATTTCGGTCACCAATATCTGAAATTGGTGAAGGTCAGACAAGTATTAGACGACCAATGGAATCTTCTTGATTACAGGAATATACCCTTAGATCCCCGGATTCCTAAAGACAGCCCGGAATTCACCCGCTTTTTTAGAGCTACCCTAACTGGATTTTGTGGGTCTCCAGGAAAATGCAAGCTATGGAGCACAATAACTTCGGATCAAATCGAAATCCGGCATATTCTAATACCTAAGGTCCCGAAAAAGAAGATTTCCAATGCGGTTTATTGGACACTCCAAAAAGAAGTCCCCTTTGACAAAAATGATACCATTTATGACTTTGAAATTTTGGGTGATAAATTAAAAGGGGGTATCCCGAAAACTGCAGTCCTTGCCTATATAGTTCCGAAACAAGAGGTCCAACAAATAATATCTCTTTTCACCCGGTGTGGTTTCCTTCTGACAGGGCTGTCCCTTCCCCCGTTTGCCATAGCAAATCTATTGAGAACCGGCCTGATAAAAAACAACAACGAATCAGTATGCAGTCTATATGTTGGCAGGAATTATTCGTGTATTGATATCTTTTCATCCGGAAATCTGGCTCTAACCCGCCGCATAAAGACCGGGATGCACAGCATGATTGAAGGCATTATAGAAAAGATGAAGGAGAGCCAAAACAGGGTCTCTCATAAAGTGCCTGAAGGAGAAGATGGTTCCGGTCCGTTGACTACTGATGAACAAACGCCCATAAACATGAAACAGGCCGAGAGAATATTTTTTTCCATCAGCGAAGATTTCCCACCTCTCAGCGAAAATGAACCGGGATTTTATCTTAAAAAGACAGAGATAGGGAGGATGCTCCTTACTGCGTTAAATCGTCTGGTCGGGCAGATAGAAAGGACTTTTGAGTATTATTCCTTAAGTTCCGAGAATAACAGTGTGAGTAGAATTTACACAGTTGGTGAAATCAATTCCTTCAAGCGATTGGTTCACTATATTTTCGAGCGAGTGGGAGTTCCCTGTTACACAGTCGATCTCCTTGCAAGTGGGATCCCTTTTGAGGGTAAAGTCTTACCTCCGGATTCAATTTTCGAGAGTTCTTCTTTTACTCCTGCCGTGGGAATGGCAGTGTCCCACGACTCTCGGACCCCTAATTTACTTTTTACCAATATATACAAAGAAAAGAAGACAAGCATTAAACGTATCAATACTGGCATCTTCATGGTATTTTTGGCAATAATGACAATTTGCATGGGTATTTTTTTGTGGCAAGACAATATTGGAGAGGTCAAAAAGTCTGAAATCGCTTTACTTACCAAGAAGTTAGAGCAATACTTTCCCAGAATGGATCAAGAATTCATCGTACAACTTAAAGAAAAAACCAAACAAAAAACGAGTACTTTGAAGGAATACGGCAAAAAATACCTGGCCATAGCAGTAATCGGAGAATTATCACGTATGACCCCGTCTAATATCCGTTTGCTGGGTATTCAACTGCGTCTGGGCAAAATTCCGGTAGATGATAAAAAAAAGGCGCCCCCAAAAAACCTGGTTTTGGAAGGTATGGTATTTGGGAGTCACCAGAAGCTTGAAACCTCTCTGGCATCATATTTACTTAGACTGGCGAACAGTCCTCTTTTCAGCCAACCTACTATCCATAAGAGCACACCTGGATACTATAAAGACAAAAGGGCTTTGCAGTTTACAGTCTATATTAAATTGTTTTAAAATCGAAAAAAGGGATTGTTAATGTTACCAAGGCAAAGCATCCGTTATCTTCTGATATGCGGGGTGGGGATATTAAGTTTTATCCTATTAGCTATATACCCCCACTACAAGAAATTGGATCGTATGAATATGGAAATAAAAAGTACGAGGTCCCAAATAAAGGAACAGGAGATCCTTTATCCCATTGGCAAAAACATTTTGGACGAGTTG
The DNA here is from genome assembly GCA_030613055.1 of Desulfobacteraceae bacterium. GTDB lineage: Bacteria > Desulfobacterota > DSM-4660 > Desulfatiglandales > Desulfatiglandaceae > JAUWMR01. The sequence goes on from JAUWMR010000004.1 coordinate 55,827, forward strand.
ATGGCCAAGGAAACCTGGGACCTCCCTTTCCCCGAAAAGGCCAAGCTTGGCAGGGATAAAGCGGCCGAAATTTCAGGCATCTTTAAAGAAATAGCCCGAAAGAGCAATCTCGAGCCTGTTAATATCGTCCCGGATGTTAAGTCCTTAACCGAACAGACCGGGCTTTTATCCGTAGACATAATCGTACGGGGGGGCTTTTTTGATTTTCGTAAATTTTTCATCCATATGGGAGAATTACCATATCTTGAGCAAATAGAAGAAGTTCAGATTCAACCAGTAGAAGCGGGCCGGGAATTCAAGCTAAAGATTTGGCTGGCCCTAAAATAATGACGAACATCAAAGAGGAAAAAGTAAGAGATAAATGTGCTGTTTAGCGTGTAAGCTGTGCTATAAGGTAATATTAACGGGTCTAATCTTCTGGAGAATGCTAAAATGAAGAGGCGAGAAAAAATAATTCTCGGTCTTATGGCTCTTGTAATTGCATATGGCTTTTACGCCCTTTTTTTTTCTTCACCTCACAAGAAGACCGATATTTATGCTGGAAAGAAATCAGAAGAGTTAAGCAGGATAATTACTGAAATTTCCTTGGATTTGAGTAAAAGTGGTCCTACGGAAGAGGATAATTATGTCATAGCGAGAGCCAAGAGCGATTGGGTTAAGGATCCTTTCCTTGAAAAAAAGGCTTCTGTAACCAAGGAGATACAAAAGCCAAAGGAACCTGAGGTAGTCATACCTAAGTTCACATTCGCTTATTCCGGGTTTATGAAGATGGGAGAGCTAAAAATCGCTATTGTAAACGGCCTGGAGTATAAAATTGGAGAAGAGGTAGTACCGGATAAATGTGTTATTCGGGAAATCTATCCAAACAAGGTCATTATCAGAATAAAGGGAATAAAAGGGAAAAAGGGAGAAATCATCGTCCCTTTAGTGGAGGAAGTATTATAAATTTCTAATTAGGCGGTTTGTATGTTAAATGTAATTAACCATATGCATTTTATGAAAAAAAATATCTGGTTGGTTTTTGCAATTTCATTCCTGGTATTTACCCTCGGCTGTGCCGGTAAAGAGACCATAAAAAAAGACAAGTTCTTTGAAAAATGGAAGGTCATGGCCGAAAAGTCCAAGGGATATTCCCCCTCTAAAAAAGTGCGACCAACTAAACTCCCTGAGGAGAAAAAAGAAGCCGTTTTGGAAAAGGAGGATCAGGTTGCCCCTGAAAAACCTCTTCCCACGCAAAAGATATCACTGAGCATGCACGACATGGATGTCGCTGTGCTTCTTCGTTCCTTAGCCAAGATCGCTGGTCAAAACCTAATGATAAATGCGGATGTCAAGGGCAAGATCAATATGAATGTGGAAGCTGCCCCTTGGGACCAGGTATTTCTCGGTATTCTGCGGACACAGGGACTAACCTATAAATGGGAGGGAGATATTATCCGTATTGTCACCGTGGAAGATATGGAGCATGACCTTAAAATAGAGAACATTCAAAAGAAACGAAAGGCCCAGGAAGTCGAATTGAGAAGGGTTCAGCCTCTTATGACCAAAGTTGTAAATATTGATTATTCGGATGCGAACAAGGTAAAGGGAAACCTGCAGGAATTCCTGACAAAAGACACAAAAGGTAAGCCTCGGGGATCGATTATGGTGGACGAACATACCAACTCGGTCATTATACAGGCAATCAGAGATGATATTGCGAAAATGATCCCCCTGATCCAAGAGCTTGATAAACCCACGCCCCAGATACTAATAGAGGCCAATATCATCGAAACAACCAGGGACACAGCCCGGGAGTTAGGAATTCGATGGGGAGGGCTGTATCACACCACACAGCAAGGTGAAGACAAAAAATATTGGGTCGGTCCCGGGGCGAACACCGGAGGGGTCATGGGACAGTCTCTGAATACAGGCATTGACCCCACTACCGGAACGGCTGCCAATTTCCCGGCCAATTTTGTGACGACGGGAGGTCTTGGCTTTGGCCTGGGTCTTGTGGGCGCGGAAATCGGAAAGTATTTATTAAATATCGAGCTTTCGGCCCTTCAGGAAGCGGGAAAGCTCAATATCCTTTCATCCCCGTCAATCACAACTCTTGATAATCAGACGGCTTTTACCGAAAATGGGGAAAAGATCCCCTATGTATCCACAGACAAGGAAGGAAACAGGGAAGTAAAATTTGAGGAAGCCGTTCTCAGACTGGAGATCAAACCCCATGTAATTGAAGGGAAATATCTTAGAATGGAGATTACGATCATAAAGGACGAAGTCGATACATCCCGCACCGTAGATGGGAATCCTTTTATTATAAAGAAACAGACGAAAACTTGTCTAATCGTTCGAGATGGTGAAACAATTGTCATCTCAGGGCTTACCAGGCAAAGGCGGTTTGGATCGAAAGACGGAATACCCGGCCTCATGAATATTCCCCTATTTGGTTATCTTTTTAAAAGAGATAACAAGGAGAACACAATGGAGGAAGTGCTTATATTTTTAACTCCTCGTATCTTGAAAGAAAGGGCTGCGGATCGATGACCTTAAAGGCTTTTCCGGCACAAAAAAATGGATTACTTCAGGCTTCTTAACTTAGACAGGGAACCCTTTTCCAATTCACCTGATCCCGACTTTTTTTTCCACTCCCGGCAGCATATCCAATGCATGCAAAAAATAGAACTCGCTGTCCATCTCCGGAGAGGATTGAATGTCGTAATTGGGGATGTTGGGACAGGGAAAACTACCCTTTGCCGTCGGCTTATCCAAAAATTTTCAAACGACGATAAAGTGGAGACCCATCTCATCCTCGATCCATATTTCAGTACTCCACGGGAATTTCTATCCACCGTGGCGGGCATGTTTGAAAAACATAAGACCGGAAACGGAACCAGCGACTGGCAACTCAAGGAAATCATCAATAAGTATCTCTTTCATCAGGGCGTGGATGATGAAAGGATAGTTGTCTTGATTATTGATGAAGGCCAAAAACTTCCTGATTTCTGTCTGGAAATCTTGCGAGAATTTCTCAACTACGAAACGAATGACCAAAAACTGCTTCAAATTATCATCTTTGCCCAGAAAGAATTTGATGCATACCTTGAAGATCATAAAAATTTTTCGGATCGTATCAATTTATACCATGTCTTAGGCCCGTTGAGTTTCCGAGAAACGAAATCCATGATACAGTTTCGTCTTGAAAAAGCGATTAAAGGTAGTCATAGCCCTTCGTTTTTCAGTTTCCTGGCATTACGGGCCATATATCGGGCCACAGAGGGATACCCAAGGAGAGTCATTAATCTATGTCACCGGATCATTTTGACGTTAATCATTCAAAATCGTTCCAAGGCCGGCCGGTCCTTAGCCCGCTTCTGTATCAAAAAAGGATCTTTTGAACAGCCAAAGAAATGGCACCCGATCAGGATAGGGGTTTTGTCTTGTTTATTTTTGTTTTTGTTGGTTTTTGCACTGATACCTGAGCACCTCAGGAGCCTGATACCATTGAAGGGAGAAAGATCCGAGTTTGCTCTTGAGAAATTACAGCATGATAAAGAGATTACTGTAATAAAAATTCCTATAATAAAGGTGCCTGAGACAAAGATAGTTGAGACAAAGGTGCCCGAGGCAAAGGTGCCTGAGATAAAAATTCCTATAACCTTGGGACAGATGACCACAATAAAAAATGATACATTGGGGGAAATGATTCTTAGGGTTTACGGGGTTTATAGTCGTAAGTATTTAAATATCATGATAAAATCCAACCGGCAAATAAAGAATCCTGACCTGATAGAACCAGGCCAGGTGATCAGTTTTCCGGCTAAGCCATGTAAAATCGGCACATCATCATTGAAAAACTGGTGGGTGCACATAACCACCAAAGAACGACTCGAAGATGCCTACCGGTTCTTGAAAATCAATTCAGGGAAGGTGCCTAAATTGGCAATCGTCCCTTGTTGGAATAGTCGTGAGGGCTTGAAGTTTATGATATTATGGAAGAGATGTTTTACTGATGAACAATCTGCTCAAAAGACCCTGAAGAGGCTACCTTCTTCGCTCGTTTCAGGGGCAAAGATACAGGCTAAATGGGCCAAAGATACAGTATTTTTTGCCAATCCTGTTTTTTAATTTCCGTGACTACTCACGTAGTCAGGCTGAAGGTGTTTAGACTGAGTAGTTACTAATTTCCTAAAGGGCATTGCCTGTAACCGAAAATTCTATCTTTAATTTGTGATACTAATACTAATGGTAATTTGAGAATAAAAGGTAAAAGGGAGAACTGGAGGGAAGTGGCCGCCAATTTTTGACTTACTTCGCTAATATTGGTAATATCGTGCCACTGATATAAGGGGGTATAGGAATTTAATGAAAAAAAAGTTAGGAGAGATGTTAATAGAGAATGACCTGCTAACTGAAGAACATCTAAGAAATGCCCTGGAGTCTATGAAGAACTCAAATTTTAAGCTGGGCGAGCTTTTAGTTCGACAGGGAATTCTTAGGGAGTCTGAGCTTGTAGATATACTCTCAAAGAAGCTGAATATTAAAAAATATCATCCGAGCAAGTACCCTCTTGAACTCAGCCTGGCAGGTCTGATTTCGGCAGATATTGTCCAAAAGTATCAAGTGGTTCCTCTAAAGAAAAATAGTAACTTACTGACGATCGGCATGACTGACCCTACGAATATAAGGACTCTGGATATCGTCGAAGCGATGACAAATACCGAGGTTGAGCCTGTTATCTGCACGGAGCAGCAATTTAACGAACAGGTCAGAAGTCTTTACGGCGCATATTCAGATTTAGATGACGTTCTGGAGAGTATGCAGCAAGTCAAGTATGACGATACGGATACTGAGATAGAAATGGAGACAACCAATGAAGATATTCAAGTGAGTTCACTCCAGGACATGGCTGAAGAGGCCCCTATAGTTCGGTTAGTAAATTCCATAATTTCTCAAGCCATTCGCGAAAGGGCAAGCGATGTGCATATCAGTCCGGAAAAGAACTATGTCCAGGTCAGGTTTCGAGTGGATGGGAAGCTCCATGATATCCCTGTACCGCCCAAGTCCTTATTTCTGCCAATCATCTCCCGGTTAAAGATCCTGTCAAATATGGATATTGCCGTATCAAGAGCCCCCCAGGACGGAAGATTTACGGTTAAAATCCAAAACAGGGAAGTTAATATAAGGGCCTCTACCATACCGACAATTTATGGTGAGAATCTGGTCCTTCGCCTGTTGGATTCGACGACCGGCGGTTACTCCCTGGACCAGTTAGGGATGTCTCAGGGGGATATGGATAAAATAGAATTCTTAATTAACAGACCTTACGGCATGATTCTGAGCACCGGGCCTACGGGAAGTGGCAAAACTACAAGTTTATACTCAATGCTGAAGAAGATCAACAGACCGGACACAAATATTATCACCCTGGAAGATCCTGTGGAATACAGGATAGAAAAAATCCGTCAGGTGCAGTTGAACCGGAAGGCAGGTATGACCTTTGCCGGCGGGCTCAGATCTATACTCCGACAGGATCCTGACGTTATAATGGTAGGGGAAATCAGGGATGCTGAAACAGCCGCTATCGCCGTTCAATCGGCCCTGACCGGCCATCGAGTCCTGAGCACGGTGCATACTAATGACGCGGCCGGGGCTATCACGCGCCTTATTGATATGGGTATTGAGCCCTTTCTTGTTTCTTCCGTATTACTTGTTTCATTTGCCCAGCGTTTGGTCAGGACGATTTGCCCCAACTGTAAAGAGAATTACACGCCACCTAAGGAAGCCTTAGCCTATTTTGGAATGGAGCATTTGAAAAAGGCTAAATTCCAGAGGGGAAAGGGATGCTTTAATTGTCTAAACACCGGCTACAAGGGGCGAACCGGCATATTTGAAGTGTTGGCCATCGATGAAATGGTCCAGGAGATGATCGTGAAAGGGAGATCCGCTCACGAAATCACTCGCGCTGCCACTGAATCCGGAAATTTCAGAAGCCTTAAAGAAGATGCTGCTGATAAGGTACTAAATCAAATCACGACTTTGGAAGAAGCAGCCTCTGCTGTCATGAGTTAAAGATGCCCAGTTTTTCTTATCAGGCCATAAATGAAATTGGCAATAATGTCTCCGGCGTCATTGAAGCCGATTCGCAGACAATTGTTAATAATATGCTGGTTGAGCGTGGCTACATCCCTTCCAAAATTACAATGAAAAGGGAAAGCGCGCAGTTGTCTGCCTGGACCGGCATCATAACAATGTTTGGCCGGGTCAAAGCCCCTGATCTGATCATTTTTACTAAACAATTTCGAACAATGATCCGGGCCGGGGTACCAATGTTAACCATTTTGAAGGTACTGGAGGATCAATCCGAGAGGCCGATTCTGAAAAAGATTGCTGCTTCCTTGTCACAGGACATCAATGAGGGTGCAAGTCTTTATGATGCCTTTAGAAAGCATCCGAAAGTATTTAGTCCTTTATACTGCAGTATGTTGGAGGCAGGTGAGGCCACCGGGGCTCTGCCAGATGTATTAGAGCGTTTGACATATATCATAGAGCACGAACACAAAATCAAGTCGGAGGTCAAAGCCGCACTTCAATACCCGATTATTGTACTTACCTTACTTTGCACCGCTTTTTTTGTCCTCTTGACCTTTGTCATCCCAAGATTCGCACACATATTTGATAAAAGCGGGGTAGCGCTTCCCATTCCCACCAAAATATGTATTTTTCTATATCAATTTCTGGCCAATTATTGGCTCCTGATATTCGGATCTGTTATTGCAGGGGGATCGGTTTTACTTTATTATCTCAAGACAGAGCAGGGAAAATTTGTTCGGGACACTATTTTTTTGAATCTCCCCATAGTTGGTAAGCTTTTCAAAAAGGCTGCAATGTCCCGCTTTGCCAGCATATTTGCCATACTGCAATCCAGCGGTGTGTCCATACTTGAATCTTTAACGATTCTGTCCGGAACCATTGGTAATACCGCGATCTCACGAGAATTTGGCCGGGTAAGTGAAGGCCTTGAGGAAGGTCGTGGCATTTCCGAACCCCTGAGATCTGCTAAATACTTTACACCCATCGTTGTAAACATGATTGCCATAGGCGAAGAATCCGGAAATCTTGCTGAAATGCTAAGCGACATTTCGGAGCATTATGATTCAGAGCTGGAATATGCCATGACAAAACTATCAGAGTCCATAGGACCTATTTTGACGATTGGCCTGGCAGCCGTTGTGGGCTTTTTTGCACTTTCAATTTTTTTACCCATGTGGGATCTTACAAAGATGGTAAGGTAACCCTAACGTTGCAAAAGTCGAGGGTGCTGAAGATCCGCGGCGTCGAGGGTGAAGCCGTAGTATTTTACTGCGAACCCTTGACAACAAAGGAGATTCGGCGCCCTCGGCTTTCCCGAAGGGTAAACAACATGGTGATTTGACAGGCCTTGCTCGAATGCACATGCAGTGAATTCCTGCAAGCGGGGTGACAACGGGACGAAACACTGTAGTTTAGGGGTTTTTAATAATGCTAACCATGTTGTTTATGCAACAGTAGGGGTAACTCTTGTAATGAAGCATCGCAGATACATAATCAGCATTTATATTTTCCTTCCCTTGATTTTTGCCGGGATCGCCCTGTTGACTACCCTTGTTTCTTACAACATTACTATTTATTGTTTAAAAAAGGGGCTAAATCCTGAATTGCATATGGTATTTTGGGCATTGGTGCTGGTATTCTTTTCAGCAATAACAGGCCTTCTGATTGTAAGATTTATTATTGATCCCATGGAGCGATTTATTAAAAAGACGAACAAACTTGGAGTGCTAACTAATGCTGCCACAGAACATGAACCTATGAAAAAAGATGAAATTACCCGCTACACCAAAATGTTTGCCAGGATTACCGATTTTTTAGGCCGGGTTGAGGCCCGGGAGTTATTTCCGGATATCGTTGGTCATAGTAAAATAATACGGGCAGTGTTTTACCAGATCATGAAAGTTGCTCCTACAGATTCAACTATTCTAATCCACGGGGAGACTGGTACAGGAAAGGAACTTTTTGCAAAAAGCATCTATGCGCACAGCCTGCGTAAAGAAAAGCCTTTTGTAACAATTAATTGCGCGGCAATTCCGGAAGGGCTTCTGGAAAGCGAACTGTTTGGACATGAAAAGGGTGCTTTTACAGGAGCAAACGCGAAAAAATTAGGCAAGATCGAGATTGCTGATGGCGGAACGATTTTTATGGACGAAATAGGCGACATGCCTTTGACTATACAGGCCAAGGTGCTTCGAGTGATTCAAGAATCACAGTTTGAACGAGTTGGGGGAATCAATACAATCAAAGTGGATGTGCGGTTTATTGCGGCCACTAACAAGAACCTTTCCAGTATGGTGGATACGGGAACATTTCGTGAGGACCTCTTTTTCCGTCTCAATGTCTTTTCGATCAACCTTCCGCCTTTGCGGAAGAGGAGGGAGGACATACCCCTGTTAGTCGATATATTTCTTAAGAAACTTGGAAAAGGCAAGGATGTCTCAGCGGACTGCCTGCAATTACTCACTGTCTATGATTGGCCGGGAAATATCCGTGAACTGGAGAATACTGTAGAGTCGGCATCTGTGCTGGCAAAAGATGTCATAGATGCTACGCATCTGCCGTCCAGCATAACGGAACACTGGAGAAATACAGGAGGAGACGAGGACCTGGAATTTGATGAAAACCGTAATCTGAATGATCGTATTAGGGAGTTTGAAAGAGGGATAATTATTCAGGCCCTCCTAAAGGCAGGCGGCGTTCAGGTAACTGCTGCCAGGTTATTGGGCATAAGCGAAAGAAGTTTTTGGCACCGGGTGAAAAAATTTGATATAGATGTTGATCAATTTAAGTAGTCCGTCAATTGATCCACGCAATAAAAAATCCACCCCCATCGAAGATTCCGCTATGCGGGGGAGGACGTGGCCTTGATTTGCCCCTGGAAGGGGTTAAAGCGCTATGAAGAAAAAAGTGCCTAAAATGCCTAAAGTTTGAAGTGCCTAAAGTTGTGGTACGCCTTCGGCGTGCTATTTATAAAACAACGCCTCAAGGGTTTGCCCCTTTTGTCGGCTAATTGGTGTCATAGAGTATTTGTTTTTTATTCGATGTTGGACGTTCGATGTTCGATGTTCGACGTTCATCTTTAAAAAATGCAACCTGTGAATGTTTGCAAAACAAGTTAGCGCTTATGCCTCCCCCCACAGATTAAAAGATCGTGCTAACCTATTCAACTTTCAAATAAAACAGATGCGCGCCACAAAATACGTGGGTAAAGCTACAAATTTTGTTGATTGTTGGTGTGATTTATTTCACCATTATTAGTATGCGTTTTATGTCTTTATTTAAATTTCATTTTTTTATTGTTAATACATCTTATTGATTTTACAGCATAATCAATTATCAAATAACCTGATACTTATATTTTGGCCTTTTATAAGAAAGATTCTGGCATTATATATGCATAGTAATGACATCAAAGAACATAAAAAAGGAACAAAATCAAAGCTACAGCAGTTAAGTTATAATAATCAAAGGAGGAATTGTCATGAAGACAATCAAAAAAAATAAGAAGGAAGAAGGGTTTACACTGATTGAAATCATCGCTGTCATAATCATTATGGGAATTCTGGCAGCAGTAGCTGTGCCTAAGTTTTTCTCCATGCAGGAAGATGCAAAGATAGCGGCCCTAAACGGGGCCCTTTCAGAGGCAACTGCGAGATTCAATCATGCTTATGCCAAATATATCCTGGATGTAAAAACGGCGCCAACCGCGATAGTTGGCTATCTAAATATTGATAAGTACCTGGGTCTTCAGGCCGCAGGCACAGGAACCGATATTGGTGATTTTGTAGTAAAATGGGAGAAAATTGCCGCTGATTCCACACTCAAAATAACTATTCTCTCAGTAACTGAAAAAGTAATCAGTGCTGTCGCTTTAGCGGCCATGGCTGAGGAACATAAAACAAAGGTTATAACTGGTATAACCTGGGGTACCTTATAAAGGGAAAAAAGAGTCTTGCGGATCTTGTAAATGACTTTAACGAAAAAGAGCAGGTTAGCTGATGCCTAACCTGCTCTTTTTATTGAATTTCCTGGTCGGGACGCGGGGATTTGAACCCCGGGCCCCCTGAACCCCATTCAGAATTGTTATTTGTGTTTAAGGAGGGTACAATACCGACATGAGTGAGAGGATAATATGGAAGCCCATGAAAATGTAAATGTATTAGTGATAGAGAGCGACCCGGTAATTGCGGAAAAAATTGAAAGTTTTTTCAAAGAAAGTTCATACGCCCCCATCACAGTATCTCAAAAAGACGAAGCCATAAGAATCTTAAAGAAAAACAACTGCCAATTGGCTATAGTCGGCAACACGCGGGAAAACGATTCAGTATTTGAATCAATGAAGGATATTGTAATGACCTCTCCCATGACCTCCATGATCCTCATTACCGACCTGCCCCAAATGGAAGTGGATGAAAAAGCTGAAGGCTACGGAATTCTTGGTCACATAAACAGAAAGGTTCCGATAGATGTTCTGTTGTCGCATATAAAAAGCTTTGAAAACATCTTTAAAACGCTTGTGCCACCAAAGAGATGATATAGGTCCTTCATAGTCAATCTTCAATCGTCAATGTTCACTGCAGGGTGCCCCCGGCCGAGCGAATTATTGTGTCCCTACATAAACAGGCCGAAACAGGCTGTCATCTCTCTTCATGGCTTCATCAATGGCCTTTAACATTTCTTCCCTGTCATCCGGCAGCCTGCCATGTATATCCACATAATTTGTATAGTGGTCGCTGGTAATCTGGGATGTTACTTGCAGATTCTCTATGATATGCCTGGTTTCTTTCAGAACTTCATGGGGAGAAAGGACCTGAAACTGTCCTTTTTTTATCTGATGCAGTAAAAGCGTATTGATTTTAGGTAAAAATGTGCGCATACGGATAAAGTCCGGATTGATTGCGCTCAGAACCCGGGCCGTTTCATCAGCGTGTTCTTTTGTCCTCTCTTTTCCTCCGATTCCTAATATCACGTATTCGCTCAGCTCGATGCCCGCCTCCCTGACCCAAACGCCTGCCTCTATCTGTTCAACCGAATCGGTTCCCTTCTTTATACGCCGCAGTATCTCATCATCCCCGCTCTCAAGTCCCACGTGTATACGTGACAACCCGCTTTGTTTCAGTCTTATAAGATCCGACAATCCCTTCTGGTGAATATATTTAGATGACCCGTAAGTGGTTATCCTTTTTAGATGGGGAAAAATTGTGCATGCGTAAGAACAGATTCGTATCAGATCACCTGTGGGCATGGCAATGGTGTTTCCGGCCGGGAAAAAAAGGGTCCGGACTGCTGGACCGTAAACCCTTTTTGCATGGTCAAGATCCTCTTCAATTTCCCTGACCGGTCGCACCCTGAAAGGCGGACCTTTTTTATATACCATACAAAAGGTGCATTTATTGTGAGGACAGCCAACAGTCGCCTGTATCAGGAGACTGTCCGCTTCACTGGGGGGGCGGTAAATAGGGCCTTCATAACGCATAATTGCTTCCTCTTCCTATGATTACCACGTTTCCTTGCTTTGCCCCTGGAAGGGGTTAAAGCGCTATAAAGAAAAAAGTGCCTAAAATGCCTAAAGTTTAAAGTGCCTAAAGTTGTGGTACGCCTTCGGCGTGCTATTTAAAAAACAACGCCTCAGGGGTTTGCCCCCTTTTGTCGGCTAATTGGTATAATAGAGTAATTTTTTTTAAAAAATAGCAGAATTCATTAACTTTAGTCCCGCCGTGGCGGGATTTGGCACTTTAGATCACTTTAGGCACTTGTGTCCCGCTATGCGGGGAAGGACATGGTTTGAAAAACGAAATAAAGAATCTTAACAAATATTGCGAAAAAATGAAAATTTCTTCTCAAACCTATCTCGATTGGCCTGTAGATAAAATTTAAAACCTCTTGACAAAAATCACTCGCCTCTCATATAAAAAAGCGGAATGTGTAAACCCTATAGTTGCATAAATAACATGGCAAATTGGCTTACCCATACATGAGTAGCCAACCCTTACCCCCGTCAACTAAAGGAAACAAAAATGGAAGTCAAAATAGAACAAATTATTGCATATGCTCTTGGAATCATACTCTTTGTTGTGGGAATTGTCTGTTACGCGGCCTTCCCGGTCGAGACACCGGAAGAGCCGATTAGAATCATGTTCAAGAGCACGGCAGGAAATATCCTTTTTGACCACAAGGTGCATGCAGGGGAAGCCGGATACGGTATCGGGTGCAGCGACTGTCATCACAATCTTGAAGATGAAGGGGACACACCACCGGCATGTGGAGAATGCCATGAGGTGGATGGCGAGGATCCCATCAAAAGATCAGATGCATTTCATCAGAATTGCCAGGGTTGCCATGAAGATGAAGGTGCCGGGCCAGTGGAGTGCTCGGCGTGTCATGTGAGATAATCAAGAAAGGTTATACCTTTTTTCTTATACACAGGAGGCAAATATGATAAAGAGACCGTTTTTCGGTCTGGGCACGCCCAGGTTGAAATATCCGGTAATTGATATTGATATTGCGGACACGATTAGGGAAATACCTCTTCCTCAGAAGGTTACACTTCTGTTGTCCCCGGATATCAGAATCGAGGATCTGATCCTCAAGGCAGGAGATAGCGTCAAAACAGGACAAAAGCTGAAACTTTTAGATGATGGTAATGCCTATCTCATTTCAACAGTGACAGGTACCATAGCAGAAATTTCCGAATATACCGGCTATCTGGGCCGGATTTATCCCGCGGTTTCTATTGACGCGGCCGGAGAGGATCAATGGGACGATGAATTCAATGAGACTGGTAAAACGCCTAATCCTGAAAACGCCCTTGCATTCTTTAACTATCTTCCCGGCAATCCGGATTTCACAACCCTTTCAAGTGTTCAATCCGCGATAAATACCATTATCATAAACGGGCTTGATAGTGATCTTTTAGTCACTACCAACCAGTTTGTTGTTAAAACCGAAACAGGGCGTTTAACAGAAGGTATCGAGTATCTAAAAAAGATAACCCGCGCGAGCAGGATATTCATTATTGTACCTCCTGATTCAGCCGCCTTAGCTGAAAAGACCGGCGTGCCGGTATATGCGGTTAATCCCGTGTATCCCAATACCCTTCCTCAAATAATTATGAAAAACATTTCAGGTACGGAGGTGCTCCCCGGCAATAGCTGTGAAGACATGGGGGTCGGTTTTATCAATGCTGAAGCGGTTGTGTCCCTGACAATGGCCTTTTCAGAAGGGAAGATCCCTGTCGATAAAATACTGACGGTCATTAATAAGGATTATGTTCCTGAGACTGTCAGGGCCAGGATTGGAACCCCTGTTAAAGATGTTTTCAAGGCCCTGGACATTGACACGGCACACGGAGACCAGATCATTTTTGGAGGTCCTATGACCGGCACCGCAGTTTATTCAGAAGACATGCCGGTCTCACCCAATACGGACGCCGTCATGATCCAGGACAGTGCCCGGATTACATTAGGCTCTGACAACCAGTGTATTAACTGCGGAGAATGCGTAAGGGCCTGTCCTGCCGGGGTCCCGGTCAATATGTTGGTGCGATTACTGGAAAACGGCCTTTATGAAGAGGCCGCTGAACAATATGACCTGCTTTCATGTATAGAGTGCGGGCTTTGCAGCTATGTATGTATCGCGCGAATCCCGGTATTCCATTATATCATGCTTGGCAAGTACGAATTTGGCCGGGTAAAGAGTGCGGAGGAACCCAATGCCTAATCAGAAGTTACTTGTAAGCTCCCATGCCCCTTACTGGCATAACGGGAGCAGCATATCGGGAAAAAACTATTCCATAATGTTAGCAGCGCTCCCTGCTGTGGGAATGGGTATCTATCAATACGGCATGCCCGCCCTCGGGGTCCTTGCCTTTTCCGTGTCCTGCGCAATGATCTGGGAACTTATCATGAATCTCGTCATGAGACGCCCTGTCAGTATCGGCGACGGTAATGCCGCTGTTATCGGCCTTCTTTTTGGCATGCTCTTGCCCGCCACTACGCCCTGGTGGATGGTATTGGTTGGGACCTTTATCGCCATTGTAGTGGGGAAACAGATATACGGCGGCATGGGTTGCAATCCCTTTAATCCCTCACTTGTGGGTATTGCCATAGTAATGCTCTCCTGGAAAAACTATCTAAATTTTAATGCCGCCCTTGTAAACTACGACCTCGGGTTTTATATGGTATACCCTCTTGCCGCAGTTAAGCACTTAGGGACATCGGCCCTTTCGAATTACAGTATCTCCGGACTGATTTTTGGCCAGCAGACAGGCGGTGTGGGAACGACTTTCGGGCTTGGTCTCATTATTGGGGGGCTTTATTTAATCCTACGCGGTCATATACGTTGGGAAATAAGCCTGTCCTTTCTTGTTGGTGTTTTTATGACCGCCTATTTGTTCAATATTGCCGATCCTGATAAATATGCGGGCCCCATGTTTCACATCTTCACCGGATACACTTTATTCGGGGCATTCTTCCTGCTCACCGAGGACTCGTCCTCCCCGGTCAACTTTATTCCGATGTTGATATACGGGGCAGCCGCCGGGTTCCTGACAGTTCTTATCCGTAATATAGGGGCTTTCGTGGATGGCGCTGTATTTGCTATCTTGATGATGAATGTGGCCAATCCACTCTTAGACAAGATCAGGCCAAAAGCCTTTGGAAGGGGAATTGAGCATGCGTGAAATGATAAGACTCTTCGTGGTTGTTCTTCTTTTTAGTTGTGTGTCAGGAGGACTGCTGGCAGTTGTTCGAAGCGGAACACAGGAACGAATTGAATACCAGCAACTCAAATTCGTCAAAGGGCCTACTATCAAGCAAATCATGGAGGGGTGTTCAAATGATCCTCTCATAGACCGTTTCAAAATTATTGATGGTGATAAGGAAAGAAGCTTTTTTGTGGGCGTGTTTGACGGCAAGAGAAACGTAGTTGCCTTTGAGTCGTTTGGCAAAGGATTTGGAGGAAAGATCGGCGTTATTGTTGCCGTCAACCTGGAAAACGATACAATTGTGGGAATCGGCGTTACAACGCACAGTGAGACACCCGGTCTGGGCTCAAGGGCAAAGAGCGAACCGGACCTCAGTTCCCAGTTCACGGGATTGTCCATCAATGAACCGTTTAAGGTAACGGCGGACGATGGAAAGATTGATTCAATCAGCGGCGCGACCATAACGTCACGCGGTGTATGCGGGGCAGTTGTTGTCTCGGCAGGTATCTACGCTCGACTGAAAACCAAAATCATGGAGAAGGTAAAAGCCTAAAAAATCAGGAGATAATGGCATATGGCAAAGACCGTTGTTCAGGAATTTACTAAGGGACTGTGGGCTGAAATTCCCCCGTTCCGCCTTGTCCTTGGGCTGTGCCCGGTACTGGCTGTGACAAAGACCGTTGAAAACGGTGTCGGCATGGGCATTGCCACAACCTTTGTCCTGGTATGCTCCAATGTCCTCATATCACTGTTGAGGAGTACCATACCAAAGCAGGTAAGGATCGCCTGTTTCATCGTTGTAATAGCAACCTTCGTAACCGTAGTTGAACTGGTAATGCAGGCGTTTGCCTACCCCCTGTTCTTAAAGCTTGGGATCTTTATCCCCCTTATTGTTGTAAACTGCATTGTGCTTGGTCGTGCAGAGGCGTTTGCCGCCAAAAATGGAGTTGTCGCCTCTTTTGCGGACGGTCTTGGTATCGGAATCGGATTCACGCTTTCCTTAACCGCCCTTGCTATTTTCAGAGAGATCCTTGGAAGCGGGACCTTTACTATCCCGATTTCAAGCGTTTCTATTCCGGTTTTCGGCCCCGGCTTTGAGCCTTTCACCTTTATGGTGGAGGCTCCTGGTGCCTTTGTCTGCCTTGGGCTTATGTTATGTATTATGAATATGTTAGGTAAAAAATAGCGATGATGGCTTTCATATAAGAACTTAGGAGTAAACAGATGAGCGACTATATCTTACTTGTAGTAAGTTGCATCTTCGTCAATAACATCCTGTTGATGCAGTATCTTGGAAACTGCCCTTTCTTAGGCGTATCCAAAAGGATGGAGACTGCCACCGGCATGGCCATGGCGGTTGTCTTTGTTCTGGTCTTAGCCGGGGCAATCACCTGGATAGTAGATCACTATTTGCTTAAGCAATTCGGATTTGAATACTTGAGAACCTTAGCCTTTATATTAGTGATCGCGTCTCTCGTACAGTTTGTTGAATTGTTCCTTAGAAAAAGCATCCCTGCCCTCTATGCGGGGTTAGGGATATTCCTGCCCCTGATCACGACAAACTGCGCGGTCATGGGTGTATGTCTTATAAACATCAAGGAAGAGTATACGTTTATTCAGGCATTGATCACATCTTTCAGTTACGCGGTCGGTTTTGGGTTGGCCCTTATCCTGTTTGCCGGAGTTCGTGAGCGAATCCTTCTCGCAAGGGTTCCAAAACCGCTTCAGGACACCTCGATCGGTCTTGTAGGGGCTGGAATGATGTCTCTCGCGTTCTTTGCCTTTAAGGGGATGGTGTAAAGAATCCACGCCCGGAGGACGTGGCTTTGATTCACCCCTGAAAGAGACTAAAGCGCTATGAAGAAAAAAGTGCCTAATCCCGCCTAGGCGGGACTAAAGTTTAAAGTGCCTAAAGTTGTGGTACGCCTTCGGCGTGCTATTTATAAAACAAAGACTCAGGAGTTTGCCCCCTTTTGCCGGCTAATTGGTGTCATAGAGTAATTTATTTAAAGTAGCAGAATTCATTAACTTTAGGCATTTTAGGCACTTTAGATCACTTTAGGCACTTGTGTCCCGCCTTGGCGGGATTAGGCACTCTTTGGGGTTTATCCAGGCAAAGCCGATAGATTCTGACCCTCGCATAGCGGGGCACGACATGGTTTTCAAAGATGCAATAAATAGGAGGCGCTACATGTTAGGTGGAATTTTAATAATGGGGACACTGGGTATTTTTGTGGGTGTAGGTCTGGCCCTGGCATCCAAGATATTCTATGTCTATGTAGACCCCAAGATTGAAGCCGTGGACGAGGCGCTGCCCGGAGCCAATTGCGGCGGTTGTGGATACCCCGGATGCAGCTCAAATGCAGCGGCTATCGTTGCAGGGGATGCCTTACCTTCTTCCTGTGTAGCAGGCGGCCCGGAAATAGCCGAAGAGATCGCAGGTATAATGGGCGTTAAATTAGAGGCCCGGGAGCCTGATATAGCAATACCCGGATGCACATACGGTCTGCAGATCGCGGATGCCAGATATATCTATAACGGGATAAATGACTGCAGGGCCGCGGTCCTTTTAAGTGGCGGCTCCAAGGTTTGTCCCATTGGATGTCTGGGTTTGGGCACATGTGTACAGGCCTGCCCGTTTGACGCGCTTTCCATGGGCCCGGATAATCTGCCTGTGGTTGATCCTGACCTTTGTACCGGATGCGGCACCTGCGAGCGCATATGCCCCAAACACATCATCACCCTGACATCCCATACCAGGCGCATTCAGGCCGAACATACAACGGATGAATGCACGGCCCCCTGCCAGCGGGCCTGTCCTGCAGGGATTGATATTCCCGCATATATTCACCAGATTGCAGAGGGTAACTACCTTGAGGCGGTTCGCATCATAAAGGAAACAAACCCGTTTCCTGCCGTGTGCGGGAGGATATGCGTACACCCCTGTGAATATGAATGCCGCCGCAACCTGGTAGACGAACCAGTGGCGATCAATCATCTCAAACGCTTTGCGTCCGACTATGAAAAGGCCTCAAAAGAGCGAGTTCATGTTCAAAGGGCACCTGAAACTGAGAAGCGTATTGCCGTTGTTGGTGGTGGCGCCGAAGGGTTGACCGCTGCCTACCTTTTAAACCGCCTGGGCCACGATCCAACGGTCTATGAGGCTACATCTCAATTAGGGGGCATACTTCGTATCGGGCTACCTGAAAACCGCCTTCCACGCGATGTTCTGGACTGGGAAATCAACGGCATCCTGGACGCCGGAGTTCAGGCAATAACAAATCAAAAATTAGGTCAAAACATTACTGTTGATTCTTTTCTTAAAGATGGCTTCTCCGCTGTTTTTGTGGCAACAGGTGGTTGGGACAGCCAGCTCTCTGAACGCGGTCAGGATGAACCTTCTCGGGCCCTGCCCGGTGTTGAGCTCCTGATTGATTTTTTACTGGCCCGCCGGGCAGGTAAAGAATCCCCTGTCGGAAAGGATGTCATGATCCTTGGGGGAGGAAAAACCGCCCTGAAGGCAGCCGGGATCTCTCTAAAGGAGGAATCAAAAAGCGTCTGCGTAGTCATTAGGACCTCCCGTGAGAAATCACACTTCTCTGAAGAGGAAATAAAAACCGCTGAGGAGGAAGGTATTGTATTCTATTTTCAGAGCGCCGTGACACGAATGATAGGCCAGGGCGCCGACCTCACACACGTGGAAATCGCGCGCATCCAGAATTCGGACGAAAAGGAAGGCATCCTAAAAAAAGAACTTCTTCCTGTGGACGCGCTGCTTACAGGTTCAGGCCGCTTTCCCGAACTCATTTATGTCGTCCACAAAGAAGAGAGTGACGCGAATGAACAGGAGGAACTCGAACTCCCGGATCCCATCCCATGGGAGACCCTTTTCCCCTATCCCGGACCCTTTGCAGAGGAAGACATCGGAATCTTCCGGCCCGGTGAGGTGACGAGCGACTACAAGGCGGTCGTAGAAGCAATAGGGGCAGGCAGGCGGGCTGCCAGTTCGGTTCACCGCTTTTTGACCGGAGAACCCGTGGAGGCGCCTGCCAATATGATCCGCACCCATACCAAGGTCCTGAGCTTAAGCAAACTCGAACCGGTCGAGGAACTTCCCAGGCAGAAGATGCCCGAACTCTCCCAGGAAGAGCAGGTTGCCGATCCTTCAATGGAAATTGCATTGGGCTATTCTGAGGAACAGGCCGTTACAGAAGCAAATCGTTGCCTTAAGTGCGGGCTTATTTGTTATCGCCGGGTTGAGGGACAGACGCTCCACTGAAAAGGATGCGCTTCATTTTTGGCCGGTATTTATCGCTGATCTTTTCGCCCCTGTCAAACCACTTCAGCACATAAAAAGTGATCCCCATGGCCAAACCACCGCCAACGATGGATGCCAAGGTGGATTGCACATGAAAAGTCCCTGCCAATTCTCCCCCCATAGATGCACCGGCTATAAGCGCTATTACCGGAAAAAAATAGACTAACAGGCACAGCTTCAACAGGGAGCCTGCCGGCATACTGAGTTCAACTCGATCACCCACCTTAGCCTGAAGGTCATTGGCCACTTCAACTAATACTTCTTTACTGGAAGAAACAATCTGGCAATCACCCCGGGCATTACAGTGGGAACAGGCAGAACTTCTCTCAATCCGAACTACCGCCTTTTTTCTTGAGATCTCTTTGACAACACCTTCTTCTTTGGGCATTTAAACTCCCTAATAAAATAAAGGCTTAAGGCGTAAGGCGTAAGGCAACCTAACATCTTTTATCTTTTACCTTATACCTTGTGCCTATGTTATTTTTCAAACCTCAAAAATCTCTTGCTCTAAGAGAGTAAGTATCTCGCAGCCATCCCTGGTAACAACCACAGTATTCTCAATCCCTGCCGAGCCCTCTCCCGGAAACACAATTTTTGGTTCCACGGCAAAGGTCATACCCTCCTCTAAGGAATATGACTGGCCCTGGGCCAGAAAAGGAAATTCGTTTAATTCCAGACCTATGCCGTGACCAATAAAGCGGGTTTGAAGTCCCGGCGGCCCAAGGTAACTGTCCCCATAGCCCAACTTCTTTGCCAGCCGGAGGGTCATATGGAATAAGGCTTCGCAATCTGCTCCGGGCCGGGTTTCCTCAAGCACGGTGTCATGTATTTCCTTGCAGGCATTATAGGCGTCAGTAAATTTCGCGGGCATCTTGCCTATTGAAAACATACGCGTCTCGTCTGCCAGGTAGCCATGATAGCACGTTCCAAAGTCTACCAGGATCGGCTCATGGGCCTTCATTACCTTGAGACTCGCACCAACCGGAAAGGCAGGTGAAAGCCCCAGGCCACCCATGGGAGAATCCGACTGGCTCACAATGCCGCCAGTATATCCGCTCAACACATGCCACGTGTATGCCTCGTAGTTGAGGGACCTGACCCTGATAAGCCCCTCGTGACCGAACACTTTTGCCGCGGTTTCCATGTGACCGGCGAACTCGATCTCGGTCATGCCTTGTTTGAGGATCTTTCTTCCTTCCTCATATGCCTTCCTGCCGATGTCTCCAGCCACTCTTATGAGATCGATCTCAAAAGGGGATTTGATCTTGCGAATATCCCGTATGATCGGGGAAGCGTCAATCAGGGTGGCATCCTTAAAGAGGTCCTGGTATTTGAAATAATCCCTTACCGGCAGGACATCTAACTCCAGGCCCAGGTTACGGGGCAGCATGCCCGAATGGTCCCGTATCAGGGAGGGCAGATCACGGATGGACCTTATCTTCACTATATCATCCAGCCTCGATTCCACCCTGGCACGCTCCACTTCCCTCCTGACCATCAATAGAGGCTTACCATCCAAGGACACGTAGAGCATACTATCCTGGGTAGTCCCGGAAAGATAGTAACAGTCCATCTTCTGGACCACTAAGAAGGCATCTATCCCTTTTCCCTCCATAGCGGTCCTGAGCCGGGTCAGCCGGTTATCTAATTCCTCCCGTGGAATATATCTGAAACCCACGGATCTGCTCAACCCTTCCAGTTCCCCTCTCACCCACTCTTTGTAATTCATACAATCTCCACGGATGATAATACTTCATCTAAATTAAATCCTCACTTCTCATTCCTTACTCGTCACTCGTCACTCGTCACTCGTCACTCCTTACTCCTCCCTCACATCCCCCACCCACCTGATACAGGCAAGGCAGCGCCCGTTATATATGATGCATCGTCTGAGGCTAAAAACGCGATGACATTTGCCACCTCTTCCGGTTCAGCTATTCGGCCTAACGGAGTGTCCGCTATGATCTCATCTTTAAACCGTTGTGCCATAAAATTTTCTATTGTGGGAGTTCGGGTCAATCCAGGCAAAACCGCGTTTACGGTTATTCCGTCCTCACCGCATTCCCTTGCCACCGATTTGGTTAACCCGATAATCCCGGCCTTGGCCGTTGAATAGGCTACTTCTCCTTTTCCCCCGACGATCCCGTAAATGGAACTGACATTAATAATCCTGCCCCACCCGGCAGACCTCATTGACGGAAGAAGCAACTGTATAAGAAATAAAGGCACAGTCAAATGGATTCCCAAAACTGCCTCAAATCCTTCCATGCTTATCTTTTCAGTTGTGCCAGGCCGGTCGAATCCGGCATTGTTAATAAGGATGTCAATCAGACCCTCGTCATTAACCTTTCCCACCTCTGATAGAAGTTTGTCCGTATCAGTCAAATCCATGGTGATGGCCGTAACCTCACCCCCCATTTTGGTTACCTTTTCAACCACTTGATCAAGTGTCTCAGCATTCTTATCCAGCAGAACCAGGTCCGCGCCCAGCGAGGCAAAGACCTCCGCGCAGGCCCGTCCAATCCCCTGCCCTGCCCCGGTTATCAAGACCTTATGACCTGTTAAACTCATTGAGTCTCCCTTCTGTTCCTTTCAGTTCTATTCTTTCATTAGAGCAATTCCCAAATCTCAACATAAATATCAAATACTTACTACACTAACGCCGCGCCCCCCATCTTGCAAAGCGTCAAGCGGGCTGGTAACGGCAGTAATGTCTTTTTCCATCACGCGGGTACTTTTTGGCCCCATTGAACTTCACGTATCGCACAATCCAGTCACAATACATCTGCTCGGTGAGCTAAGCGTAGTGTTGGTAACTCAGGACCTGCCTGACCTGATCCAGAAGCCTTAATTAGGGATCTGGTCTGAATTTTGGCTTGCTTATTTCCATGCTATAGTGGTTTAATTACATAAAGTTGAAAAATCAAGGGCAAATTTTCCGGATTTGTCCATTAAATATTAAAATATATGGAATTATTTGCTGTGCTATAGGGGTAGTATCAAGCAATCTTTTCCATCTATTGACAATGTTATGTTTTGGCAATATTTCGAATGTAGTGGTATAGATAAATAATTGAGGAATTACAATGAGCTTAGAAGAAACCATTATTAAGGATTTTCAGGAATTGCCCCCTCCTGAACAGGCTGAGGCGCTGAACTTTATCGAGTATCTCAAGGCTAAGGCCTCAAAAAAAGAGAGGAAAAACTGGTCAACCTTTTCCTTGTCTTCTGCCATGCATGGAATAGAAGATGAAGAAACACCTTATTCGATAGAAGATCTAAAGGAAGCATTCTGATGGTTTCCGAAGGTCAAGTTGTCCTGTTCAGGTTTCCCCAAACGGACCAAATAGAAGGAAAACTCCGTCCCGCCTTGGTGCTGCGTCAATTGCCTGGGCAATATGACGATTGGCTGATTTGTATGATATCTTCGCAAATTCACCATCATGTTCCTGATTTTGACGAAGTGATCACCCCAAATGATTCTGATTTCAATAAGTCCGGCCTCAAATTGGCAAGCGTGATAAGAATCGGCAGACTCGCTGTTGTTGAGAGCGACATCTTTTTAGGTAAATTGGGGGAAATTGATCCTCAACGGTTATCGAACATCAAACAAAAACTTTCCGGCTGGTTACAAGGTACGTGAGATGGTGATGGGAGATGCGGTCGGGCTACGCTAACTATTTAGACCTATTAATGAAACATCGTAAAGACACCCTTATTTAAACAGCTTAAAAACACCTATTATTGGACCGATATTGATTAAACTTTAAAAACATAAGAGGCTTTTCATGGCAGAAAAAATATTCATGCCACTAACTGATTATTGTAAACTTCCGGAAGCTGAAATGAAAAGACGGGCATCAGAATTTTATGCGGAGATGATGCAGCGCCGTACTGTGCGAAACTTTTCAAATCAGCCAGTTGATCGCAGCATTATCGAAAATTGTCTGCGCGCCGCTTCCACAGCCCCAAGCGGCGCCAACCAACAGCCATGGAGTTTTATTGTTGTGTCTGACCACGCTGTTAAACGGCAAATTCGTGAAGCCGCTGAAAAAATCGAGAGGGACTTTTACAGCAAAGAAGCTACTAAGAAATGGGTAAATGACCTTGAGCATTTAGGAACAGTTCCAAGCAAGCCATTTCTGGAAACTGCTCCCTGGCTGATAGCAATTTTCTCTCAACTTTACCGCTATTCTGCTAACGGAGAAAAAAAGAAGCACTACTATGTATCAGAATCCGTAGGTATTGCCACCGGGATGCTCATTACGGGCTTGCACCATGCGGGCCTGGTTTCGCTAACCTACACGCCCAGTAGCATGAG
Organism: Desulfobacteraceae bacterium; assembly: GCA_030613055.1. GTDB lineage: Bacteria > Desulfobacterota > DSM-4660 > Desulfatiglandales > Desulfatiglandaceae > JAUWMR01. The sequence goes on from JAUWMR010000004.1 coordinate 79,251, forward strand.
ATTCCTGAATAAGATACTATCAAGGCCGTCAAACGAAAAACCGTTTATGATTCTTGTGGTCGGATATCCTTCAAAAGATGCGCTTGTGCCTTCAATACAGAAAAAATCACTGGAAGATATTGCTGAATTTATTTAGGATAAGGGAATGGTACGTGTGTAATTCCAACAGGTTGAAGAAAAGGGGATAACTAATAGTACTTATGAAGGTTCACTAAAAAACCACATAACCCTTGCATGAAAACGAACAATCAAAGCCCTCCGTTGCGCTTCGGGCGTTGCTTGCCGGTTATGCATACGTTGAGACTTTTTACAGATTCATCATTGTTGAATTCGTTGACTAAATCAATAATGAAAAGGACATACCGTGCTGGGTTTAAGGCAGGCCCTGCCGGAATAAACATTCTCGCAACAGTAGGGTTTATTTCAACAGGGCCTTATAATGGGTAATCCCTTAAGTAAGCTTATCTCCCAAAGGGAAGTTTCAGCAAACCTTTGACCGTGTCTTCCAACTTCTTCCCAACCGGTTTTGATTCCGTTTCCTGCGCGCCCCCACTCTGTCCGGGCAGGAGTTTTTTCAGGTCGGACGTCCCGGGGAGCTTATCGGTAAGACCCTTTACCATGCCCTTAAGATCGGGCCGGAACTTGGGAGATGAAAAAGTGCCCGTTACCAGAACGGGGACCATTATCCCTGAACGTTCCTTTGCGTCTCCCTGTCCCTTTGTGGTAAATACTACTTTCGGCTCCACGCGGAAATCGAGCGTTTCCTTGACTAAGTGCGCATCACCTTTGGCCACCAGCCGTAAAAGAGGTGAACTCATGGTTGTATTGGGTGTATTCACCACGCCATTTGTGATAGTAAACGGCGCGTGAAGCTCGGAAAAATCCGTCCTGGGCTTTGTTCCTCCCGCCTTGGCCAGACCAAACTTGGCTTTCACGTTCCTGACCATTCCTGCAATATCAATTCCCACGATGGCCCCATCCGTGAAAAGCAGGTCTCCTTTACCATTCAAGGTCTTCTTGATCCTGTCCGGATCATCTCCACGCATACTAATGGCTACCCTGGCCTTAACAGCCCCTTCCAGAAAATCCTTTTTCATAACATCTTTAATAAGCGGGCCTACCTGTATCCCCTTGGCCTGTAGTTCCAGGTTGCTTTTTGGAGTATCCTGCCGAACATCAAGAGTAGACTTAGCTGACATGTCTCCCTGGTAGAGTTTGAGGGTCAAGGGTTCTATATTAAAGAGGCCGTTTTTCCCAACCACTTTCAGATAGACATCCTGAATCCTGGCATTGTTGGCCTTGAGTTTCCCTACCCTAATTGTGCCGTCCAGGACGAGTTTTCGAAGCGGGGTGTAGTCTGTTTTTTTCTTCACCGCCGGGGTCTTGGCCTTTGCCGTCTCTTCGGCGGGCTTTTTCTCGCCCGGAGGAGGCAGATAGCGATCCAGATCTATCTTATCAAGGTTTAAATCAAACATAATATTGGGTTTTGAAAACTCCTTAGCCTTGGCTGTAAACTTAAGCTTTGATTCGTCTAAATCCAGGATGCCACCAGATATCGATACACTGTTCAGGTCACCCTTCACGCCGGTCTTGAGCGCGACACGGGTCAATGCCTTGGCATCGGCCGTGTTTACAGGGAATTTCCGGCCCAAGGCCGCAACAAGCTTTCGCGGTGAAAAAGGGGCGACCTGCAAGGCCAGGTCAAACTTCAGTTTAGTGGCTGGATCCACGATTTTCCCCTTTAGAATAATGTTTAATTGCTTCAGTGCGTTTACTGAAAGCTCAAGGGGGATGGTTCCCTTGCCAGGGTCTTTCCCCACAGGACCTATGTTTCCCTTCATAGACAGCGGTCGCCCGTCCACTAAGGCAGAAAACTCCATCTTTACGGGACGGTCAAACGAGACATCCTTAAGGCGAAATGTTATATCCGAGATTTCAACGCGCTCCCCCTTTGCGTGATCAATTAAGAGCACAGCCCCTTCTGTAATAGCGAATTTCCCAACGGCCAGGGACTTGATCGGGAGCCCACCACCTCCCCCAGACTCTGGTTTATCAGCCTTCTTATTACGATCCTTGGCAGGGGCTTCTTTCGCCGGTTTTCCAAGCCCCTCCCAGTTTCCCCGACCGGTCTTGCTTTTTATCAAGGCTATCCTGGGGCCTTTTAATATAAATCGCTTGATCTGAATGTCCTTGGTGATGAGGGGGATAAGCTTCACCTTGACATCAAACGACTTCACCGAAACAAAATCCTTTTCTTTAAAACCGGGGGGATTCCCCATGTGAAGGTCAGAAAAGGCTATCCCGGCCCAGGGAAAAAGCGACAGCCGGAGTTCCCCGCCTATGGTGAATGGCCTGCCCACAGCCTCTGAAACCTTTTTTTCAATCTCGGGCTTGTATTTCTGAATATCCACAAACATCGGGACAATAAGGAGGGTTGCGATAACCAGTATGACCACGACTCCTACCGCAATTGATATCCACTTAATCGCCTTTTTCATAATTTACCTCCGTATAGCGCATAAGCCATGACATATGGTGTATCTTAAAATTCATAAGCTGAAGGCTGATCGCTGATCGCCAAAGGGCTTACTAATTGAGCTTCCGCTCAATTAGTATATTACTATTGCTTGCTTCCAAATACTTGCTTTAGCAGATCGGTCACCCTCGCCGCAGGATCCTGTCTGATCTTGCGCTCTTCCTCGGCCAACATAAAGAAAAGTCCATCCAGGGCACCCTTGGTTACGTACTGGTCCAGATCAAAGCTGAGATTGCCTGCAAAGGGGATAGTTCGCACCTTAGCGTCTAATGCCTGATATGAGCGTGTAACTCCTACCTTGGACATAGTATCGTGTACGATAGGCTTGAAGGCCCCTGTCAGTCGATCCTGCGTCTTCTCTTTCAGATAAAGGGTTGCTTCATTGTCTCTCCCGTTCAGGATCTTACGTGCATCAGCGAAAGACATCTTTTTGATAGTATCCCAGAACAGGGCCTTGGCCTTGGGGGCCGCCTTTTCGGCGGCTTGATTCATGCTTAGTTCAAACGCGTCTACCTTTTCCCCGTATCCTACCCCCCTTAAAATTTTTTCAACTTTTTTAACCACACCCGGCAATGGAATCTTGATCTTGGGGTTTTTGTAATAGCCATGTACCTTGGATACCGTCTTAACTGCGTTACTCGTGCCTATCTCCAAAGCCTCTTTAAGCCCCTGGATGATCTTACCCTCTGAAAGCTCTTCTCCTCCCAAAAACTTCTTAGCACTTTTAAAAAAATCTGCGAAACCCGCTATAGCTATAGGAGTCTGAATAGAGAAAAAGGCAATCAGGAGCGCAATGATTATGATCCTGCGATTTTTCATCGCGTTCCTCCCATATTTTCAGGAGATTTTGGTACTCTTGGTAAGCCAATCCCCTCCCCCGCCTCCTCCCATCGAGGGAGGAGAAATTCGGGAAAAATTAGAGCCGAAGGAGGGGATCTGTGGATAAAAAACAACTACCTGATCGGACCCAGTTCAACTCTTCGGTTCTTGGCCATGCCTGAACGTGTGGTGTTGGGAGCTACCGGCCTTGAGAAATTGTATCCTATGTAGCTAAGGCTGCCGCGGCTGACACCCTTTTTCACCAGATATTCCAGGACTGCCTTGGCGCGGTTCTCGGAAAGTTCCTGATTGTACGCCTTTGGCGCGCGGTTATCCGTATGCCCCTGGATTTGCACCTTTACACCCGCCATTTTCTTTATTTGAGCGGCGGCTTCATTCAAAACGGAATAATATTGGGACTTAATAATCGACTTGTCCGTATTAAACAGCACTGCAGGAAATTTAAGACTTAATATTTCACCGGCTTCAGCCAGAAATACTTTCTTCACAAAGCCTGCCATGTCTTTTCCGGAAGCAATTTTATCCGCTGTCACGGAAAATCCACAACCCCCGGCCTTGGCAACCTCCTCAAGCAGTTTTTTGCCCGAGGGACTATTTCCCACTAATATGGTGTATATACAAAGGTTGTCGCCGAATCGATTTTTCATATTGGCTGCCGCCCCAACAGGCGTATTGCTCATCTCCAACCCATCACTGACCACGATGACCGCCATATCCCCCTCAATCAGATTCAAATCATCACTGGCTGCATTAATGGCGCCATCTAAGGGGCTGCTTCCGCCGGCCCAATCAACGGATTTCACAGCACTTGAAAACCCTTTTTTTGTATATTTTTCAAGCCCATAAATAAGCTCTGTCTTCTTGCTGAAAGGAGTAAGATTTTGACCGAATTTCCTGAGCCCGGAAGTGAGTTCCAGGGCAGGGATGGTCTGATTCATGCGCAATAGTATTTCCCTGGCAGCATTCAACTTGGCCTTTCCATGGACCTCTTCCATTGAGGCTGAGGCATCCATGATAACCAGAAACGTATTCACCTTCTGGACATATTTGCCGCTTTGTATTTCAGGGTTCAGATCATAAGAGCTAAACGCAGGTAGTGGTTTCTGGGCAGCCTGCTGGGCAGCACAACTGGCCATAAAAACACCGATCACCAAAAAAAACAAAACCTTCAGGTACTTCTTTCCCATAATTTCTCCTCCTCTTAAATAATTTGATTTTAAATAAACTACAACTACATTTTTTCATCCTTCATTTGCAAAACACATGAATATCGCACTAAATACCATGTCTGCCTTTCGTATGGCTACAAAATTATTTCTTTTTTGGCCCTTTTTTAGACTTTTGTTTGGAAAAAGCATATCTTTTTTTTTATATTGTTATATTTTACCTAATCACAACCCGGATTTCTTGATTCTGGCTCGTGAATTCTGACTCCTGAATAGTTGCGTTGTTATTTACCTGCTAACAATGCATTAGCTTCAAACCGATTTGGTAACCGTTTACCGGTTTAATCCGCCAAAGGCGGACAAGCCAGCCAGAGGCAGGCAGGGGTTTAATTCCCCGCAGCTTGCTGCGTTACATTTTCTGGTCTTGATACCTCGTAGCTTGTCGGAGCGTAACGGAGATCCCGCCTGAGCGGGGCTGCGAAGTAGTTCATTCGCTAATCTGCTGCAGGAGCGATTTTAACCGCGATACTGGACTTTATTGCCATTTGAGAATCGCGGATAAATCTGATCCCGCTGGTGACGATGAACGTTTACACGTTTAGATAATGGATAAAATAATAAAAAAATGCCTTCCCACATATGAAGTTGTCGAAAGCCTCGGCCAAGGTGTCTACGGGGGCGTCTATCGTATCAAAGATCAGCTCAAGGAGCGTGCTGTAAAAATTGTGCCGATTATTGTCGAGCGGTCTTTATCACATAAGACATCAACAGAACTTGATTTGAAGGTTTCTCAGGATTTCCATGCTGTTCGAGAATATTATGAGAAAATCAAAGGAGACGGCGTCATAGAAGTCTATGATTTTCATCTTGTTGACAGACACGTATCCGACCGGCAGGCCCGTGCCCACCTTGTAATACTTATGGAATTATGCCCGGAAAACCTGCTGGACCATGTGATTGACAACCACCCGATTTCACTTCACCAGGCCAATGGATTGATGCAGGACCTGGCTTGCGTGCTCAAGCGGCTGTCCTTAAACAGCGAGGAATCCTTCCTGGTCACTGACCTTAAGCCGTCGAATCTGTTGCTGAATAACACGGGACATCTGGTCATTGGCGATCTTGGCGGTCTTAAACGGCTCAGCAGTGTCTCCACCACGGCAAACGCTCAATTTACGCTCAACTGGTCCGCACCCGAGTTTATTTTCAATGGCGCCCGCCTCGGAATACCTGCCGCAATCTATTCATACGGGCTTGTTTCCTATTTCATATGGGAGGGTCATCTGCCTTATGAAGATAACGATTTTACGGAACGTATCATGTCTATTAAGGAGAACGGCATCCGTTTCAACCGTGCTGATATGCCGGAAGACATAAAACACCTCATCATGCACTGTATGGAATTTGCCCCTGAAAACAGGCCGAAGGACTTTGGCGAAATCCACAGAACTGTTCAACAATCGGATGCAAGCCTCAACGGGACATCGTTCGGCCAGGAACAGAAGGCCAGTGCAAAATCCGATCATCCTTCTTCCCAGCAATCCCGTATGGTCATTCAGCCTGCAGGACCGGAACCAGGTGAAACCTGGCAGGAAAATGGGAGCGGTATTGTCTTTGTCTGGGTTCCAGGAGGGGGGTTCATAATTGGGTGTTTAGAGGCTGATAACATGAGGTACGAGAATGAAAAACCGGCCCATGAGGTTCATGTGGAGGGTTTCTGGATAGGTAAATATACGGTTACCCAGCGCCAGTGGAAAAGAGTGATGAACAATAACCCCTCTCATTTCAGGAAAGGCCCCGATTTCCCTGTCGAACAAGTTTCATGGCGCGATGCCATTGAATTTATTCGCAGGCTTTCAGCGTCTTGCAAGAACAGGTTTACATTCGGGCTTCCTATGGAGGCCCAGTGGGAATTTGCGGCCACAAGCGGAGGAAATTTTGAGAAATACGCGGGCGGGGATTATCCTGATGACCTGGCATGGTATAAAGACAACAGCGGTTTTTCCACCCATCAGGTAGGAGAAAAGGCCCCGAACGGTCTTGGTATTTATGACATGAGCGGTAATGTCCTGGAATGGTGCCAGGATGTGTATCTGGAGGATGCCTACAGGACAGATTACCTGTCAAATTCTGCATCCGGTAATAGCAGACTGAACAGAACAGGCAGGGGAGGAAGCTGGAGCCTTGATGCCAGCCGCTGCAGGTGCGCCGCGCGCCGTGGCTTCCCCCCAGGACTCCATTACTCAAACCTCGGCTTTCGCGTTATCCGCACACATTAAATGGTGGCAATCCCTCACACATGACCAAAATAAGCAACCACGCCCATCGAAGATCCCGCTAAGCGGGGGAGGACGTGGGTTTAAAATCGAAATAAAAATTATATGAATCTGGAGGACATATATGCCTTTTACAGAGATTAATGAGATACCGACATATTACGAAATTCACGGTGACGGTGGCAAAGGTGACACGATAGTGCTCCTCCACCACGGTTTCGGAAGCACCAAGATGTGGAAGGAGATATTTCCGGGCCTTGTTGAAAGAGGATACAGGGTCATCATGTACGACAGGAGAGGATATGGGCAGTCCGCAAAAGGATCTGATTTTAAAAAATTCTATATAAGTGACAAATTTCGTCCCGAGAGTATAAAAGAACTGGCAACATTAAGAGAAATACTCCGTTTTGACTCTTTTCATATTATTGGCCATTGCGAGGGGGGCGTCCTTGGAGTTGACTACGCAGTTAAATATTCTCAACAGGTTAAAACCGTTTCCATCTCGAGTACCCAGTGCTATAGTAAAATGACCATGGCGGAATTCAACAGCTTGAAATTTCCAAAACCGCTTCAGGATCTTGACCCCGGGCTTAGAGAAAAAATGATAGACTGGCATGGAAAGGACGCTGAATCATCTTACAATCTGTTTCGCACATATGGCGGAGCCTATGGAAAAGATATTTTTGACTTGAGAGATTTGTTGCCGTCAGTAACATGCCCAAGCCTTGTGCTGTACCCGGACAGGAGCTTTCTTTTTGATGTTGAGCAGGCTGTTTCTTTTTACCGTCACCTTCCAAAGGGAGAGCTTGCCGTAATTCCAAATTGCGGACATAATACCTATGAATATCAACCGGAAGAATATCTCCGGATCGTTTTGAACTTTTTAGAAAGACATAAATCTTAACATTTTTTTATAAGGGGGATGAAAAAATGAAAGAGGAAAAGAAGATCGTCAAAGGAGGCTTCAGGGCGACTCTTGCTTTGATTATCTCTATTATTGCCCTTGTCCTGGCCATTGTTGCCTTTAATCGCACCGGCAGTCAGGCCGATCTAAATGCCGAGATTAAAACCCTACAGTCAAAAATAAAAACCATTAAGGAAGAGACCTCCGAGCGTGTAAACAAGGCCATTCAGGAGACCGGAAAGGCACTTAAAAAAATCAACGCGGAAATCGAGAAGAGAGGAGCCGAAGCAGAAGCGAAATGACATATTCGATGAGTTCGACTTTTTACAAGGCTGTAAAAGGTTGATGAAGCCGCAAAAAGGCGCAAAATTCGCAAAATTTTAAAATCGCATTTAACAAAATCAATAAGTTACAGACAGAGAAATTTCTTTAACTGACTTGTTACGAGGCTATCAAAGGTTGACGGCTTCGTAAGAAGTCCAAATTCATGTTTCTGCTGCCTATAACTAATTGAAATTACGACATAAAAATTCTACTTTTTGTGTATTTTGTGCCTTTTTTCGGCTATATCAAAGGAGAATACATGGACAAAAAATCCATAAACGCATGGTGCATGTATGACTGGGCAAACTCTGCCTTTGCCACGACCATCATGGCGGCGGTTTTCCCACCTTTTTACAGGGCTCTGGTAATAAAGGCCGGTCTGCCTGAAAACATTGCTACCGCTTATTGGGGGTACACAACATCCATAGGATTGTTGGTAATTGCACTCATTGCCCCGGTACTGGGTGCCATCTCTGATTCCACGGGAGGAAAAAAACTGTATGTGGCATTTTTTGCCTGGATGGGTATCCTTTCCACGTCAGCCTTTATATTCATAGGCACGGATACCTGGATCTTCGCCTCAAGTCTGTTCATTCTTGGGAACATAGGATTTGCAGGGGCAAATGTTTTTTACGAATCCATGCTGCCGCATATAGCAAAAAAGAACGACATCGATCAGATTTCAACCAAAGGCTATGCACTTGGCTATGTTGGCGGCGGCATTTTGCTGGTAATCAACGTGCTGTGGATTACGAAACCTCATTTATTTGCCATGCCTCACACGGGTTTTGCCCTGCGCGCCTCATTTTTCAGCGTGGCTGTCTGGTGGGCATTGTTCTCTATCCCTTTCTTCCGCCACGTGCCGGAGCCGCCATTTGTCAGAAAACCGGATTCAGCTCCCAATCCTATCAAAGAGGGTTTTGCGCGTCTTTCGTCCACATTCAGTGAGATTAGACGCTACAAACAGTTGCTTATCTTTCTAATAGCCTTTTGGATTTACAACGACGGTATCGGCACCATTATTAAAATGGCAACCGCCTACGGCGACGAAATCGGCATCAGGATGACTGATATGATCATCGCGCTGATAATCACCCAGTTCGTGGGCATACCCTTCTCCTTTCTGTTTGGCATGCTCGCAAAAAAATTGGGTGCAAAGCGCTGTGTTCTTCTGGCCTTAGGAGTATACTGTCTGATCAGCATAGCAGGGTTCTTCATGCAAACGGCACTCCATTTTTATATCCTGGCATTCATGGTGGGAATGGTTCAGGGAGGGAGCCAGGCCCTCAGCAGGTCACTTTACGGTGTCATGGTACCCAAACAAAGATCTGCTGAGTTCTTCGGCTTCTTTAGTACAAGTGCCAAGTTCGCAGGCATCTTTGGTCCTCTGATATTTGGCCTGGTCAGCCAGTTTACGGGTGGTAGCCGTATTAGTATTCTATCCGTGATTATCTTTTTCATTGCCGGCGGTGTGTTGCTCATGCGTGTGGACGTGGATGAGGGTATTCGCACAGCGCACGCAGAAGAGGCGCTGACAGAAAAATAGGCAAGGTAGCAGTTCACCGCAGATACGAGAGTACGCAGTCAGCGTTCTTTGCGTCTCTGCGGTGAACTATTACGAAAAAACATTTCCCCGACCGATGCCAATTCGCGACAACCCAAAATTCGGGCCATTGCAAAATAAACAATCATCCCTATCACGATAAGCCCCGTAAGACTCATTATCATACCCCACAGACCGGCACCTGAATCCACTTTCAGCCACCAGGTATGGGAATAGTAAACCACCAAACCCATGACCGCCGCCGCAAAAGCAGATTTCAGAGCGGAAACCAGAACAGGTCTCAGATCACCTATGTAGATCTTTTTATTTAGGAAAAAAACCAGAAGACAAAACTGGAGTGAGGACGCCAGAGACAGGGCAAGGGCAAGACCCCCATGCTTTAATGGCGTCATAAATGCCAGGCTCAAGCTCAACGCAATGTTGGCAACCACTGACACAACAGCCACTGTGACGGGCGTTTTTGTGTCCTGAAGCGCATAGAAGCCTGAAACCATCACCCTGATACCTGAAAAGGCCCATAAGCCCACAGCGTAAAAAACAAGAGCGTAGTTTGTCATCAGCGTGGAATAATTATTAAAGGCCCCCCTCTCAAGGAGCACCCGAATGATAGGCTCCCCAAGCACGACCAACCCCACCATGGAGGGCAAAATAATGAAAAAAACCAGGCGCAGGGCATGGCTCAGGGTTTCTCCAAACCGATCAAGGTCTTTTTTCGCTGCCTGCGTTGAAAGTGAAGGTAGCACTGCCGTGCTGATTGCAATTGCAAAAATACCCAAAGGGAACTGAACCAGACGATCAGCATAATAGAGCCAGGAAACGCTTCCTTCTGCGAGAAATGAGGCCAGAAGGGTTCCCGTAAATTGGTTGAGCTGGTATACGGCAGAGCCAAAAATCGCCGGAAGCATAAGAAGGCCGATCCTCTTCACGGCGGGATGGGCCGGCTTCCAGAGGGGGAACAGTTTGAGACCCTCTTTAAAAACCCACGGCAGTTGGAGACCAACCTGCAGGAAACCTCCGATCAAGACGCCCACAGCCACCCCAACAATAGGATCGGGAAGTCCTGGAGAAACCAGGTACGCAGCCCCTATAATACCAACGTTTAAAAAAATGGGAGCAGCGGCCGGCGCGGCGAAACGTCTTAATGAATTTAGGACCCCCATAAAAAAGGCCACAAGGCTGACGAAAAAAATGTAGGGAAAGGTAATACGAGTGAGCAACACAGTCAGATCGTACTTGATACCGGAACCACCGAAACCAAATGCCTGTATTCTCACAATCCACGGAGAGAGAAGCACGCCGATAATCGTAATAATAACAAGAATTAGCGAAAGGAGGGTCAACACTACCCTGGCAAGTTCAAACGCCTCCTTTTTACTTCTGGTTGTCAGATACTCGGTAAAAACAGGGATAAAGGCTATAGTAAGCGATCCCTCAGCAAAAAGGCGTCTGAGCAGGTTGGGAATTCGGAACGCCACAAAAAATGCATCCGCCGCCATGCCTGTCCCAAAAAAAAACGCCAGCACCATATCCCGAACAAGGCCTAATATACGGCTCAGAAAGGTGAAAAATCCTACAACACCGGCTGCCCGGTTGACATTTGTTTCCTCAGATATGGATAAATCCTTATGCACAGAAAATCCTTGACTTAAAAAATTTATTTGTTGTATATTATAATATTATCATTTCTATAGATCAGGAGTCTAAAATTGGCAAATCATAAATCAGCCCTGAAAAGGGCCAGGCAAAACGAAATCAAAAGGATAAGAAATAAGAGTTATAAGACAAGGGCAAAAAAAGCCATAAAGGAAGTCAGAAATGCTGTGGCCGACGACTCTGCTGATCTGGCGAAAGTGAGCTTGTCTAAGGCCGTTTCTATGATTCAAAAGAACGTTTCCAAAGGCGTAATACACAAAAATAAAGCCGCCCGAACTACTTCGCGCCTGGCACGTCATGTCAATCGATTATCTGACAAAACCGTATCGTAACAGCTTAATTAATTGGGGTAATAGTTCATGGATTCCCTCTCCTACACGGGAATCCGGAAAGTTAGTATGCCAGGCACTTACCCCGACTTATTGAGAGGATACGCCGTATCAAACACATAGAGATAGAACCAGGTTTTCAAGAACAATATGTTCATATGCATCTGACTTGAGAAGGCCATCAGTATAATACAGCAGGTTCAGCGCACGTTCAAGGTCATCCGTATTCCAGTTTTTTGACTGCTTAACCAGTTTCTGTGCCACAAAAGGCTGCACCCGAAGCTTCCTGGCCACATCGGCCGAACGTCCTCCCACCTCCATTACTGACCTGGTTTGCCATAAAAGCCGTATCTGGCGACTTAGCATGCCTAAAAATCCAAGGGACGCGCCTTTGCCTTCCTCTTCAAGAAACCTGTTCAGGACCAGTAGTGATTCCGCAGGTTGTTTGGCGGATATTTTGTCCATCAATTCAAAAATTGTATAAATACGGCTATGAATGGCAAGCTCCACAACCTCTTTTGCGCCAACAGTCGTGCCGCCATGGCGTACATATAGCTTTTCAAGTTCGGCGTATAGATCTATGAGCCTGTTCCCCACGATCTGACGGAGGTGTTCACAGGCCTCTGTTTCCATATTAAACCCAATACCCTTTGCCGTTTTTTTGATCCAGGGCACGACCTGATTGTCATATAACCTCTTGAAGTTGACCGCTCGACCGGAAGCCCTGATTTTATTGTAAAACTTCATCCTGAAATCAGGCTTGGATGATATGAATATCAGGCAGGTAGTCTCCACAGGATCGTCGAGATAGGGAAGAAACAGTTCAAGATCAGTGATCGAAAAATCCTCAGTCCTACGAACAATAATGAGCCTGTTTTTAGATATAAAGGGAAGTGAACGGGCCGTATCAAGGATATCGGCAACGTCGATCTTGCCGCCTCCCCCCCCCTTAGCAGCATAAAATATGTGAAGATTAAAGTCTCTTGCCTCTCCGGTTAAACAGGTTTTTCGAATCCTGTTTAAGAGATTTTCCAGCCGGAATTCACTTGGTCCGTAGAAAAGATAAAATGGGTCTAATTGCTCCTTTTCGATTTGTTTCGAAATAAATTCTGGTGAGATATCACCGGCCATCAGAACCTTTCGATTGTCTTAAGATACAATCGCTTGGCTAAGCGCCGGGCCATTTCTTTAAGGGCCTGTCTTCTATAATAACGGGTAGACATGGGATCTGCGCTTACGACAAAGGTCGCCTTCTCTTCCATGTCCCTATCCTCCCAGATAACTTCTCCTGAACTCCCGTCTACAAGCCTGGCATCCAGCTTAATAATTAACCGCCGGCTATTGGTCACTTCATAGGTAATGATTTTATCTTCAACAGTTTCTTGCATAAGGTCATAACTCAAGGCCTCGGTTTTGATCTCATATATTTTTCCAGTCAAGATCGCCGATGCATCTTCCCTTGAAACTAATGGGAGCTTTATGTGACCTGCAAACTCCTTGCGAATAATCCTTGTAAACTCCCCTTCAAATCCCAGTGTTGAAGATGTGCTTTCAATCAAGGGGATGGCCAGGCTCCGATATTGCACAGTACTCGGATCGCCAGTCCTTTTAAAATGATAGCCACAACCCGCTACTGTGGAAAAGGATAACCATACGAGCAATAATGGAAAAAAGAAGTTATATAATTTTTTAAATAGGCTCATCTTGATTGATTATGTTCGCGTTAATCAGCAATTATGAATTCAAGGCATCCTGATAGATACGCCTTGAGCAAAAAATAGTCAACCGTCAATACTCGATTGTCAATTTCCAGGATATTGAGTAGTGTCATGTCATCTAAGTAATGTCGTAAAAATGGCTGTCATTCCCGCGAAGGCGGGAATGACGAGTGCCTGATACAATATTTCACGCATGACATGACAGTAGTTAAATACTGATCAAACAACAATATTTACAAGCTTGTTTTTCACAACAATAACCTTTTTCACAGGCTTTCCGTTGATGAATCGCTGAATCCTTTCATCTGCCACGGCCCTTGACTCGAGTTCTTTCTCGCCGTCGGAAGCGGGAACTTCAATCCGGCTCCTTACTTTTCCGTTCACCTGGAGGACAACAAGTCTCTTTTCGGCTTCAAGGGCTTCCTCACGATGGGTCGGCCAGGATACCGTTAGGAGACTTCTTTCATGTCCGAGCATCTCCCACAGCTCCTCAGCAATATGGGGAACTACCGGTGAAAGAAGTACCACGGTAGCCTCTATTGATTCACGAATCACAGACCATGCCGTATCATCCTTTTTCTCATTAATGTTAATGAACTGATTAATCTCATTGACAAGCTCCATGACCGCTGAAATGGCCGTATTAAAGTGAAAACGATTTTCAATGTCGTCTGTTACTTTTTTTATTGTTATGTGGGTTTTTCGATACAGTGCCTTCAAAGGGTCTGATAATGCCCTGTCGCCGCTGTAGGCTGAGACCTTTGTGAAGTCATCAAGGTGGTCAACTACAAGCCGCCAGACACGATTCAGAAACCGGTAGGAACCCTCCACACCCCGGTCGTTCCACTCAAGGTCTTTTTCGGGCGGCGAGGCAAACAGGCAGAACATACGTGCAGTGTCGGCACCATATCGTTCAATCAGGTCCTGAGGATCTACAACATTCCTTTTGGATTTTGACATCTTGACCGTGCTGCCAGTAATAACTTCGGCCTGGCAGTGAACGCACCGGCCATCCTTGACCTCGTCAGGATAAAGATAGCCATGTTCACGACACTCCTGGGTCTCCTTGCATACCATACCCTGGGTCAACAGGTTGGTAAAAGGTTCGCTCACCTTGAGATGACCGAAGTCTCTAAGGACCCTTGTATAGAAGCGGGAATAAAGCAAATGTAGGATCGCGTGCTCAATACCCCCTATGTACTGGTCAACAGGCATCCAGTAATCCACCTTTTTTGAATCAAGCGGCCCCTGATCATAGTCTGGGCAGGTATACCGGTCAAAATACCAGGAAGACTCCACAAATGTGTCCATGGTGTCCGTCTCGCGTCTGGCCTTTCCCTTGCATTTTGGGCATGTGGTTTCATAGAAAGATGCCTCAAACGGCAGGGGAGACCCCCCGTTTGGCCGCATATCCAGATCAAGTGGAAGAATAACAGGGAGGTCTTCCTCGGGAACAGGGACCGTACCACACTTCTCGCATATTATAACCGGTATTGGCGCTCCCCAATACCGCTGCCGCGAAATGCCCCAGTCCCTGATCCTGAAATTCACTGTTTTGTATCCCGCGCCTTTTGATTCCAAAAACTCGGCAATACTGTCTAACGCCTCAAGATTACGCTGGCCATTAAAAGGACCCGAGTTTATCAAGATTCCCTCATCCAAATATGCCTCGGTAATGGTCTCCTCACTGAGATCCCGATCCGGGGGTTTGATAACGACCCTGAGTTTTAAATTGTATTTCTTTGCAAACTCAAAGTCCCTCTGATCATGCGTTGGAACCGCCATAATGGCGCCTGTGCCGTAGTCAAAAAGGACGAAATTGGCCACAAAGATAGGAATCTTCTCTTCCGTAGCCGGATTGAGACAGTATCTTCCTGTAAAAATTCCCTCCTTGACTGTAAAGTCTGCCGTCCGCATATAGCTGTCCATTTTAAGAGTGCGGTCAATGAACTCGAGGACTTCCTTTTCCTGGGGCAATCCCTTGATCATTTCCTTAACCATAGGATGTTCCGGCGCAAAGCACAGAAAGGTAGCGCCAAAAACAGTATCCTGGCGTGTTGTGAAAACGTCTATAACCTCACCTGAATCAACAAGAGGGAATCGAATGATAGCGCCATAGCTCTTTCCGATCCAATTTTTCTGCATTGACAGCACCCTGTCCGGCCATCCAGGAAGCCTGTCGCAATACTCAAGGATCTCTTCAGCATAATCAGTTATCTTCAAGAACCAGCTGTCCATCTCTTTTATGGACACCTCCTGATCAGTATGACGCCAGCAGCAACCATTTTCTACTTGTTCATTAGCAAGAACACTCTGACATTTTTCACACCAGTTGACATGAGTTCTCTTCTTATAGGCAAGGCCTTTTTCATACATCTTCAGGAAAATCAATTGCTCCCACCGGTAGTACGCGGGATCACATGTGGCAAGTTCACGGTCCCAGTCATAACTGAAACCCATTCTCTTGAGCTGGACCTTCATGGCTTCTATATTATCATACGTCCACCGGGCCGGATGGGTGTTATTCTCTATAGCAGCATTTTCCGCAGGCATTCCAAAGGCGTCCCATCCCATGGGGTGGAGAACATTTTTCCCACACATCCTCTTGTATCTCGCCACCACATCACCAATTGTGTAATTCCGCACATGACCTATATGGATCTTTCCTGAAGGATAGGGAAACATCTCTAACAGGTAGTATTTCTCTCTGGATGAATCTTCATGAGATTTGAATAATCCTCGATCTTCCCAATAAGCTATCCATTTTGCTTCTATTTTTTGAGGATTATATTTCATACTTTAATATTCCTTCCCAACCATATTTGATGAACTCGTAAAAAGTCATTTAAACGCCTGGATACCCGCCTTCGCGGGTATGACGGCTATCATATCTGCTTGATATTAAATGCTTTATCGTCATTGCAAGCTCCCGCCCCTATGGGGCGGGAATAAACTACGGCGGGAATCCAGATAAACAAGAAAATTCGACTTTTTACGAAGCCGTCATATTTTATATACCGGAAGGGCCAGCCTTTTCCAACTTTCCCTGCTTCACAAGGCTATTGTAAATATTATCCAGCACACCATTAATAAAACGACCGGAATCATCATTTCCGAATTTCTTTCCTATTTCCAAGGCCTCGTCAATGGAGACCTTTGCAGGGATATCTTCCATAAACAGCATCTCGAAAACAGCAAGCCTTAGCATACATATATCTATGCAGGACATCCTTTCCAGCCGCCAGTTTTTCGAGGCCCGGCTAATCAATTCGTCCAGATCTGCCTTTTTTTCACAAACCCCCAAAACCAACTCTCTTGCAAAGTGCTTCGCTGACTGCCTTGAACTAAGGAGTTCACATATCAGATTAAACACACAATCGGGTTCATCACACGTAAACTCCAGATTAAAAAGGACCTGAACGGCCAGCTCTCGGGATTTTCGTCTTCTACCCATTTCCTTTAAGAATATGAAGGTGCTTTAAATTAGCTATTTTAATTCCTTAAACAAGTTGGCCAGTTCTATAGCCGCCACGGCAGCCTCGTAACCCTTGTTTCCCGATTTGGAGCCTGCCCTCTCAATAGCCTGTTCCAGATTATCAGTTGTCAGAACACCGAAGGTAACAGGCACATTGCTGTCCAAGGCAACACTTGCGATCCCTTTGGAGACTTCCGCGGCAACATAATCGAAATGCGGGGTTGCTCCCCTGATGACCGCGCCAATGCATATCAAGGCGTCATAGCGACCACTCGCGGCCAGTCTTTTTGCTATAACAGGTATCTCAAACGCACCGGGAACCTTTACAACAACCACCTGTTTCTCAGTGGCCCCATGCCGTTTAAGGGCATCCATGGCCCCTTCCACAAGCCTGGAACAGATAAAGTCATTAAAACGGCTCACAATAATTGCGAACTCAAATCCTTCTGCCGATAATTTTCCTTCCACTGTCTCGGGCATATCTTTCCCCCTTTTTTTTAGTTCGGACCGCATGGTACGGAATTATAATTTGAAAGACTCGTAAAAAGTTAAAAACCCCTCTATCCTTACTCCCCTTCCACAAGGCCAATACTGTGTTTTGCTCTTTGAAAACAGTGCCGGGACATGGGATCACTCCTCAATTATCTTCATCAAATGCCCCAATTTCTGACATTTGGTCAACAGATACCTGCGGTTTTCAGGTCTGGGCTCTATTTCTATAGGAACCCTTCCGGTTACCTGTAACCCATAACCTTCAAGACCGATAATCTTCTTTGGATTATTAGTAATCAGCCGCATTTTTCGAATCCCCAGTGCAACCAGGATCTGTGCCCCTACTCCGTAATCTCTCAAATCCGCATCAAAACCGAGCTCTTCATTAGCCTCTACCGTATCAAACCCCTTGTCCTGCAGGGAATAGGCCTTCAGTTTATTGGCCAGGCCAATACCCCTGCCCTCCTGCTGGAGATACAGGATTACCCCCAGGCCGTTCTCCTGGACCATGGTCATGGCCTTTTTGAGTTGTTCCCCGCAGTCACAACGATATGAAGCAAAGACATCGCCGGTAAGGCACTCGGAATGCACCCGTACCATAACTTCTTTTTCAGGATCTATCTCACCCTTGACCAGGGCCAGGTGCTCATAATCATCAATATCATTTACAAAGGCAATAGCCCTGAACTCCCCCTGTGGAGTGGGCAAAACCGTCTCCGCCGCCTTATGCACAAATGATTCGGTTACCATCCGGTAGGCAATGACGTCTGCCACCGTAGCGATCTTGATGTCATGTTTTTCTGCAAATACCTCCAGATCAGGCATCCTGGCCATGGTGCCGTCATCCTTCATAATCTCACAGATTACTCCTGCAGGCTTTAACCCCGCAAGACGGGCTAAGTCAACAGAACCTTCGGTCTGACCGGTCCTGAACAAGACCCCTCCCCTCCTGGCTCTGAGTGGAAAAATATGTCCCGGTTGAATCAGATCTTCCGGTTTTGCGTCATCCGCCACCGCCGTCAATATGGTATGTGCCCTGTCGGCCGCCGATATCCCGGTTGTCACCCCAGATCTCGCTTCAATAGATGTCGTAAAGGCCGTCTTATATGGAGAACGATTATCGTAAACCATCGGAGCAAGTTTCAGCCGATCAACGATCCCGTGATTCAGGGCAAGGCAAATAAGGCCCCGGCCGTACTTTGCCATAAAATTGATGGCCTCCGGCGTGACCTTCTCGGCCGCAATGGTCAGGTCGCCTTCATTTTCCCTGTCCTCGTTATCCACGAGGATTATCATCTTTCCCTGTCTCAAATCATCTAAGACTTCTTCTATGGCTGCAACAGGCATATCAATCACCAAATCCTTGCTTAATAAGCGTTTCAAGGTCAACCCCCGAACCAGTCTTTTCCGGCCGGGTTGATCTGTCCCTTAAAATAAACTTCTCTACATATTTTCCTATCAAATCCGTTTCAATATTCACCGGATCCCCGATCACTTTTTTCAAAATAGTAGTATCAGCTCCGGTCAGGGGAATGACATTTATATCAATAAATCCTTTCCCGCAGCGATTAACAGTCAAACTAATCCCGTCCACCGCAATTGAACCCTTTTCAATGGTATAATGTAAAAGCTCTTCGTTAATACCTATTCTGATCAGCCATGACCTCTGATCCGATTCCTTTTTCAGTATCTTGCCAATCCCATCCACATGGCCGGAAACAAGATGACCTCCCAGACGGTCAGTAAGACGCAGGGCCCGCTCCAAATTCACTTCGTCGCCCTGTCTTAATAAACCTAAGGTGCTCAGGGAAAGTGTCTCTTGTGAAACATCCATACTGAATGTCCCCCCAGACACCTCTGTCAGCGTCAGGCAGACGCCATCAACAGACATACTGTCGCCCACCTGACAGTCGGTCATCATAAAAAGAGGACCAATAGTCATCCTCACATCATTGTGAAGGCGCCGTATGGCCTTTATCTTACCGATACCTTCTATTAACCCGGTAAACATGTGTGTTATCCCTTGATCGCTGTCTGTTGTCCATGGAAGAGGCTAAAGCACCATAAAGAAAAAAGTGCCTAAAATGCCTAAAGTTTAAAGTGCCTAAAGTTGTGGTACGCCTTCGGCGTGCTATTTTAAAAAACAACGCCTCAGGGGTTTGCCCCCTCTTGCTGGTTAATTGGACGTCTCGGAAATTGTATCCCGCCAAGGCGGGACTGGAATTATAGTAGTTCTTTGAGGCTTGGTCTTTTTGCCTCCAGCCTCTAACCTTAAGCCTCTAACATTATTTCAACCCATTATTCCAATATTCCTGTATTCCAATCCCGCTAAAGACGGGATCTTCGACTTTCCAATTGGGGCGGAGCCCCTAAGTTCTCTAAAATAGCAGAATACATTAACTTTAGGCATTTTAGGCACTTTAGATCACTTTAGGCACTTGTAATCCGGATAACCCGTTATGAGAATATCCTCTCCAAACCGCCTGACCTTAAGGTCCTTGAGGATCAGGCACTCATCCATTTTTTCCGGCCCTGGACCAGCCATCATGGGAATACCGTCTCCTCCCCCAAAGATCTTGGGGGCCTTGAAAACAAAGAACTTATCAATAAGTCTTTCCCTGAACATTGACCCGACGATTGATGCGCCCCCTTCCACAAGGAGACTGGTTACTGACATCTTTCCCAGTATATCCATTAGGGCCGCCAAGTCAATCCTGCCTGCCTTAATCGGGCAGGAAATTGCTGCAACTCCTTTTTTCTGGAATTTTTTCAGTTCTTCTTCTCCAACATGAGGGCCTGTAGCAATCACGGTCCCGACAGGGTAATTTTGACTCAATATCCTGGCATTTAAGGGTGTTCTCAGATGGGTATCCACTACAACCCGCAGGGGATCTTTACCCCGGCCGCGCACAAGACGCGTCGTAAGCAATGGATCGTCCGAAAGAACCGTTCCAATCCCCACCATCACCGCATCCACTCGATCCCTCAAACGATGAACATACTGTCTCGACTCATCATTTGTAATCCACTTTGAGTGACCTGTTGCTGTGGCTGTCCACCCGTCCATTGTCAGCGCCGACTTGACCATAACAAATGGACGTCTCGAAATGACAAATTTCAAAAATGCTTCATTAAGCCTGAGGCATTCTGGTTCCATCACACCGGTCGTAACCAGCACCCCGTTAGCTTTTAGATACTCACAGCCACCGCCTTTAACGGTAGGATTAGGGTCCTTCATCCCAACAACTACTCGCTTTAGCCCGCTTTTCAAAATAGCCTCTGTACAGGGCGGTGTTCTTCCGTGGTGGTTACACGGCTCTAATGTCACATATAAGGTATCTCCCTTTGCCCTTCCGCAGAGCTTTTTCAGGACCTCTACCTCCGCGTGGGGTAAACCGGCCTTTTTGTGATAGCCTCTTGCAATGACGTGGCTGTCTCTTACAATCACCGCCCCCACTGCCGGATTTGGTGAAGTACGGCCCAGCCCTTTTCGCGCCTGGCGCAGGGCCTCCTTCATATGTTTGAGATCCATCTCTTGTGAGCGTACAACCATCAGCGTACAGGGACCGTTTTTTTGATGAAAGGCTTAGATGTCGCCAGAGGAATGATTTTCTTGAAAATAGGACGCGGCATTTCCGATAGCTACATGAGGAGTTTGTTCAAGGTTATTAAATGAATTCAAAAATTCGTAAAAGTTTAGCTCCTTGAAAAAATCGATCACGCATTATAAGACGGTCCTGTTTTCAAAGGGCTAAAGTGTTACAAAATGCAAGACTAACAGGATCTACACGATTTCAGTTTCACGCGTTCTGCCGATCTTTGATTGATGACTGCTAATCGCTTGCTTGTTGCTTTCCCTCTTCCTTTTTTGATTTGAGGATTTCTTCAAGCTCTGACATGAATTCGCTAATGTCCTTAAATTGCCTGTAAACCGAAGCAAATCTGACATATGCCACTTCGTCCCATTCTTTAAGCTTCTTAATAACCCTCTCGCCTACCTCTGAACTGTCAATCTCTTTCTTTCCCAGTTCTTGAAAATAAAACTCCAGGGAGTCCACAAACTCTTCAATCTGTGTCACGCTGATCGGCCGCTTCTGGCAGGCCTTACGAATCCCGGAAATAATTTTATCCCTGCTAAAGGGTTCCCGCCTGCTGTCTTTCTTGACAAGCATTGGCAGGACATCTTCAAGTTTCTCGTAAGTAGTAAATCTTCTGCCACATTCAATGCATTCACGCCGTCTTCTTATCATCCTGCCGTCTTTGCTCAAACGCGAATCAATCACCTTGTTATTTATTTTCGTACAGTATGGACATTTCATAGAACAAACCTCACCATTTTGATACCCGCTTCTGTTAACATATCATCAGCTAAAGGGTCATCATAACCCTCACCATAAACAATCTCCTTGATCCCCGCGTTGATAAGCATTTTGGAACATATTATACAGGGCCTGTTTGTGCAATAAAGAGTTGATCCATCAACTGAGACACCATGATAAGCCGCCTGTATAATCGCATTCTGCTCTGCATGAAGCCCCCGGCAGAGTTCATGACGCTCCCCTGATGGGATTTTTAAAACCTCCCTGATACAGCCTGCCTCCTCACAGTGTCTGATGCCCGCTGGCGCTCCGTTATAACCCGTGGAAAGGATCCTTTTATCCTTTACTAAAACCGCGCCTACATGACGTCTCATACAGGTAGATCTCTTGGCCACCATTTTTGTTATTGTCATGAAATATTCGGACCAGGAAGGTCTGGGCAATTAGGACTCCTCATCAAGATACTGGTAAATAGGAAAGCCGCGGCATAAATCGGAAACTGATTTTCGCGTATTCCTCAACACTTTATCGCTATTACGATTTTCCAACACATCATTGATTAGTCCGGCTATTATTCTCATTTCCCGTTCCTTCATTCCCCTTGTGGTCAAGGCCGGGGTGCCCAATCTCAGACCGCTGGTTATCCTGGGTCCTTTTTTATCAAAAGGAATGGCATTTTTATTCACAATAATTCCAACCTTGCCTAAAGAGCTTTCAGCGTCCTTCCCTGTTATTCTTTTCCGCTTCAAATCAATCAGAATCAGGTGATTATCGGTCCCCCCTGAAACCAGGTCAAATCCAAAACTGATAAGCTCATCTGCAAGTGCCTGCGCGTTGCTGAGCACCTGTTTCTGATAATCGGAGAACTCCGGCCTTAAAGCTTCACCAAAAGCAACCGCTTTTGCCGCTATAATATGCATCAGCGGCCCCCCTTGTATGCCCGGGAAAACCCCTTTGTCAAGCTCTCTTCCATATTTCTTTCTGGAAAGGATTAATCCGCCTCTCGGGCCTCTAAGGGTCTTATGGGTTGTTGATGTGATGAAATCCGCCTCCCCGATGGGAGAGGGATGAAGTCCTGCCGCAACCAGACCGGCAATATGCGCAATGTCAGCCATAAGATAGGCGCCATTTTCTCGGGTGATCTCCCCGAATCGGCGGAAGTCAATAATCCTGGGATAGGCACTGGCGCCAGCGATAATCATCTTGGGTTTGTGTTTCCTTGCCAGATCTCTCAAACGATCATAATCTATTCTCTGGGATTTCGGATCCAGGCCGTAGGAGATAGACCTGAAAATCATCCCTGAAAAACTCACCGGACTGCCATGCGTCAGATGTCCGCCATGTGAAAGATCCATCCCCATGATTAGGTCGCCGGGTTTTAAAAAGGCAAGGTAAACAGCCATATTGGCCTGAGATCCGGAGTGGGGTTGAACATTTGCGTATTTTGCTCCGAATAGTCTCATTGCCCGGTCAACGGCCAGTCTCTCCACCTCGTCAACAAATTCACATCCACCATAATACCTCGCGCCCGGATACCCTTCCGCGTACTTGTTGGTCATTAGATTGGCCTGGGCCTCGATCACTGCGCGACCGGCATAGTTTTCAGAAGCGATCATGACAAGGGTTTGCCTTTCTCGATCAGTCTCTGCTTGAATCGCCCTGTGTATTTCAGGATCCAGTCGTTGTAATCCTTTCTCCTCCAAAATAAGTCCCTCAATCAATCTGATCCAACCGCAACCGATGCCGTCCCCCCTCAAACGGGGTATTCAGAAAAAGATCTACCATTTCAAGGGCAAGGCCCTGGCCTATAACACGTCCTCCCATGGCAAGGATATTTGCATCATTGTGCATCCGGCTCATCCGGACCGTATACAGGTTATGACAGAGTGCTGCCCGGATACCTTTGCGCCGGTTCGCCACGATGCTCATTCCTAAACCCGTCCCGCAGATTAAAATTCCAAAATCGTATTCACCGCCGGCAACCGCCTCGGACAATTTATGCGCCACCACCGGATAATCAGAAGAATCCGTGCTAAACACTCCTATATCTTTGACCGCAAATTCGGACCGGGTCACAAGATGAGACCTGCATGCCTCCTTCAGGTCAAAGCCCGCATGATCTGAACCTATTACGATATTCACGACAAAACTCCTTTGCCATGTCCTTAAAGCTATTACGGTTCAAATGCCTTGAAGATCAAACAGGCGTTAGTACCCCCAAAACCGAAAGAGTTTGACATGGCGGTCCTGACTTTTTCTTTTCTGGCTATATTGGGGACATAATCAAGATCGCATTCAGGATCAGGGCTATCATAGTTGATTGTGGGAGGGATGATGCCATGCTTGATCGTAAGTGACGAAAAAATCGCCTCTACACCTCCCGCGGCCCCTAATAGATGGCCAGTCATGGATTTGGTAGAACTAATGGCAAGCTTGTAGGCATGTTCCCCGAACAGGCGTTTTATGGCCTTGTTTTCAGAAAGATCGTTCAGAGGCGTTGATGTCCCGTGTGCGTTGATATAGTCAAGTTCATCAGGCCTTAACCCCGCGTAGTCAAGCGCCATTTTCATACAGCTAATTGCGCCCTCTCCTTCAGGATCCGGGGCAGAAATATGATAGGCATCGCCCGATAATCCATAACCAACTATCTCCGAATAGATTTCGGCTCCCCGATCGAGGGCATGTTCAAGTTCTTCGACAATCAGTATTCCCGCGCCTTCACTCATAACAAACCCATCACGATTAAGCTCAAAGGGGCGTGATGCCTTCTCAGGCTCATCATTTCTTGTGGAAAGAGCCCGCATGGAACAAAAGCCGCCAAGGGCCAGCGGTGTCAATACGGCCTCGGACCCTCCTGTGATCATGGCGTCTGAAATGCCCTCACGGATAAATCTGAATGATTCTCCCACTGCATGACAACTGGCTGCACAGGCAGTCTGGACTGAAAGATTCGGTCCCTTTGCTCCGAACTCTATTGCAATCTGCCCGGGGATCATGTTGGCAATAATGCCGGGAATAAAAAACGGGCTGATCCTGCTAGGGCCCTTTTTCATGACGACCTTATGAACATTCTCAATCGTCGTCAGGCCGCCCAAGCCCGTACCGGTGAAACAGCCAATCCGGTGGCCGTTTTTTTCATTAATCTTCAGGCCGGAATCCTCGATAGCCATCCTCGCGGAGGCCATGGCATAATGGATGAAAACATCGAGGCGCCGGACCTTCCGTTTATCCAAAAAATCCTCTGCATTAAAATCCTTGACTTCACCGACAATCCGGGAAGAAAAATCAGAGGCGTCAAACTTAGTGACAGGACCAATCCCCGATGTACCGGAGCAGGCGGCCTTCCAGTTTACTTCAACACCAACACCCAGGGGACTGACCATGCCAACACCAGTAACTACTACCCTTCTGGTCATCTTACGGCTCCTTTTGCAGGCATATCTCCCTGTCCAAAAATTCGCCCGTTTCTCATATACGTCCATCCTTTAGACATTCTATTATGTATCCGTGCCGCCATTTCATTTTTCAATGGTCTTGTTAACATAATCAATGGCATCCTGGACAGTTGCTATCTTTTCCGCATCTTCATCAGGGATAGAGATATCAAATTGCTCTTCCATCGCCATTATGAGTTCCACCTGATCTAAGGAATCAGCACCTAAATCATCCACAAACGAAGCCTCCGGAACAACATCCGCTTCATTCACGTCCAACTGTTCACAAATGATCTTTCTAACTTTTTCCTCGACAGCTGCCATTTACCATTACCTCCTAAAATAAATTCATGTGATCTTTCTGTATTCTCTGCCTTTAAAAAATCCGCGAACCCTACATATACAAACCGCCGTTTACATGAATAACCTGGCCTGTGACATAACTTGCAGCATCGGAGCAAAGCCAGTAAACCACATCTGCCACCTCTTCCGGCCTGCCCATCCTGCCTAACGGTATCTGCCGTAAAAACGTATCCTTTACTTTTTCCGAGAGCACGGCAGTCATATCTGTATCAACAAACCCGGGAGCAACGGCATTTACAGTAATCCCCCTCGCAGCGACCTCCCTGGCCGTGGTCTTGGTAAAACCCATAATTCCTGCCTTGGAAGCGGAATAATTAACCTGCCCGGCATTTCCTGTCTGCCCAACAACGGATGATATGCTTACGATGCGGCCGCCTCTCTGTTTGATCATCGCCCTGATAACCGCCCGCGTGCAATTAAAGACGCTTTTCAGGTTGACCCTGATAACGGTATCCCAGTCCTCCTCTTTCATCCTCATCAAAAGAGTATCCCTTGTTATTCCGGCATTATTCACTAAAACGTCAATTCTCCCAAACCGTGAAAGGATCTCCTTAAACAAGACATCAACGGCCTCAAAGGAAGATACGTCAACTTTGTGGCTCTCTGCCTCAACACCCTTTTCAGATAAAGCATTTAATGTCCAGTCAGAATCAGTTTCATCAGGGTCATAATGTACGATAATAATTTTAGCAGACTCCCCTGCAAACTTGAAGGCGACCTGACGACCTATGCCTTTCGATCCTCCGGTGATCACCACAATCCTTGAACCGGAACTGCTCATAATACCTGACCTCTATATTTGAATCTGACGGGCAAAATATCACTTTAAGCCAACAAGTTGACAAGAGTTATATGCCATCGGCCGGAGCGAAGTATAAAATTTTTTCACTTTAGCGTTTTGGAAAAATCAATCATGGATTGTACTGTCCTATTTTCAAAGCGCTAAAGTTTTACTGTTTATTAAGAGCTTTGCCTGGAAAGAGGGCTAAACTAAGAAGTCTCTAAACGTGTTTAATTGCGCGGCCATTCTGTCCAGAACCTGGCTCCTTGCATATTGTTCCGCAAGTCTTATGGCATTCTTGATAGCCCTGTCCGAGGATCCCCCATGACAGATGATCCCTACACCGTTAATTCCCAGCAGTGGGGCTCCTCCGTACTCTTCATAATCCAATTTCCTTTTATAGCTCTCAAAAGACCGACGACCGAGTAAAAGAGCGGCACGACCTGAGACGGAACCTGACAATTCGGTTT
This sequence comes from Desulfobacteraceae bacterium, assembly GCA_030613055.1. Taxonomy (GTDB): domain Bacteria; phylum Desulfobacterota; class DSM-4660; order Desulfatiglandales; family Desulfatiglandaceae; genus JAUWMR01. The sequence continues at coordinate 105,895 of JAUWMR010000004.1, forward strand.
TTAACAGCTTGGTCGTGGCCTGTGCCATTCCTTCACTCAACTTAAGCGCAACATTTCCCACAAAACCGTCACAAACGATGATCTCCACCCCGCCCGTGAAAATGTCACGTCCCTCCACATTGCCGACAAAGTTCAACCGGCTTTCATCAAATAATTCGCGCGCTAATCTGACCTGTTCATTGCCCTTACTGCCTTCCTCCCCGATACTCAAGATGCCTATTTTGGGATTTTCCATCCCCAAACACGAACTGGCAAAGGCCTGGGCCATTACGCCAAATTGAAAGAGATGTGCTGGCCGGCAATCTACATTGGCACCCACGTCTATCAATACTACATGACCTTTCTCACCTGGAAAGATGCTTGCTATTGCGGGCCTTTCCACACCCTCCATACGGCCTAAGGTCAGAATGCCCGCTGCCAGAGTAGCACCCGAATTGCCGGCACTCACTACCGCGTCAACTTTTCCCCTTTTTACGAGATCAAAAGCTACCCTTATGGAGCAGTCTTTTTTTTTTCTTACCGCCTTTAAGGGGGATTCGTCCATCCGCACCACCTGTTCACTGTGGTATACGGTGATATGATCCCCGGGGAAACGAGAGCCAAGCTGTTTTGTGACGACATCCCTGTCTCCAACCAGGGTTACATCAATCCCCAATTCGGAAGCCGCCTTAACTGCGCCCTGTACAACCATTTCCGGAGCATTATCCCCACCCATGGCGTCCACGGCTACATTCATATCAGCTCTCTTTTGTCTCGATTATAGTTTTTCCCTTGTAGGTTCCGCATTCGGAGCATACATGGTGGGGTAAAACCGGCTCATGACAATTCGGGCAAGTGGAGACCTTGGGCAACTTTATGCTATCATGAGATCGCCGTGTATTCTTCCTGGATTTCGATTTTTTCCTTTTTGGTACTGCCATGATATCAGTCTATTCTCCTTTAAAGTGTTATCAAATTCTTAAGTTTTGAAAAACCGGGGTGCCCACTCTCCTGCTGGCACTCACATTTTTCTTTATTAAGGTTTGTTCCGCACATAGGGCACAGGCCCTGGCACTCTTCACTGCAAAAACATTTCATTGGCATTGAAAAATAAATTTGAGCCCTGATAACTTCATCCAAATCAATTTCATCATCCTTGATGAAGTCGACCGACATATCCTCTTCTAATAATTCAAGCTCGTTTTTGCCAGTATCTGACTCTGTGCAGGTCAAAAACAAACTGAAATCTGACTCCAGATCGCTGTCATAGGGCTCAAGACACCTGCCACATCTAATCACGAGTCTTCCTGACAAACTACCTTTAAGCACATACTTGTTCCCTGCCTTTGAAATATCTATACGGACAGTTAAAGGCGTAGAAAACCCGAGTATCTGATCATTTTTCTGACGACACTGCCACCAGTCCGGCTCAAGCGTAAATTCAAAATGGCGGGGAGCGCGTAAAATGGTTCTCAGGTCAATGATCATCACTATTATACCTTATTAAAGAGCAATTCAAGCTGATTATGCTAAGATAAACATAAACTTTTGAGTATATAAGAAGCTCGTCTTTTGTCAAGAAAATTAATTTTCAATAACATTTCTTGATTTTTCTCATAATCCTGCTATATTTTGCGCCCTTAAATTTTTATGTCAATAATTTTTTACGGATTATTACCGAGCATGGATAAAGAAACCTGGCGGAAAAAAGGAAAAGGTCACAGGGAGAGGTTACGTCAGAAGTTTTTGGACGGCGGCCTTGAAAGATTTTCTGACGAGGAAATGGTAGAATTTCTGCTCACATTGGGTACGCCCAGGGGCGATCTTAAATCTTCGGCCCGCGAGGCGTTAAAAGCCTTTGGTAGTCTTTCAGGCGTTTTATCGGCTCCGCTTAAAGAACTAACAAAAATTAAGGGGATTGGCCCTAAAAATGCACTATATCTTAAATTGGTTCATCAGGTTGCAGGAAGATACTTGAAAGACAGGGCAGAGGGAAAAGCCTTTTTCGGATCATCACAGGCTGTGTTTGATCATCTGTTTCATTCAATGCGTGACCTAAAAAGGGAAATCTTTAAGGTCCTTTTTCTAAACCGCAAAAATGAATTGATTTATGATCAGGACGTTTTTTTCGGGACCCTAACAGGAAGTGCCGTTTATCCACGTGAAATCATGTCACTCGCACTTGAACACAAAGCCGCAGGGCTTGTATTCGTGCATAACCATCCTTCGGGCGACCCGAATCCCTCTGCCGAGGACAAGCGGCTTACGAGAGATCTCATCTGGGCGGCGAAGCTCCTTGCGATTCAAGTCCTTGATCATATCATCATAGGGCATAACGCATATTACAGCTTTGCAGATCAAGGTCTCATTAAACGTTTCCAGACCGAATATGAACAGCGCCTTAACACTGCCATAAATCCTTGACACATCCACTACCCGTCTATATAAGCTAAAACCTGGAATTAATGTCAGTTTTTGCACTTCAGAATCAACGCCCACAGAACATGGATTTCAAAGCTGAAATAATTGATTCCGTTTCCGCGAGAGTGGCGGAACTGGAAGACGCGCTGGACTTAGGATCCAGTGGAGCAATCCGTAGGGGTTCGAGTCCCCTCTCTCGCACCATTAAACATCAGCGATTTTTTTAAGATCTTGAAATCTCAAAAATCATTGTTATTTTTTCAAGGTTTTGTACTCATGCACCTTGAAAGCCCCCTGATCCGGATATCCTGGCGAATAGACCGCATTTTGGAGTAAAGTTTTACAGAAAACACCCGATGAAACAGATAGGTTACTGTGCAAAAACGATAACCGAATAAGGACACCCTAATATGAAAACCAGCCTGGAAGACATCAGTTCTGTTAAGAAAAAGCTCTCAATTGAAATTGAGCCCAAAGAAGTCGATAAAAAACTAAATGATGCCTACAGGGAATTGGGGAAAAAGGCCAAAATACCCGGATTCAGGCCTGGGAAAATACCCAGAAAAATACTCGAGGCCCATTTTAGCCCTCAGGTAACGGATGATGTCTCAAGAAATCTGATCAACGAAACCCTGCCCACTGCATTACAAGAAGCAGGGACCTTTCCGTTAGGCGCGCCTGTACTCGAAAAGGAGATTCTAAAACAGGGCCAGAGTTTCAAGTATTCCGCAGTTATGGAGGTACGCCCTGAATTCGAACTGAAGGATTACCTTGGTCTTGAAGTAGAAAAGGAAGAGCTTTCAATCTCTGAAGAAGACATCGAAAAACAGCTTGATCAAATCAGGGAAGCGAATGGAAAGCTGACTTCTATTACTGAGGACCGGCCCGTACAAAAAGATGATTTCGTTGTGATCGACTATGAAGGGTTCGAGGAAGGAAAACCTCTGGGTGGTATCAAATCGCCAAACTTTCTCCTGAAAGTTGGGAGCCACGAGTTCCATCCCGTGTTCGAGCAGGCATTACTTGGCCTTAAAAAAGACGACAAAACAGAAGTTAACGTCGCATTCGAAGACAATTACCACCATTCAAAGCTGGCCGGTAAGAGCGTGACGTTTAAGGTCAGGATACTTGACATCAAGGAGATGATACTGCCAGAGTTGAACGATGAGTTTGCTCAGAACCTCGGGGCTGATATTAAAGACCTTGCAGATTTGAAAAAAAAGGTAACCGAATCCGTTACCGCCAGAGAGGAAAAGAGAATCGAGAGTGAATTGAAACAGGAGATCCTAAAAAAAATAGCTGACAGTGTTGATTTCGAACTACCGCAGACACTCGTCGAGACCGAGATTGAATATGCTGTTGAGAATGTAAGGCAAAATCTCATAAGGAGCGGCTCAAACCTTGAAAAGGCTGGGCTTACCGAGGAAATACTCAGAAAGGAATTTGCGTCCGCCTCGGAAAAGCGTGTAAAAAATCTTTTAATTTTGGGTGAAATAGCCAAAAAAAAGGAAATAGACATAAATGAAGAGGATATCACTAATGCCTTTGAGAAAATGTCAGCAACCACGGGACAGGATGCAGAAACTCTAAAAAAATACTATGAGGTGGAAAATCTCCTGACACCTCTTAAAGAAAGGCTGCTTGAGGAAAAAACATTGAAATATCTTGTTGAGAATGCTAAAATTACAAAAGTGGAAAAAGGGACGCAAAAACAGAAAAAACTAAAATCAAAAAAGGAGAATAAATAGATACCATGTTGATACCAATGGTTATTGAACATTCAAGCCGCGGTGAGCGGGCATACGATATTTACTCCCGGCTCCTAAAAGAACGGATCATCTTCGTGGGGGAGCCGATAGAAGATAGCATGGCCAATACCGTCATCGCACAAATGCTTTTTTTGGAATCCGAGGACCCTGATAAAGATATTAACCTCTATCTCAATTCTCCGGGCGGTGTCACCACCTCAGGCCTGGCCATTTACGACACCATGCAATACATCAAACCGGATATATCCACCATCTGCGTGGGCCAGACCGCCAGCATGGCGGCTCTGCTCCTTGCCTCAGGGGCCAAAAACAAGCGGCATGCCCTTCCCCACTCAAGGATCATGATTCATCAACCCTTAGGAGGTATGCAGGGCCAGGCCACGGACATAGACATTCATGCTAAGGAAATTCTGAGGACCCGCGAAACGCTTAACCATATACTGGCTAAGCATACCGGCCAGGATATTGAAAAAATCAAAGAAGATACTGAGCGTGATTATTTCATGAGCAGTGAGGAAGCAAAAGCATACGGCATTGTTGACAAAATTATCACCAAAAGAGAAATAAAAGAGCAAATATCAAACAAATAAAAAGGTAGGTAATAAATACCATGGCCAAAAACAATGAATCTCACGACGATCTACTGTGTTCATTCTGTGGCAAAAGCCAGGATGAGGTCAAAAAGCTTATCGCAGGGCCGGCCGTATACATCTGCGATGAATGCATTCAATTATGCAATGAGATCATAGCCGAAGAATATAGTCAGGAAGGTGATGAAGAATCGGCTGATAAATTGCCAAAGCCTGTAGAGATAAAAGAGAATCTGGATCAGTATGTGATTGAACAGGAAAAGCCGAAAAAAGTCCTTTCCGTAGCGGTTCACAACCACTACAAACGGATTAACACAAAGATTGATATGGAAGGGGTTGAGATCCAGAAAAGCAACATCCTGCTGATCGGACCCACAGGGTCTGGCAAGACCCTTCTGGCTCAGACCCTGGCCAAGATCCTGAAGGTCCCCTTCACGATCGCTGATGCCACCACCCTGACAGAAGCCGGATATGTGGGCGAAGATGTGGAAAACATTATACTGAATCTTGTTCAGATGGCCGACTATGATGTGGAAGCGGCATGTAAAGGTATCGTATATATAGACGAAATAGATAAAATAGCCCGGAAACTTGACAGCCCCTCAATTACGCGTGATGTGTCCGGCGAGGGCGTCCAGCAGGCCCTCCTTAAAATTATTGAAGGAACCATGGCAAGCATACCGCCCAAAGGTGGCAGAAAACATCCCCAGCAGGACTTCGTAAAGGTTGACACGAGCAACATCCTTTTCATTTGCGGTGGCACCTTTAACGGCCTGGACAAGATAATTCAAAACCGGATTGGAAGTAAATCCATGGGTTTTGAGGCTGAAATCCACGGCAAAGGGGAAATTGATGTCAACGAAATCATGCCCCTTGTCCAACCCGAAGACATGATAAAATTCGGCCTGATACCTGAATTCATAGGCAGAATCCCCATAATCGTCAACCTGAGAGAGTTAAGCATGGACGCTCTTGTAAGGATACTTACGGAGCCAAAAAACGCCCTCATCAAGCAGTACAAAAAACTGTTTGAACTGGAAAACGTTGAGCTCAAATTCATGGATAAGGCCCTTGTAGCAGTTGCCCGCGATGCCATAGAGCGAAAATCCGGTGCAAGGGGCCTGAGAGCTATCCTGGAATCAGTCATGCTGGATATCATGTATGATATCCCAACTGCCGTCAATATCCGGGAATGTGTAATCAGCGAAGAGGTCATTACAAAAGGTGAAGCGGCCTTAATAATTTATGAAAATCAGATAGAATACGCCTGAAAACATGTTCAACAAAAATAAAAAGGACCCGCAGGTTTTTATTATGGAAGAAAAAAATTATTACCCCTTGCTTCCTTTGAGGGATGTGGTGATTTTTCCCAATGTAGTAGTGCCCCTGTTCGTGGGACGGGGTAAGTCCATAAAAGCACTTGAGTATGCCATGAGCCATAAGAAGGAAATTTTCCTGTCAGCGCAAAAAGATGCCAAGCTTGATGATCCTTCTCCGAATGATATCTATCATTTTGGCACGCTAAGTACGGTCCTCCAGCTCCTCAAGTTGCCCGATGGAACAGTCAAGGCCTTAATTGAAGGCAAAGAAAGGGGTAAGATAGAAAACATTCTGGACAAACAAGCGTTTTTCATGGTCGCGGTTTCTAAATTCCATCCCAGGTATGAAATCAATCTTGAAACAAGGGCATTGATGCGAACCATCAACGCCAGTTTTAAAGAATACGCTAAATTGAATACAAAAATCGGCCAGGAAATCGTCTCTGCAGTAACCTCCATCCAGAACCCGGTTTCTCTATGCGACACCATTGCCGGCCATCTGCCCCTGAAAGTCCACGACAAACAAGAGCTTCTGGAAATCGAGGATCTTAACTGCCGGCTGGAAAAGCTTTTTGAAAACCTCGGCAATGAGAATGACATACTTCGCCTGGAACGGCGTCTCAAAACCCGGGTCAAAAAGCAAATGGAAAAGACCCAGAAGGACTATTACTTAAACGAACAGATGCGCGCCATACAAAAGGAGATGGGCTCCAAGGACGATTTCAAGGCAGAACTCGACGAATTGGAAAAAAAGATCAAACGGAAAAGGTTATCCAAGGAGGCCTTCACACGTGTGAATCAGGAATTCAAAAAGCTGAAAATGATGTCTCCTATGTCTGCGGAAGCTGCCGTGGTACGCAACTACATAGACTGGATTATATCTCTTCCGTGGTTTGAAAAAACAAAAGATAAAACGGATATCGCCAAAGCTGAGGCCATCCTTGATGAAGATCACTATGGCCTTGCGAAACCAAAAGAAAGGATCATTGAATATTTAGCTGTCCAACATCTGACAAAAAAAATAAAAGGCCCCATCCTTTGTCTTGTAGGTCCGCCAGGCGTCGGTAAGACATCGCTTGCCAAGTCAGTTGCCAGGGCGACCGGAAGAAATTTTATCCGTGTTTCACTTGGTGGGGTCAGGGATGAAGCCGAAATCAGGGGGCACAGGAGAACCTATATCGGTGCCATGCCGGGCAAGATTATCCAGTTTATAAAGAAATCAAAATCAAACAACCCTGTCTTTTGTCTGGATGAAGTTGACAAAATGAGCACCGATTTCCGTGGTGATCCGTCCGCGGCCCTGCTTGAAGTGCTTGATCCGGAGCAGAATTTTGCTTTTAACGATCATTATTTGGACCTGGACTATGATCTCTCTAATATTCTTTTTATTACCACGGCAAATAATTTACATGGCATCCCTATACCCCTCCAGGACAGGATGGAAATTATCCGGTTGCCCGGCTACACAGAACTTGAAAAGCTAAACATTGCAAAGCAGTTTCTTGTAAAGAAACAGATAGAACAAAATGGCCTTAAGCAGGAAAATATCTCCTTCACGGACAAAGCTATTCTGACCATCATCAGACTTTACACAAAAGAAGCAGGTGTGAGGAATCTTGAACGTGAGATTTCTTCCATCTGCCGAAAAGTCGCAAGAGAAGTTGTAAGACGTGGAAAAGACTCAAAAATATCTGTCAAGGCCCATTCTATCCACAAATACCTCGGGATTTCGAAGTACCGCTATGGCCGTACACAAGAAAAAAACACTATCGGTGTGACCACAGGGCTTGCGTGGACCGATTTCGGCGGCGAACTCCTTCAAACAGAGGCCACCATTATGCCCGGTAAAGGTAATCTGGTCCTTACAGGAAAACTTGGAGAGGTTATGCAGGAATCGGCCCAGGCTGCCTTAAGTTACGTCCGGTCAAGGGCGCGGCAATTGAACATCCCGGAAAACTTTTATGAGAAGACTGACATCCATATTCATGTACCCGAGGGGGCTATTCCAAAGGACGGGCCTTCTGCCGGCATTACCCTTGCCACATCCATTGTTTCGGCCCTGACAAGAAAGCCTGTCAACCGCGATATTGCCATGACGGGTGAAATAACCTTGAGGGGAAGAATCCTGCCCATCGGAGGGCTTAAGGAAAAGATCTTAGCCGCCCACAGGGGGAATGTGAGCAAGGTGCTCATACCTTTTGAAAACAAAAAAGATATAGAGGAAATACCTAAAAAGATTCTTAAAAAAGTAGAGCTAATCCTTGTGGAGAATATGGATGAAGTCCTTAAGAAAACACTTGTCCTGAAGGAGGGTGAAAAACTCTTTGCTCCGAAACAGGAATTCGAACCCTTTTGGCTTAAAGAACCGGCTGAAACAGAAAAGACACCCACATCCGGAGTAACGGCACACTAAGCAATCCATATTATCTTGACAAGGTAGACCAAACCTGTTAGGAAATTCGGTCTTTGCATCGGGCGGATAGCTCAGTGGGAGAGCGTCGGCCTTACAAGCCGAGGGTCGCAGGTTCAAATCCTGTTCCGCCCACCAGAAATGGCTTATCGCTATTTACAAATGGCCAACGGCTATTGGCTAATAGCTAAATGTAAAACCAAAGGTTTTTGGGGGACGTAGTTCAGTTTTGGTTAGAACGTCCCGTCAGACATGACGGGAAGGTCGCCAGGTGAACTCCTCTCAAGCACCCGCTTTTCATAAGCGGGAAAAACATAATTTACGGGGACGTAGTTCAGTTTTGGTTAGAACGTCCCGCATCTCAATGCGGGAAGGTCACAGAAACGAGTCCTTTCGCAAAAAGTGGTATTTACAGAGTTATAAATTTACATACACGGGGACGTAGTTCAGTTTTGGTTAGAACGTCCCGCATCTCAATGCGGGAAGGTCGCCAAGGGAACTCCTCTCAAGCATCCGCTTTTCATAAGCGGGAAAAACATAATTTACGGGGACGTAGTTCAGTTTTGGTTAGAACGCCGGCCTGTCACGCCGGAGGTCGCGAGTTCGAGTCTCGTCGTCCCCGCCATAAGAATCCTGAGGCTTGTCGTTTTACATAAGTGACAGGCCTTTTTCATTCATGACTTATTACGTGTACATAATCGAAAGCCTCAAAGACGGAAGCTATTACGTTGGATCCACTCAGGATCTTGATTCTCGCCTTGAGCGTCACAACCAGGGCCGATCACAATACACGAAACCGAAGAGGCCTTGGAAATTGGTATACTCTGAGGAACACCCCGATCGATCGAGTGCAGTAAATCGAGAAAATCAAATTAAAAAACACAAAAGCAAAGAATACATTGAATCCCTTGTTGAATGTTCCCGTCACATTTGACGGGAAAGGTCGCCCCGCTTACACCGCGCAGCGGGACCTTCAGCGAGTTCCCCGCCTGTGGCGGGATCGTCCCCGCCAGCAAACACAAGGGTTTCAGCATTTTGTTGAAACCCTTTTTTTATGTCTTGTTAATTTTTCCAACCCTATTTCCAACCTTTTCCTCTGATAAACCATGCAGCCATTTTAACCTTTACATACATTAAATTAAATTCATCTTTTTCACGTATCTTGATCAAGGCTCAGACACCTCATGTGGTCGCACCGATAGAGGAATCCTATGCAAGTCAAGAGCCGCCTCTCCCGCGAAGGCGGGAGTCCATAATTGTTTGATTTTCCTGGATTCCCGCCGTAGTTTATCCCGCACTTGATGCGGGGCGGGAATGACGAAAACGGGTCATATCTGACTTTTTGCGAGTTCATCAATTTTGATTGACAGATTACGAATGTCCCACTTGACCCTCATATAATTTGATTGATTCGAGCCTAAAACCTGTTAATTTTTAAACTTGACTTTTAAAATATCCATGATATATTTAAACCATGTTTGAACGATGGCTCGAGTTACCCTCCTATAGAAGTTATCTCATTGTCGGCCCCCGTCGTTCCGGTAAAACCACGCTGCTGAAGCATCGTTACCCGGAATGGCCATACGCTACGCTGGATGACCTGGATTATCTTGATTGGGCCAAACGAGATGCAAAGGGCTTAATCACCCATCTCGGCAAAAAGGCAATCATAGATGAAATTCAACGCCTACCGATGCTCACGGTGGCCGTAAAATACGCTGTAGACAACGAAAAGGCCCGTTTTATAATGACCGGTTCGAGTACACTCGGTCTCTTGGACGCCGCAGCCGATTCCCTGGCAGGGCGAATAGACATTGTATCACTGCCCACCGCATGCTGGGGTGAAGAATTGGGCGATCCCACTCATTCCATTCTGCATGACCAAGCTACCCCGCCTCAAATCAAGGAGGCCAACCGCAACTTCGCGGGAGCTATGACCTACGGCCAATTTCCGGAAGTGCTTCTTCAGGAAAAAGATGGCGACAAACATGAAGTGATAGTGAATTACCGCAATACGTATTTCACACGAGATCTGATGCAGCTGTCCAACATTGAGAACCTGGACGGTCTTCTGGCGGTATTGCAACATCTGGCCCGATCTCTGGGCTCGCATCTTGAAGTGTCTAACTTCGCACGGGAGGCCGGCATCAGTCACCCCACTACCAAAAAATATCTTAATGCCCTGCACCAGGCTCAGCTGACTTTCAAACTCTACGGCTACCAGTTCGGCCCTGCAAAACGCTATATCAAGGCTGTCAAAACATATTTTGTTGACAACGGTATTATCCTTAGCCTGAATACCGGCGCCAGCGCCGGACAACTTCTTGAAAATTTCGTTCTGGCGGAGTTTGAAAAACGCAGAAAACTCGGAATGATCCGGACAGATCAGTTCTATTATTACAAAAGTGCCGGCGGACGCGAAATCGACTTGGTTTTTGAAGAGGACAATACGGTCTATGCCATTGAAATCAAATCGACCCGAAGACCGGCACCCCGGGATTTACACAATTTAGCACAATTCAGTGACCGCTTAAACCGCCCGGTACGGCGATATCTTATCTACCAGGGAGAAGAATACCGCACAATAGACAATGTCCATCTGCTTCCCGTTGCAGCATTGTTCAGAGGCAAATAGAAAACGGTTCCGGGCTCTAATAATGCATGTAGTGGGGTTCATCATTTTGCCCTTTCTCTTTTGCTTTTCTCAAGGTTTCTCCGCCATGAGATAACGAAAATACTCAGAATATCATACCTAAGACCGGAACCATTTACGTCCGGTAATTTGCGTTAATTGTGATATACTCGTGTGTGAGATCACATGTTACAATGCGGTCTTCATATTCCCCCTGGTTGAGGTCAATAGTGAGCGTAAATTCCTTTTCGGCCATAATTTTGGCCGCATTTTTTTCGGCTTCAGCACCTTTTCCCAATCCCCCTGCAACGATCTGGACATCATCAACCCAGATATCCACACTTTCCTCATGCATGACAATATCAGCCCTGCCGAGGGCAGCCATGACCCTTCCCCAGTTCGGATCCTGGCCGTAAAACGCCGTTTTCACCAGACTGGAATTTGCCACTGTCCTTGCAGCATTAATGGCATCTGACGGATTACGTGCGCCCTTGATCTTGACAGGAATCAGCTTTGTAGCGCCCTCCCCGTCTTCCACCATCATGCGTGCCAGCTCTCCCATGACATGGCGCAGACCATTTTCAAAACCTTTTAAGTCTGATTCCGACAAAACGCTGTTTCCCGCCATGCCATTTGCCATGACCAAGACCATGTCATTTGTACTTGTATCCCCGTCTACGGTGATCCGGTTAAACGTTGTTTCAACCGAGGAAAGCAGGACCCTTTTCAGATCTTGCGAGTCGATCCGGATGTCGGTCATGGCAAAACTGAGCATAGTAGCCATATTTGGCATGATCATACCCGCCCCTTTGGAAATGCCGACGATCCTGTAGGATTGCCCTCCGGCCCGGCTATCATAACGGCTGACCTTATGAAATGAATCGGTTGTCATAATTGCCCGGGCCGCACGATGTATGCCTTCCCGGGACAGCCCCCCCACGAGGCCCGGAACAGCCCCCAAAATCAGGTCCATGTTCAACGGGAGACCGATAACACCGGTGGAAGCAACTAAGACCTCATTAGATCTAATACCCAGTTCCCCCGCCACTATTTCAGCGGTTCGACTCGCGTCATCCAGCCCTGTTCTTCCTGTGCACGCATTCGCATTTCCCGCATTAGCAATAATCGCCCTTGCCTTTCCGTTTTGAATGTGTTTGTGGCTGATAATAACCGGGGCAGCCTTCACTTTGTTGGTAGTGAACACACCCGCGGCCGCCGCTTCTTTTTCAGAAAAGATCAGCGCCATATCCAGGTCGTTTTCATTTTTAAATCCCGCTGCTACAGCAGATGCCTTAAAGCCTTTAACTAAATACTCATTCTCATTCATTGCATATCCATTAATATCTCAACCACTCATCCATTCTTCCAACAATCCAGTAAAGCATCCCCGCCCAAAGGACGTGGCCTTGATTTGCCCTTGGAAGGGGTTAAAGCGCTATGAAAAAAAGTGCCTAAAATGCCTAAAGTTTGAAGTGCCTAAAGTTGTGGTACGCCTTCGGCGTGCTATTCATAAAACAACGCCTCAAGGGTTTGCCCCCCTTTGTCGGCTAATTGGTGTCATAGAGTAATTTTTTTTTAAAATAGCAGAATTCATTAACTTTAGGCATTTTAGGCACTTTAGATCACTTTAGGCACTTGTCCCGCCTTGGCGGTATTAAAGGCAGAGTCGATTGGCTCTGACCATGCCCAAAGTACATGGTTTTAAAATCGAAATAACCAGTACCTAATCGACAATATTCAATCTTCAATCTTCAATCGCTAATCCCATCATTTATTGGCCCCGCAACATTTCTTATACTTCTTGCCGCTGCCGCACGGGCAGGGATCGTTTCTGCCTATCTTTTTGCCCTTACGCCGTACAGTTGCAGGACTGTCCCCATCACCCCCGTGGCTCAGATGTAATTTCTTTTGCTTCTTTCCGGGCATTTCCTGAGGACTTTCCCTCATCAGATGCAGGCGAAAGATCATGCTCACCGTCTCTTCTCTAATCCTGTCCGTGAGTTCTTCAAAGAGAGTAAATCCCTCCTTCTTATACTCCCTGAGCGGATCGAGTTGTCCGTAACCCCGAAGACCGATACCTTCCTTCATATGATCCATATCCTGAAGATGGTCAACCCATTGATTGTCAATTATCTGCAGGATAATCAATCGCTCAAGTTGTTCCAGGTCTTCCTTGCCGAACAATTTTTCCTTCTCATGGTAAGCGGATATGGCCTGCTCATTTATCAAATCATTCAGGGCCTCCACATTCAGGCTATCAAAAGCCTCTTCGCCCATATCATCCGGTCCGATCTTTGGGTAGAAACCGAAAAGCCGGACAAGACTGTCTTTCAGCCCATGAATATTCCAGTCTTCCGGATACTCACTGGGATCTATATAGTTCTCAACAAGGGCTCCTACCTTATTATATATCATGTCTTTTATGATCTCTTCTATTTCATGGCCGTGCAAGATATCTTTTCTAAGCGTATAGATAATCTTCCTGTGCTGGTTCATTACATCATCATATTCGAGCAGATGTTTCCTGATATCAAAATTGTGGGCTTCCACTTTCTTCTGGGCACTTTCGATGCCACGGGAGATCAAGTTATGCTCGATAGGTTCGCCCTCTTCCATGCCAAGACGCTCCATAATAGAAGATATCCTTTCGGAGCCAAATATCCTGAGCAAGTCGTCTTCAAGGGAGAGATAGAAACGAGAAGAGCCGGGATCGCCCTGCCTTCCTGAGCGCCCTCTGAGCTGGTTGTCGACACGGCGACTCTCATGCCTTTCTGTACCCAGTATATGAAGACCTCCCAATTCTATCACGCCACCGCCAAGGACAATATCTGTTCCCCTTCCAGCCATATTCGTTGAAATAGTAACTGTTTTTGCCTGTCCGGCCTGGGTGATTATTTCCGCTTCCTTCTGGTGGTGCTTTGCATTCAGAACGGAATGAGGAATTCCGGCCCTTTTCAGCATCTTGCTCAGCATTTCCGATTTCTCAATTGAAATGGTGCCCACCAGGACAGGCTGCCCCTTATCAGAGAGTTCTTTGATTTCCTCGACCACCGCTATAAACTTTTCTCTTTCAGTCTTATAAATGGCATCAGGATAATTTGTGCGGATCATCTCTTCATTTGTGGGAATGACCACAACATCCAGTTTATAGATATTGTTGAATTCCGCCGCCTCGGTATCCGCTGTCCCTGTCATCCCGGCAAGCTTCTCATACATTCTGAAAAAATTCTGAAAGGTAACTGTGGCAAGGGTCTGGTTCTCTCCCGCTACCCTCACTCCTTCCTTGGCCTCCACGGCCTGGTGCAACCCATCACTCCACCGCCGGCCAGGCATCATCCTCCCCGTGAACTCATCAACAATCATTATCTGCTCATCCTTTATCACATAATGGACATCCTTTTCAAAAAGCCAGTATGCCTTGATAAGCTGCTGGGTAGCATGAAGGAGATCTGAGCTTCTCATGTAGCTGGACTCAATGTCCTTTAAGCGTTCATCTTTCTCTTCCTCACCCAGCTTGTCATCTTCTTTTATCAGGTGGCTCTCCTCATCCAGGTCAGGAAGGACAAAGTCACCCAGCCCGCTTCCCGAAAGCAGCTCGATACCTTTCTCCGTAAGCTCCACGGAATTGCCTCGCTCATCAATGGTGCAATACAGAATTTGATCCAGTTCAGGAAGCAGTTTCTGGGCGCTCAGCATATTCTCGGTCTTTTCAATCTGTTTTTTTAAGGCCTGATTATGCGCTAAGATATCTAAAAAAACCGGGTTTTTGGGGTCCCCTCTTTTCACCTGAACCAGCGTTTCAATGGTACTGTCTTCCAAATCACCGCTTTCAAGTCTATCGCGTACCTTTTTTGTTAGGGAGCGGATGATCGAATCCTGCTTTTTCCTTAAATTAATTACAACAGGCTTGACCTCCATATAGACCTTGTTTCCGCTGTGTTCAACCGGCCCGCTAATTATCAAAGGGGTCCGTGCTTCATCAATTAAAATACTGTCAACCTCATCCACAATAGCATAATGAAAATCCCTCTGGACAAAGTCCTCGAGCTCAAATTTCATGTTATCGCGAAGGTAATCGAAGCCGAACTCATTGTTGGTTCCATAAGTGATATCGCAATTATAGGCGCTCTTACGTTCCTCATCATCCATGCCGTGTACAATCACACCGACAGTAAGACCCAAGGCATTGTAAATCCCCCCCATCCATTCAGCATCCCTCCTGGCCAGGTAATCGTTTACCGTAACTAAGTGTGTGCCACGACCGGTCAGGGCATTAAGATAAAGTGGGAGTGTTGCGGCCAAGGTTTTGCCTTCGCCGGTCTTCATTTCAGCGATCTTTCCCCAGTGAAGAACGATACCACCGACCAACTGGACATCAAAGTGTCGCATGCCCAGCACCCTAACGGACACTTCCCTGACAAGCGCAAATGCCTCTGGGAGGAGCTCGTCTAAGGACTCTCCTTTTGACAACCTTTCCTTGAATTCAGGCGTCTTTGCGCGAAGTTCATCATCTGAAAGGGCCTGAAAATCCGGCTCTAACCGGTTGATCTCGTCAACCAGCGGTGCCATTCGCTTCAGTTCACGTTCATTGCTGCTCCCAAAAATCCCTTTTATAATTTTTCCAAACATAATTCCCTGCCAGATTTTAATTTGTCATAATTATATTGATTATTTCGAGTGCCAAAATTTGAGCATGAAACTGAGATCGCGCACAAGGAGGCGTTCTTCAAAGGTCGTTAATTGAGGATATAACGGAGGGGATTAACAGCCACCCTGTTCAGATGCACCTCATAGTGCAGGTGTGGCCCGGTAGATCGACCTGTATTTCCAACCAGGGCAATTGTCTCACCCCGTTTAATATACTGGCCTTTTTTTACAAGCGACTTGTTTAAGTGTGCGTACTTGGTCATAAGACCATAGCCATGATTGATGGTTAACACTTTGCCATACCCGTGGTCCCTGCCTACAAATGATACAATCCCGCCTGCCGGTGCAACAATTGATGCGTTGATCCTCGCGGATATGTCTATTCCCTTGTGGAATTCCTTTTGGCCAGTAAATGGAGAGATACGATATCCGAAACGAGAACTCATCCATCCCTTTGTCGGCCATATTGAAGGTGTAGAGGCAAGAAGCACCTTTTGGCTTTCGAGGAACTTATGCAGTTCGGCTTTGTCCTGCTCACCAAGAGCTATTTCATTTTCGAGATTATCCAGGGAATGATGCATCAAACGGACCACTTCCCTGTGAGTCTTGCCCATCGTATGTTTGGAGTCCAAAAGAATCGGATCCGATCCTCCAACCCCGAATTGCCCGTTATCTTCACTCGTTTCAAGGTTAACCATAACCTTCAACTTCCGGTCAAATTCCTTCAACTCACACATTTTTTGCGTAATCTTATCGATCCGCTGGGCCAAATGTATAAACTGCTTCTTCTGCTGATCCCTCTCCGTCTTCAACTGGGTCAACTCAGGCATATTGGTCTTCATGTCGCAGTAATCCCGTATAACCCAGAAAAGAGAAGCAATAGAAAAAAAAGAAAAAAAGGCAAGGAAAACAAGGAGAAACTGAGGTATCCTGAATTGTCTTACACTATTTTTGCCGTCAGAAATAAATAATATATTGATTCTTTTACAGGTCAACTCAAACGCTCTCTTTGATAAAAAACCGGATTAAGGATGGGCCAATTAATATATATTATTTTATTACCAAACCCGTTATTGAAATGTCAAGCTACTTTACTGCGTAAAATTCATATTTTGTTTATAAAATATCCCGAATACTGGCCATTACATATTGACCAGCTAAACCCTATCGTTACATAAATAAAATGGCAAAGTGAACGTATCATTTTAAAGCTTTTAGTATATACTTAATTATAACTATGTTATAGTTTATATAAATAAAATAGCACTGTCAAGCTTTTTTTTGGCAAATATTAGATTTTAACCGGACTCTATTCGTCTCGCTTCTCGAACCTCCATCCCCTTTGCAATTCGAAAATATTGGAAGATATTCCGGGCCAGAGGACGATTGATTCCCGGCACGCGCGCCAGATCATCCAAACTGGCCCTGGAGATGCCATTGATGTCCTTGAAATGTCCAAGCAGAAGCTTTCTCCGCTTTTTACTGATGCCCCGGATAACATCCAGTTCCGACGCTGTCATGTCTTTTGCCCTCAATTTTCGATGGTATGATACGGCCCTTCTATGTGCCTCATCCCTGATCCTCATCATGAGAAGCAGCGCGGGATGGTCAGGCCTGATCGCCACACGATTTTTTCTACCAGGGATATATATCTTATCGTATTTCTCCTGCCTGTTCTCATCCGGCTTGGCTATGGCTATCACTTCAGGGGCATGCGACCCCGCCTGTCTGTCAAGAACTCTTTTTGTTGCAATTAGATGCCCTTTGCCCCCGTCTACCAAGAAGAGATCAGGCAACTCACCTTTTGTTAGACGTCTGGAAATAATCTCGGCCATCATACCATAGTCATCAATTCCTTTAACCCCTTTTATCCTGTAATTGCGATATGCTGCCCTGTGAGGCAGGCCGTCGACAAACGAAACGACAGTTCCGACCGCTTCATTTCCTTTAAGATTGGAAATGTCAAGACCTTCAATGACCCGGGGTTCCCTTATCAGTTTTAGAACCGCCTGAACGGTTTTCATTAGATCTTCCCTCTGAAACCCCGATCGGCCTAAAAAGAAATTTTCCGCATTTGCCACTGCCATTTTCACCAGTTTATGCTTCTTCCCTTTTTGTGGCCTATGAATCACGACCCTTTTTCCTGCCAGATCGCAAATCCTTGCCGTAATGGCAGAATGATCATCAATCGGCTCGGAAACAAGGATCTCTTTTGGTACAAATGCCTCGGACGGATAGTATTGCTTCAAAAAGGCCTCCATGACTTCAGAGGCTGAGCCTCCCGGGTTTTTAAAACTGTAATTTCGGTTGCCGATCACGCAACCGCTGCGAACGAAAAGTATGACGACCTGGTACAGGTCGTCCATTTGCGCAAGCCCTATAATATCCTGATCCTCCAATCGCCCTGAAACCACATTTTGGCGCTCCACAGTTTTTTCAATAGCCATGATCTGATCCCTTATCCCTGCAGCCATCTCAAAATTCAGACTGCCTGACGCCTCGGCCATATCGCTTTTCAATCGTCTGATCAACTCCCGATTGCGCCCTTCTAAGAACAACTTCACCTGACGTACAACTTCCCTGTACTTTGATACTGAGACATCGTTGGTGCAAGGGCCGAAGCACCGGCCCATCTGATAATTCAGACAGGGCCTCTGGCGTTTAGGCAAGCCCCTGCTTTTGCATTTTCTGAGCCTGAAAACCCGGTCAATCACCTTAAGTGTACTGCGTACCGAATGGGCAGATGAAAAAGGACCAAAATAAAGTGCACCATCTTTCTTGATTCTCCGGACAATCCTAAGACGGGGATATGGCTCTTTTAAGTCGAATTTAAGACAGGGATATTGCTTGTCATCCCTGAGGACGACATTGTAACGGGGCATACTTTTATTAATGAGATTGCGCTCAAGAATGAATGCCTCTTTTTCGGTAGTAGTAATAATAAAATCAAGATCAGAGGCCTTTCTCATCATCAGGATCGTTTTTTTAGGTGCATGAGCAGGGAGATTGAAATAGGACAAAACCCTTTTTTTAAGGCTCTTGGCCTTGCCCACATAAATCGTCCGCCCGGAACGGTCTTTAAAAAGATAGACTCCGGGGCTATCCGGCAGGGCACGGAGCAACCTCCCGGGCTCCAGATCACATTGAACGTTAATGGGCTTAGTCATATTAAAATCGTCTTAATAGTTTAGCGCTTTGAAAACAGAACCGGGACATGGGGATCTCTTTTTTTAAAGCCGCATCACAAATTCACCTAATGCCAGCAACACGCCCCCAGGGCTTTGACCATGGGCTCGGAGAAGGCAGTGATGGCGGCCTTAATCATGAAGATTTCTACATGGGGCTGTCCGTTGCTTGAATTTCAGGGCCTAACTGCCGTGCCATGTAATGATGTAAGCATATGCGGCTTTTAAAAAAGAGATCCCCATGTCCTGCCCGCAGTACGGCAGGCGGGCCTTACAATGTGTGATCGATTTTTTCAAAGAGGTGAAATGTTACAAATCGTCTTATTTATGGGGAAGACGTTTTATCATAATAACGAGATTAAAGGGCCTTCCATCCCTGGCTAAGACATAATTATTAAGGACCGCCTCTTCAACAAAATCAAGCTTCCTGGCACCGTCTATGATAGACCTGTCCCTCTCCTGGACCAGGCGCATAACGAGGATCTTCAATCCAATTGCCATGGCAAGATTGACAAGATCGAGAAGCATCCAGGTGCCCAAACGCTTGTCGCGAAAGCCGGGATCAACAGAAATCCTTATCTTTCCGATATGGCTCTTTGCGCCGTAATTCTTAATCATAAGAGCCGCGTTTGCAATAATACGTCCTGTTAGCTCCGCGACAATTGAAAGCACCCTGTTCTGATCCAGATCCTTGACCCAGTCGTCAATCAACACCGGGTCGGTTACATCGTGGTTTAAAAACCATAACTCATCCCCGGAAAAACGTTCGAACATCTCGAATAAGGCCATTTCATCCCCGGCCTTAAGCGGTCTTAATGTGACACCGGTTCCGTCCTTTAGGATGATCTCTTTTGGATAACCCTTGAACACTTCTTCAATGCTCCCGTTGCGTTCCATCTTTAATTGCTCCTCTCCGCTCCCTGGAGAACAATACTACCCCTGAAATTATTGTACCATGTATTCTTTCTTGTTATAGAGTTGCGTAAAGATAAGGTAAATGATAGTCATAGGCACAGTCAAGATCCTTGTCAATAAACCCTAACGTTGCAAAAGTCGAGGGTGCTGCAGATCAGCGGCGTCAAGGGTGAAGCCATAGTACTCTATTGCGAACCCTTGACAACAAAGGAGATGCGGTGCCCTCGGCTTTCCCGAAGGGTAAACAACATGGTGCTTTGACAGGCGTTGCTCGAATGCACATGCGGTGGATTCCTGCAACGCCTGTGACAACGGGACGAAACACTGTAGTTTAGGGGTTTTTAATAATGTTAACCATGTTGTTTATGCAACAGTAGGGTAAAGACTGGAGCACATAAGTGAAATACAAATCTGCCGGACTCATCAAAATTGTCTGCTTACTTATACCGGTTTTTCTCACAGGGGGATGTTCCGGCCTAAAACCGGCAGGGTTGCCATTAGCCAGTATTGAAGGGGTTGCCGGCCATTTCCGTGCCGGTCGAATCATTTCGCTTGAGGCGAAAAAGGCCATATCTTTTGACCAACTCATTGACCGGCTGGAATCAAATGACATTGTTTTTGTCGGCGAGAGGCATGATAACCCTGAACATCACCTGATACAGGTCCAGATTTTACAGGCATTGATGGTCCGACCAAAACAGATGACGGTCGCCATGGAGTTTTTTGAGGAGCCCCAACAGGCAGTTATTGACCGATACATGGTGGGTAACACAAACGAAGAAACATTCTTAAAGGATGTTGCATGGAGCAGAAAGTGGGGATATGATTATTATTTATACCGCCCCCTCATTTTTCTTATGAAGGAAAAAAACGGCAAAATCCTTGCGATAAATGCCCCTAACGGCATCGTAAAAAAGGTGGCAAGATCTGGTCTCGGGAGTCTTAATCCCGGCGAACGCGGTCAACTGCCGGCAGGTATTGATCTGAACAATAAAGCCCACCGTGCCTATCTACAACAGGTGTATAACGAACACCAGCACCTCGATCTTAATAATTTTGAATACTTCTATCAGGCCCAGTGTGTCTGGGAAGATACCATGGCCGAAAATATTGGTGACTATTTCAAGAAGGAAAGAAAAAAGCTGATTGTCTTAACGGGAAACGGACATATAATAAATAAATTTGGCATACCCGATCGTGTTTTAAAACATTCGCCTGCTTCTATGGCAACAGTCCTGCTGTATCCCTTGTCCGGCAGAGTTATCCTTAAAAAGAAGATGGCAGATTATGTGTGGCTGACAGGCGATTGTTCAAGCAGGCGTTTTTGCCGGGGGAAAAGTAAAAAACCCACGGCCACAGGACACGGTTTTTAATTATGGGAATGAACCAGCATAACGCGGAATTTCGCTTCTGTCCTGTTTGCGGAGGCAGGCTCAGGTCCCTGACGATCAATGACCGTCCCAGGCCAGTTTGTTCGGCCTGTAATTTTATCTATTACCAGGATCCCAAGGTCGTGGCCTGCGCCATCCTGGAGATGGATAACAGGATCGTTCTCTTAAGGCGCGGGATTAACCCTCAAAAAGGAAAATGGGTCCTCCCGGGCGGGTATGTTGACAGGGGAGAAGAAGTAAAAGCGGCCGCAATTAGAGAATTCAAGGAGGAATGCGGGCTTGTGACCCGGATCAAGAGGCTCTTAGGTGTCTATTCCTACCCAGGCCAGATACCGGTCGTGATCATTTATATCGCTCAATATGTTTCAGGAGACCTTATTGCCGGGGATGAGACATTAGAAGCCGGATGGTTTTCCGAAAGCGAGATACCGTGGGACGATATCGCCTTTAAGAGCACTGTGGTTGCCCTTAATGATTACTATAATTCTGAAAAGTGAAAAAGGAGAATATGAAAAATGGAAATTAAACCCGAAAAAATTGACAATCTGAGCCCTGAAAAATTGAGAACCGTCATGAAGAGGTCTATGGAGGATATCTCATCTATTTATGAAGATATGCGCGGAATTGTTGAAGATGTGAAAAAGAACGGCAATGCCGTTGCCCTTAAGCATTACCGCAAGCACAAGGATGATATCACGCCATCCGATCTGGAGGTCACCAGGGAAGAAATTGATTCGGCCTACAGGCAGATAACTCCGGAAGTAGTTGACTGCTTAAAAATAGCCGCGCGGAATATTACTCGTTTCCACCGGGCACAGTTAGAGCGCGAGATGTGGTCCATTGAGGTTAGTGACGGGATCTTAGCAGGCCGTATTACAAGGGCTATGGACATTGTAGGGTGTTACGTACCAGGAGGGACAGCGGCATATCCCAGTTCTGTCCTCATGACGGTCCTTCCCGCTAAGGTTGCAGGCGTTGGACAAATCGTGGCCGTAACGCCCCCAAACAAGGGGATGGTGGCAAACCCTGCCACACTGGTAGCCGCGGATATTGCGGGATGTGACAGGATTTTTAAAGTGGGAGGACCCTGGGGTGTGGCTGGCCTCGCTTATGGCACAGAAACTATGCCCAGGGTGGATAAAATCGTTGGACCCGGAAACAAATACGTCACTGCTGCCAAGATGCTTGTATACGGCCAGGTTGACATTGATTCGCCGGCCGGCCCGAGCGAGGCCCTGATCCTGACCGATGACACCGGTGATCCCGAATTGATTGCCGTTGACTTCCTGTCCCAGGTCGAACACGATCCGGACTCGGCTGCCGTTCTCGTTACTATCTCCGAAGAAATCGCGGTGAAAGTCTGTGAAATTATTAACAGGGAATTTGACAGCCTACCCAGAAAAGAAATCTTCGAATCTTCTCTCACGAAACACTCCTATGTGCTGATTGCAAAAGATATGCAACAGGCTACTGATTTTACAAATGAATATGCTGCTGAACATCTCCAGATTATGACCAGTGACCCCTTTATTACCCTGAACACGATCAAACACGCAGGGTCTATTTTTATGGGACCCTATGCACCGGTTCCAGTGGGTGATTATGCGTCCGGGACCAATCATGTCCTGCCCACCGGCCAATGCGCACGGATGTTTTCCGGCCTGTCTGTAGACGATTTCATAAAAAAACCTACATTCCAATACTTGAGCAAAAAAGGCCTGGCCAGTTTGAAGGATGTAGTTGTCACCCTGGCCGAGGCCGAGGGGCTCCCCATCCATGCCAGGGCAGTCCAGGCCAGGTTCAAGTAGATTTTTCAAGTAGTGTTCCTATATTTGCTTGATATGTTAAACAATAGGTGCTAAACACGACAGTTCCGTAATTTCAATTTTATATCCCGTCTTCGACGGGATTTTGTATGAAATCGCAAAGCGATTTTATGAAAGGAGGAAAAAAAGAGATGGCTGAAATTAGAGGCTACAACATGCCAGATGAGCTTTATTATCATAAAGACCATGCCTGGGCCCGGGTTGAAGGTACAAGAGTCACTGTAGGCATGCATGACATGTTCCAGAAGGAATCAGGCGACATTGTATTCGTTGACCTTCCTGAAGAGGAAGAAGATGTGGAACAGGGAGAAATCTGCGGAAAGATTCAATCCAGAAAATGGATCGGCAAACTGGTCGCACCGGTATCCGGAGAAATTGTGGAAATTAATGAGGAACTGGAAGAAGACAGCTCGCTCATCAACCAGGATTGTTACGGTAAAGGCTGGATTCTTGTGATTGAGGCCAGCAACCTGGATGAAGATTTGGATAGCCTGTTCCACGGCGAGTCAGTGGTCGGCTTTGTTGAACGTGAATTAGAAGTCGTCGAAGCGGAAAAGGCTAAGGCAAAAGAGTAGACCAATTGATTATTGAAAATTAATGATTGGATATTTGAAGGTCAGGAGCCTGCTCTTATATTATTCAATCTTCAATCGACAATCGACAATTTTTTAATAAACGCAAATTAACATGGGCTTTTGCCCTGAATTGGCGTAATTTTTTCCCTTAAGATATTATGCGCACTCACTGGCGTCTGTTTAAAAATTTCTCCAGGCCTGTCTCCACCGCCGAAGGTCTGGCCATGGATGACACATTAGCCAGGTCGGTGGCGCACAACCAGTCCCCACCAATACTTCATCTTTACACATTCATGCCTTCTGTTAATGTGGGCAAATATCAGGATATTGAGACTGCCCTGAAGCTTGACAGGTGCCGGGCACGGGGGATCGAGTATAGTCGAAGGAGCACGGGTGGAGGGACCGTGATTATGGGCCCCGACATAGTGGCCCTGGGTCTGGGAATCAACGTGGATTATCCCGGTCTCAAAAAAGGGGTCGGGGGCGTCTTTGAATCTTTAAGCCTTGTCCTGATCCGGGCTCTCAAAAAACTCGGAATCCATGCGTATTTCCAGCCGAAAAATGACCTTGAGGTCGCGGGCAAAAAGATTGCAGGACTGTCCGCGGCATCGGAGGAAGGCCGAAGTTTACTTTTTCATACCAGCTTGTTGGTTGATTTTGATGTCGCCCTGATGACCGACATTATGAACACCCCTTTGATCAAGCTCCATGACAAGGGCTACAACTGCTTCAGTCAGCGCATGACAACGCTAAGAGAGGAACTGGGCAGGAACATTTCAATAAAAGAGGTAATGGAGGCTGTTGAAGACGCCTTTGAATACGAATTTAACATCCATTTAAAGGAGGATGCCCCGGACGAGTGGGAAAGAAAGACAGTCCACCGGCTTATTGATGAGAGGTACATAAATCCGGAATGGATTTTCTCCCATAAACACCCCAGGGCCAGGATGGGAGTCGGGCAACTCAAAAGCAAGGGAGGACTTTTAGAGATCTATCTCTCGCTCTCGGGGGCTTCCATTGAAAATGTCCTTATCACCGGAGATTTTTTCTCTACAAGTGAGGACGTACATCGTATCGAAAATGCCCTGAAATGGACTTCATCCAGAAAGGAAAATATAGAAAAAAACCTGTCTTCCATTTGGCGGGAGGATATGATCTATGGCCTGGATGTGCCAACACTTACGCATGCCATTCTGAGGGCCAAAGAAAATCAAATTCGCCTATGAGGTGAATAGCGGTCAGCCGTCAGAGATCAGCCATTCGCTATTCGAGGAAACCTGCCCTGGCCTCTTTGTCATAGTTTTGTTTTTCCGTTGAAAACACAAAGTTGAATAGACCAAATTTTATTATGTCATCTTCGATGCTGAAAGCTGAATGCTGATGGCCGAAAGCTTGAAACAACAAAGCCCTGAATACGCAAAAATGAGCCAGGCCACGGCAATCTCCCTTGGACTTGCGAGGGGGAGAATGTACCGGGGTGCGGTCAACAAATGCGTCAATCTCCTTGTGCACTATCCCGAGGGGTGTTCTGCCAACTGTGCATACTGCGGGCTTGCCAGGAAGCGACCGGGGACCTACAGGGACAAAAGCTTTATCCATGTGGCATGGCCTGTCTTTCCAATGGATGAAATAATAACCGCTATCAACAAGGCGCCGGCATACGTGAAACGAACCTGCATATCCATGATCACTAATGGGAAGTGCCAAAAAGCCACCCTTATGATGACAAAGCGCCTGAGAAATGAGACGGCCCTTCCCGTCTCTATCCTTATCAGCCCCACAATCCTTGAGGGAGAGGACCTGCTCGAAATGAAAGAAAGCGGGTCCGACAAGATCGGTGTTGCCATAGATCTCGCCACACCGGAACTGTTTGAAGAATTCAGGGGTAAAGGCGTTTCCGGCCCGCATAAGTGGGAAAAATACTGGGAGATAGTTGAGCTCGGCCTGAAGGTTTTTAAACAACCTAACGTGGGCGCGCATCTGATGGTGGGAATGGGAGAAACAGAAGAGCAAATGGTCTCATTAATTGACAGGCTCTGGCACATGGGCGTGGTAACTCATCTCTTCTCCTTTTTTGCGGAGGAAGGCTCAAAATTAGCTGAAATGCCCCGGCCGCCCTGGTCCACATATCTGAGGGTTCAATTAGCACGTTATCTTATTGAAGAAAACCTGGCGGGTTGTGGGGATATGGGTTTTGATGAAGCAGGCCGCATTATTGAATTCGGACCTGGCAGGGATTTGTTAGAGAGCATTATTAATTTGGGGACGCCTTTCATGACCGGAGGATGCCTCGGGCCTGACGGAGAGGTAGCCTGCAACCGCCCCTTCGGCAACTGCCTGCCTGATATCAAGCAGTGGAATTATCCCTACCGGCCCAATGAAGAAGAACTTGCCCTCATCCGGCAAAATATCTTCAGAGTAGATAATTAACCGCAGACTGACACTTATTCTGGCGACAGGTCATCGCCACAATTGCCTGCGTGTGTCTTCGGAAAAAAAACATAGAAGTGTTTACAAAAAACGTTTTGACAAGTAAAGTGAAAGGTGTTAGAAGGCTTGATTCTGAATTGGGCCGTTAGCTCAGCTAGGTAGAGCAGCGGACTTTTAATCCGTTGGTCGTGAGTTCAATTCTCGCACGGCCCACCATATAAATCTAAATTGGACCCTCTCTGGGGTGAACACCCCGGCGGTGACCAAATCTTCGCAATGCCGTTTCATCTCGAAATGGCTTGCGTCCCCATCGTCTAGCCCGGTCCAGGACACAGGCCTTTCACGCCTGTAACAGGGGTTCAAATCCCCTTGGGGACGCCAATCTTTTCTTCAGGCTCAGGCAGTAACTCACTGTCTGGGCTTTTTTTTGTCCTCTATTACAGATCCAGGACATCCCGCTTTCCAAGCGGGATAACAGGGGTTCAAATCCCCTTGGGGACGCCATTGCGTCGATTTATTGACACTTCAACAGATCATTCGTACAATTTCTCCATAGTATTTTCACTTTTTGCATATCTAACTGCTGAAAATTACATCATATTTTCAAATAAAGCGATCATGCCACCCGGGTTTGCATCATTCTTGCATATAATAAAAACAAAGAGCCATTAAGTGCCACTCAACTTCAACACCAAATAATTAACCATGTGATGGCCAAAAGCCTCCGAAGGTTATCTTTTATAAACAGGGAGTTTTGAGTGGCATTAAGTGGCATTTAAAAAGCTTCTCTTGTGTGCGTGCATCTTTTCTGAATCTTAACCTTCTCCTTTCATGATTCACCTCCTTTTTAAAAGACAGGGTCTTAGCCGGGCTCTGTCTTTTTTTTATACAAAAAACTTTTCTTGATTACGCTGACAATAATCCGGGGATAGGCCTGTTTAGTATCCGACTGGGCCTGACGTCTCGGAAATTCTATCCCGCCAGGGCAGGAGAATAATGTAATTATTTGAAGTGACGAGTTACAAGTTATTACTCGTCACTTGTTACTCGTGACTCGTAACTAAACTTCTGCCCATTATTCCAGTCCCGCTAAAAACAGGATCTTCGACTTTCCAATTAGGGCGAAGCCCATAAATTCTCCTATTCACCTCCTTTCAAAATGAATTATGGTTGAAAGGGATAGAATTTTGGTTTAAATTGAAAAAGATGGGCAAATCTGATTCAGAAGATCTACTATGAGGATCCCCTTACCTGCCCCAAGTGCCAGGGAAGGATTCATATCAGACTTTATCAAGTGATAAAATACGGAGATGTCCCTTTTAGGAGGAAGAAATGAAGATTGGAATAATTTCTACCTATCCACCCCTTGACTGTGGGATAGGCACTTACTCCTCATACCTTATAGAGGAATTGCGCAGACTGAAAAACAGGGTCTATATTATCTGTCATAGAGGAGGAGAAGGCCTCGATTGTTATCCTGTCTTCAATTATAACGACTTCGACTTACCTCATAGAGCCTTTGAGGCAATGATGAAGTTTACCCCAGACATTGTCCATATCCAACATGAATTTGGCCTCTATGGAGAGCAGAAAGGGATGAATGTCATTCCACTTGCCTATAAATTTAAATTGAGCCACATACCAATAGTCATAACCTTGCACACCGTCTCTGAAAAGCCTGACTATAAAGAGCAAATAATCAGGAAGGCCCTGGTTGAGATTGCAGAGGCCACTATTGTTCACGAAGAATATCAAAGAGAATTGATCAAAGAGCATCTTGGCCATGAAGACAAAATTTGGGTTATTCCCCATGGAGTGCGCAAGGTCAAACCCGTCTTAGAAGTAAAAGCAAAGAAAGAACTGGGCCTTGTGGGCAAAAAGATAGTCCTGCTTCAGGGTTATTTTAGAAGAAGCAAAAACTTTGAGCGAGTGGTCAGGCTTTTTCCAAAGATAGCAGAGGATGTCGATGATGCCCTTCTTCTCATTGCATCTGCAGCCAGGAGACCAGAGGATATT
>JAUWMR010000067.1 GCA_030613055.1 Desulfobacteraceae bacterium
GAATTGCCGGTACCGCCGCGATTATTGAACCGATATTTGGTACATAGTTAAACATGAAAACAAGAAGTCCCCAAAGTACTGGGTAATCTACTCCCAGAATGGCAAGCCAGATAGTGACCAATACTCCAGTTCCCAAACTCATCCATGTCTTAATTACCATGTAGCGATTGATATTTGTTGTGAAGTTATCAAAATTCTCCATGGACATTTTTGATGATCCGAACGCAGAGTAAAGTTTCGCCGGAAAGGATGCAGCTTCAAGTAGAATGAAAATAACAGTAAGAAAAATCAGAAATGCATTGCTCAGCATATTGCCTAGACCTGCTAACATCGTTGAGGCCAACCTCATAGCAGCGCCAGGGTCAACATATTTCAAAAGCATTTTATCCGAAAAAGTGAACCCGGTCTTTCCCAATAAACTAGATATTGCTGAAATCTCTTCTTGGAGCCTTTCTTGATACAGGGGGAGGGTCTGTGAAAAATCATTCAAAGAAGTGCCAACAAGGACACCAATTAAAAGCCCGATTCCCAAGATACCGATGATTACAAGAATGAGCGATATGCCCATAGGAATTCTTTTTCGACGTAACCAGAATAATAAAGGGCTACTTATAATAGCGATAAAGATGGATAGCAAAAAAGGCACTAATAAAGATTGTGCGGCCCTCATGCCCGCTACCACGATAACAAAGGCAGCGATGGTGATCAGTATTTGGGATGATTGCTTCTGACGACCAATTTCATTCATGATCTATTGATCTCCTTCAATATTATTTCTGATTTATGGGAACGGGGGGACGTCCATGTCCCTCATTCGCTCATTCCCTCGTGCAGTTACATGATAGCATGCCCCCTCATATTCAATTCGTAATGGTCTTGCCATAAAGATCACACGCCTCAGTCAGTTTTGTCCTTTTTCAAGGGCTGACCCCGTTCCCTCTTCTTCCCACCATTCCCAGATTTGACCCCACAATGACCCCACAACACAACTATCTATAAATCGATATCAAAGACATCAAGAATGGTTCGCGTAGCCTTCAAAATACGGACGATTTTCCCTTTGACCCTTAGGAACTCAGCGTCCTCTGGCTGCGGCGGAAGCTTTTCTATGAGATCCGGAGGAAGAGGTTCGGCGTGTTTGTAGACTTCTGGATCAAGGACTTCACCTCGGGCGACTTTTTTCTGCCATCCTGGTGGTAAATCACCGCCTCTTTCTATTTTCTTTCTTAGTCCGGGAGGCAATTTCTTTTTCTTGCTTTTCTTACTTTTTTTACTTTTAACATATTTTCCCTCATTTGGATGATAATAGTTCTTTATGATTTCTCGCTCACGGTTCACTATTTCAACATTTAGCCACTTGTCAGAGCCTTTGTTTTGGAGGGCTGACTTTCCTACCTTTTTCACTTCCTTTGCATAACCCGGTGAAAATAAGAACATAACGCAAACTAGGGCTGTGAGTATTTTTTTCATATCTATCCTCCTTTCAGCAAAACAAAATGGTAAACAACACATCTATGGGGTCAAGAGTCAACGGCAGACTTGACACCCATGCCTTTCAAGCCTCAGTCAGTTTTGTCTTTTTTCAAGGGCTGACCCCATTCCCTTGCAATATACATCAGCCAATGCCGCTTCGTATGTATCGCCCTGACCGACCACAACGCCCTTTAAGCTGAGTGGATAAGCAACATAGGTGTCAGGATGTTTTTCAACAACTATTTTAAAATGTTTCATAATATTGACCTCATTCAAGTTGGTTTTAGGCAAGTTAACAAATTATACCACAATTGAGGTGTAAAAACAAAAAACGGTTACTGCATATTTTTTATACGGCGAACAAGCAGCGGATGACATCCGCAGCCCGTTGTTGTCGGCGCGAAGCGTCTGACCCATCGCCAGCATGAGTGACGCAAACAGCCCTTTTTCAGAGCACTGATTTTAATTTTACTGTTTACTTTTAAGAAAACCCGAATCTCAACTTAAACCGGCGGTTTGCGTCCTTCTCGATGCTTTTGTTCTGCTTTACCAAGTCTCATGCAATTCGTTCAAAAACTTTTTGATAATCAGCAAGTTTTTCCACATGACCAAATCTATTAACCTTGGCAACATGCTTGAAATCATTGGTAACGAATATCGCATCGTTTACGATTGCTAAGGCATGATATAAAGAATCTCTGAGTTCGGGATAACCACTTTTCGGATTTCCTGTGCGAGCGATTTCAACAGCTTTCATTCTGATAGCAAGACTCGGAACTACAACCAGCAATACTTTTTCGTTTACCAATTGTTCAAGGTAGAGAAGATGCTGTTGAACTTTCTGCAAATTATCTAAATTCCCACAAAGAACCTCGGTTATTTCATCTAACAACAAACTTGGCGCTACAAGTTGAATTTCATTTGCAATCGCATGAGATATCAACTGTCTGGCAGTCGCCTGTAATTGACGCCCGTATATCATTTCTAGAAAAACATTAGCATCCGGTACAATTATATTATTCATGGTTCTTTGTTGCCTGTATTCGTCTTTTTGAACGAATTTGACGTAAAACTTCTGTAGGATGCTCATTCATTGAAAGTGTCGGTAGACTGTGTAACTGATCAAGTAAACGCTGCCTTTCTGAATCAAGGGGAGTCTGCGCCGGGTAAGGACTCTCTGTATTTGCAGGAACCAGGCGAGCTAAAGGTTTCCCTTTCCTTTCAATAGTAATAATATCGCCTTTATAAAACACTTCATCAAGCAATGTACCAAATTGCCGACGTGCACTGGTAACATC
Organism: Desulfobacteraceae bacterium; assembly: GCA_030613055.1. GTDB lineage: Bacteria > Desulfobacterota > DSM-4660 > Desulfatiglandales > Desulfatiglandaceae > JAUWMR01. Next base: position 2,772 of record JAUWMR010000067.1, read on the forward strand.
AACTGTCCTTTTCATACTCTATCTCCATCCTTAATAGGATTTGCAACCATATATGTCATATAAGTTATCATGGTTTAAAAAAATAGATTTGTCAACCCTCAATTAAGGAAGCCATGTGATTTAGAAGAATCATTCAACGGGTCAAAAAAATGAAATGGAAGCAACGACATTGAGATGTAAGATATGAAAGATAGCCAACAGTTGAAGCAGGGGCGGGTTGCGGCGTTCAATCCCAACCCGAGGTGGTTCACCAGTACTTTAGTCTTTTTTATTTTCCTTACGGAGTTTCTCTAATTGTTTGGTATACCAGTCTATCTGGCGGCACACGCCCCGGATAATACGCGCTTCCCTGGCCCTTAAAGGAACCCGTGACAAAAAACGGCGAGTATTGAGCATCCAGTGTTCGGGGTTTTGAGGGTTTATAAATCCAATCTTCATGAATACATCTTTGAGATGGTCATACATGCCTTCCAGTTCGAACTTGTTGGCAAGGCGTGGTGGGCTCTCGGGTGCAGTTTTACGAGAAGCCAAATAGATCTCATAGCATATGATCATTACCGCATGTGCCAGGTTCAGAGATGAAAAGCGTGCCGTGGGAATTGTTGCAATGGTATGGCAGTAGCGGAGTTGTTCGTTGGATAGGCCGCGATCTTCCGGGCCAAAAAGAACGGCGACGAGATTGTTCTGTGAGATTGGGATCAGATTATGGGCCAGGCTGCGGGGCTGGGTTATAGCCGGACGGGAAGAACCGGTCCGCGCCGTTGTGCCTACAACATACTGGTACGGGCCTAACGCTTCTTCAAGATCCTCATAAATTTCCATTTTTTCGATAAGGTCAATGGAATTGCCAGTGGCCATCTTTTTCATACGGGAAGATTCAAAGTTTTCCGGTTTTACAAGCACAAGGCGGCCCATACCCATGTTTTCCATGGCGCGGGCCACTGCCCCGATGTTTTCAGGGATCTGTGGTTGAACCAGCATGATTGTGATATTATTAAGATTGATTCTGACTGTCATTTTGCAAGATTTTAAGGATATCCGCCATGAGCACATCACTGTCAAAGGAGAAGGTCACGATTCCTTTGTCAACATCAAAAAAGAGAAGGCGGCAATGATATTCCAGGGCCACATCTTCCAATACGTGTCTGAAGCGGATAACGTCAGGGTGATCCAGGTTATTGACCGCCTCGGAAAACATGTCGATTTCAATTTGTCCTGTTGATTCCACCATACAGTTATTGTAATTATTCAGGTATTTATTAGACAGGATAACAGGATTAACTTGATTTTTTTGAATTCCTGTAAATCCTTAAGATATCCTGATAGACCGTTCCTTGCTTTATGTGTAATGGCTTGGGTTAAACCCTTCTATTATAATCTGATTTAACCCGCTCTCCCCATTGATCGGTAGTTATTTTAAATATTCATTTCATATTTAAGAAAGGCGCAAAGAGATTATATTAAATTCCTTATTCGGAGTTTATCTGTAAGGTATATTACCAGGATATTTTATTTGATTTACACGATTATTACAATAAGGGCTTGTTTGTGACTTAATAAAATAGATTCCTGTTTATCCTGTTATCCTGTCTAAAATAAAGATACCTGAATAGTAACTAATTATTTTTCATAAAGAGTATCATATCGGGGCAGCTTTTGGTTCGCCTGATTCCTTATAAATACTATTGTTCCTGCGCCCACGATGACGGCGCCTAAAATGAAGATGCTGTCGAAAGAAAAGATGTCAATGGCAAGACCCGCAATTATGGGTCCTGCAAGCATTCCGATGCTGTGTCCCAATGCAAGAAGACCCATGAGTGATCCCATTGCACCGGTTCTGCGGCCCTCAATTACGCCCATGGCCATGATGGCAGGAAATGATATTCCGCCTGCCAGGCCTAAAAGCGCATTGGCAAGGATAAGCTCCCCAAATGATGAGGCCATATCAAGATATAAGATAGAGCAGAGAGCCAGAACACCTCCTGCAAGTATCAAATATTTTTTGCTTAACCGGTCGGCCAAGTATCCCATGGGCGCCTGGAATAATCCAGCCACTAATACATTGGTCATAACCACGAAGCCGATGGCCGAACTGGAAAGGCCGAGCATGGTGTCTGCTAAGAAAGGCAAAAAGGCCCATGTAATGCCAATGCACGTGGTGAAACATGCCCTGAATGCGAAAAGAGAAAATATTAAGGGGTCCTTTATAAGCTCCAGATACGGGGTAGCCTTTTTTTGTCCCGGTAAGCCCTCTTTATTCGCATATCTCTCTGATGGAAGCAGCGATATGCAAAGGAGAAATCCCACAAGGGTCAATGCCCCCATGCTCAAAAATGAAGCCTGGATGTTAAAGGAATCCTTTACGATCCCGCCTAACAGGGGCCCTATGCTGAGACCACCATAGAGGGAGATGTTAAACAGCCCCATGGTCTGTCCTTCTTTATCTGCGGGTGTGATCATTCCCACATATGACTGGGCCACGGGAAGGATCATGGCCGACGCGAAGCCCTGTCCAAGTCTGAGGAGGATAAGTGTCTGGATACTATTTGAGGAAGCATAGAGCAGAGAGAGAAGGAAATAGATAAATAGCCCCGTTGTTAGAAGGGGCTTTTTCCCTTTTCGATCGGAAAGTTTCCCAAAATAGGGGACGAAAATGCTTCTTGTTAGAGAAAAGGCCCCGAAAATAAGCCCGATCTGAAAAGCACCGGCACCGAGTTCATGGGCATAAACCGGGAGAAGGGGCGCTACCAGCCCTGCGCCGATTGTCGTCACAAAGACAGCCATAAACAGGGTAATAAATATTTTACGATTTATTGGCATTTATTGGTGTTTTGAAATTTGATGCTCTCGTAAAAAGTCTACAAGTCCGTCACTCCCGCGAAGGCGGGAGTCCAGAAGCAGTTGATTTTACTGGATTCCCGCCTTCGCGGGAATGACGAAAACGGGTGGTTTCTGACTTTTTACGAGTTTGTCAAATTTGGATTTTTGTAGTTTAGTCATTTAGTCAGTAAATATCAGTATAGTCCTCTTTTACATCCCGGCTCAAGGCTCAAGGCGCAAGGCCCAAGAAGAAACATTAATTGCGCGCTGCGACTCTGTTCCATGAGTCATATGAAAAATGATCCAAGCAGGTTTTTAGTGAACCCTGAATGCCTACAATCTTTCGCTTTTCAATGCAAGGATTTTGATGGAGTTTATTATTAACCGGCAACACTGCCCTTTACATTGCATATCGTTATTGATAATTTATATAGAACTTAGGGTCATGTCATCTAAGTAATGTCGTAAAAATGGCTGTCATTCCCGCGGAAGCGGGAATCCAGAAGCACTGAAGTAGCCCAAAATACTGGATTCCCGCCTTCGCGGGAATGACGAGTGCCTGATACGATATTTCATGCATGACACGACATTAGGGGCTACGCCCCAATTGGAAAGTCGAAGATCCCGTCTTTAGCGGGACTGGAATAATGGGTTGAAAATATGTTAGAGGCTGAAGGCAAAATCTTTTAGCCTTAAGCGAAGCGAGCCTCCAACCTAAAGCGAAGCGCTCCTAAAACAACAATTATTCTTCCCGCTCACAGAGCGGGGATGAGGCAAGATTACCAAGCCGCAGTAAATATCTATGGTTTTCCCGCCATGGGCGGGATAGAAATTCCGAGACGTTTTGCCCTCTGGCAGGGATAATTCACTACTATGAAAACAATATAGCAAAGGCCGGGTAATCCATGGGAATCCTTCCCTTACACTATTATTTTTTGATTTTTTCCATAAGCTTAATCTTGTCCCTGGTCTTGACCCCGGTTATGAGAAGAATTGCACTTGCTTCAGGCCAGGTGGCGGTCCCAAAAGATAATCGGTGGCATCGAAAAGAGACCGCCCTTTTGGGGGGCGTCAGTATTTTTTTGGCTATGATGGCCGTCTGGATCCTGTCAGCCAGATTTATTGACTGGACTACCTATGGCCGGCCGTATATCCCCATGTTGCTGTGCACCGCGGCAATATTCATACTTGGCCTCGCTGATGATGTATTTAATATTGATCCCCAACACAAGTTAGCCGGACAGATCATCATTACTTCCATCCTGGTTTTTTTTGGTTTTCGTCTTGGATGGACGGATTCGAAAACCGTTAATTTATTCCTGTCAATTGTATGGATCGTTGGTATTACAAATGCCTTCAACCTGTTAGACAACATGGACGGCCTGTCGGCCGGAGTCGCATTCATTGCGGGCGTATTTCTTTTCCTTAATCTCTACCTGAATCCAGGTTCTATTAATTCTGCCGGTCCGGTCCTGTTGATGAGTACGGCGTATCTTGGCGCTATTTTAGGATTTCTGGTTTATAACTTTAACCCTGCATCAATTTTTATGGGAGACGCGGGCAGCCTTTCTATTGGTTTTGTCTTAGCCTGCCTTACAGTGATTGGAACTCCCCATCACATTCGGGGCGGAAGCTCTGTATATCTTCTTTCGGTCATCGCGATTCCAATCCTTATCCTTTTCATCCCCATCTTAGATACCGGTTTTGTAAGCATTATGCGTAAGTTGTTTCACCGGCGCATTTCCCAGGGCGGGCGTGATCATTCATCTCACAGAATGGTGGCTATAGGGTTTTCTGAAAGAAAGGCAGTTTTAGTTCTGTATGCGTTCTCGGCAGTATCAGGCCTGATTGCACTTTTCATAAGCCGTTTTAGCATAGCCACGAGCCTGCTCATCATTGTCTTGTATCTGCTTTTTGTGCTTTTTTTCTGGGTCTATTTAGCGAGGGTCAAGGTTTATCAGGAAAAATCAATCCTGTCTGACGAGAGTTCAAGCGTTTTTACGCCTATATTAGTTGAAATTACTTACAGGAGAAGGCTGTTTGAAGTACTCCTCGATCTTGTCTTGATCTCAGTGGCCTATTATAGTGCCTATGTCTTGCGCTTTGAGGGTGATATTGGGGGAAATTTCGAATTCTTCCTGAGGTCTTTGCCCATTATGATTGCCTGTCAGATCCTTTGTTTCTATGTCCTGGGTATCTATCGAGGGGTGTGGGAGACTACGGGCATCAGGGACCTGATAGGCTATATCAAAGCCATCACTGCCGGCACGATCCTGCCCATTTTGATACTCCTTTTCATTTACCGTTTTCAAAGTTTTTCCAGGGCGGTTTTTGTTATTTATTGGGGACTTATGCTAATACTGGTGTCCATGTCAAGGCTCTCTTTCCGCTTGCTGGACGAAGGCGTCAGGAGGGGAAACAGGAAGGGGAAGCCGATCCTTGTATATGGGGCAGGGGTCGGAGGACAGATGGCCGTAAAGGAAATAGAGAGCAATCAGGACCTCGGAATGGTACTTGTGGGATTTGTTGACGACAATTCCAGGATACATGGCAGAAAAATTCAGGGATACCCCGTACTTGGAGGACAGGACGACCTGGCAGATATTATCAAAAGACATAACATCCGAAAGATTGTTGTGTCTTTCAAAGTTGGGGGAGCAGAAAAGCGAAAAGAAATAAAGGAATTATGCCTTAAAGCAGGAGTGGAGATAGAGGTCGGTCAGATGAAGCTGATCATAACCTGACAGAATATATTGACAATTTTCTCGCTACTGCCTATAAAATGTTCCGTACACAAGGGGTATCTGAACAATGCCCTGGCCTCAAATGAATGGAAAAAGAACACCGAGGTCATTTTGGGGTTCTTATAGAGACAAAAAAATGGCCTTTTTTTTTGCTATTACGGCCCAGTAAATATGAAGGAGCAATTATGGATTTTTCACTTTCAATGGAACAGGAGATTTTGCGTAAGTCTGTGCGTGATTTTGCGGAAAAGGAGATCAAACCGGTTGCCAGGGAATTGGATGAGAAAGAAGAATTCTCATATGAAACAATGCGGAAGATGGCTGAGCTGGGACTTTTCGGAATGTTTGTCGCGGAGAAGTATGGTGGCCAGGGTATGGACTATGTCTCCTATATTATAGCCACGGAGGAAATCGCCAGGGTTGACGGCTCTCATGCCGCTACTGTGGCCGCAGGAAATTCTTTGGGAATAGGGCCCCTTTATTATTTCGGAAATGATGAACAAAAAGAGAAATATCTTCCAAAGCTGTGCAGCGGAGAGGCTCTATGGGGCTTTGGCCTGACCGAACCAAACGCAGGTTCAGATGCCGGCAACTCAAAGACAAGTGCTGTTTTAGACGGGGATGAATGGATTATTAACGGGAGCAAGATATTTATTACCAACGCCGCCACTAAAATCACTACAGGCATAACTGCATTATGCCGCACAGGAACCCGTGATGATGGCCGGCCCGAACTTTCCTGTGTGCTTGTTGAAGCCGGTACACCCGGGTTTGAGGCCAGGGAGATGCACGGGAAAATGATGTGGCGGGCCTCCAATACAAGCGAACTCTATTTTGACGATTGCAGGGCGCCAAAGGAAAATCAATTAGGTCCCATAGGTGACGGGTTTCATCAGATGTTGGAGACCTTAGACGGTGGCCGTCTGTCCATAGGAGCCATGGGCCTTGGTGGCGCGCAGGGGTGTCTTGAAATGGCACTGAAATACAGTAATGAAAGGGAGCAGTTCGGCAGACCCATAGCCCATTTCCAGGTAAACGCATTTAAATTGGCAGACATGGCCCTTGAGATCGAGTGCGCCCGTCTTCTCCTGTACAAGGCCTGCTGGTTGCGGGATAACAATAAGCCTTTTTCCAAGGTGGCTGCCATGGCCAAGCTCTATTGCTCCGAAGTCATGTATCGATGCGCCAATCATGCTGTCCAGCTCCACGGGGGTTATGGCCTGATGAAGGAGTACGACGTCGAAAGGTTTTACAGGGATCAAAAGCTCCTTGATATTGGGGAAGGTACCTCTGAGATCCAGCGTCTTGTTATTTCAAGGCTCATCGGCGCCTTATAACATGCGGGAATCGGAACGCGGAATGCGGGATTGAGGTGTGTTTTTTTGCTCCTTTTGCCTTCCTGCTTTCCTTACAGTTACCCTTTTTACCTGCCGAATTCAGACTTCCTATAAATTCTTATGTTAAGATTTTTTTTAGGTAAGGATATTGCCACCTACGTGAGTCGCCATCGGGGATTAGTGGTTTGTGCCGTGGTGCTTACTGCTGTGGCCTCGCTGTTCGTGGTTATTCCGGCTTATCTCCTTCAACCTTTTGTGGATGAAGGAATGAAGGCCGGAGCAGACCCGGTGGCCTGGAAAATCCCCTGGGTTACCTTCGAGTCGGGATCATTGTTATCCTTGAAACGCACTGAACTACTTTTGGTGGATAACATAACCCCTAACAGCCTGCTTATCCTCCTCACATTAGTTGCCTTTGTATCGGTATTTTTCAAATCTATTGCAATTTATCTAAGCGGTCTTGCCGCGGCGGCCTTCTCAAACAGGGCGGTTAAGTCTCTGAGGATAGATCTTTTTAGAAAATTTGTTTCGCTACCCCTGGGATTTTACCATAAAAGAAAATCAGGGGAACTGGTTGCCAGGGCTGTTGCCGATCTTACGGTGATGCAGACCCTTATAGCACATGTCCTGATTGGATTGATTGAGTATCCGCTAACCATTGTAGTTTTTTTGGCATACCTGTTTTTTATGAATTACAAGCTGACCTTGCTTGTCTTTATTGTGGCACCCATAATCATCGTGTTGGTCAGGCTGTTTGGCAGAAAGGTCAAAAAACATGCCGCCAGAGTGCAGGATGCCACGGCCGAGGTTGCTTCCGCGTATCAGGAGACACTTCTCTGCCTCAAACTGGTCCATGGCTTTTTCATGGGAAAAAGTGAGGTAAAAGAATTCAGGGAACTGGCAAATCAGCTTTACAAGAGGGTAATGAACTGGAACCGCTGGCTTTTAGGGCTCGGCCCTTTGATGGATGCAGCGGTGTTTCTGGTCCTGCCGGCAGTCCTGATTGCAGGAAAGATTTATTTCCAGCATACCCTGGGAGAACTCCTTTCCATGATCTATGCTTTTTCCAGGGTCTACAGTCCCGTCAAAAGACTGGCCATGGTGAACAATAATCTCAAAACCCTTCAGGGTGCGACAGAGCGGGTTTTTAGTATTATGGAAACCGTGCCGGATATTCAAGAACGTTCTGGTGCAAAGCGGCTCGCGAGGCACAGGAAATCCATAGCATTTGACCGGGTGAGTTTTGGCTATTCCCCCGATGAATTGGTATTAAGGGATATTTCATTTAATGTTGAGGCGGGCGAAATGGTGGCCTTTGTTGGGTCCACTGGAGCCGGTAAAAGCACGCTGCTGGACCTGGTTCCCCGTTTTTATGATGTAACAAGCGGAAGCATTACAATTGACGGCATTGATATTCGGGAAGCAACACTTGAATCTCTTCGCAGGCAGATCGGGATTGTTAACCAGGAAACCCTCCTGTTTCATGATACTATTGCCAATAACATACAATACGGATTGCTCGAAAAGACCACGGAGGAAATGATAGCGGCCGCAGAGTCAGCCCACGCCCATGATTTTATTTTAGCCCAGCCCAAAGGCTATGAGACCATTGTCGGGGATCAGGGGACACTTTTGTCGGGCGGGCAGCGCCAGCGCATAGCCATTGCCAGGGCAATCCTGATCGACCCGGCTATCCTGATACTCGATGAGGCGGCATCGGCCCTTGATGCCGAGAGTGAAAGGCTGGTCCAGGAGGCGATTGAGAAGCTACATGGAAAGCTGACAATTTTGGTTGTTGCCCACCGGTTAAGCACAATCACAAGGGCGGATCGTATCTTTGCCATGGAAGAAGGAAGGATCATAGAGTCGGGCAGTCGCGAAGAGTTACTGGCGCTAAACGGCCGGTTCAGGCAGCTTTATGATATGCAGTTCAAGACCTGATACCTGATACTTGTCTCCGTTTGGAATCAGCGTTTTTTGAGAGCTTCTTTCTTCATTTCTTTTTCGATCATTCGCTCTTTTATTGATGATCCTTCAGTGAAGGCGAAGACCTTCAATGCATGAAAGAACAGGCCAATGCCCCACCCCATGAGTGGCCACTTGAACCAGAGGTCCTGGGTCGATGTGGTAAGGTTGATGATAATGAGCAGGAGATTTACTCCCGCGTAAACTGCCAAATGGATGTAAAATCCGATTTTTCATACGCCCTTTTAGCTTCATCTTCAAGCTCCCCGGCCCGTCCCTTGTATCTGGGTGAGAAATGGAAAAGCTGGAAATGCCTGACACCAGCCTTTTTTGCTAATTCACCGGCCTTAAGGGCAGTCAGGTGGTATTTCCTGTCAGCCAATTCTTTTTCACTGTCCAAAAATGCAGCCTCAATAAAGAGAAGATCGGCTCCTTCTGCGAAGCTGACTATTTTCCGGCAATTCTCAGGGCTGGCAACCACATCTGTGATGTAAACGATCTTTTGTCCTGGTGAAATTCTTGTGATCTTTTTGACCAGATCCCCTAATACAAATCTTTTTTCGTTCAGGCCCTTCCCCTTTTGCTCCCAGGTGACTAAAAAGTCGCCGCCATAATCCTTTTTTTCGTAAATTGCGGCCTTCAACCGGTTCAGCCAGGGTCCGACTGGAAGCCCTAATTCCATTAGGGCCTCTTTATTAATGTTTACATAGTAGTTTTCGGTCAATGAAAGCCCGAGGCAGGGTATCCGGTGGTCAAGAAGGATTCCTTGAATAGAAAAGGAAGGTTCCTTATGGAGGGTTCCGGAAAAGGTTTTTATAGGGGCCGTGTTTTCAGGCCGGAACCGATCCCGGCATATATATGTTTTGGCAAAAAGCCTGTCCGGGTGGACTTCGGTTACTTCAATTCTGAAATCGTTTTTGTACTCAGAGAGAAGATTCCAGGTGTAACCGGCCAATTTTCCTTCCACATGTTTGTAGAAACCGGGCGGGCCGTAAAGATGAAGGGTTTTATCCCTGGCTAAAAAAACCCTGAGCAGGGCGTCAAATCCGATAAAATGGTCCATGTGCGCGTGTGTGACAAAGACATGCGTCACCTTGAGGAGGTCCCTGGGTGAAAGGGAACTCAAATCCCCGAGATCAAACAACAGGGCCCTTTTCTCAAAGAGAAACGGGATGAACAATCCCGGGTCCGAAAAAGGATCGTTGATCAACTCAGGTTGAAAAGACGGTCTCATAGGTTTAATCCAACATATTGGTTTTTCAAATGTTTGACAAATATTAGCAGATGTGTCATTGTTTGCCAAGTTCCCGCCTCAAAACGGCCCTGAAACCGTGCCTATTCAGAAATTAATTACCGGAGAGACACGATCTGGCTATATTGACAAAACAGAATCGGTGTCGAATATAGCGTTGAACAAAACTGATATAATCAAAAGCGTAATGGAAAATGTGCGCTTTAGACCGAAGAAAAAGAGACAGCAGATTTTTTTGTTTCCGGAGATGGATTGTATCTTTTTGGACTTCAAGCGTGCCACAGATATCGTCAACAGTCTGTTCGAGATAATCAAAAGAACCCTCACCGGGGGAAAAGATGTGCGTATTTATGGATTTGGTAAATTCCATGTGAAATTTAGATGGGCAAGGAAAGGCAGAAATCCCCAAACAGGTGAGATGATTATTCTCAGATCGAGAAGGGTGGTGCGATTTCGTGTCTCGCCAAAACTGAGAAAAAAGATGAATGCGGACCCTGGCAATAGGGATCGTTAAACAGTAAATTTGTTTATTGAAAGACTACCTGGCCGTCAGCCACATCAATTTTCACATGATCCCCCTCTTTGATTGATCCTTCTATGATTTTCAGTGCTAAGGGATCCTGGATGAGGTGCTGAATGGTCCTCTTGAGGGGCCTGGCCCCGTAAACCGGATCAAAGCCTGTTGTAGCTAAGAACTCTTCGGCTTTTTCCGTGAGTTCCAGTGTTATTTTATTGGCCTCAAGCCTTTTACTCAGGATATCTATCTGGATCCCCACTATTTTCTTGATTTCCTCAGGACCCAGGGAATTAAAGATGACGATCTCATCTATCCTGTTCAGGAATTCCGGCTTAAAAGTTGCGTGGAGCGTCTCCATTGCGCGTCTTTCCATTTCGGCTTCATTGCTGCCCGCAAGTTCCTGTATCCACTGGCTCCCTACATTGGAGGTCATGATAAGCACGGTGTTTTTGAAACCCACTGTCCGTCCTTTGCCATCGGTCATACGCCCGTCATCCAGGATTTGTAGAAGGGCATTGAATACGTCAGGATGGGCCTTTTCGATCTCATCGAATAAGACAACCGAATAAGGATGTTTGCGGATAGCATCGGTCAGATAGCCACCTTCTTCATATCCCACATAGCCGGGCGGGGCCCCAATGAGTCTTGCCACCGAATGCTTTTCCATGTATTCGGACATGTCAATCCGAACCATGTACTTCTCATCATCAAAGAGGAACCAGGTAAGGGCCCTGGCAAGTTCGGTCTTGCCCACGCCCGTGGGACCCATGAATATGAATGACCCGATGGGCCGGTTCGGGTCCTGCAGCCCTGAGCGGGCACGCCGTACTGCATTGGCAACGGCAACGATCCCTTTTTCCTGGCCTACTACTCGGAGGGACAGCCGTTCCTCCATTTTTAGAAGCTTTTCTTTTTCACCCTCCATCATTCTTGAGACTGGAATCCCTGTCCATTTTGCGAGCACTAATGCGATGTCCTCACTGTCAACCTCTTCTTTGAGCATTTTCTGGTTGGACTGGAGTTCTTCAAGCCTTGAATTTTCCTCGTTGAGATTTTTGTCCAGTTCGATCAGGGTCCCGTATTTGAGTTCAGCGGCCTTTGTCAGATCCCCCTGCCTTTCAGCTATCTGGGCCTCGGCGCGGGTCGATTCGAGCCTTCCCTTGATTTCTCTGATCCTGGAAATTGTCTCTTTTTCTTTTTTCCAGTGCGTTATCATCTCGTCGGTCCGGGACTTGAGCTTGCTGACTTCTGTTTCAAGCTTCTTAAGGCGCTCCTTAGATGCGGGGTCTTTTTCCTTTTTCAGCGCCTCTCTTTCAATTTCCAGTTGAGTGATTTTCCGCTGGATATTGTCGATCTCCGCCGGCATACTGTCTATCTCGATTCTCAGGCGGGACGTAGCCTCATCAACGAGGTCAATGGCCTTGTCCGGTAAAAACCTGTCGGTAATATACCTGTGTGAGAGGGTAGCAGCGGCTACTATGGCCGAATCCTTGATGCGCACGCCGTGGTGCACCTCGTATTTTTCCTTAAGCCCCCGTAGTATGGAGATTGTATCTTCAACAGTTGGTTCTTCTACCATCACGGGCTGAAAGCGTCTTTCAAATGCGGCGTCTTTTTCAATGTATTTTCTGTACTCTTTAATGGTCGTAGCCCCGACGCATCTTAGTTCTCCGCGTGCAAGGGCGGGCTTAAGCATATTGGAGGCGTCCACTGCCCCCTCAGCAGCGCCGGCCCCAACCAGGGTATGCATTTCATCAATGAAAAGAATGATTTGTCCATGGGCATCGGTCACTTCTTTTAGAACCGCCTTGAGCCTGTCTTCAAATTCTCCACGGTATTTTGCACCGGCGATCAGGGTCCCCATATCTAATGCCACGATCCTTTTATCCTTAAGGGTCTCGGGAATATCACCCTGCACAATCCTTTGCGCCAGACCTTCTACAATGGCGGTCTTGCCAACGCCGGGTTCGCCGATCAGGACCGGGTTGTTCTTGGTTCTCCTGGAGAGGACCTGGATGATCCGCCGGATTTCATCATCACGGCCAATGACCGGATCCAGATCTCCTTTTGAGGCAATATCTGTCAGGTCCTGACAAAAGCGCTCCAAGGCCTGGTATTTGTCTTCAGGGTTCTGATCCGTGATTCTCTGACCGCCCCTGATGTCCACCAATGCCTTAAGAATAGTGTCCCTGGTAATTCCTGCAATTCCTAACAACCGTGCGGCTTCTCCCTCCTTTTCCCCGGTCACCGCGAGCAGAATGTGTTCGAGGCTTACGAATTCATCTTTCACTTGTTCGGCCTCGGAGAATGCCCTGTCCAGGATGTTCTTTGAACGGGGAGAGATATACGCCTGCCCGATTCCCCCGCCTGAAAGCCGGGGCAGCTTTTCAAGCGCCGCATCAAAAGACTGGATCAACTGGCTCTGATTAGCCCCTGTTTTCCCAAGAAGGGGAGGGATGAGGCCTTCTTTCTGTTCCAGGATCGCCCGGATAAGATGTTCGGGTTCGATCTGTTGATGGCCAAGTTTTTCTGCCATTTGTTGTGAGTTCTGGATGATTTCTTGTGCTTTTATGGTGAATTTATCGAATCGCATGTCTTGTTTTCCTCCGGTTATGTGCTAAAATATAATTATGTAAAATTTAAGATTGTTCGGGGTAATGTCAACACAAAGGCAGATTGATCTGTCAGGGACGGACACCGAAAGAAAAGCTTGACTAAACAGATGCACCCTGACTATCTTTCACGAAAATCAAGAGATATAGACGGTTACACGGATGAATATATTAGGAATATCCTGCTTTTATCATGACAGCGCTGCGTGCCTGATTCGGGACGGAGGGATAGTAGCGGCAGCCCAGGAGGAACGCTTTACAAGAAAAAAGCATGATCCCAGGTTTCCGGTAAATGCCATTGGTTATTGCCTCGATGAGGGGACAATAACTGTCGGTGATCTCGATTATGTGGTTTTTTATGACAAGCCTTTTTTGACCTTTGAGCGATTGCTTTTGAGCTATCTTACGGTGGCCCCAAAGGGATTGAGATCCTGGATTGAGGCTATGCCTCTCTGGCTCGGGCAGAAACTTCACCTGCAGAAAATCATAAAAAAAGAGATTGAATATGAAGGGGATGTACTGTTTACCGAGCACCATGAGGCCCATGCTGCTTCGGCCTTTTATCCTTCTCCATTTGTCGAATCCGCGTTTTTAACCATAGACGGCGTGGGGGAATGGACCACTGCGAGTTATGGCTTTGGCAAAGGAAAAGATATCACGCTTTTAAAAGAGCTTCATTTTCCAGATTCCGTTGGACTTCTATACTCGGCATTTACATATTTTACAGGATTCAGGGTAAACTCCGGTGAATATAAATTAATGGGTCTGGCCCCTTACGGGGACCCAATTTACAGGGACCTTATTCTTACGGAGCTTGTTGACCTAAAAGAGGACGGGTCCGTCCGGCTAAACCTTTCTTATTTTGAGTTCTTAGGCGGCATGCGAATGACTAACAGGCGGTTTGCCAAACTCTTTGGCGGCCCCCCGCGAAAACCGGAAACAGATATTACCCGGAGGGAAATGGATATAGCTGCCAGCATACAGTCCGTGACCGAGGAAATCGTAATGAAAATGGCAAGACACGTTTACAAAGAAACCGGGCTTAAGAATCTATGTCTGGCAGGTGGGGTTGCCTTAAACTGCGTTGGAAACGGTCGAATATTGCGGGAAGGGCCGTTTGATAATATCTGGATACAACCTGCTGCCGGGGATGCAGGTGGCGCGTTGGGCTCAGCATTATGTGTATGGCATCGCTACCTGGAAAAAGACAGGACCGTTACAGAAGGAAAGGACAGCCAGAGGGGTTCGTATTTAGGTCCTTCATTTTCTAACGGAACCGTGAAAGCCTTTTTAGATAACCACGGGTATCCTTATCACCGGCTTGAAAAAGCCGAAAGGGCCGGAATAATTGCAAGCCAGATAGCCGAGGGCAAGACTGTTGGATATATGGCAGGACGTATGGAATTTGGGCCCCGCGCATTAGGGGCGAGGAGTATCTTAGGAGACCCGCGCAGTGATAAAACACAGAGTGTGATGAATTTGAAGATAAAATACCGGGAGTCTTTCAGACCGTTCGCGCCTACCGTCCTGGAAGAAAAGGCGCCTGAGTATTTTGAGATAGACAGGCCCAGTCCGTATATGCTTTTAGTCGCCGATGTCAGGGAGGAGAGACGATTGCCCCAGCCTTCTCATGACGGAATGGGACTGCTGGAACGTCTTAAGATCAAGAGGAGCGACATACCGGCGGTTACTCACCTGGATTATTCCGCACGCCTCCAGACGGTGAACCGGAAAGATAAGCCGGACTATTATGAGGTGATCTCCGAGTTTGAGAGGTTGACCGGTTGTGCAGTAATAGTAAACACCAGTTTCAATGTCAGGGGCGAGCCAATCGTCTGCTCGCCGGAAGATGCCTACCGGTGCTTTATGCGGACCGAGATGGACGTGCTGGTCATGGAAAACTGTATTTTATATAAAAAGGAACAGCCTGCCTGGAAAGAAAAGGGGGACTGGCGCAGTGAGCTTGAACTCGACTGAGGCAAAAGAAGTTAGAAGATTCGGAATCATTGCGCTGATTTTCTTCGGAGGTCTCTGTGCATTAGGACTCTGGATGAAGAAGCCTGTACCCACTTATCTTTTTGGGTCGCTGGCTTTTCTCGGATTATGTTTCATCCTGATGCCCTCCATAATGAAGCCCGTACATGCAGGTTGGCTGAAGATTGCGCACTTTATCGGCATAGTTATTACTACCTTGATCCTCATCCTGACATACTATCTGGTCATTACCCCTTCAGCTTTAATCAAGCGCCTTTGTGGCGGAGCCCCCATTCCCGTAAGGCCAGACAAAAGGATCTCATCCTACTGGGTGACTCGCACAGAACCGGCGCAACCCAAAGAGCGGTTTTTGAAACGATATTAAGGAGAAAAATATGGCAAATCAGTCTATTATAAGCGAATTCTGGGAGTTCTTAAAGATGAGGAAGCGGTACTGGTTGTTTCCCATCGTGCTTGTGCTCCTCCTTTTCAGTGCCCTGATCGTGTTCACGGAAAGCAGTGCTGTAGCCCCTTTTATCTATGCATTGTTTTAGTGTAACAGTTTAGCTCTTTGAAAAAATCGATCACGAATTGTAAGACCCGTCTGTCGTACTGCGGGCAGGACATGGGGATCTCATTTGAGTGCAACCTTTTTTTTGTAGCGCAGAGCTTTAGCTCTGCCATTTTGATGCAGGGCTAAAGCCCTGCGCTACGCTATGAGAGAGATTGCACGCAAAAAGTGTGTCCCTTCCCGCCTGCCGTACTGCGGGCAGGTGTGGGGCACACAGCGGCAGTCATTTTGTGGGGGACAGAGCCCCCATGCTACAATCAAATATGTAATAGCCTTAAACAATTTTAACAAACAGGTAATGCACCCGATGGCCTGGGATATGGCCAATGGTTAAACTGGAGTCTTCGCCTGAAGGCGAGGGGTTTTCTCCCATTACCCTATTGAGACAATAACCTGTCATGATTAAACGCCTCGGGAAAATATATACTGTTATTTCAGTTAATCTGTTTACAATCATTTTGATCCTGGTATTTATTAATTTAGTCGCATTTTTAGGGTTTAGATTCAAGACCTTCATAAAAGGGTATTTAGGTGATGTAAATCCCATATATGAGAAATATGGCGAGGCCGTACAAAGGGCTTATCCCGGATGGAAAAAGCTCGATGTGAACAGACTCTTAGATGAAACCTGGAAACGCCCCCCAATATACGAGTCCATAACGCAATTCAAAGAGCGCCCATTTAAAGGCAAGTTTGTAAATGTGGACGAAGCGGGATTTAGATATGGGAAAAACCAGGGTCCGTGGCCCCCGAAGCCCAAATCCTTTAATGTCTTTGTATTTGGGGGGTCCACAACATTCGGATATGGTGTCCCTGATGATCAGACTGTTCCTTCTTACCTGCAGGAGCATCTTCGTAATAAAGGGCAAAAAAATACATGTGTTTATAATTTTGCCAGGGGTTATTACTTCTCCACACAGGAATTATTGCTGTTGGAAAAGCTCATTATTAATGGTTTTGTCCCTGACATGGCCGTTTTTATAGACGGCCTAAACGAGTTTTACTATGCTGGATTAGAGGATTTGCCGTGGACCCCCGCCTTGCGGAGATGCACAGATAGAAGCATTTTTGAGGTATCGCGGTCTCTTTTTTCCCTTTTGCCGTTGTCAAAGGCAATAGGCTGGGCATCAAAAAGGCTGGGAGGGGCGAATGATGATATTGCCCCGCGGGACAAGGCAGGTGATTTCAAAAGCAAACAGGGAGTGAAGGATCTTAAATTGATTAATTCGGCAATCGGCCGATACAAAAAAAACCGGAAAATGATCGAAGCCGTTGCCCGTGTTAATAACATCAAACTGATTTTTGTCTGGCAACCGGTACCTGCCTACAAACTTGATTTGAAACATCACCTATTTTTCAAGGGTAGCCTTGGCGGCCATGAGATATCTTATATAGGCTACGTCGAGATGGAAAAAAAGCTCCGGCAAGGGGAATTTGGTAATAGTTTTTTATGGTGCGCCGATATTCAGGAGGGGCTAACCGAGACACTCTATGTTGACGAAGTCCATTATTCCGCCTTTATGGGCAACAAATTAGCCGCACGCATTGTTGAAATGGCCGGGAAAAAGAATTTGTTGGCCAGGTAATGGATTTTTCGAAAATCTGTATACGCCCAACGTCAGGACAATCATCCCAGTTCCCAAATCTACCATGAATTCAAGCAGTCCCGGCACGAATGGCTTTGGGCAAACTGCTCTCTTGATGGCAATAAAATTATGCTAAACGCTGCTATTGACAAATCATTATTAGTTAGAATTCTTAAGAGGCTGTTAGAGTTCGGGATCAGTGTCTACTTGATTCTAATACTGATTATTCTTATTACGGGCGGATTTGAGACAGGCTTCCTTGGTCTTTCTATCAGGGCGACTCACCTATTTACACCTGTCAAGATTCTGGTGCCTCTAATTATTCTCAGGGTGTTGATTTCTACAGATATAAAGCAAGGCCTTTTATTAGCAGTATCCCTGTTTATCAGCCTTTGTGTGATGGAAGTAGCTTTGCGTATCTGGGATCCTCCAATCGCCAAACCGGAAATGGGACAGGTCCATCGCGCGTCGTCTATATTCGGATGGGAACTCATCCCCGGGGCGGCCGGTGTCGGGAGCCTCGGAGAGCGTTATCAGATTAACTCCGCGGGTTTCCGGGATATTGAGCATTCACTCGAAAAGGAGGCCGGAGTTCCCCGAATTATGGTAATCGGGGGATCTTTTACTTTCGGCATGGGTGTCAATCTGGAAGATACCTATCCTAAACAACTTGAACGCGTGTTAAACAGCACAAAAAGACGCTGTGAAGTCATGAACTGTGGAGTTGTAGCCTACAATATGTGGCAACATTATGAGATGCTCAAGAAAAAAGTCCTTCCATATCGGCCGGATCTCGTGATTCTAACAATAACTGCTGATGACATAACCAGGTCAGTTCCCCCGTATAAGGACACGGATGAGTATAAAGGAGAAAACCCTTTTGAAAAAAAGGGGTTTTCCAGAGTAATGAGCCATTTTTCTTTGTGGAACTTCTTTGAAAATATATGCGCCTTGTATAGCTACAAGTACCGTTATCGGCATGGAAAGGATTACATGAAGGGAATTGAGGAGCGAAAAAAAGTGTGGGGGCCTGCCAACCCGACAGACAGCAATTACAAAATAATGAGCGGAAAGATTGAGGAGCAAAGACGAAAGGAATTTTCGGACAAATTGAAACAGTTCGTTATGACGGCTAAGACCGGGGGGGCTGAGGTTCTAATGGTTTTTATTCCGGATTCTGTGCAGCTTAATGATCCACATATGCAGGCCATTAACCGGATTGTGGGACAGATTTGCAGGGAGACAGGAGTACCTTTTTCAGATGTGACTCCTTTCCTTGAAGCGGAAAAGGATCATGGGGCATTATACCTTTTCCCATTTGACGCGCATAACAGCCCAAAGGGATTAAGCCTGATCGCGGAATCAATTGCAAATCAAATCATCAAACTCGGGCTGTTGTCTCTAAAAAACTAAACGTGACTACTCACGTAGTCAGGCTGAAGGTGTTTAGACTGAAGGTAGAAGGTATCAGGACTGAGGTGAAAGGACTGAGGACTGAGAAAAAGGCTTAACCCCCGCCTGTCGGAGTGAAGCGTAGATTTATCCGCCTATGGAGGATCCCGCTATCGGGGCAGGACGGCGGGCGGGCTTAGTCCTCAGTCCTCAGCACTTAGTCGTTATCTGTGATTCAGCCCTTTACTAATCCCGCGTTCCGCGGGACCTTC
>JAUWMR010000037.1 GCA_030613055.1 Desulfobacteraceae bacterium
TCCGGTCGCCCTACGGGCTCCCTCCGTTCCCACCCATCTCAAAAAACCTCCCCTGCACAGGTTGTAGGATATCTTACTTCAACACAGGGGTGGGTCAATTTTGGGTTGTCAAGGTGGGTCAGTTTTGGGTTGACGTTTACAATAATATTCCCTCTTGTGCATTCATTTTACTCTCCAACATAAATTCAACTGATTGATTTTACATGTAAAGATATCGGTTATATTAAATGGTGAATTTTTCCTCTATTCCCAAATTATCTGCAGAAAGTTTGAAATTCTTTCCTAAATTAAATCCAAGACCATGTTACTATTTTTTGCCATTATACACTCCTCTAATCGTCCGCTTCAAAATTGTATTACTTAGAACTCTAAGTCGTCAGGCGGCTCTGGAAAGTTGTCATCACCTCTGCCTGAGCCTTTTCCGAAGAAAACTACGTAGGCCAAGACTCCAAATCCTGCCAAACCTAAAATATATATCGCTGCCCCGCCGAAAATTACGACAAGAAGTCCCCCAATAGCAGATAATACTGCAAGTCCTAACAAATATTTTATAAAATTCATAGTGACTTCAACCTGTTATCGATTTGGTTGCTGCTCTTGTGAATTGAAATTTTAGCTTTCGACTTTCTTTTATATGTTAAGACATTCCCAATTTTTTGTCGCATTTAATTTGAGTATCTCTGTAAATTTTGTCCTCGACAATGGGTCCACTTCATCCAATCCTGTTGGCATATCCCCGGAAACTCCGGTTCCTTCGCGACCTTCAGGTGCTGGCACCTTATGGTGGGGGAGGTTCTTCATATTTTTATATTCTATATTGCAAAAAATATTTATAAATGACCCGGTTTACCGAGTGAAAGGATTAGAAAAGAAAATTATTACCTTGTTTCTTGAAAGTGTAAATGTGAAGAACGTTCCCTTTCACTAATAATAGCAACTTAAACTCATCTCTGCTGTCCTCACCTTAAATCTATTCTCAATTTTTGGTGTGCAACATTTTATTTTTGATAACCTGCTGCTCTTTTAACAACAAATAAGAGATTATCGCATTCTCTATCTAACTATTGAGGAAATGTTTGAGGCGGAAGGATATTTGCTGTACAATTATTATAGTTGGTTCCGAAATATTTTAACGTTTTCTTTTTTATTGCAGCTACAAATTCTCCGTTCTTATTATAGAAAGTGCCCTCAAACACCACATGTCCAGATGGAACGATTCTCCCAGATAAAAAAATCTCTTTATTTTTTGATATATAAAATATGCTTGATGGGTTTTGACCAATTCTCAGATATTGTTCTATTTTTTGTCTCGCAAGGGAAGGGTCAATTGCGTAAAAGATTTTAGGGCCGCCGTGCTGTATACTAAGATTTGCGTCCGGGTGCATTATTTCAGCCTTTTCGTTGGGCATAATTTTGGCAATCTTTTCGCCTGAGGAGTCATAAATATTCGCTTCAAGATGAAGTCTTCCGTTATCCCAATGGGTCTGGAAAAGCGTTTCATTTGTTGCTTTGTCTTGGATTAGTGCAACAACGCAGCTGTTAGATCCTAGCAATATTCGATGAGCATCTTTTATTCTCTTAGAAATAATCGTAGCATCGTTAGTTCCAAAATCCTTTTTAAAATCTTCTTTTATATTTTTAAGGCATTCTTCAGGCGTAACTATTCTCGTATCAAAATCATGGGCATATAACGCTTCTCTTTTATTGAGAATTGCATTTTCGTTGGTGATGAAGAAATCGACATCGTTTATCCAACAGGTATCCAAATGGATAGTGTCTCTGAAGGATCTCTTTTCGATTTCATTTTGAAACGGACCCCCTTTTTTCCACATCCCTCCCCATAATACATTGTAGATCATTTCAAAATTTGACTTTCTCCCTACCCAAGGAACCATCGGCACCCAGCCAAGGAAGCTGCTACCGTGAATTGTGGTATATGTTTTCGCTTTTTCTGTACCTGGGCCAAATCTATCAAATTCAAGTTCTAAAACGCTTGTTTTCAATATCTCGATAATGCTCAAATTAAAAAATGACTCTAACTCGTTCATTGCAGGTATGTTGCCACGACTGTTAATAACATTGGCATCAATAACTATGCGATTTATGTACAAGCCCATATCCGTTCCTAATAATTGCGAGGCTCAGTCGACCCAGCTTGCTAATAAGCTCGAATTAATATTAAAAATAGCGAGCATCAAAGACTATTAAAATCAATAACCGGTGAATCGTATAAATCAAGATCCATAGGTGTCAGACATACACTTTTCACAGATTTATATTTTTTGTCGAATGCGCAGGCCTGAAACCGTTTTTTCTTTCTCTTCGGCTTAAGGTGTTGCGCTGTTATGTCCGTTATGCCTTTTACACCTAGTTGATCTATTATAAGTGGGATATCAGATTCATCCAAATTTTTCATAAACAGACGAACATCAGGGGTATGGATAAAAAGGAGATTCAGGGTCTCCTTAGTCTTTGTCTTTGGAATAGTAGATTCTGCTCGGGCTTTAACACCTGTGAATATTACCTAATTTATACTTAAAATCAACAAAATAAGGGGTTTATTATAGAAATAACAGGAAGGATAAAAAAAGTGGCATTGTTGATAGTTGAGTTGATAAGAAGTCTCTTTTTCGGGAGGGAGCATAGACAGATTTTGCCTTGTGTGTCAAGCTAAAGCCGACCTTCTGTATTAGCTTAATGAAAATGTCCCCTTTAACTGCTGTGTTAAAATGTCCCCATTATGAAAAAGGATATTTTAAACATGAGTCAGAGGGAGAGGCAGAGGTATCATCTTTTACGATTGGTTTTAGATGGTAAAAACACTTTAAAAGATGCCTGTGAACGGATGGGGGTTTCCTACCGGCATGCGAAAGCGCAATCTACTGCAACGATGGTAGGCTAAACAACCTTCCAGTACTCTATACTACCCTTGCCCTGCTTTTTTTCGTTCGTGTGTGGTTTTTAAAATTGCCTTGTCATGGGCAAGGGATCTCGTATCTTTAGGGGCATAGATAGGAAAAAGATCTATAGCAACTTTTAGATATTTCTCTGCGTTATCAAGGTCTCCCTTTTTGAAATATCCACACCCCAAAGTTCCATTGTTGTATGGTGAGTCCGGGAAAACTTCAACTGCGTGCATAGCATAAGTGATCCCTTTATCTACGTCGATATTAAGGTCGATTAATGTCCAGGCCAGATTATTTAATGCACGATGGTTACGGGGATTTAAGGAGATAGATTCTTCTAACATTTTTATTGCTTCTTCATTTTTCCCCTGTTTCAAAAGACCAAGTGATTTTAGGAATAATGCCTCAGATTCGTCATGGCCTTTCAAGTCGCTATCATGATACCAATAGTCTCTCACTATTCCGGTGGATAGTTCCACATATACTTTCATTCCTTGCCATTCTTTTGCTATATCACTTTCTTTCGTTCCAGGGTCCATTGCAAGAGTTGCAAGCCCAACCACGGGGATCGCACTTAAGAAAGCCATTCCTACACTTTTCCCATGTTTTAATGATTCTTTTCTATAGTAGTAAGTCAGAATTTCATATTTTCCCATGATTTCGGTTGAAGTTGGTTTACCATACGTTTCCAATACCTGTCTTTTAGTTGTTTGATCTATACTTATCGCCCCGGGTTTGCAGGTAATTTTTTGTCCCGTTTCCTGTAATGTAGATGCACACCCAACGAGCATGATTAAACATATTGATAGTGCTAGTGCGGCCAATGTGTGTTCTACTGATTTCATAGCATACCTTCTCTTCCGAATTACTGACAATACGGACTTCATAACCTGTCCTCCTTTCTTGCTGCCTGTAAAGACAATCCTTACCCTCTATTAATAGACCTATAAGGTCGTATGTCAGCATTAAAAATAATGAATGTCAAGTCCTTTTCTCCCTGGACAGCGCTGAAGCATAAATGAAATCGGGAGCGGTTTTCACCATGTCATGGGAGAATTTTTAAGATCCATATGTGTCAGACCTACACTTTTCACAGATTTATATTTTTTGTTGAATGCGCAGGCCTGAAACCGTTTTTTCTTTCTCTTCGGCTTAAAGTGTTGCGCTGTTATGTCCGTTATGCCTTTTACACCTAGTTGATCTATTATAAGTGGGATATCAGATTCATCCAAATTTTTCATAAACCGACGAATATCAGGGGTATGGATAAAAAGGAGATTCAGGGTCTCCTTAGTCTTTGTCTTTGGAATAGTAGATTTTGCTCGGGCTTTAACACCTGTGAATATTACCTAATTTATACTTAAAATCAACAAGATAAGGGGTTTATTATAGAAATAACAGGAAGGATAAAAAAAGTGGCATTGTTGATAGTTGAGTTGATAAGAAGTCGCTTTTTCGGGAGGGAGTATAGACGGATTTTGCCTTGTGTGTCAAGCTAAAGCCGACCTTCCCGCCTGAGGCGGGATTGTGGAGGCAACTGGCTGGCTAAAAATGAGGGTCCCGCCTAACGGGATTGGGCCTGCCCTGGCGCGACTAACTCGATTTGATGCGACGGCTCAGGTGTACTTCTTAAGAAAGGATTTATTGGAATTGACACACAAGACCAGTTCTGGGCCAGGGAAGTGCGCTGATGCCAAGACAGTGAATAGGGTGCTTGATCTTGCCGGGAGAGCGGAAAACCGAGGAAATCTGGGTATAGCTATCCCTTGTACCCATCTGTTCTTTCAAAAATCAGGCCGTGTAGGCCTCTGGCCTCCGGCTCCGCTTCCAGCCCGTAGGGCTTCCAGGCCGGAGGGTAGAGCCTACGCCTCGGAGAGATATTGGGGGTCTATCAGGCTAAAGAAGTGACGTTAGGGTAAAGGTAATTATCAGTCCCGCCATACAGACGGCGGGCAAGCTCAGGGAGCTGGGACAATGAGTCGTCTATGACGGTTTCGGTTTTCTCTTTCGCAGGCCTTAGCTTGGGTGGTGGCCTGGCTTTTACCCGCCAGAAGTATGGCGGCTGAATATCCCATAGACCAAGATGCTTCATGGTTTTTTTGACTATTTCCGAATCCTTTATCACACTGATTATTGGTATCGACGGGTCTTTCCAAATGGGGACGAAGACCAGCAGGTAGGGGTCTAAAGGGATGCTGAAGACGGTCCCGGTAAGATCTGCATGCTACAAGAAAAAACATATAGAGATTAGCTGTTCGAGGAGTCTATATCTTATAGTAGTAAAATAAAAATCACATGAGTCAAATCGCATTACAACTTGCCTTCTCACTCATTGCCTTTGGCTAGTTCAACGAAATTTATCGGTGGGATCATTAGGGCGTTAAATCCAGCACGCCGAGTTATATCGGCAACACATTCCCTAAGGAAAGGGAATAGGATAGCTGGACAATTTATCTTTGCTATTTGCTCTACATCCTTTTTTGCTGCTCTTTTGTTCAATACGAACAGACCTTCATATTCAATTTCTAATAAGAAGGGAAATTCGCCCTCACCTATAGATACGGAAAGGAAAACCCCTATACGCTTCTCTTTGTAGTCATATTTATGATCACATGAGATCTTTATAGGAACGGGAATGTTGTCACCAGTTACTCCTTCCCTTGTTTTAAAATTTAAAGAACGGATTCTGCTCTCAGCAAGCTTGAATTTAACACTCCGAGGCATTTACGGCCACCCCCGAATCAAAAGAATAATCGTCAGCCATGGAAAAATGATATACATTTTCAAGTTTAGGATTGTAGTTGCTTTCTGATACAGTCATCATGCTACCATGGGATTTATCGCTGGAAATCGTAATGCTTGGCTCAATGATTTCCACGGCTGATGGGAGGTCTTTCAGCACCCTATAAAGTTTATCCATATGCTCACTTTGGGTAACCTTGCCATTTTCATATCTTCCAATGGTTTTTTCATTTACCGAAAGAACCTTGGCCATTTCCTTCTTGTTGAGCCCTAGTTCCATCCTGATTGATTTTAACTCATCACAAGAAAACAAACTATCAACACTGCGGCGAAAATCGGCCAATACCCGATCAACCCTTTCATTATCATCACGGGTCAACCCTTCATAATCACACAAATCACATTTAAAAACCTTTTCGTCATTAAATTGCTTTACCCTGCCCTTGTAATTAAACGTCAAGCATTTTTTGAAAGAACCCAATCTCCCCTTCTCGCACTGGGGGCAAAGTGCTCCCGCTTTCGGAATATACATTACATACCTCATTTATTTTCGTCTGGTTTGAAAGACAACAAAAAGAACAAACCATCTTTTATTTTAAATTTAATATATACATGCATGCCCTTGATCTTCTTCCTATAGACGTCTTGATAGACTTTATTGTTGAGAATCTCAGGAACTGATTTATAGAAATCCCTATTTTCAAGATTCAAAATCTCCTGATATACTTCATACATAGTCAAGCACATGCCGCATGTGCTATTTTTGACTATATAAGGAGCATCAATGATCTCATCTCTTTGAATTAGTCTCTTGATCTCCTGAAGTGAGTAGGTAGGTCTCCGTCTATCAGTCACTTCGGCCCCATTCCAAAAAGTGACTTCAAGTCACCTTTTATAAAGAGTACTTCGGCTGTGTCAAGAAAAACTTTAGAGAAAGACAAAATAAAGTCAAAAATTGTGCTTCCAAATTTCAGGTAACACAATATATAGACACGAAGTGGTTCTTGTCAACGCCAAACATACTGGAAATGCTCATGATTTTTCTGATAAGAAGCCCCTTTTTGTGTAAGGACATATAGGGGATTTTGACTTGTGTGTCAAGGGTAAAGCGGTCTCATTATGTTGTGGTCGTTGAGTTTAGCGTAAAAATGGATGGATGGGGTTTGGGGACTAAGAGGTAAATAGGGACGACCGGGCGATTTTATCCTGGAAGGCCGCAGATTGAGCGGAGTTAAGGTATATTTAGCCCGTTGAAATCCCGGCTCTCAATTTAATAAATCAGCAGGGATTGGTCTCGCTGTAAACCGGGTCTATCACGCTTAAGTCGTGACGTTAGGGTAAAGGTAATTATCAGGCCCGCCAGAAATATGGCGGGCAAGCTCATGGAACTGTGACAATGAGTCGTCTATGACGGTTTCGGTTTTCTCTTTCACGGGCCTTAGCTAAAATGCAATGGACAAGGGAGGAAAACCCTGGTAGTCCACTAAATTAAGCGAACAAGATATGGATGCCATGGCGGAGGAGGCGGCGGGGATGTCATCACATTACATAAAGTCAACGGCCAGAAAGAAAATGGTCATTATTGCCAGTTACTTTGACGGGGAGACGTATGGTCTCCTGGGTCCTCAGATGGCCGCTACTGTCATACAGGAAAACACGGCCTTTGATTGTATCGTCATAGCCGTGGCCCGGGAGGACGACAAGTCCGTTCTTAAAAATGCGCTGAAGGACTATTTTGGCGGAGAAAAATCTATAGTCGGGTTTTCTACCTTAAGCGGCAGGGAAGACCTCTTTACCCTTGCAAAGGATCTCAAGGATGAGGGAGCGATCACCATCCTGGCCGGCCCCCAGGCAGACGTTGACTACTCGGGAGAAAAGGAGTGGCAGGATCATCCCCACCGGTTCAGGGGCCTCGCGGCGAATTTCTCCTTTTCAATGCACGGTCCGGCCGAGCAGGCCATTACCCTTTTAAAAAACCTGGAAGGAGATGAATGGCAGGACACCCCCGGGCTGCTTTACGTGAGAGAAGACGGGAGGACAATTCAAAATCCCAAAAAGGCATGGAATGAGAGATTCCTCAGTAAGGTAAGGTGGGACAATATATACAGGATAGGGGAGTCAGGGTTTACCCCCCTGAATATTGATACCGGGCAGGTATTGCAGCATATAGGATGCCCGTACGCGGCAAGGCAGAGACGGGCCGAGGTTGACTACCCCGTCTCATTAGACAGGAATACCGGGCAAAAGGTTATTCTCCTTCTGAAGGGGTGCAGCTTCTGTGATGTGGCGGTTGATAAGGGTTTTTGCGGGGCGTTGAACATGGAGACGGTTGTGGGTCAGATACACTCTCTGCCGGAGGCGACAGACGGCAAAAAAATCCCCTTTGAGCTTATCAACGAGAATCCTCTCCCCAGTCTTATGCGTTTGTTAATGGAAGTAAATATCAGGGGTATCAGACTCTCACAGATCAGTCTCATCCTGAGGGCAGACTGGTTTCTTAATGGGGAAAAATATTTAAGGGAAGCACTGCGTCTTGCTGAGGATATGGAGGTTCGTATTGTCCTGACGTCGGTGGGTTTTGAGTCCTTCGACGACAGGATACTGAGCAATCTCAATAAAGGATTAAACGTAGAAACAAACATCAAGGCCATACGACTGATGAGACAAGTCAAAGAGGAGTTCCCCCATCAGTGGGGATATTCCAGAGCTGATGGCGCTATCCACGGTTTTATTCATCCCACACCGTGGGATACTCAAAAGACATCCGAAAATATGCAGGAGATCATAGCCCGTTACGCCCTCGCCCCTGATATCCTGCCTGATCACAGCATCCCGTTAATCATCCATCACGCCTCCGGCTTAGGTGATTGGATCAGGGAGATAGAGAGGACGGAAAAAGTCCAGTTTAAGAGGCATGCTACGATTATCGGCTGGTGGAAACTGGGCGATCGATTTACGTTATAATACCTTTTGTTTTTAGTCCTGCTTTTGGTTGACCCTTCCCGTTACATCTGCTAAGTGGAAGAAAATATTTTTGAAGACAAACACGGAGGTTTGAAAAATGAAAAAGGTTGGAATTATCGGCGCAGGCAACATGGGAAGCGGTATCGTTCAAAAAACGGCCCAGGAGGGCCTTTCTGTCGTTATGATGGATATCAAACCTGAATTCGTAGAAAAAGGACTCGACAATATCCGAACAACCCTTAAGGAGGCAGTGGAACGAAAGATCTTAAGACCCGAACAGGCGGATGTTGTTATGTCCCGGATTCAGGGGACCACTGATTTGGCCGCGACAAAAGACTGCGATCTTGTCATTGAGGCTGTTTTCGAGGACATGGAGGTGAAGAAAGATCTTTTCTCCAGGCTCGATGAAATTTGTGAACCTAAAACGATTCTTGCCACGAACACATCCTCATTCTCAGTAGACGAACTGGCTAAGGCCACGGGCCGGGCCGATCGCTTTGTGGGCCTCCATTTTTTTTATCATCCGGCAAAAAACCGGCTGTTAGAGATCATTCCGGGACCTCTTACCTCACCTGAAACTGTTGCAGCCTGCAGGCAATTCTCCCAGCTCACCGGAAAGACCGATATCCTTGTAAAAGATGCCCCCGGTTTTGCCGTCAACCGCTTCTTTGTGCCCTGGCTCAATGAGGCTACCCGCATCCTGGAAGATGGTCTGGCCGGTATTCCTACTATCGACCAGGCGGCCATGGACGAACTTGGGATAGGCATGGGGCCCTTCAAGCTCATGAATGTGACGGGCATTCCTATTGCCCATCATTCCTGCGAATCCCTTGCCGATCAGCTTGGTCCCTTCTACGCCCCTTCGGCCGGGCTCAAGGCCCAGTTTGAATCCGGCGAACTGTGGATTCTCGACGGTGAGGTTGAACAGGAAAGCCTTGAAAAGGTGGCGGACAGGCTTCTTGGAACTGTATTCTATGTGGCAACTTCCCTCCTTAATGAGGGCGTCACAGATATGTGTGATATTGATCTGGGCGCAAAGGTGGGCCTGCGCTGGAGGAAAGGGCCTTTTGAACTAATGAATCGCGTCGGCATACACAAGGCCTATAAGCTTGTTGAGGAACTTTTAAAGGCATGGCCTGATCTCAGCGTGCCTGATCACTTGTCCAGCCAGTATAAGAAGGGGGAGCCCTGGGATATCAGGTACGTGAAATACAGCCAGGACGGTGATGTTGGCAGGGTAACAATATCCCGGCCCGATGCCATGAACGCCCTTAATGAAACCATTGTGAAACAAATTGAAGAGGCATTTATTGAGGCCGGATCAGCCCCCCAGACCAGGGCCATTATCCTGGATACCGCCGGAAAGGCGTTTGTTGCCGGCGCGGATATCGGTTTTTTTGTGAAATGCGTCAAGGAGGATCGCTTAGATGACAACTATAAATTCACCTCGTACGGCCAGGACGTCCTGATGCGCATAGACAAGATCGAAAAACTGGTTGTAGCCAGGATGGACGGTCTGGCCCTTGGCGGCGGATTGGAATTAGCCCTTTCCGCGGACGTGATAGCTGCCACCCCCAAGGCACTTATGGGATTTCCTGAGACGGGAATCGGGATCTATCCGGGCCTCGGAGGAACCCAGCGAACCAGTCGATATGTCGGAAAAGAATTGGCCAAATACCTTATATTTACAGGCAGGCTTATTTCTGCAGAGGTGGCCCTCTCAATCGGGCTTGTGGACTATGTTTTTGCCCCGGAGGAAATAGAGCCCAGGATACTTACACTTATTGCCGATGGAAAACTGGTCCCAAAAAAGGGCAAAGACCCTGATGAGCTGCCAGAGGAATGGCGCAAGATCAAAGGGCTTTTTTCAGATGAAAATATCGACGCATGGCTGAATGGAAAATACCTTGAAAGTGCTGATCCGTTAGAGGCAAAAACCGCCAAGATGATAGCCGGCAAGGCCCCCATTGCACTGCGTCTTGTGAATGAGATCATTGACACAGGCTATGAAATGCCTTTAGAGGAAGGCGTAAAGCAAGAGCTGGTCCACTTAAACGAGGTCTTCGCCACTGCCGACGCCCTGACAGGTCTCACCAGCGTGGGCAAGGGAAGGCCGGCCTTTGAAGGACGCTAAAAGGGGTGATTTTTGATCGACCGGCATATTATTTTTTACTATAGCTTCCAGTTATATTCCCTGTATTAGTTCGCTCAGGAGTTTGCTCTGTCTTCGATTTCCTGTTTTTTTGGGACCTGCCTACTATTTTTTCCTTGTTTCTGAATTTCATTGGTCCCTGTTTATGGTTTATATTTTTTCCGTGGCAGGATTTTTCATGACCTTAAAGTCATTTTTTTGCTCTCAATGTATGAAAAAACTATAAATATTAAAGTCGCCGGGGTTTCTTACAATATCTCCATCAAACACAGGTCAGTATCGGATGATCTTATAATCTTTTTGCATGGTTTGGGCTGTTCTAAAGATTCATTTGAAGGTGCTTGGAATCATAAAGACCTTACAGGTCAATCACTTCTTTCTTTTGACCTTTTGGGGTTTGGCCAATCGGAAAAGCCGGATGAATTTACCTACACATTAGAAGATCATGCCGGGGTGTGTGACGCAATCATAAGAACTTTTTCTGAAGACCGATTACATATTGTTGCCCATAGCATGGGTGGAGCTGTTGGATTATTGATTTCTGATGAAATACTTAATAGGGTAATATCCTTTGTTAATGTGGAAGGAAATCTAATAAGTGAAGATTGCGGACTAATAAGCAGAAAAACTACATGTGTCCCATATAAAATCTTTAAAAATGAATTGTTTCCTGATTTCCAATCTCAATTCGCAGGTAAAGAATATCGACAAATTTCTCTCGATACGGCGTCACCACTTGCTTTTTACAACAGCTCTAAATCCCTTGTTTCCTGGTCCGAGAGTGGACATTTGTTGAAGAGATTTAAGGGTTTGAAATGCAAGAAAACCTATTTTTATGGAGAGCAGAACTCTGGTATGAAAGTGCTTACTAAACTTGGTAATATGGAAAAAAGAAAGATTTCCGGTAGTGGTCATTTTCTAATGAATGATAATCCAGATGAGTTCTATTCAGAGCTTCGTGGTTTTCTACCTCTTTCACGATAGCGTTGTCGATCCAGTCGTTCGACCTTCAGGCAATTAAATGAACTAAAATACACAAATAGGACATATACCATGAAGAACACATTATCAAAGCTCTTTCAGTGGCGCTCTTCCAATGAAACCCTTATTCCCCTCGTCGCCGGGCTGATTGTTGTTAGCTTATCTGTGGCAATGATTATTGTTCAGGACATGCCCTGGCTGAGTATAATTATCCGAGACATTGTCCAGGTGTTCATTGTGGGCATCATTTTCCCATTAGCATTTATACATCGATCTGATAATGCCTTCATCGAGTTCGGATTGAGCCTTAGAAAATGGTATATCTTTCTTCCAATTAACCTCATCCTTGGTGCACTTATGTTATGCATGTTCCTGTCAGAGAGCCCACCCTCAGCCGATTTCCGCGTGGATGCATCCGTCTTGTGGAAAGGGGCTTTCGTAATGTGTGCCCTTGTTTTTGAATTGGTGTTCTTTTATTCTTTCCTGAGAACCATGTTCGAGCGGGCTTTTGGCATTGTACCCGGGATTGTTCTTACCGCCCTTTTCTACGCTTTCCACCACGTTGGGTTCCAGCCGGAATATGGCAAATTATTCTTTGTGGGTCTGATGTATGCCACTATATTCCGGTTAGGGAAAAGTGCATTGTTGATCTTCCCATTTTTCCTGGGAGTTGGCGGAACCTATGATGTGTTAGTCCAGTCACAGGTGGTTTCACCCATTTTATACCCCGAGATACGTACTTTATATCTCTCAGTTCTCATCCTAACGGCAGTGATTTGGACGTGGAAGAAGGTAAATGTAAAAAGATGGTAGGCGTCCACAGGTTCAGAGACTGTAGGTACACATCACAAATCAGTATTATCTTTCCCCATCCTTAGCCCCGCTGATAATCAATACCATAGATGCGGTGTGGTGGGTGCATTGGCTGTCCGGCTAATTTCATCAAAGAATCGGATTAGTGCTGGATGTGTTGAGTTATTTACTTATTTACGGACGTCCCGGACCTCCCAGTAACCGCCCTTGTCCGGGCCGATCCTTTTGATCAGATTCAGTTCCTTTAGTTTTTTGATGTGGATCCTTATTGTCTCCCTGGTTTTCCCAGTAATATCTGCAAGTTCGTTATATGTAATTTTTGGATCAATCAATATATTTTCAATTATCTGCGTCTGTATTACAGGCAGATTTTCAGGCAGATTTTCAGGCAGGTCCGGTTTTAGTTTTATGGGGGTCTTTGTGGGGGTATGGCGCATCTCCACTTTGAAGAAATCACCTGTTTCACTTATATTGAAAGAGACTCCGGGATAATCTGCCATCATTTTCCGAATTCGTATAAATCCTGTCCCGTATTTTTCAATGTCCCCCATCAGGTAGAACGATTCTGCAAGCAGCTTGTTGCGGATGGATGATACGTAATCATCACGTTCAAGATCTTCAATGGTCAGGTTGCCGTAAATTCTGCCCGGATTGGTGAAGACAATCCTATCGTCAAATATTTTAATGACGATATCAGATGTGTGCTTATAGTCACGGTGAACAACGGAATTCAAAAGCAGCTCCCGAATGCCCTCCAGGGGATACTGCCACGTTTCTTTCCGTTTAAGGCTCCCGTCAAACCTGTAGGAAAGGCTGATATGCTTCTTGATAAAGATCATGGCTTCATCAAGGGCAGCAAGCAGAGGATCTTTTATCAACAGATCATCAATAATCGTTTCTTCGGATTTGAATCGACCAATATGAATAGAATAGCCGTGGTTTCCGAACAGCAGCATGACAGCCAATGTGGGCTTACCGACCTGGACTAATTTTAACTTTGTCAAATTGGTCAGCAGATCATCCTGAAGATTTATCCGGCCCCTTGAGTTTGTTGTTTCAACAAAATTTTCCAGCAGTGCGGTATCCAGTGAAGATAGGTTTTCGTCTAACGGATAGGCATCATAGGAAACATTCAGACTTTGCTGTTGCAGATCAACAATTTCATCAAGGGTGAGCAAATGATTGCTGTTCTTAACCCTCTTGTAGTAACGGTTCTTAAAAGAGATCGGTTTTACGGGGTATTCGCTTATCTCGAAAACAAGAACGGTCCTGCCTTCAATCTCGTGTTCATCAATGTTGGGCAATATTTGAGGATAGGTGGCAACCTTAACTTCATTCAGATACCGCTGCACTGTTTCCGGACCTGCCTCAATTCCGGTTACACGCCCCTTGTCACCCACTCCGATAATGACCTTGCCGCCTTTTGTATTGGCAAATGCTACAAGGGAGATGATGGTTTCCTTGTTGAATCCGGCCTTGAATTCAACAGTTTCTGATTTGCCTTTTTTAAGTATGTCGAAAATGTCCATTGTAAATCTCTCTTAAACCACGAAATACACGAACTATACGAAAAACCTCATTATCTTACACTATCGTGCCTTTCGTATTTTTCGTGGTCTCGATGCGATGTTCGAATTCCGCTCTATGTTCATTATATTTTATTGTCAGCCCCGCTGAAATCAATACCCTAAATGTGGTGTGGTGGGTGCATTTGTTGCCCTGCTAATTCCATCACAGAATCGAATTAATGCTGGATGTGTTGAGTTATTTACTTTCTTATGAACGTCCCCTCAGTCCGTATTATCCATATGGATTCTCGCTATCTTGAGTTACTTACTTATTTACGGACGTCCCCCTTTTACCCTTGAAAAAACGTCTTGTCTCGATATGTTGAATCATATTTTTTACCTCCGTTTTTGGAATTTATCAATCAGCCTCAGCTATCAGCTACCGGCTGCAAGAACCTTGATAGGGAATTGATTTCATTGTTGAGAGCTTTTTGATAGCCATGACTTGAAGAGGATCAATCTTAATCGTAACGTTTTTCAAATTCTTTTTGCGTTTGCCTGAAAGAACTTCCCGGCGCAGGCCTTCATCAAGTACCAGATCGGTCGGGTCATCAGTGACCTCATTTAGAATATTCCGGTCCTCATAATACTTGATCCAGTCCTTTTGTTTCTTTGCCTTTTTCATATCCTATCCTTTTTGCGTCTTGACCCCTTCATTCCATCACAGAACCTGATGAATGCTTTTCATATCGAGTTATTATATAATTTAGGGACGTTCCGATTCTCCGCTATTAAAAGTTATTCAACATAGTCAACAACGTCCCCTATCCCACTGTCTAATTCACAATTTAACTGGTTTTTCCATAAGTTGCCTCGCTTTCAGCAACTGCTGACTGCTTGGAATGATTTCTCCGCTGGATATCAACATGAACTGTAGCCCCAAGTACTTGCGCAACTCGGCGTAACATGCTTAGTGAATGGCCCTCGTAGGATGGGGACTCAAGGCGACTAATTTGTTGTTGAGACGTCCCCACCTTTCGGGCCAGTTCCTTCTGGGACAAACCGGCCTCTTTGCGGAAAGCAGCTAATTTCAAAGCCACATCCCAGGCCTCACCGGCCTTTTTAAAACGTTCCGTGAAATCATGATCCTTCAACTGTTCTTCAAGGTATACGTCAAAATTTGTTTTTCGTCTCATAACGGATTCCTCGCCAGCCAATCACGTTTTCTATCCAAAGCAACCTTACGATCTCTTGGGGCGATCTTTTTTGCCTTACTTCGAATTCCATGTACGACAATGATGCGCTGATCCTTCATAAAAAAATACAGCATTCTTGTATTCAGCTTACCCACATGTCGAAGCTCAAAAAAATCATCTCCAATGGGCTTTGATAAAGGAGGCCGATGATACTGTCTGTTTCGAAGTTTCGCGAGACCAGCCATCACAGCCGCAAAGTCACTTGGGTCAGATTCCTTTAGCTCGTTTAAAAATTCTCGTACGGGATGTCTCCCTGAACGGGTTTCAAAAAATTCTATGGCAAATTCCATTTAAAGTCAACATCAATATTGGTGTAAGGAATACGTTCTATTCTACCCTGAGCCCCAGTATTATATGCAATTAGGCGGCAATGGCCTCGTTGATTTCGTGAATGATGGCTTCTAATTCATAACCCAAGACCTATTAACTCAAGGGATTTTGCCAGAAGACTAAAGTATTTACAAGGGAACAATAAGAAATAACATGTGAAGTATATTGTGAGATATTGACATATACGGTCAAACTGATCCCAGGGAAAAAACCCCCGATCTCCATTTGAAAGCGGGGTTTTTGTGGGTGCCATTAACAAACTGGTAATGCTCCCCCTGACAACATAGAGGAAATACATGTTGACTCATTTTATTGTGTAGGGCTAAATTTTTTTAGCTCGGTTTTTTTGACCATCCCTTCACGTAAAATCCGAGGCGGGTGGACAGTTATGTCAAGGACCGTGGAGGCGATTTGACCTTCGGTCTCCCCGCCGTCCAGAACGAAATCAACTTCTTCCCCAAATGAACGCAAGACCTCTTCTGCCTTCCGGCAGGCCGGTTTGCCGGAGATATTGGCGCTGGTTCCGGTGATGGGGACTCCAA
The DNA here is from genome assembly GCA_030613055.1 of Desulfobacteraceae bacterium. Taxonomy (GTDB): domain Bacteria; phylum Desulfobacterota; class DSM-4660; order Desulfatiglandales; family Desulfatiglandaceae; genus JAUWMR01. The sequence goes on from JAUWMR010000037.1 coordinate 16,195, forward strand.
TTGCCCGGGCCAGTGCGGTCGCAATGGGATGACTGGAAAGTCTGATACCGATCTTGCCGGTACCTGCGGTCAGAAGAGGAGAAACCGTTGAACCTGCCTCGAAGATCAGCGTCAGTGCCCCGGGCCAGAAATTTCCTATGAGTTGGTGGGTAATTAGAGGAATGCGCTTGACATATTGGTCCAGTACGTCAGAGGAAGGAATTAATATTAAAACCGGACGGACGGCCTGTCTTTTTTTTACGGAAAACAGCCTTCTTATGGCTGCTTCGTTTGTTGCATCAACTGCAAGGCCGTAAAAGGACTCGGTAGGAAAGGCCACCAGGCCGCCGGACAAAAGGCATTCTGCCGCCCCTTTAAGTGCCTTTTTTAGGCCTTCTCCTGTATCGAGCCGGACTAAGCTACTATCCTGCTTTGTTATTTTTTCCAACTTTCAGACTTCTCTACGGCCTTTTGCGTGAGGTTTTCACGATATTCCTTTAACCTTTTTCGAATATGGTTATATTTCAGGGCAAGGATCTCTGCTGCCAGAACAGCGGCATTTTTTGCCCCACCGCTTCCAACAGCCACAGTTGCCACGGGGATACCGGGCGGCATCTGAACCGTTGACAAAAGGGAGTCTAATCCCTTGAAAGGGGAAGAATCAATGGGCACTCCTATGACCGGCACAATGGTGTGAGCGGCCATAAATCCAGCAAGGTGCGCGGCCCATCCGGCCCCTGCAATAATCACCTCAATGCCCCGATCGAGCGCGGATACTGCATACTCTTTTGTCAGGTCGGGCGTGCGGTGAGCAGAAAGCACACTGATCTCATGAGGTATGTCAAATTCCTGAAGGACATTAATACAACCCTGCATCACTTCCGAATCAGAGGTGCTTCCCATCACTACACCAACTAACGGTGTTTTATCTGTCATTTCGTTCTCCTTTATGACTTCAGATATAGTCAAATAGTTGAGTGGTTAAATGGTTGAGTTGGGAAATTATTGTTATAATTTCAGTAAGTTACAAATATCAAAATGATAAATGTCTCCCGCCACGGCGGGAATAAAAACAAATACGCCCGTGAATTTAACCACTTAACTACTCAACTATTCAACCACTTAACGAGGTCTGGATTTAACAAAATTCATCAGATTACACACAACTTTGTTTATAGGCAAATGGCCAAAACCCAGGGGCGCAAGACGCGGGACAAGCTGAATGCTGACAGCTATTTTTTCTTCCCCATCCCCATTAGCGGATAAATGATCATCCCGGCTAACCAGGCAATATCTTCTGCTGAGAAAATATCAGAGATGCTCTTGTCAAAGAGGATGGTTCCTTCAGGCGGGAATTCATCATCCCCTTTCCAGAGAATCAATGCAACAGGAACCAGAGGCAGGGCCTGTACCACAACCGAAAGATCGCCCTGATCAAACGGTTTAGCCCCATATACCTCCGTTGCCAGCTTTACTAACAACTCCGGTTGATTTCCAAATGCCTGCACCATTGGATTTTTTGCCCTTCTTACAAAAGCATCCAGGTAAAACTTGCCATCTGGTACTTCCTGGTAGGCAATCCACGCTCCCTTAATTGCCGATCCTTTGGCCCCAATCAGGTAATGGAGCAGCAAGACCTGCTTCTGGATTGGAACCTCCTCTCCGGATTCCACATATGAGAAATTAAAACCAGGCCAGGTTATATTTATCTTTATGTTTAAAAAATCCAGAATGAGAACCGCATCCCCTCCTGACCCCGGTTCAAAAACCGCATTGCATTGATCTGCTATCCGCTTTGGATTTTTTTCCGCCAGCGCTTCTTTCCCAAGCTTTACAGCGGTCTTATAATCGTCAATTCTCGGCATGCGTATCCTTTTCCTTTCGTCAATTTGTTGAGTGGTAAAGCAACTCACACAGCCCCCATTCCTCCGGGCCGTGTCGTCAGGGCATATACAATTTAAGCAGGGCGCGCCACCAGCATTTGCAACCGTTTAATCATTTCACCTTAAAGGCGAAGGTATTAAACTTGACAGCTTCGTAAAAAGTCTCCAAGGCCGTCACTCCCGCCCCGCATCAAGTGCGGGATAAACTACAGCGGGAGTCCAGAAGCGGTTGATTTTACTGGATTCCCGCCCCTCCCTTCGCTGGGGCAAGCTCTTCGCGGGAATGACGAAAACGGGTCCTTTCTGACTTTTTACGAGGTCATCAAACTTGGTGAATGAAAAATAAATAATTTACGACTCAACCAAGTCCGGTTATAATAAAAAATTGCTTTCTATTTCAAGCCTAATCTCCATCACAGTATTCTCTGCTGAATTAAAAAGAGACAGCCATGACCCGCAGGAAAAAGAGAAAAAAACAATCTTACGGGCAAAAAGCCCCAAAAAGAAAGCCCGAAATTTTCAATCCCGCGTTCAATGGGCGGATATCCCTTAATAAAAGAGATAAAAAGATGTCAAGGGAACAGGAAAAGCAAGAGCCGCCTCAACCAAAAGAAAAGCCGCATGAAACCCGGATTTTTTTAGATGCCATGTCAGATGTCGATCCTTTATCAGGCGGCAGGAACATGATCACGCGCATTCCAAGTCCTGATATTAGGCCTGCCCATCATATCAGGGATGATGATCTTGAAGTCATGGCTCACCTCTCCGATCTGGTCAGCGGGAATGTTGAGATGGATATCACGTTCAGCGATGAATATATCGAGGGCGCTATAAGTGGATTCAGCAGGAAGCTGCTGAAAAGGCTCAAAAAAGGCCGGTTCCCCATCCAGGATTATGTTGATCTTCATGGGCTGACAAAACAGGAGGCGGAAACCAAAATCAGAAATTTTCTCCTTCAAAGCCAGCAGCTTGGACTGAGATGTGTGCTTGTGGTCCATGGCAGGGGGCTTAATTCTGAAAACAACATCCCCATATTAAAAGAACGCTTGCCTGTCTGGTTGACACGGGGACCGGTAAAAAAAATCGTTTTAGCCTTTTCAACTGCACGGCCATACGATGGCGGAACAGGTGCCATTTATGTCCTGCTCAGAAAGCCAAGGACAGGGCCTTAACTTTTCATTCATTGATTTTCGAACATTATCCTGATACAATTCGGCACAACAAGACAGGGCATTTCCTGAGACTTAAAAACCAAAACGGAGAATTTTAAAGGTAATGAAATTAGGCATTGTGGGTGTTCCTCAATCAGGCAAATCAACCGTTTTTACCGCTCTTACAGGGGCAAGGGGTGAAAAGAATGACCGTGGCTCCTCCCGGTCCGACCAGAGAATCGCCACCGTCACTGTTTTTGATGACCGTATCGATCTTTTAGTCAAGATTTATAAGCCAAAAAAAACCACTCATGCGAAAATCGAGTACCTGCTCCCTTCTCAAATACCTGGCTCATCTTTGTCAAAGTCCGAGGGAGGGCTCTGGAATCAGGTCCGCGTATGCGATGCGATCTTGCACATAGTCCGCAATTTCAAGGGACCAGGCGGCACACTTCCGACATCCGAGAAGGATTTCTGGCGGACTGAGGAAGAAATGATCGTAAGTGATCTTATGGTTGCGGAAAAAAGGATTGAAAAGCTGGAGTTGGACAGAAAAAGAGGTAAAAAGCCTGAAAAGGGAGAGGCTTCCCTACTCAAATTATGTCATGAAATCCTTGAAAAAGGTGAGCCTCTTAGAAATTCATCCAAACTGGCATCCGAGCCGGCGCTCAAAGGTTTTACATTTCTCTCCGCAAAACCGGTACTTGTGATCATTAACAACGATGATGAGGACGAGGCATTGCCGGAGTGGAATCAAAAACCAGAAAATATCGCGCTTATGGTGGTCAGGGGTCGTATTGAAATGGACATCGCTGCCATGGAACCAGATGAGGCAGAGGAATTCATAGAGGCATACCATATTCGGGAATCCGCGCTTGACCGTGTGATAAAAGGTTCTTACAGGGCCCTAAATCGAATATCTTTCTTTACTGTAATTTCTGACGAGGTAAGGGCATGGTCTATTACCTCGGGCATTCCCGCCCTGTCTGCCGCTGGAACGGTTCACTCGGATATGGAAAAGGGCTTCATAAGGGCCGAAGTCTTATCTTTTGACGACCTTAAGACGCTCGGAACGTTTCAAGAAGCCAAAAAGGCCGGACTTGTACGTCTTGAAGGCAAAGAATATGTAGTCAAGGATGGAGATATCATAAATTTTCGATTCAATGTGTAAGTCCAGATAGAAAAACGTCAGTCTTTACAAATACAGTATCAGTCCTGAAAATAAATGGGCAAAGTAATAACATAGAGGCGCAAGGCATAAGGCACAAGGGGGTTTTTCCCCTTGAGCCCTGTGCATTGTGCCTTTGGCCTTTTCATTTAGTGCTTCCGATGTTGATTTACAACGTCAGAGTTGCTCGGGTAAAAATAAAGAGGTTTATCAAATGGAAACAATTAAAGTAGGCATTATCGGAGCTGGCGGATACGGGGGTTGCGGTGCGATCGAGCTTTTACAGGATCACCCCCATGCTGAGATTACAGCCCTTATTGACAAGCAAGACGTGGGCAAGCCGATCAGTGATCTATACCCTCATCTGACTGGTTTTTGCGACCTGGCAATAATTTCTCCTGATGATCCGGACTGCCCCGATGACTTCCATGCGGTCTTATTTGCCACTCCTGATGGTGTAGGACAGAACGAGGCCCCCTCCTGGTTGAAAAAAGGGGCTAAGGTGATTGACTACAGCGGGGATTTCCGTTTCAACAACACTAATACTTATAACGGGTATGCGGCAAGAATCGGGCGGACCCATGCCCATGCGTCCCCGGAATTATTGCCTCAATCGGTTTACGGCCTGACAGAGCTGCACAGAAATGAGATATCGCGCTCAAATCTGGTCGGGAATCCCGGTTGCTTTGCTGTCAGTTGTATCCTTGGCCTCGCGCCCGCCATAAAATCAGAGATTATTGAAGCGGACTCGATCATCTGCGATTCCAAGACCGGAGTTTCCGGGGCGGGGAAAAACCCTTCTCCGGCCTTTCACTACCCTGCCCGATATGATGCCATGAATGCCTATAAAATATCAGGTCACCAGCATGTCTATGAGGTGGAAAGGGAATTAGGACTTCTTGCGGGGCAGGACATAAAGATAACCTTTACCCCTCATGTGGTGCCCCTCTGCCGGGGCATCCTGACGACCATCTACGCCCGACTTAATGAAGGCCAGAATCTTGAAAATATAGAAGAGGCATACCGGTCTTTCTACAAAGATGACGTGTTTGTGAGAGTTTTCGGGCCTGAAAAGCCACAGGTAAGCGTAAATGTTCGGGGCAGCAACTTTTGCAATATTTCTCTTAATGTGGACGAAAGGACTGGAAGGCTTATTGTTGTGAGCCTGGTAGATAACCTGGTGAAAGGGCAGGCAGGCAGCGCTGTTCAAAATATGAACATCATGTTTGGCCTGGAAGAAACAGTGGGGCTCCTCCATCCAGGCATTTATCCATAGGCCCTCTGAAAATTCGAGAAAAGCCTTCTTGCAGGGCTCCCGCTCTTTCGCCTTTAAAATGAATACCAACAGTAATTATAGAAAAACCAAAGGGGGCAGCTGAAGGCTGATTGCTGAAAGCTGAGTGCCTGTTTTTTACTTAATACACACTCTCCTTACCTGGCTGAAATCCGTCACTCCGAGATAAACCTTTCGGATACCGTCCTGCATCAGGGTAGTCATATTGTCTTTTATTGCCTGCCCCCTCAAATTTTCCATCTTTGCCCGGGTCTGGATCATTGTTTTCATTTCATCCGTGCCAACGATAAGTTCAAATAAACCGGTCCGGCCCTTGTAACCGGTATTGCTGCATTTTGAACACCCCTTTGCCCTGTAAAGGAAAAGATCATCATTATACTCGAACCCGAGGGCGGCAAAATCGCCATCATAGTACCTGACCAGGATATCAAATTCCTTTTTGTCCGGATGATATTTTTCCTTGCAGTCTTTGCAGAGGGTCCTGACCAGCCGCTGTGCCAGGACTCCTAAGAGGGCGTCGGCAAAATTAAAGGGATCCATTCCCATATCCAACAGCCTTGTGATGGTCTCAGGGGCGCTGTTAGTATGGAGGGTACTGAACACTAAATGACCGGTCAGGGATGCCTCAATACCTGTTGACACAGTCTCCTTGTCACGCATTTCACCAACCATAATCACATCCGGGTCTGCCCTCAAAAAGGCCCTCATGGCCCTGGAAAAATCAAACCCTATCTTGGGCAAGACCTGGACCTGCCGTAGGCCGTCCTGTGTGATCTCCACGGGATCTTCGGCCGTCCATATCTTTGTTTCAGGCTTATTAATATGATGCAAAGCCGCATGGAGGGTGGTTGTTTTTCCGCTTCCGGTGGGGCCAACCACTAAAACAATCCCGTATGGTTTTGTAATCATGCTTATGAGTTCATTGTAATCCCTTTCGCTCATTCCCATGACGTCCAGGGGAATCGGCTCACCGGCCGCCAGAAGACGCATTACCACATCCTCGTTCTGCCCGGTCGTGGGGATAGTGGCCACCCTGAGTTCAATATCTAATGGAGCATACTTCTTGAATTTGATCTTCCCGTCCTGTGGAAGGCGCCTTTCGGCTATATCAAGGTCGGACATGATCTTGAGACGGGATACAATGGCCCGCTTATATGTATAAGGCAGTGTCTGGTACAACTGGCAGGCCCCATCAACCCTCATCCTGATTAGGGCATGAGCCTTTCCCTGCCTGGGCTCAATATGGATATCAGAAGCGCCCCTGTTGAAGGCATCCACGATCATCTTGTTCACAAGCTGTACAATGGCGCTATCCTCTTCGGTCATACCTTCAATGTCTTCATCAAATTCATCATCGCCGGACTCCAGTTGACCTAAGATATCCTCGATGCTGCCCGAATCCGATAGCATTTCTGATCTTTTCACATCAAAAAACAGGTCTATCATGTGAAAGATGTCGTCTTTTAACGACACGCAATATTCAATCTCTTTTTCTTTGAAAATCCTTTTAATGGTATCCCTTGCAGGCAGGTAATTGGGATTTTCCATGACCACAGTCACCTTGCCGTCCGATTGAGAGACAGGGACAAAGATATTGTTTTTCAGGAAGTTGACCTTAAGGCCTTTTAAAAGCTCACCGGGAATGACCATCTTGTCGTCATAGTGAACAAAACGGGTCGTGTAAAAATTTTCCAGAGACTTACCAATATCATCCTTGGACACACTAAAATCAGACATAAGGATTGATTCTACTGACGTTTTGGCCTTTCGGGCCCGGGGCATAGCTGAGGCAAGGTCTTTGTCGCTAATGATGTTATTTGTAATCAGGAAATCAAAACGCGTGGGTTTGGCCTTCTGTGCGGCCTTCTGGTTTTTAAAAAAGGCTGTTCCCAGGACTTTTGCGATATCCAGGACCGATGCCTGGTCTTCCTTTGAAAAGTGCTTCCCCCCCTTCTTGTTGATCAGTTGGATAACTCCCAAAAGATACCTGTTGTAGGCGATAGGAGCTGTAAGGACCTGGGTCGTCTTAAATCCCGTCTTTTCATCCCAGCTCCTGTCGAATTTAAGTTTTGGATTTATACGCTTGAGTTCCTTTTCATCATACACATTACCGATGTTTACCAGTTTTCCGGATGCGGCGCAGTATCCTGCAATACTCCCGGCATTAACCGGAACCCTGATTTCATTTATCTCGTCACCGCTTTTAAACCTTGAGACGATCTCTCTCTTGATACCGTCAACCACGTAAACCGTAATCCGATAGGCCTCAAAGAGTCCTAAGATTTCGTTCTGGAGATTCAGTAGAATATCATTGGTATCGTTAGCTGAATGGATCCGGTTGGCAATACTATTAAGCTCTTTCTGGTAAGCGAGCTGCTGTTCAAGAACTCTCTGTCTGTCTCCGGTAATAGGAGCGGCCGCTCTTTTCGGCATGGCACACATTTTTCAAGACCTCCGAAATCTTGAAATATTAGCTTTCTTTTATGGGTATATAAATCTATAAGCCTGACAATTTCAGGCACTTAAAACCTTAGTCTTTTCAATTTTAAAGTATTTTTCAAAATATGCAACATAAATATTTGCGAAACCATGTGGGATGGATTATAAAAATACATTCGCGGATTCGTGTGAAAACGGACTGTGTAAAAAAAGAGAATATCGAATATCGAATACCGAATAATGAATGTTGAAGGAATGTAAACATCTGATATTAATAACTGTTTTGCCATTAACGGAAAACGTCACCATTCGAAATTCCTTGTTCGATCTGCCCGCCATACGGCAGGCGGGTATTCGATATTCATATATATAAAATCAAATTTTCACACTAATCCATGAAGAGCCAAAAAAGTATCGTTTTATGCGGGGAGACCATGTTGATTGACAGTCATGCTCATATGGATATGGAAGAATTTGAAAGAGACCGCGCGGAAGTCATTGACAGGGCGTTCAAAGGCGGGCTTACCCACATTCTTACTGTGGGAATTGATCTTGACAGTTCCATTGCCGCACAAAAACTGTCACAGCAATACGAAGTTATTTACTCCGCAGTCGGGTATCATCCTCATAACGCTAACAGGTGTGATTCCCGGGTCCTGGATGAATTGGCACGAATCACGTCAAAACCGGGAGTTGTGGCGTGGGGAGAGATTGGTCTTGATTTTTTTCGCCTCCATTCTTCTACCGATGAGCAGTTAAAATCGTTTTCACTTCAGCTTGAAATCGCTAATGATTTAAGTATGCCGGTAATTATTCATGACCGGGAAGCGCATAACGATGTCCTCGCAATTCTCAAAAAGATGGGAAAAGGTGAAAAAAAGGGAGTCATACACTGTTTTTCCGGGGATATTGATCTGGCAGAGGCATTCATGGAATTAGGATATTATATTTCTATTCCTGGAACCGTGACCTATAAGAAGGCAACCCTTGTAAAAGAGGTGGCATCACACATCCCGCTCGAGCGGATGCTGATAGAGACCGATTCCCCGTTTTTGGCACCAATGCCAAAAAGGGGAAAACGAAATGAGCCCCTTTTCGTGACCTATACCGCACAGGAAATTGCCCGTCTCAGGAATATTGAATTTGAGGAAGTAGCCGCCACCACTGCCCAAAATGCAAAAGTTCTTTTCGGGCTTTTATAAATTTACAGAGCATTTCAGAATTGACGTTTGTTTCAATGTATGCCGGACCTGAAGAAAAATATACGGCGAAAGGCACGGGGTCTTAAATGACGGCACATAATTAGTCCCTTCGCCTGAAGCCCTGTGCCTTGCGCTCTGAGCCTTATGCCACGTGCCGCTCCCCCAAACCGAAAAATTTTTTTAAAAAGAAAGCATATGATTCCATGGATTTTCCCCACATCAGCACACAATCCCCTCTGATCCTGGCCTCCGCCTCTCCACGAAGAAGGCGGTTGCTCTCCCAGATTGGTCTGCCCTTCCGCGTAATAGCAAGCAACGTAAGCGAAAAAAATATTGCGGGTGGCCCTGCGCATACATGCTGTATTCTCGCAGGGCAAAAAGCCCGTCATGTATACCCCCAGACAGAGGCATCATGGGTCCTCGGCGCGGATACAATAGTTGCAATCGACAGCAAGATTCTTGGAAAACCGAAGGATGATAAGGAAGCAAGGCAAATGCTCGCTCTTTTGAGCGGAAAAGAACACAGGGTCATTACAGGGTTCTGCGTTCTAAACCCCTCTGGCGAGGTTGCCCATTCCGAGGCGGTCACAACCCTTGTCCGCGTAAAAAATATGACCGGGCAAGAAATAAAAGCATATGTCGCGACTGGTGAGCCTTACGGCAAGGCGGGCAGCTATGCGATCCAGGGAATCGGCATTTTTATGGTAGAAACTATTTCAGGATCATATACAAATGTAGTGGGACTTCCGCTATGTGCCGTGATAAAGGCCCTTGTTTCAACAGGTGCCCTCAAAGGCTTTCCGAACAGAGATTATGTCTCCGCTTGACATGGTAATGCCAGGGATGGGGGGAGGGGAGGTCTACGATAAAATGAAGGAGATTAACCCCAATATAAAGGTCCTGCTTTCAAGCGGCTACAGTATTACCGGCCAGGCCACTGAGATACTGGAACGAGGTTGTGATGGTTTTATCCAGAAGCCGTTTAACATTGGGCAACTATCCAAAAAGATAAGAGAGATCCTGGATAAAAGTGCAATTTGAAAGGGTTCAAGGGAGGATGCTAACGGATTACTACACTGCGAGTTGCCTTGATGACGACTTGTTCTCCTCTGGAAGTTTTACGTATGAGAAAGTAATCGCCCCGATAAACACCCTGACGGGGGAACCCACTTCTTAATCGCTTGCCCACATACCTGAAACGCTGGGCCTGGTTTTTTTGCAGGAAATTATTTTTTTCAAGCAATACCTTATGATCCGGCCCAACGATCCTCATCACCTCCTTATCTCCTGATTGGACGCCATATACATCTATCCAAAAGATGATAGCTGCTGCGTTACGAGGCAGGCTCTTTGCCCTGTGCCCACCCCGCCTTGCCGATTTTGCATCAGGTATGGCGGAAGTAAAGCCGGCTCCAAGCAGGCCACTCGGGATATAAGATAAATATGCCAGGGCCTTCTGGCTCCAGAGCGGCTTTTCAACAAAGCCACAACCCGTCTTGTCGGTTACGCCCACAAAAGGATCGACAGCTTTCCCGTTAAAGCGGACCTGAAAGTCAAGATGGGGAAACTCGGTCCGGCCGGACATCCCGATCAATCCCAAACGCTGTCCAGTAACAACCCTGTCACCGGGCTTAACCAAAACGCTGCCCCGGAGCATATGGCTGTACTGGGTTTCCCAACCCCCATCGTGCACGATTACAACAGCATTGCCTGCCTCCCTGCCTTTTACTGCATGAATACCAACTATTTTCACGTTGATATCAGACATTCCGTCTCGAATTGCGCGAACCACTCCAGGGGCAGCAGAAATAACAGCCACTCCCTTCCACATGGCAACCATATCAGGCACCCTGAAATCCGTTCCCCTGTGATCATTATAACTGAGAAAGCCGCAGGTATAGTCCCGATACTCCGGCCCTGGATCCCTGTCAAAGTAGTTCTGTATTGAACATATTTTGCCCATATCACAGTCAACCGGAAGTTCGAGACTTACAGCCTGACCGGTTGACGGCAATAAAAACAGGGCGCCAATGACCAGCGCCGTTAAAATCTTACAGCAATGGTTCAGCCGTCTATTTTTTGACAGGATAACCCCGCATTCCGCGGGGCAGGCATGGATGCGCTGGATTATTTTAATCTTGTAAATCAAGACAATTACCCTTGTTTAATAAAATTTACTACTGGAGATTTCGACTTTGGCGACGGGCCTCTGCCAGAACAACGCCCGTGGCCACGGCAAGATTTAAGGATTCAACACTGCCGGCGGACGGGATACGGACTACCTGTTGGCAGCGCTTCCTGACAGCCTGGCTAAGACCCTTCTGTTCATTTCCTAATACCAATACAAGGCTCCGTTTCCAGTCGAATTGATAAATGGATTCAGCGCCGTCTCCGGAAGCGCCTATGATCCAGAACCCTTTTTTTTCTAAAATATCAAGGGCCCTCCCCATATTCACTACCTGTGCAACAGGGAGGTGCACAAAGGCCCCTGAGGAGCGCTTGAGCACTTTGGAAGTCACCCTGGCCGAGCGGTCTTTTGGAATAATAAGACCATGGGCACCGAAAAACGCGGCCGTTCTTATCAGCGCACCTAAATTTCCTTCATCCGTGATGTGGTCAGCCGCAATAACAAGGCCATGTCCCTCAGACTTGAGGGAAGAGTCAATAATACGCTCCAAGTCCGTGTATGTAAAAGCACCTGACACCGCCACAATACCCTGGTGGGCTATACCAGGCAAAAGGCGAGACAATTCCTCTTCCTTTTTGAAAAGGACAGGAATGTTGCGATCTTTTGCTATACTAAGGATCTCGTCCGGCCTGGAAGACTTTTTCCCCTTTGCAATCCAGATCTCCCTGATCTCGTGATGCCCCCGGATAAGGGCCTCTCGAACCGGATGGAATCCCGGGATTAAATTTGGTTCATTTTTTTTAATGAGATCACCTCCGCCGGATCAAAGATTTAAAGCAACAGCCCACAGGGTTCAGGGGCCAGGAAACATAAAAAAGCTATTATTCCAATTCACATGATAAAATTTGACACAAATTTCAAGATCTTTGCCTGTGAAGGAGACTATTTCTTATTACCTTCCCTTTACATTGACGGCAAAGCTTGTATACAGCAAGATCCAAAACTTTTTCTTTCTTCGCTATTAAGTCACGCAGGTCTTCTTGAAAAATATTTCCTTGAATCATGGAACCATCATAGTCCATGCAACAAAAGGTGACGTCTCCATTGGCTAATATGATGATCTGTTTTTCGTAGTAATCGCATGTCTTGGCATCGATAGACCGTGAGGGGATATAGGTATATCCCGGAGGCAAGATTAAATTACACCAGTTATATAGCATGGAAAGATACAGATATAGATTATCTCTCACAAAAATGTATTTATTATTTGAAAAGTCATAATTCATATCAGTTATTTCCTGAAAAGACGGCTCAAAAAACTTACCATACTTATTGATAATTTTCAGTGCCGGTTCGGTATTGTCAAAATCAAGTTCTATATCCATGAACCCTTTGTTATGTACCATGGTTTTAAATAACCCTGTTCCCATGAGATATATGATTGTTCTGGGATGCTGTCCCTGGACAAACTGTTTAATTACATCTAAGTATAAGGAGAAAGATAGATTCTTTGCCTGGCGGTGAGAAAATGATTGCTCAGTAGTAGTCTGGAAACTTAGATAAATATCATCAACAGCAAGTTTTTTGTGATCTTCTCTAAGGAGACTACCATTGGTTGTGACAACCAATCTGAAACCATAGTCCTTTACCATCTGACAAGCTGCCATAAACTCTGGATGTAACAAAGGCTCGCCCAGGGCCGAAAACATTATGTAATCGATGCCGTCCAATTCCTTTAATGTTCCCAGGATTTTCTGAAGATTATCCAGACTAAGAACTTCTTTCTTTCTCGTTAATAAATGATATGGACAGAATTCGCAGTTAAAATTACAGGCTGTGGTAAGTTCGATAAATATATCTCTCATGGTGTTCACCCTACTGTTGCATAAACAACATGGTTAGCATTATTAAAAACCCCTAAACTACAGTGTTTCGTCCCGTTGTCACAGACATTGCAGGAATTCACCGCATGTGCATTTGAGCAAGGCCCGTCAAATCACCATGTTGTTTACCCTTCGGGAAAGCCGAGGGCGCCGAATCTCCTTTGTTGTCAAGGGTTCGCAGTAAAATATTACGGCTTTACCCTTGACGCCGCGGATCTTCAGCACCCTCGACTTTTGCAACGTTAGGGTTCACTCAGTAATTGTTAGTAATATTTTATTTTGATTTTAAAACCATGTCCTTCCCCGCATAGCGGGATCTTCGATGGGCGTGGATTCTTTACTTACAATTTAGCGAATAACGAACATACGCGGAATCTAACTGCTCAACGGTCATTGATAACGCAGTAAGAACATAATTTAATAGTTGTGTATTATTTGTAATTTCTTTGTCTTCAATCTTATTAAATATTTGGGGCAATAAGAATGGATGCTCTTTCATTAAATAGTAAATAATCATCATAGCCTGGGCATAATGCTGGAATACATCTCCTGTCGTATAAAAGGCGACATGGTCATATGCTGTTAATTCACTCAGGGGAATAAGGGTTCCTGAATCATATCTGTTCATGAATATGGAATACATATTTTGAAATGGTGAATTAACAGAAAAATTGTCATTTTGGTCAAACGCACCTGATTCATAATACATGCCCAATCCTTCTCTAAACCAGGGAGCCTTATAATAGTCCCAATAATTATGACAATCAATATCAAGAAAATCATGACCGATTTCATGAAGTAGGGTTCCAAAATCAGGATCTTTATAAGGTATGATAAACCATTTTCTATGGTTCTCATCACGATAATAAGTAACAACTCTTGCTCCTGGAATAATTAATGTTGGAGCATGAGGTAATATATATTTTTCAAAATAGGCTTGATCATTTGTATAATATATCTCAACAAAAGCTCCTGGCGAATTATGAAAAACACTAACAAAATAATTCCATACTAACAACGCGTGTTTACCATGAACATCCGAAAATGTCTGGCTAATATCAGAAGCAACTTTTACAGGTCTATTTTCATAAACATATTGAAAATGGGGTAAAACATCAACATACCATTTATTATTATTCGCATTAGTAATGCTACTATAATCACAAGTACTTAGAACTATAGAAATAAGCGTTGCGACTAAAATATTTCGCAATGTTTTCGATATGGAGATTGTTCTCATAGTGTTCCTTTACAACCTTGTTTTAGTTCAAACCGCCAAAGGCGGACAAGGGTTAATTCCTCGTAGATTGCTACGAGGTAGTTCATTGATTGTGGGCAAGACAAATGTCGTGTCATGCGTGAAATATTGTATCAGGCACTCGTCATTCCCGCGAAGGCGGGAATCCAGTATTTTGGGCTACTTCGGTGCTTCTGGATTCCCGCTTCCGCGGGAATGACAGCCATTTTTACGACATTACTTAGATGACATGACACTAATCTTGACTCATGTTGCGGAGATTGATAAAGATGGCCTATGTCGAGGCTACTGAGAATACAATATCCAGACACATGGTATCATATACTAAACACGGGGAGAAGAGAAGAATCTATTTTCGCACAGGTTGAAACTTTATAAGTGGGTAAGGATAAAAACATAGACGGATAGAACGGAGATATTATGGCATTCAAGATCGGCGTTGATGTGGGAGGGACCTTCACCGACTTTCTGCTTATGGATGAAAAAGGGAACTCCGATATTTTCAAGATCCTCTCTACGCCTGAGGATCCCTCCATTGCCGTAATCAAAGGCTTTGTTGATATGGCAAAGAAAATGGATATGGATTTTTCTTCCTTTCTGGGGCAGGTGGAGATTATAGTACATGGCACGACCGTTACTACCAATGCGGTGCTGACGGGGAATGTGGCCAGGACAGGGCTCCTGACCACAAAGGGTTTCAGGGATGCGCTCCAGATGAGAAGGGGCATACGAGAGGAACTTTATAACAATAAGTATCTTCCTCCCCCG
This sequence comes from Desulfobacteraceae bacterium, assembly GCA_030613055.1. Classification (GTDB taxonomy): domain Bacteria; phylum Desulfobacterota; class DSM-4660; order Desulfatiglandales; family Desulfatiglandaceae; genus JAUWMR01. The sequence goes on from JAUWMR010000037.1 coordinate 31,348, forward strand.
CCCATAGTGCCGAGGTACCTGAGGGTGTCGGTGGAAGAGAGGGTCGATTTCAGCGGTAAGATAGTGCGGGAGATAAACATCCATGATGTGGAGAGGGGCATTGAGCTGTTCAAGGAGCATGGGGTCGAGGCTGTGGCCATATGCTTCATGCATTCATATGCCAACGACAAAAACGAACTGTTGGCGGCAGAGAAGATAGTTGAGCTTATGCCGGAGGCATACCTCTCTGTCTCCACAAAGACCCTGCCCCAGGTCAGGTTTTATGACCGGGTGAGCACCACGGTTCTCAATTCCGCGGTTGGCCCGATTCTTAAAAAATACCTTTCAAGGCTTATTGCCGGATTGAACGAAGAAGGATTTAAGGGAATTCTACTTATAATGCAGTCCAATGGGGGTGTAACGACACCGGAAGCGGTCATGGAATTAGCGGCCAGCACCCTGCTCTCCGGCCCTGCCGCTGCACCCATTGCAGGGATCTCCTATACCAGACTTCACGGACGCGACAGCTTTATCACCATAGATATGGGGGGAACGAGCTTTGATGCGGCGCTTATAAAGGATTCTAATCCTGTGGTTACAACGGATGGTAAGGTGAATCGTTATGCACTGGCACTCCCCATGATGGAGATAAATACCATCGGTGCAGGGGGCGGGAGCATAGCCTGGATAGACGAGGGCGGGCTTCTCAGGATGGGGCCGGGGAGCGCAGGTGCCCGTCCCGGTCCGGTCTGCTATGGCCTTGGCGGCATAGAGCCCACATGCAGTGATGCCAATCTTATATTAGGCTACTTGAATGCTGACTATTTTGCAGGGGGAAGGATCAGGCTTGATCATTCGGGTGCAGAGAAGGCCATTGAAGAGAAGGTGGCACGACCCCTTCATTTAAGCCTTGTGGAGGCGGCCTATGGCATGTTTCATATCATGAACGTCAATATGGCATCAGCCATTAGGGAGATCTCCGTACAGAGGGGTTATGACCCAAGAGAGTTTCTTATTGTCTGCGCCGGGGGTGCGGGACCGATACATGCGGCCATGATTGCGCGGGAGTTAGAGATATCGAGGATATTGATACCAAAGGAGTCATCCATTTTTTGCGCTGCAGGAATGCTTCTGTCAGACTTGAAGCATGACTTTGTCAGGAGCTACCACTGCACATTTTCAAAAGATGCGATGGATGTGTCCCGTTTTCTCTCTCTAATCCGGGAACTTGAAAGAGAGGGTGAAGAGACACTTTCGGAAGAGAATATTCCTCAGGGCCGCAGGGGCTATCTTTACTCATTGGACCTGAGATATGTGGGTCAGTATCATGAGGTTAATGTAAACGTTGACGGCGAAGATATACATGACTTTAATGAAGAAGCGATAAAGGCCGCCTTTCATAATGCACATAACAGGCTCTATGGATATGACCTGAAAGGGGAGGGGACCGATGTGGAATTGGTCAACCTGAGGATTACGGCTATTGGTACCACAGAGAAACCTTCTTTCAGGAAGGAAGAGTACAGGGGTAAGGACGCGATTGATTGTCTCAAAGGGAAGAGACAGGTTTTCATACCCTCTGAGATGGGGTTTCTATCCGTGGAGGTATATGACGGGGATAGGATGGGTTACGGCAACCATCTCAATGGTCCTGTAATCATAGAGCAGGTGAATACTACCATCTTTGTTCCCCCCGAATACCAGATTGAGTGTGACCAGTATGGGAGCTATCTGATGACCTTGCTGTAAGGTATTGAGGAACAGCTTTAAATTCTGGGGTTCCGTCGTGGGTTGTATAAAAAGGGCCGGGGCGCAGCAGTCTCTTTTCAAACTATTTAGAATTAAAGGAGGTAAGTTCTCAAAAAGTTTGGGTAGGCCAACTGGATTCCCGCTTTCGCGGGAATGACGATTGTCTGCAGTCGTCCGTCATTCCCGCGGAGGCGGGAATCCAGAGAGTTCGCTAACCTTTGATTTGCCCGTACTTATTGAGATGTTACTAAAGGAGAAAGGAAATGAGCAAGAAGATTGATAAAATCTTTGCGTCTGTACTCCAGAGAAGGTTCAAATCCATAACCGAGGAGATGGGTCTGACCCTTTTGAGGACTACAAGGTCTCCTATACTCAACGAGGCCAGGGATTTTGTCACAGGTCTCTATGATCGGAAAGGAAGGATGTTAGAGCAGACTGAATATATCCCTGTACTCGCCTTTGCCATCCAGCCTGCCTGTGAGTACATAGTGAATTATTTTGGCAGTGACGTATATCCGGGAGACGTCATACTCCACAACGATGTGTTCTCGGGAGGAAATCAGAACGCTGATGTGGCGGTTTTTAAGCCTGTATTCTACGAAGAAAAACTTGTTGCCTGGGCCGCGTGCAAGGGCCACCAGGCGGATATAGGCGGGGCCGTGGCAGGCGGTTATAACCCGGAGGCCCGGGAGGTCTGGCAGGAGGCCTTAAGGATAACGCCGGTAAAAATTTACGAGGCAGGGAAGTTCAGAAAGGATGTCTGGGACCTGATATTTGCCAACATCCGCTATGACATAGTTGAAGAGGATATCAAGGCTGAGATAGGTGGATGCGTAGTTGGTGAGAGAGGTATCACAGCCCTGTTGGAAAAATACGGCATTGAAAAATTTGATGATCACGTTGAATACCTGTTCGATATAACTGAGAAGATGGTCAGGAATGAAATCAGAGAGATTCCGGATGGTACTTACCACGGAGAGAGTTACGCGTACTACGACGGTTTCCATGAAGGCTCCAGAATGAAGATTAACCTGGATGTAATTGTAAAAGGAGATGAGATCACCTTCGACTACACCGGTTCCGCCCCCCAGACCGAAGGGTTTGTCAATGCCCCTTTCGCAGCCACAGGTTCGGCTGTTCTTTTGACATTTCTTATGCTCATAAATCCCGATATCCCTCACAATGACGGCATATCCAGACCAATTAATATCATAAACCCTGAGGGTTCTTTTCTTAATGCCCGGTTTCCTGCCGCTACCACCTTTGGCAACAGCCTCACAGGGCCCAATTCGGATGCTATTTTCAAGGCCTTTTCTCAGGCCCTTCCCAAAAAGGTGACGGCAGCATGGAACAGGTTTTTGGGTTTCAACCTCACAGGAAAAGATCCGAGGAAAAATCGATCCTATGTGGACATCCTGTTCCTGGCATTAAAGGGGGGCTCGGGAGGCACCTGGATGGCTGACGGCTATGATCACATCGGGCTTATTAACTGCGCCGGCGGGATACTGGCTCAAGATTACGAGATGTTCGAGATCCATGACCCTCATTTTCTTATCAAGCATGAGTACCTTATTGATTCGGCAGGGGCAGGCAGATGGCGCGGGGGTCTGGGCGTGGAAACGGAATTTGAGATTTATGGTGAAGATGTAACCGGAATCGCATACGGCGATGGTATTGAACAAGAGGCAAGGGCCTTCGGCCTTTTTGGTGGTAAGGAGGGGACTGTCAACAGGGTTGAACTCAAATATCCGGACGGGACCGTAAGGGTTGCAAAGTCGAAGGAGATCATCAGGGATATTCCAACGCATACTATTTTCAATGAAAAGGCGGGTGGCGGCGGTGGATATGGCGATCCATTCCAGAGGCCGGTTGATAAGGTCCTTGAGGATGTAAAAAACGAGGTGGTCTCCATTGAAAGCGCAAAAAAGGATTACGGAGTCGTGATTGATAAAACTACCTTCACTGTGTATGAAGAGGCAACAGAAATATTGAGAGGAGAAAGAAGATGAACGCTCCAACTATTGATCACATTGGCATCATTGTCGAAGATTTAGAGCGATCAATCGACATGTTTGAGCACCTGTTTCATTTGGAATCAGCCAAAATTAAAGAAATGCCCGATGTGGGTCTGAAAATAGCCCAGCTGAATGCGGCGAATATAAGTATCGAGCTGCTTCAATATCTGGGAGAGGACGAAAGCCTTGCAAAAAAAACAATGGGTATGAAACCGGGCATCAATCATCTTTCAATAAAAGTGGGAGATATTAAAAATTCTCTGACGGCCCTGGAAGATAAAGGTCTCAATATTATGGAAGGTTTTCCCAGAGAAGGAAGCCATGGCATAGTGGCCTTTTTTGAACCAGAGACAACCCAGGGCATCCTTTTAGAAGTATGTGAGGAATAGTTATTGGGTATTGGGTATTGGGTATTAGGTATTGGGTATTGGGTGTTAGGTATTGGTTTCCAGTACATTTAAAATGACCAATGACTAATGGATAGTAACAGTAAGGAGAGATAGATGGCATTTTACAAGGAAAGGAAACTCTGGAATGAGAAGATAGAGGCCATGTCGAAAGATGAGATGAGGGCACTGCAGTTGAAAAGGCTTAAGAAGCAGGTGGCCTATAATTATAAAAATTCTCCTTTTTATAAAAATAAATTTGAGGTTGTAAGTGCAAAACCGGAGGATATCAAAAGTTTTAAGGATTTTTCAAGAATTCCCTTAATGACAAAGGATGAGCACAGGAGGGCACAGGAAGAATCCATAGAAAAATATGGCAACCCCTATGACCTTCTGGCCTGCGCCCCAAGGGAAAAAATTATCCGTATTAATTCCACATCCGGGACTACCGGGATGCCTACCCTTTATACATTAACACAGCATGACGTGGATGTGGTCAATGAGATGCATGCGAGGAAATACTGGCGGGCAGGGATCAGACCTGGTGACGTTATGATACAGGCCCTTTCTCTGAGCATGTTTACGGGGGGCTTGCCACTTTCTCAGGGTATCCAGAATATGGGGGCATGTGTCGTACCGGTAGGAATCGAAGGGGGTACCAAGAGGGTTCTTGATTTTATAAGGTTGACCGCGCCGGTAGCTATCATTGCCACACCATCCTTTGGCCAGTACATGATAGAAAAGTGCCCCGAATTAACGGGTAAAAAGGCTGAGGACCTGGGTTTAAAATGGTTTTTCTGCGCGGGTGAGCCGGGTGGCGGAAACCCGGAGGTTCGGAAGATGCTTGCCAATGGTTTTGGCGCAAAGGTTTTTGATCACACTGGTGGGGGCCACGCCTTTCACGGTATTTCATGTGATGAACCGCCTGAGCACTTCAGCGGCATGCATTTTGTCTCTGAAGATCACTGCCTGTTAGAACTAATAGACCCCAAGACCAAAGAGAATATAGAGATCGAACAGGGCGCCATCGGGGAGATGGTCTTCACCTTTCTTGACTGGGAAGGGGGGCCCTTTATGCGTTATGCATTAGGGGATATTCTTCAGGTGAACACCGAGCCATGCCGGTGCGGCATGCCCGGGATTACCTTTAAGATCATAGGCAGGGCGGATGATATGCTGATTATTAAAGGGGTCAACGTCTATCCGGAGGCGATCAAGACGGCTATTTTTAAGTTCCGGCCTGAGGTAACCGGGTTATTCCGGATCATGCTGGATCGTCCGGGTCCCACGGTTACGCCCCCCTTAAAAATCAAGATTGAATATGGAGAGGGACTGCCGGAAAAGGATCTTCCCGCACTGGAAGAGAAGATGTCGTCATATTTTAAAGAGGAAGTGAGGATTGGCCCCCAGTTCGAATGGGTCCCCCCTGATACGATTCCAAGGGAAATGAAGAAGACCAAATTAATCGAGATTAGAGGTGAGAAATCCATGAAATAATCTTGATGTGCCCTCTCCCCAAATACGTTTATTCACTTTATGTCTTTTCACGCAGTATTAAAATATGCGTAACAATATCCCTGCTTGAAATTTATTTTGATTTTAAAACCATGTCCTTCCCCGCATAGCGGGATCTTCGATGGGCGTGGATTTTTTATTTTTTGGGATCGTAAGACGGATTTTGGTTGCTAAAGAGCTTTTCTTTTAGTTTGTTATTAACGGAAAAACGTGTACAATCAAGTATAAATATTGAATTTTAAGCCGCTACGTATCTCAGGGCGGCGTTATGGGTTTTCTTTATGAAAAAAGTTTTTGTCACCATTATTGTCCTGGCCGGGCTGGGCTTTTTAGGCTGGCAGATCTATCAAAAGGCCTCTGAATCCGGAAAAAGTTTAAAGCGCGAGTCCCGAAACGTACCCGTTGCCGTCGAGGTTGTACTCGTAAAGAAAGCCTCCATACGGGAAATGGGTAGCTTTACCGGGTCCCTGCATCCGCTCTCTGAGTGTATCATGGCACCTAAAATCTCCGGGCGGCTCGAAAAGATACTGGTCAATATCGGCGATACGGTCAAAGGCGGGCAGCTTGTGGCCGTACTGGACGACGATGAATATCGCCAGCAGGTCATCCAGGCAAAGGCGGAACTGGAGGTTGCCAAGGCCAATCTTCAGGAGAGGAAAAGCACCATAGAAAACGCAAAACGAGAGTATGAGAGGACCGTAACATTGCGGAGAAAGAAGATCGCCTCCGAATCAAAGCTCGATGCCGCAGAGTCCGAATTTAAGGCCCAGCAGGCAAAACTGAAAGTCGCTACAGCTCAGATATCTCAAAACGAGGCGGCCCTGAAGATGGCCAACATACGGCTTTCTTATGCCCAGATTCAAGTGGCTGAAAACAACAACACCGGGTACCGGGTGGTGGGGGAGCGCTTTGTGGACGAAGGAGCCATGCTGGCGCCCAACACCCCGATAGTCTCTGTTCTCGATATCGAAAAGCTCATCGCCGCCATCCATGTCATCGAACGGGACTATCCCAAGATTCAGCCGGGGCTGGAAGCGGTCATTTCAACCGATGCATTTCCGGGTCGTACCTTTACCGGAAAGGTTATTCGAATAGCCCCCTTTTTGAAAGAAACATCCCGGGAGGCCCGGGTGGAGCTCGAAATACCAAATGCACAAAAGCTTCTGAAACCGGGGATGTTTGTACGGGTTCAGATCCAATTCAATGAGCATAAAAACGCCACCGTGGTTCCGGTAGCCGCCCTTGTCAAGAGAAACGGCACCCAGGGGGTTTTTTTAGCCGATCTCCAGAAGCAGAAAGCCCGGTTTGTTCCTGTGACCATCGGTATCGTAAATGGCGTCCAGGCGGAGGTGCTGAATCCGCCCATCACCGGTGCGGTGGTTACCCTGGGGCATCACCTGCTGGGAGACGGTGCTTCAATTATTCTACCAGGTAAAAAGCCGGCCGGCGGTGCCCCGAGGAAAAGCGAAAATCACGATGTCAAGCGGGGCAAAATGCCGGCGGGAGAAAAAAAATCATGAACATCTCCCGTTTTTCCATCCGGCGTCCAGTGTTGACCGTTATGGTCTCTTTGATCGTCATCATAATAGGCGGGGTTTCCCTGTCTCGACTTTCCATCGACCTGATGCCCGATATCACCTACCCTACTCTGAGCATTAGCACCGAATATGAAAACGCCAGCCCCGAGGAAGTCGAAGAGCTGATCACCCGCCCTATTGAGGAGGCCATGAGCGCGGTACCCGGAGTGGAAGAGGTTACCTCGGTTTCCGCCGATGGCCGAAGCAGCGTTCGGGTTACTTTCACGTGGGGTACGAACCTGGATGAGGCGGCCAACGATATCCGGGAAAGGCTGGATCGCGTAATTCCGCGACTTCCGGAGGATGCCGAACGACCCCGACTGCGGAAGTTCGATCTCGCCTCCTTTCCGATTCTTATTATGGGAGTATCCAGCAACCTGGACCCCATTCAGATAAGAAGAATTATCGACAATCAGGTGAAAAACCGGATCGAATGTATTCCAGGGGTGGCCTCTTTGGATATTCGGGGTGGGCTGGACAGGGAAATCCATGTCAACCTGAACGCGGAGAAGATAAAAGCCCTGGGGCTTCCCATCGATCAGCTTTTAAACCGCCTCAAGGAAGAAAACATTAATCTTCCGGCCGGCACCATCGAACTGGGACTGCTCGATGTCACCATCCGAACCCCGGGGATTTACACTAATTTGGATGAGCTGCGAAATACGGTTGTGGCCATCCGGGAAGGGGTGCCCATTCAGCTAAAAGAAATCGCCACCGTAGAAGATGCCTGGGAAAAAGTAACTCGGATCGTTAGGATAAACGGCAAGCCCGGTGTTCGCCTTTCGGTAAACAAACAATCGGGTAAAAATACCGTGGAGGTGGCGACCGGGGTGCTCAAAGAGATCGAACGAATCAACAGGGACATCCCCCAGCTCCATATTATCCCCATCATCGACACCTCCGATTATATCCAGCGCTCCATCACCAACGTGGGAACCACCATCCTATACGGCGGAGTGTTGGCCGTCTTCGTGCTGATGTTTTTTCTCCGGAACATCCTCAGCACCGCCATTATCGCCGTCACGATTCCCATATCCATGGTTGCTACCTTCGCCTTGATGTATTTCAACGGGTTTACGCTGAATCTGATGACCCTCGGCGGTCTGGCGCTCGGCATCGGCATGCTGGTGGACAATGCTATCGTGGTGCTGGAAAATATCTACCGGCTTCGAGAATCGGGCCAGGATCCGGAATCAGCGGCCGTAAAGGGGAGCCAGGAAGTAATGGCCGCGGTCATTGCCAGCACCCTGACCACTCTGGTCGTGTTTTTACCGCTTATTTTTGTACGCGGCATGTCCGGGATCATGTTCAAACAGCTCGCTTACGTGGT